>NZ_JZRB01000034.1 GCF_000964085.1 Luteibacter yeojuensis
CTCCTGTGGGAGCGCGCTCGCGCGCGATAGCCCCCAAATGTGAAGACGTAGGATTTCTCCTACAGCGCCAACCCCGCCGAATCGGTATAGTCGCCCGCGGCGGGGTGCGTCAGGGGACCACCGGCCACCAACCAGGGGACGGTACATGACGACGTCATCGGTCGCGCTCGACCACGACGCCCAGGTGGGCGAGCCTACGCTTGCCCTCGTGGGCGAGCCTGTCATTGCGCCGTTGAGCTTCACGGAGCTTAACCGGCGGCTGAGTGCCGTCCCTGATTACGACGCACCCCTGGTGAAAAAGAGCCGCGTTTCGCGCGTGGCCACACTTGCCGTTCTCATCTCGTGGCTGGGCGTGCTGCTGGTACCCCGCCTCAGCCTTTCCGCGACGGCGGAAATCGTCGTGCTGCTTTGCCTCGTCGTGGTGGAGCTTCTTGGCCTCGGCATCGGGCTTTGGTTCTCGCGAAGCGAATATGTCTCGTTGTTCAAACCGCTGGAAGATTTCGCAAAGCAGCTTGATCACGACCTGCCATTCCACGTCGAGATCCGCGACTGGCTCGCCGCACAACCGATCACGGTGCTCGAGAAATTCGCGAGCGTGGCCCGGTATCGGCGGGACCGCTTCGCCGGGAAGCTTCCGATCCTTGCTGGCAACATCTCTACGCTCGGCGCTGTTCCGGTCATTGCCGTGGTCTATTACCAGGTGAAGCACATCCTCGACGATCAGGCGCTATCCTGGCTCGACGGTGTGTTTGGCTTCGCAATGATCCTCTTCTATTGGCTGTCGATGACCATGACCTTCTCGAAGGCACGCCTCGAAGCCATTGACGCGCACCTGCAGGCCGCACTGGAAAAAGTCCGCGCCTGAGGCACCTGACTCGCCGACGTCGGCCATGGCAGCGCCCTGATCGCGATGTGGCACCTCACACCCGCATCAACCCACCATCAACCACCAACGTCTGCCCGGTGACGAACCGCGCATCGTCACTGGTCAGGAAGGCCACCGGCCCAGCGACATCCGCGGGCGTGCCCAACCGCTTGATCGCTTGCATCATGTATACCTGCGCCTTCTGCTCGTTCGGCATGCCACTCGCGCCCTCCGTATCGGTGATGCCCGGGTGCACCGCGTTGACGATGATGTTGTCCGCGGCCAGTTCATTCGCCAGGGCGCGCACGAGGCCCACGACGCCCATCTTCGATGCGACGTAATGCGAGAAGCCCATGCCCGGCGGCGTCACCATGCCGACCGCGTCGGAGCCGACTGCCACGATGGCGCCGCCGCCGGCCTTGCGCATGAGCGGTACGATGGCTCGCGCACCCATCACGTGGGCATCGAGGTTGATGGCCATCACGCGGCGCCATGCCTCGGGCGTCATCTCGTCGAGCGTGGCCAGCGGGTAGATGCCGGCCGCGTGGATGAGGATGTCGACGCGCCCATGCGCCTCGTCGACATGGCGCGCAACCGTTGCCCAGCCTTCTTCTGTCGCCACGTCGGCGGCGACCGAGGTGGCGCCCTGGCCGATCGCCCTGGCAACCGCGGAGGCATCTTCGCGGTTCACGAGGACAACCTTCGCCCCGCGCGCCGCCAGCAGTTCCGCGATACCGCGCCCAATGCCTTGCTTGCCACCCGTGACGATGGCGATCTTGCCTTCATGCGTTGTCATGCGTTGTCTCCAGGGGGGAATGCGCGGCGAGCGCGCGCAGCCGCGGCTCGCCGATCTGTGAAAGGAGGTCGGTGTGTTCCGGGCGCCAGCCCAGTTCCATGCGCGTGCGCGGATCGCGCGAGCGGCTGTTCGCGGATTGCAACAAGGCGCCAAAGGGTCCGAACACCTCGCCCGCCTCGTCCATTGAAAGGCTCCGCGTCGGCACGCCAAGATCGCCGGCCACCGCCTGCGCGATCCATCGATAAGGGATCTCGCCGCCCGCGGCGTGGTACACGGCGCCCGGCGTGCCCTTCTCGATCGCCAGCGCGAACAGCCTGCACAGGTCGTCGACGTGCACGTTGGAATAAGCCGCCAGGCCTTCGCCGATATAACAGGCGCTGCCGGTCAGCCCCACGGAGCGATAAATGCTGGCCACGGGGCCGTTGTCGCCGGGGCCCCAGATGACGGGCGGGCGAATCACCATGGCGCGCAGGCCCTTGTCTCCTGCCGCGCGAACAATGTTCTCGGCGACGACGCGGTGCAGGGCCAACGGCTCGGGAACGAAAGCGTCGTGCTCCGCAAAGGTGTCGGAGCTCCACGCGCCCTGCGTGCGTTGCATGAAGACCCCGCTGCCCGAAAGGAAGATAAGCGCCTTGCCGCTCCCCGCCAACGCTTCGCACAGGGCCTGCAGTACGAACGGCTCGCGCTCAAAGGCCACCTGCGCGGCATGGATCGTGACGTCCGCCTGGAGGGCGGCCTCGATCACGGGCGCGAGGTCGGCCTCGAGGTCGCCGCGGACCGGGCGCAGGCCAAGGCGTTCTAGCGACGCGGCAGCATGGTCGGATCGGGCAAGGCCGCGGACCGACGCGCCCTCGGCACTGAAGTGCCGGGCTAGCGCGCCACCGACAAAGCCGGACGCGCCGGTGATGAGCAGGGATCGGGACATGACTGGCTCCTTTTGCCTTGCAGGCTAGGAGCACCGCGGCCCTCGCGGAAGCCTATATGATTCGATGGAACCTATCGGCGAGGGTGATACATTGCTGGATGGCGTCTCTCTTGATCACCTGCGTACCTTCGTCGCGGCTGCCGATACAGGCAGCTTCTCGGCGGCTGGGCGTGCGCTCGGCCGCGCCCAATCCGTCGTCAGCCAGACGATGGCCAACCTTGAAGCGCAGCTCGGCGTTTCGCTATTCGAACGCGTAGGCCGCTACCCCCGCCTCACCATGCAGGGCGAAAACCTGTTGGCCGACGCACGGCGCATCGTCGCGGCGGCGGACGCCCTCAAGGCCAAGGCCCGCAGCTTCTCCGCAGGCCTGGAAGCGGAACTCGCCATCGTCGTCGACGTGATGTTCCCGCAGCCATGCCTCACCGCGGCACTGCGCAACTTCAAACAGCAGTTCCCCTCCACGCCGCTCCGCCTGCACGTGGAAGCGCTCGGTCGCGTGGCAGAACTCGTGCTCTCCGGCGCCTGCACGCTCGGCATCAGCGGCACCTTGCCTTTCGTGCCGCCAGGCCTCGCCGCCGAACGGCTGTTCGCCGAAGAAATCGTGACGGTCGTGGCGCCCGGCTCGCGCCTTGCCGATGGCCGCACGCCCGTGGCCCTGCGCGATGTACTCGACGAAACCCAACTCGTTCTCACCGATCGCTCGGCCCTGACAGACGGCACGGACTACGGCGTACAGGCAAAAAACGTATGGCGCCTTGCGGACATGGGCGCAAAGCATGCGCTGCTACGCGGTGGCCTCGGGTGGGGCCACATGCCGATGTGGATGGTGCGGCAGGATCTCGACGAAGGCCGGCTGGTACGCGTCTCGCTCGAAGGGCCTGCCGCGGGGCTGATGCCGTTCCAGGCCGTCTACCCCGCGGACAAGCTGCCCGGGCCCGCCGGACGGTGGTTGCTGGATCACTTCATCAACGCTGGCCCGGATGCAGCACCACCTTAGTCCAGCCATCCTTGCGATCATCAAAGTTGCGATAGGCGTTCGGCGCTTCGTCGAGCCCCAGTTCGTGGGAGATGATCTCCGACGGCTTCGCCCTGCCCTTGTGGATCAGCTCACGTAGCCGCCGATTGTAGTGCTTCACGTTGGCCTGCCCCGTGCGCATGAACTGGCCCTTGAACCAGAAGCTACCCATGTCGAAGGCGATCTTTCCCTCTTTGGCGAGGCCATCTTCGGCGCCCGGGTCCTGGGGTACGAACACACCGACCACGCCGAGTCCACCGGTGGGCCGTACCGAAGCCACCAGGTCGTTCATGGTGGCATTGGGGCGCTCGTGGCCGTGATGGTCGTGGCACTGGTAGCCCACGCATTCGCAGCCGCGATCGGCACCGCCCTTGGTGAGCTCAAGGATCTGTTGCACGTGATCGCCCTTGGAATCATCGACCACAGTGGCGCCGAGCTTCTGGGCGAGCTTCAGGCGATCAGGATGGCGGTCGACGACGATGACTCCCGCGGCACCCTGGATGCGCGCCGATAGCGCGGCCATGAGGCCAACCGGGCCCGCGCCGTAGATAACGATGTTCTCGCCAGGCTGCAGGCCCGAGAGCACGGTGGCATGCCAGCCGGTGGGGAAGATGTCGGAGAGGAGAACGTAGTCGAGTTCCTTCTCGCTGGCGTCCTCCGGCAGCACGAGGCAATTGAAGTCGGCATACGGTACACGCAGCAACTCCGCCTGGCCGCCACTGTAGGGCCCCATCTCAGCGAAGCCGTAGGCCGCACCAGCACTGCCGGGGTTGGTGGTCAGGCAGAAACCGGTGAGCCCTGCTTCGCAGTTGCGGCAAAAGCCACAGCCGATGTTGAACGGCAGCACCACCCGGTCGCCGACCTTTACGCGATCCACCGCGTCACCAACCTCGATCACCTCGCCCATGTTCTCGTGGCCGAGGATCTTGCCCTTCTCCACGCTGGTGCGGCCTTCATACATATGGAGGTCGGAACCGCAGATGTTGGTGGTGGTGATGCGCACAAGGACGTCGGTCGGCTTTTCAATGACGGCATCAGGGACGGTCTTGATGGCGACATCCTTGGGGCCGTTGTATACGAGAGCTTTCATGGCATGTCCGGGCGGGGGAATGAACATGCACGATGGCGAGCCACATGGGAGCGAGGTGTCCGCGCCGGGTGAAACGCCGTGCACTTGGGTGAAGGCGTACCGGTGACCTGCCGAGTTCGCCACGATGGGGTGAACGCAACGAGCGCTGGCGTGGACATCCTCGGGACACCGCGCGACCTAGGGTTGGGTTTTACTCGCGGAGACCCCCATGACCGAGCCCTTCGACACCTCCAAGCTCACCGACCCCACCACCCGCTATCCCGGCCCGCCGTTCGACACACCGAAGCAATCCGCGCCTGGCACGGTGCACAAGCTGCAGCCGCCGGCCGACCACGGTGAAGCCAGCTACAAGGGCCACGGCCGGCTCAAGGGCCGTCGTGCCCTGGTGACCGGCGGCGATAGCGGCATCGGCCGCGCGGCGGCCATCGCGTTCGCGCGGGAAGGTGCTCATGTGGTCATCAACTACTTGCCCGAGGAAGAGCAGGACGCCAAGGAAGTCATCGCGCTGCTGGAGAAGGAAGGCGTCACGGCCAAGGGCATCCCGGGTGACCTGAAGGATGAATCCTTCTGCCGCTCCCTCGTGAAGCAGGCGGCCGACGTGATGGGTGGCCTCGACATCCTCGCCAACGTGGCCGGCAAGCAGACGCATCAGTCGACGATCGAGGACATCACCTCCGAGCAGTTCGACGCCACGTACAAGACCAACGTCTACGCGCTGTTCTGGCTGTGCAAGCACGCGCTGGAGATCATGCCGAAGGGCAGCACCATCGTGAACACGGCTTCGATCCAGTCGTACGACCCCTCGGCCATCCTGCTCGACTACGCCTCGACGAAGGCCGCCATCGTGGCCTTCACGAAGGCACTGGCCGGCCAGGTGGCGGAGCGCGGCATCCGCGTGAACGCCGTCGCGCCGGGCCCGGTCTGGACCGCGCTGCAGCCGTCGGGTGGCCAGCCGATGGACAAGATCAAGGAGTTTGGCTCGTCGGTGCCGTTGAAACGCCCTGGCCAGCCGGTGGAGTGCGCGCCGCTCTACGTGCTGCTCGCCTCCAACGAATCCAGCTTCACCACCGGTGAAACCTATGGCGTGACAGGCGGCAACCCCCTGCCCTGATCACCCCGGCGCGGGCGATGGTGCGTTACCCTGTGCCGTCGCCCCGCGCCAGGCACCCATGCTCCCCTTCCCCCTGCCCGTCACCTCACCCGCGCAACTGGCGTACCAGCTCCTGCAGGATAGTGACTGGGCCCATGCGCACCGCGACCTCGACCTGCCGGTGGAACTGCGCACCGTGCTGTCGATGATCATGGATTCGCCGGAGCCGCTGTGGATCGCCTGGGGCGCCGAGGAAAAGGCGTTTTTCTTCAACGACGCCTACCTGCCCTTCCTCGGCGGCAAGCTGCATGGCGCCATGGGCAACCGCCTGGACGTGGTGTGGGCGGATGTCTGGGCCGACGTGGCCGAGGCCATCGACGATGCGTTCGCGGGGCGCCACCGCAGCTTCAAGAACCTGCGCCTGATGATGGATCGCGACGGCACGCCGCGCGAAACCTTCTGGACATTCTCGTATTCGCCCCTGCGCATGGCGCACGGCGGCGTCGCGGGCATCATCTGCGCCGTAACGGAACAAACCGAACAAGTGGCCGAGCGTGACCTGCACGTGCGGCAGGTGGCCGCGATTACGCAGGAAGCGCGCGAGGCCCACCTCGAGCTGGTGCGGGCGCGCGAGCAGCTGCGCCAGTCGCAGAAGCTCGAGGCCATGGGCCAGCTCACCGGTGGCGTGGCGCACGACTTCAACAACCTGCTGCAGGTGATCACCGGCTCGGTGGACATGCTGCTGCCCGCGTGGCCGGCCGGCGACCCGAAGGTGAAGTTCCTCCACGCCATCAGCGGTGCGTCGGAACGCGCCGCCAGGCTCACCGCGCAGCTGCTGGCCTTCTCGCGGCGGCAGAGCCTTTCCCCGGAAGTGTTCGATGCCGGCGACGGCGTGCGCGCGCTCACCACCATCCTCGCCACCGTGCTCGGCGAGCGCGTGGCGCTGCGCATGGCCCTGCCGGAGCGCCGCCTGCCCGTGCTGCTCGACCGCAGCCAGTTCGATACGGCACTGATCAACATCGCCGCCAACGCGCGCGATGCCACGAACGGCACCGGTGAAGTCACCATCACCCTCGAGCCCGTGGCCGGCGTGCCGGCCGTGCGCATGGCCGGGCCGCTGAAGGGGCCCTTCCTGGCCATCCATATCCGCGACTCCGGTGCCGGCATCGAGGCCGACGTGCTGGGCCGCATCTTCGAACCCTTCTTCACCACCAAGGCCGTGGGTGCCGGCACCGGCCTGGGCCTGAGCCAGGTGTTTGGCTTCGTGAAGCAATCCGAAGGCGAAGTGGACGTGACCAGCGTGCCCGGATACGGCACCACCTTCACGCTTTATCTGCCGCTGACCGACCAGCCGACGGAGCACAGCGTGGACATGACCGGCCACCCGCCCACCGACGGGGCCGGCCGGACCATCCTCGTGGTGGAAGACAACGCCGACGTGGCCGACTTCGCGGTGGGCGCCGTCGCCAGCCTCGGCTACGGCGTGGTGCTGGCCCGCAACGCCGAAAGTGCCCTCGACGAGCTGCGCAAGGACGCCGCCCGCTTCCACGCGGTGTTTTCCGACGTGGTGATGCCCGGCGTGAGCGGGCTGGACCTTGGCCTCGCCATCCGCGTGAACTACCCCAGGCTGCCCGTGATCCTGACCAGCGGGTACAGCGAGCTGTTGTCGAAGAACCCCGGCCACGGCTTTCGGTTGCTGAAGAAACCGTATTCGCTGAAGCAGCTGGCCGATGCACTGGCCAGCGTGGAGACGTCGACAGGCGTGTAGACGCCGTTGGTGGCGCCTTTACCGTACTTCTACGTAGCAAAAGGCCCACTGGAGGCGTACCGGCTACCCACGTGCGCGCTGTGAAAGACGACATCGATTCAGGCCTGCCCAACCAGGTGCATACCGTCGACGCCGCCGATGAAGGTGGGCTGCAGTTGTGGAGCCTTGTGCTTGGGGTTTCGGTCGAGGCAGTGCGCGATGCCGCGCGCGTGGCCGGGCCCGACGCCGAAGCGGTGCAGCGGGAGATCGTGGCGCACCCGGAGCGGTACCGCCGTTAGGTCTAAATACGTAAGCCCATCCCAGGCGCCTGTGATATAGCGTTCCCCACGCCTCGACGGCCCTGCGCCGGCGTTGGCGCGCCCGATCGCAGGGGATAGAGGGAGAACGATCCATGAAGCTCGCTGGCCCGGGTTTTTCGCGCTGGGTTGTATCGGGGGCGCTCGCCGCGCTTGTCGCCTCAGGCGGCGTTAGCGCGCAGGAGGGCAAGGCACCCCCGGCGCGCAGCCCCATCGCACGTTTCGCGAACGGCTTCACCCTCGACGAGTCAAAGGCAGCCGTGGCGGAACGCAACCTCTCGGCCTGGCTGGCGGGCGGTGATGTGTCGGTCTGGCTGAACCTGCGCACGTCGGAGAGCCTGCCCACGGCGGTGGTTCCCAACCGCCAGCCACCCCGTGCGCTGCCGTTGGCGATCAACCCGGCGATCGGCAGGATCAAGGCCGATACCGGCCGCCTGGGCACCCTGACGCTCGACCAGTTCATGGTCCACCCCGAGGGCTACGCGCAAGCGTTCATCGTCGTCCACCATGGGCAGGTGGTGTACGAGAAATACGTGGGGATGCAGCCGACCGATAACCATCTGTGGATGTCCGTGGCCAAGACGCTACCCGGCCTCGTCATCGAGCAGCTGGTCAGCGCCGGCAAGATCGACCAGGACAAAACCATCGGATCGTACCTGCCGGCGTTGCGCGGCTCGGGCTGGGAGAACGTGAAGGTACGCGACGTGATGGACATGACGCCGGGCCTTGATTCCGAAGAAAACAAGGACACCCGGGCCAACCCGGACTCCATCGCCGTCCGCGTCTTCCGCGCCGAGTTCGGCATGCCCTACAAGGACAAGCCCGAGAACCTGCTCGATGTACTGAAGGATGCGAAGAAGCAACGCGAACCTGGCTTGACGTTCGACTACGGCTCGCCGTGCACCGAGGTGCTGGTCTACCTCGCCGAAGCCGTGACGGGCGAACGCTGGTCGCAGTATGTCGACCACCACATCTGGTCGAAGCTAGGCACCGAGGCACCCTTGCTGGTCAGCACCACGCCCGACGGCGTGGCGATCGCGCACGGCATCGTCTCGAGCCGGCTGCGCGACGTCGCCCGCTTCGGCATGCTCTACACCCCAAGCTGGAACAAGGTGGCATCGGAGCAGGTCGTCACGCCCGAGATCCTCGAGCGCATCCGCAAGGGGGTCCGCTCCAGGGAATTCTTCCGAAAAGGATTCGACGGCCCCATTTTCGTGGATTGGCTACGCGACGACGCGATGACCAGCAACAGCCAGCAATGGGACGCTATCTGGCCCGACGGCGACATGTGGAAAAGCGGCCTGATGGCACAGGGCCTGTATGTATCACCGAAGCGCGACCTGGTCATCGCATACTTCTCGGTCAACACCGATGCCAGCATGATCAACCGGTTCGTGCGGCCGATCGTTACATCGGGAATGTTCGGGGGCAAGTGAGGGAGGCCGTCAGATCATGTCCCTGCCCAGGACGGCTACGACGTGCCATCCGTTGGCGTCGTGGGTTACGCGCAAATCGTTGCCCACGCCGCCCATTCTCCCCGAGCCCATCGTCCATACCCCATAGCTCACGTCGTAATCGCCGTCCTGGCGCCGCAGGGGCTGCCCGATATTCAAGCGGGTGGCGAATACGGTGCCCTTGACCTCTGGCATCGCGCTGATCGGAAGCAGCGTGATCGTGGCGGAACTCGCCCTTGCGAGGAAACCCTGCGATGGGTCGACGTCTTTGCCATCGGTATCCTTCAGCGAGAGGTACCAGGTCTCGGGGCGAGTGGCACCACCTTCCTGCGCGCGATGGATCAACATGAGGCGCAAATCGTCGATATCGGGCGCCGGGTTGAGACGGGCATCTTCCCTGCGGGCGAAGTCTGCCTTCGCGTCATCGATGGCCTGCTTCACGCTGCTCATGCCACCGCAGTAACCCTGGTCCGGATAGCGCGCACAGACATCGCCGGTGTTCTCGTCGATGGTGACGTCGAACCAGGGGCCTTTCAGCGGAATGACCGAAAACGACCAGTGCTGCGTCTTGCTGTCGTAGATGGCCGGCGTGGCATTGAACTGCCCCTCGACATGCATCGCGTCGATCGCGCCCCATACCTGGGAGGGCACCCTTTCGGCTTTCAGCCAGGGCGGGGGATTTGCCATGGCTTGTGACGTGGCGAGTGCGGCGATGAGGCAGATTGCTGTGGTGCTGAGAGAACGGGGGCGCTTGCTATCGGACATGGTCTACTCCACGGCGCTCGGTATGTAGGAGACGTAGTGCCAGCCGGTCTTGTCGTGCGACATGACAAGTGACGTATAGATCGCGCACGCGCCGCCGCAGTACGCCGTAAACGAGAGCGCGTACATCCCGTCCTCGCGCCGGTACGCATCGCCGATGCCGTAGATCAGATAGGTCATCATCGCGCTGGGTGGCGGCAGGTTCTTCGGCGCCTGCGTCATGCGCATGAGCTGGATACGCGCCATGTGGGCCCGCGCCATGACGGCGATCGGCAGGTCGACGGCCCTGCCTTCTTTGTCATGGACACTCACGTACCAGGTCTGGGGACCCCGGATATCGCTGTGCGCTTCCATGGATTCGAGGGCGGCGACCCACAAGCCTTCGACATCGGGCGGCGGGTTACGCCGGGCGGCCTCTTGGGCGAGGCGCAGCCTTTCGGCCGAGGCGAGCTGATCCGCGGCGCTACCTGACGCAACGCACGCATCACGGCCGGGATAACGCGCGCAGATGTCCCCCGTCGTCTCGTCGATCGTGGTGACGACGTGCTGACCCTCGGGATTCACCATGTCCACCGTCCATCGGCGGGTCGCCAGGTCGTACACCGGCGCGTCACCCTTCAGCTCGCCAATGCCGGGGATGCCGTAAGCGACGCTGCCAGCTGCCCCGTAGGCATCCGGTGAGGCGAGCTTGGAATCGGGTGGGTCGGCTAAAGCTGGAGTAGCCGTGGCGGCGGCAAAGATCGCCAACGCGGCCGCGACGGCAGAGACACGGAAGGGGCGCTTGCTGTCCGGCATGGCCTGGTTCCTTGGACCTTGTGCTTGGTCCGGTAGGGCATCCTAGCGCCCTTTTTCCTCAGAGGCTCGTGCCCCCGGTTTGGACTATCGATGAAAGCCGACGAACGGAAATACCCTACGGCCATGTCCGGCGAAGGACGACGCTAGCGTAGGGGAAACCCTACTCCCTTATCCGCTCACGGATGAGAAGATCGGCAACGCGCTGAGACAGCGCCGATATCCAAGGACAACGCCACGGAGGATACGCATGGTGCACGGAACGACCCCCGAAGCCGACGACACAATCTCACCCATCACACCCACCCGTAACAGCAAGGCCTGGCACGGCACCGTTGGCGACATGCACGCCGCCATCACCGCGGTGCTTCGCGATAGCGGCTACGTCGGCGAACAATCGGCCCGACTCGCTAGCGACATCGCCATGAGCGTATGCACGGCCCTCGGCGGTCGCGTCGTATACCTCCCTCGCGGAGACAGCGTGCGACGCGCAACGCGTGACCTGCGCATCTTCTCAGACTGGAGCGAGCTCGGCCTCAACCCCATCGCCCTCGCAAAGAAGTATCGCCTCTCCATGCAGACGATCTACGACATCATCGGCAGGCAACGAAAGCACCATAGCGCCCTGAACGAAGGTGCCATCGAATCGACCTGACGAAGTGTCCATCAACCTTACATCGACACGAAACGCCCGAAAGATAGGCCGCACTCATCATTCGTCGTCACGGGCTGAGGACGTCGGCGACGGATCAACTTTCACGGACAGCGAGGCAACGCAATGCTCAGGGAGCTAGAAGACTTACTGCTGGTTCGACTTGGCCTGCTCCGTGACATTGCGCCGCTCATTACGATCCGAACGTACCGAGGCGAGCTCGATACCAAGGACGGTGTCGATGAATTCCTAAGGACGGGACACGCCGCCTTCCTCCACTGCCAGAGATCCGTCTTTCGGCAAGCCACCATGAACCGGATGCACATCGATGCGACGATGCGAGTAGTTCTAGGAGCCATCACTGCCGTGCCTCACCCCAGCAGCATGCCTCCACTACCCCACCCCGGAACACCTGAGCTCCTGAAAGCATGCCTGAACGCGCTGACAGGGTATACGAACGAAGAAAACGGCCTCGTTCGCATGGTGCCAACCAAGTACACCGAACTGCTGAATGTCTCAGACAGCAGGTACGCGCGACACGCCGCCTCGCAGTCCTTCCGAACGACAATCACCTGGACAAGGCCCGCGAAGGAGGATGGTCCCGTGAGTGCAATCGACCTTCACTACCTTCTCGGTGGCGGCAAAGGCCGAGAGGCTGCCCGAGACAAGGTGCAGACGTCGAACAAGCCGATCTAAAGGTCGGAACCGCAACAACCCGTGTCGCCATCAACGCAAGACATCAAGGAAGACTTAATTTTGGATACCAGAATCATCCCCCAGAACACGCGCAAGCCGGGCGTCTACATGGGCTTCAATACCACCCTTGCCTTGAGCGGTCTCCCGGCAAACAGCCAGCGGATCTGCTTCATCACCCCGATCACCTCCAAGTCGCTGTCGGCAGCAAAGCCACTGGACCTCGTGAGGGTCTTCTCCGAGGCCGAGGCCCTTGACGCATTCGGTCCGGCCGCCGCGGAGATGGTGAGCCATGCGTTGCAAACCAGTCGATCGGCCAGTATCCATATCATCGGCGTCGCCACTGAGCCTGAGAAAACGCCCTCGATCGCCGCTGCACTCGAGGTGCTCCTCGGGGTCGACATGGAGATTGTGGTTTCATCATGGATGGACGAAGCCTCGCTGTCGGACCTCCGGAAGCACATCGACATCGCGACCGATGCAACCCACCAGCGATCCAGGATTGGCGTTGCGGCATCCGTCAGCAGCCAATCTGCCGCATCGGCGACTGCCGCGAAACTCAATTCCGGAGCGATTACGCTTGCCTGCCTTCCTCGTGCCGGCAATGCCGCGATCGCGGTGGCGGCGGCCTACGCGGCGGCGTTGGCAGCCGAGGACGACCCTTCCCGGCCGATGAACACGGTAACACTCCCCTCCCTGGCTGCTCCCGCCGTCGCCTTTCGAATGAGCCGATCGGAACAAGAGGCCGCGCTTGCGAATGGTGTCACGCCGCTTGAGGTCGGCCCGGGAGAAACGGTCCAGATCGTCAGGGCAATCTCCACGTATACCAAATCCCCGACCAATACGTCGGACACCTCGCTGCTCGATATCACCACGATCCGCTCGCTCTACTATGTTCGCGAGGCATGCCGAAGCCGCCTTCGCCTGCGCTTTCCTCGCGCCAAGCTGTCGTCCTCGACGGCTACCAAGGTGCGAAGTGAAATCCTCGATGTGCTGAGGAAGTGCGCCGACGACAAGGTCGCCATTCTGAAGAACGTTGATGCCCACGCGGAACACCTGATCGTCGAGAGCGCCAACGACGGAACCGGTCGCCTTCGGGCCACGATCCCCGCGGATATCGTCGAAGGACTCCACGTCATCGACGCGACCATTGACCTTTATCTCTGAGGGAACAGCCATGTCCGATGCCTACGTAGGCCTTATCGTTCTCGAAATCGACGGCGTCGAGTACGACGTGAAACGCTTCGAGGAGACCGTCAACACCAATCGCAAGACGATCAAGACCATGAACCGAACGGGCCGCTCGCGAGGGCACGCCAAGGGTGTCGTCGACTACACGATCAGTTGTAGCGTGGCGATCCCCAAGCGCGGTGAGCCCAACTGGGTATCCATGGTCGATGCGAAGATCTCGCTCGAGCCACAGGATGGTGGCGGCAAACGAGAGACGTTCACGGGCGTTTTCTTGCAAACCATGGGCAGCAAGTACGACGTCGATGGCGAAGCGGTCCGCGACCTCACCCTGGGCGCGCTGGACCGGTACGAGGAATGAACATGGAAGCCACCAAGCTTGATATGGAAATCACGGGCCAGTTGGCCGTCGGCCTGCCCCACAACGGCATGCGGCATCGTGAGTTCGTGCTCCGCGCCGCGCTCGCGGGCGACACGATCGGCGCCCAGCTCGCCTACCCCGATGGCCCCTACTCCCTCATCGCCGTGGACCAGCTCCGCCGCCAGCTTGTCCGGGTCGGAACCATCCCCCTGGAGCAGATCACCACCGACTACCTCAGTCGCGAGCTCCTCGACCTCGACTACAAGGTGATCCAGGCAGCCGAGAGGCGACTCGAAAAAAAGTTGATGCAGGCGAGCGCCGAATCGTCGACTGGCGACGCGTCGAACACGTCCTCGTCCGTCACGGCTACCGACTAGACGAGATCCGATCCATGACTCATCCGGAGCTTGTGGCGCGCCTCAAGCTCATGGAGCCCGCGGGGCCGTCGACCAAGTCGCGATCGCTGCATGTGAACCGGGACGTACGGCGTCGCCCGCTCAAGGGTCAGACATGACTGTCTTACGAACCGGGAAACGCCTGAGAACACCGGCCATCGAAAGCAATCACTTTTGCCACTGTGAACAATGCACATATGGACTACACGAGTGTAGGGGCACGCTGACTTACAAAGACTGAAGAACGTGAAAGCATCTCGCGCCTCTCAAATCACAAGTCATCGGCTCGGAATGAAATTTCACCAACTATCGTTGAACTATGGCACGGCCAACATAACGAAGTCGTGCGTGAAGTCAGTTGCCTTTGTTGCAGTACTAACAATGACTTCAGAGACATGTGCGAAAGCCTCGGAAGAAGGACTCCATGACGCTGTCCATATAATTAGCGTCGCTCAAACTGAAGAATTTCTCAAGGCTGTGGAGCGCATGTGGGAAGTCGGGAACAGATACTGTGAGGCATCGGGCAAGGTAAATCATCGAGACCTTAGTTATAGGGCCGCAGACATAGCTGGTTCAATCGCCGCAATGGGTGATGAATTGGGACGAAAAGCACCTTACCAGCGTTGCGCAGTTGCGGCCATGGACGTAGCCGTTCAAATGCTTAATTGTGGGTCCCGGCGCAGCAAGCAGGCAACCATGAAGCTGCAAACGGCATGGAAAGCCGACAAAGAACGCTGCCTGGCCGAGATCCGTGCTTCCGATTCCACATCGAAGTAGACCTGAAATCCGTCGGCTTGGCCTAGCGAGTTGAGTGCAAGCCATGCGATCGGCACGACCCTGCTTCTCTCATCCTTGGCAATGTTCGCACGGAACACATCGTGCGAGGTCACACTGCCTTACATCTCTCGAAGCGTGTGAAATCATCCAACACGTCTCTCTACCGGTACACGCGACGGAATGAGTTCTTCAAAGATATCGCCCAATCAAGATGCCAGATGGAAAATCAAGAGGATCGGTCCAACGGCCTCCCTCCTTCTCGCATCCACGATCATCTCGTTTTCAGCACGAGCGGAGCCACCTACTAGTGAGTATTCAAAACACTACCATCTAAACGATCATACCGATGCCAAACATGCACTGAGGACCATGAAGCGCATCTGGGAAGAAGGCACTAAATATTGCTATGCGGAGCATCGCTTGGATTATGGCGCGCTAAGAGACGAAGCTGTTCGATTGCGACGCTCACTACTGGCGATCGGCGATGACAAGGATTCGACAAGGCCCTATCGGGGGTGTGCAGCCGCAGCCCTCGCTGTCTCACTTCAAATGCATAACTGCGGAGCCAACCGAAGCGCCACCTTCATGGTGCATATGGATGACACATGGAAGCATCACTCGGAGCTATGCAAGAAGGAAATCGACGAAAATGATGACATCTAGCCAATAAGGAAGTTGCTTTCGTCAGCCTCTCTTAGGCGCCATCACATCTCACGTCGAACTTCAAACACTGACCATCGCATAAACGGATGCATTAAGGAACGAACATGATTGATGCGCAGGGAAGCGCTTCAGCGCAAGGCACGGGCGGGCTAAGGCGTCTCGTAGAGGACGAGCTTGATGCGTCGCGGCAGACCGCCGCCTTGAATACCGATGTCAGGCGCCTTATGGATTCTCTTCGCTCCGCAAAGAGGCGGTTTTCCGAGTTTGGCGATGCCGCTGTATCGGAGTTTGGGCGTGTTGGCGCCGCCATGGCTGGGCTGGGAAAGACCATTGCCACCATGGATCTCGGCCGCATCGCGACGCGCGAGCTTCACGCCAGTGCGTCGCTGGATCGAGAGTTGATACGCGCCGGAATGGCGCACAACATGTCCAGAGAAGAGAGATCGGCGACCAGGCAAGATCTGTGGGAAATTGCTCGAAGCAGCGGAAACAACGTCCACGAGACCGCCTCATCTTACAGAGCGCTTTCCGACGCGGGATGGAGTCCCAAGGATGCCATCAGGGGTGCGATGGCTGCTGACTCCATCGCGACGATTACGGGAAATAGCGTCACGTCGTCGATTGATGGCCTGAAGGCTGCCAAGGTCGTCATGGACGCTTCCTGGGATCTTCCTGGAGACATCGCTTTTGTCGCGGAGAAGTTGGTTGTCGCCTCGACCGCTATCGATGTATCAGTTAATGATCTAGCAGTATCGCTCAATAAGTTCGGTCCCAAGGTGATTGAACGGCTAGGCATCGACCGCACGCTATCGCTCGCTGCGGTAACGTACAGCTCCACCACGGATCCGCAGGTACGCGACTCGATGCTTCGTTCATCGGCAAGCCTGCTCAACAGTCAAGACGATCTCGTCGAAATTGCGCGATCGACCGGAGTGTCTTATCAAGAAAAAAGTGGTGCCCGACGAGATCCTCTTCGATTCTTGAATGAGGTATCCGCGTACCTCGGTAAACTCGAATCCAGGAAACAACGCGAGGAGGCGATCACTTCCATATCGTCGCGTATCGGCCCCGAAAGCAGGACATTCTTCGAGTTCGCGATGAAGAAGAACCGCGTTGAAGAGCTTTCGGCAACGGAGGCGAAGGTTCGCACGTCGTCCGCGCTTGCCAGCAGCTATCTCGCCCAAAATCAAGAATCGTCCAGCGCGGTTGCCGGTCGCGTTAGCAACACGGTAAGTGAGCTCGTTGACCGGGCCTCAGTGCCGATCAATAAGCTGTTAGCTACTGCTGGCAAGGAACTTCTCGAGATGAATCCATCTGGAGAGACCTCGCTTGGCGTTGGTCTCGCCGGGGCTGCGCTTGGCGGCATGGCGTCCCTCAAGGGCAACGCTGGCGGGAACGCCGTCGGGTCTCTTCTCGGAGTCAGTGGCATTGTCGCGAACGTCACGTTGGGCAAGGCACTGGAATCATCTCTCGGGATCACACCCGTCTTTGTCACCAACTGGCCTCAGTCCGCACGGTCCGGTGAAAGCCGCTCGCCTGGTGTAGTTATGATCCCGGGAGGTGGACTTAAACGCGGACCTAAAGGCCGTGGCCGGGGCCTGGACTTGGGATCTCTGCTTATGCAAGTGGTGATGCTCTTCTCTCGCGGCCGCTTCAGCCTTTTACCCATGCCGGTTGATGAGAATGGCGATGTTGTCGAGAGCCTCGACTTCTCGTGGCTTGGCCATAAGCAAGAGGTGCCCGGTGCGGCTGTCACTGGCAAGGACGCATCGCGTTTGGCCGCGTTGCCCACCCTTACCTCCCTATCGGAGGCGCCCTCCCCTGCGCCACTGGCCGATCCTGTGCCACTGGATGCGGTCGTGACAAAGCTTGACGCCATTCTTTCGAGCCTTGCCGCCTTCGTCGCACACCCGCTGCAAGTCACCGTCAACGCCGACATCCCTTGGCTCCACGCGGAGCTCGCAGACGCCGCCAGGCGAGAAGAGAGACGTAACTGATGAGCTGGAGTGAGACATTGCTGGATGCGTCGTTCCGTGGCGTACCCATTGATATCGCCGCGGATCAAATGAATGCCGCGCGCATGGTGACCAACAATGCCATCCCTTACCGGGATGGTGAGGAAGGCGAGGACATGGGGCGCGAGGCCCGCGTTGTTTCGCTGCGGATCGCTGTGCTGGGCGATGATTATGAGCAACGCCTGCAAGCGCTTATCGCAGCGCTCGACCAAGGTGGGCCGGGCGAACTGATCCACCCGGTGTATGGCCCCCTTCGGGTACTCGTCAGCCGGTACACCGTCGAACATGCTGCAGAGACGCCGGACTACGCGGAAGTGTCCGCAGTCTTCGTGGAACATGCGTTGGACCAGCCCTTCTTCATCCGCTCATTCGAGGGCATCGATAGCGCCGCGGCGACGCTCGGCCGGCCTGATGGCGACTGGCGCCGGCATGTGCGCGACCTCCTGGGTCGCAGCCATAGCCTGATCGGTGAGTCCCGAGGCAGGCTGATGGGTGGCTGGGAAGGCCTCGTGCACGAGCTTCTCGGCCGGCCGGGCATCGGGCTCAGGTTGGCGCAGATGCGCGCTCAGTCGCGGGCCGTGCTCGCCGACCTCGAGTCCATTGCGGGGGCGCCGATGCCGGCCTTCGACGTCATGGCCCTGCCCAACAGGGTTGCGGCGGAAGTGGTCGACCTGCATAAGCGGATGGCATTGACTCTTCCGCCGACGCGCGGGCCTATGACGTCCCGGGGAGCGGTTGACACCATCATGCCTGGCGTACCCGGCCGTGACACCCTCCCGGGCCCAGTGGTACGGGTGTGGTCGGAACTCCTCACCGCGGCTCGCGACGGGCAGGTACCCGAGGCGAGCAGGCTGGTGATGCCGGGCCTGCACTCCGACGCAGCGGCCCTGCACGCGGCGGGGCTGCTCATGGTCGTGCACACAAGCCAGGCCCTGGCCATCGCGGCGGCGACCGCCATGGCGCTCGACCAGCAACGTGCCGAGCCCACGCTCCTGCCGTCGGATATCGACCGCCTCGTGATGCATGCGCGCGCGATGCTCCAGGGTGGGATTGCCCTGCGCCGCCTGGTTCGACCCGACCACGAACTGGCTCGTGCCGTCGACCCGATGAAGAACACGGCCGCACTCATCCTGGAGGCCGGGCGCCAGATCGTCCTGACCCGCCCCCCGCTCACGCGGCGGACCGTCGGCGCGACGACGTGCCTGCGTGCCCTTGCGCACCTGTGGTATGGCGAGCACGAGCGCGCGGTCGAACTGCAGCGACTCAACCCTACCCTCCGGCGCCCATACGCCATACCTGCCGGGACGGTGCTCCATGCCTACGCACGATGAGTCGATCCGCCTGAGTGTCGGCGGGTGCGTCAACTCGCACTGGATGGAGTGGAGTGTCAGCAGCGACATCATGATTCCGGCCGATGCGTTTGACCTCGCTCTATACGCCACCCGGTCGTCTCCGTTTCCGCCCGAGATCGAACCAGGCTCGCCGTGTACCTTGCACCTCGGTGATGATCTCGTCCTGACGGGGCATATCGACGATATCGATGAAAGTGTGAGCAAGGATCGCCATGCCATCCTGATCAATGGGCGGGACCTTGCGGGGCCATTGACTGATTGCGCAGCACCGCTGTACCACGCGACACAAGGCACCCTCTCTGAACTGATCGATCGCGTCACGCGCCCTTTCGGGATACGGACGACACGGATTGCCGAGCACGCCCTTCGCCAGCGCATCCAGGGCGAGCCCGGGCGGTCGGCCTGGGATGTGGTGCGAGAGGCGGCCGACGCGGCCGGCCTCTGGCCGTGGGTAGAGCCCGATGGCACCCTGGTGATATCCCGCCCCGACTACCAGCGCGCGCCCGTCGGCCATCTCATCCTGAGATACGACGGTGCCCAGAATAATCTCCTGCAGCTTCGTATCCGACGAACTGCGGCGATGCGATACACCGATGTCACCGTACTCGGCCAGCACGCTGCCTTCGACCCTGATGCGTGGCAAGCCAACCGCGTCTCGCTACGTGGCCACGCCGTCGACCGGCAGGCTATGGAACGGGGTATTTACCGCCCCTACGTCATCGTGGACCCCACGTGCGAGAGCCAACGGCAAGCGGATAAGCGCGCTGAAGCCATTCTTACTGACTCCACCTTTGGGTCGTTCGAGGGCGTCGCGGTGGTGCGTGGCTGGCGTGCGCCGGATGGTTCGGTCTGGGCAGCTGGCCGGCGCATTGATCTAACCAGCGAGCCGCATGGCATCAGCGGCACTTTCTTCATCCGGGGGCGGAGGCTCAGCTTGAGCCGCACCCGCGGAAAGCAGACTGAGCTACGGCTCTGCATGGACAACACCTGGCTGGCCGGGACGCCAGCGGGGACGCAATCGTGAAGGACGCACATGACATTCACACGCCAATTTTTCAGCGCCGGCCGCCGCGGGGCGCATAGCGCACGCCAGGCATTCCGCGCGGTACTCACCCGGCTGGACGCGACGCGGGCCATCCCACCCGCACAGGCGACGGGCGTTTCGGGCGAGACGCTCGCATGCGAACTCATCCAGCAATACGGCATGGCCTCGGCGCCGCCTGAAGGGGCGGAGGTCGTCATCCTGCCGCTGGGCGGCAGCTCGACACACGGGGTCATCGTCGCGTCGATCCACGGCGAGCACCGTATTGAGCTCAAGCCGGGCGAGGTCGCCTTGCACACCACCGAGGGCGACTTCCTGCATTTCAAGCAGGGACGCGTGGTTGAACTGGTCACGGAGACGTTGCGGGTGACGGCCTCGAAGGAGGTCTTGTTCGACACGCCTGAGCTCAGATGCACCGGTGATATCGCCGACAAGGCCCGAAGCATGGCCGCCGACCGAGAGATCTACAACGGGCACGATCACATCGTGCCGAATGCAGGGAAGTCCGAACCGCCGGGAGCGCAACAGTAATGGACCACGAAATCGACCCGGTGACCGGAGACCTTACAGGCAGGCGAATCACTGACCTGCGCAACGCGGTCTATCTTCGACTTCAGGTGCCGCGAGGTAGCTGGTTTGGCGACAAGGACCTTGGCAGCCACATGCATCTTCTACGGCGCGCCAAGGCAACACCACGGACGCTTAAGCTGGCTATTCACTACGCGAATGATGCTTTAGCGCCGCTCTTGGCGGATGGCCGAGCTCAGTTAATCGAGGTGGACGGCTCGTTTTCACGAAAGAACCGACTGGCATTACGAATCATCGTCACTGAACCGAGTGGCGCAACCCATAACTTTAACCACGACGTTATTGTTGCCTAAGCATGCCTATACAGACGCCTACCTTCGAGTCTTTGCGAGCGCGATACCTCCGCGACTTACGCAACGAAGAGAACGATACCAGTACTGACTCCGACAACGCCGTACGGGCCGCCAGCGTGGCGGCGGTGGCCGAAGGTCTGTATGCAGAGATCCAGTGGCTTTATCGACAGATTTGGGCAACCGACGCTGACGCGGATGAGCTCGAGCGTCACGCCCGTGACCGCGGTCTAACGAGAAAACCTGCTATCGCTTCGATTGGTACGTGTCGGGTTACCGGACGGCCTGCCGCCCGCCTTCCAGAAGGCGCAGCAATTCGTCACCCTGCTGGCACGACCTTCACGACGATGGCCGACGCGGTCGTGGGGCCTGATGGAACCACGAAGGTCAGGGTCGTCGCGGTAGACGCAGGGTCCTCAACCAACGGCCTGGCTGGGCCGGCGACTGTGATCTCGCCACCCGCAGGTCTCGATTCCGATGCGCTTCTCGTCGAAGCACTAGCGGGTGGCAGCGATGAGGAATCCTCACTGGCACTTCTGAATCGATATTTGGATGTCATCCGCAGGCCCCCAGCTGGTGGAAACCAGTACGACTATCGGCGCTGGGCGAAGGACGTGCCTGGGGTCGCCGACGCATGGGTGTACCCGCTAAGGAGTGGTCTGGGCACTGTTGACGTGGCCATCGTGGCGGAGGATGGGCTTCCCACTCCCGAACTCGTACAAGCAGTTCAATTTGCCATCGATAGAAACCGTCCTGCGGGGGGCCGTGCCGGACAGGTATTTTCTCCCAAGGAACTGCTTGTCGATGTCGTAGCGAAGGTTGATATCGCAGACGGCTACACGCTGGAAGGCTTGGTTACGAGCGGCCACCCGCTGGTTGCGGCGCTGATTGATCGGATCGCGCCCGGGGAGCCTCTGCGACGAAGCCTAATCGAAGGCGTTCTTACGAATCTACCTGGGGTCAACGATCGTCACCTCGTATCGCCAGCGACAAACGTGAAGCCGGGCTCGGGCCAGGGAGAAGCCTCGCTGGAGTGGATTCGGCTAGGGCGATTTGTTCTGGAGCCGATGGAATGATCATTAACGATGTTCTCAAGAGCCTTCTTCCGCTCGGGGCGTACTCGGCTAACGGACCAAACATTTCGCGACACATACTTGCTGAGGCAGAGCTATTCGCGGAGCTTAGCGCCGTCTTAGGGCGCCTCCACGGCGCTCTTCATCCGAAGACCGCCGTTCATGACCTGGAAGAATGGGAGCGTCTCTACGCGATCACACCGTCGCCAGGCTCCTCTTTGCAACAACGTTCCCAAGCGATTAGCAGCAAACAAGCGGAGGTCGGAGGGTTGTCGAAAGACTACTTCAAGCGGCTCGCCCGTGCCGCCGGCTACGCAATAACGATTTTGGAGCCCGCTCCTTTCGAAGTCGGCCGTTGTCGGTGCGGCGACGCCCTGTACCGAGAAGAGATTCGCTTTGTTTGGCAGGTCCACATAGACGAACGCCCGATCGGATCCACCTTGGCTTCCGATGAAGCACTCGAGGCCACCTTCAAGGATCTGAAGGCGGCGCACACCTATTGTCAGTTCATCTGAGTCAACCATGTATCCCATTGACACACGTACCGCCGTCGCGAAGCGCCCCGAGATCACCGAGCAAGGCACTCCGGGATGGTTTACTCATGGAGACAGCGAGAGAGGCGAGCCACCCACTGTCGTTGATGCCGACTGGATGAATCGCGTTCAAGCCGAGCTCATGAATGCGATAACCGGCGCGAACATCGAGCTGGAAAAGAAAGATACGCACCAGCTTCTCGCTGCGATCAAGGCCCTATCTCGAACCAGCCCGTATATACCTGGCCAGATCATTGCCTTTGCCGGAGAAAGAGTGCCGGCGAATACCCTGCGTTGTGACGGTTCGCTGGTATCTAGACATGCCTATCCTGCCCTTTTCGACGCCATCGGTGAACGCTATGGCGAGGGTGATGGAACTACAACTTTCTCGATCCCGCTAGTCGGACCTGGCCACACACTGGTTCAGGCGGCGCAAGTGGATGCGATCGGAGAGGTCACGGTAGGCGATGTTCTTTCTCATACCCATGCCGCTAGCATCGCCAGCGCCCCTGATCACTCCCATGGAATTAGCATTGCCGACGGCGGCGTACACAGCCACGGAGCGGCAGCTGGTGCGGGTGGTCACCATGATCACAGTGTGTGGACCGATCAACAAGGCTGGCACGGTCACGGCGGCTCAACCGGCGCGGATGGCTCGCATGCACACTCCTATACAGCACACATCGGAGGCCCCGTCGACGGAGCTGGCAAGGGCAGCACGCCTGCCATGTCCTCCCAGAATACGTCCGTATCGGGCCACCATGCGCACGGCCTTTACATCGACGGTAACGGTACGCATGGGCACAACATTGGAATCGCCGGCGGGGGGACTCACGGGCACGCCATCGATGTAGCGGCCGCCGGTGGGCATTCGCATGCTGCCAGCAGTGCGAGCGCCGGGGCGCACTCGCATGAACTTCAGGTGGATGCATCGGGCGCCGCCTCAAATCTCGCGGCCGGGCTCTGCATTATTTACTGCATTGCATATTGACCCTCGAGCGGTCTTATCAAGGAGCTATATGGACATCTTCAGGTCAGAGGAAGGCTTGGAATTCGTCATCGGTTACTCTTACAGCGAGATCACCCGCGAATATCTTTCTGAGGTTCGCGTGTATCGGCTCGGTGACGATCAACGATTCGTTCTCCCCCGATTCTCGACGCTAGCCGTGCCCGATCTCGAAGCGAGGGTCCATAGTGCGCAGCAGTTCGACATTGAAGCCAACAAATGGCGTACGGCCCAGGACTTCCGTACCGCACGGCTATATTCGAAGGCGTCGGGCCGAGTGGAGGAAAACCGGCTGAAGCTCGGAGATAGCATTCCGCGCCACCTGACTGTTCAGGCTCCGCCGGCGCACGGGCCACATTTGCAGACTGCGGTCCACTGGGACGAGTCGAAAGACCAATGGGCGCTCGTGCCTGACTTCAGTAGTACGCCACTGTGGCAAAAAGACGGCGCGCACCTGGCTCCTTCGCTAGCGGTCGGGGAGCCGATCCCACCCGAGCTCACCCCTGTTCGGCCGCCCTTGGAGCTGCTGAACGCAGGCGGAGTGATTCATTGGCACGAGGACTCCAAGGTTTGGAGGCGCGTCCCGTGAGCTAAGCAACTGAAGCCCGTCAGATGCGAGCCCACCCAACCAAACCAAGCGCCGGCGTCGTGTGCGGTGATCTAAGGAATCACTTCTACCACTGTTAACCACGAGCATATGGACGACACGAGTGTAGGCGAACGCTGACTTACGCAGGCTGGTCGATGTGAAAGCATCTCGCGCTCATTGAATCACGAGCCATTACCTCTGCATGAAAACTAGTTACCATTCAATCATCCGAAATGCAGAGAAGCCTTTAAAATACTGGATGAAAGTGGCCGCCTTCGTCGCATTATCGATATTGTTAGTGTCGACAGGAGCCATACGATTAGAAACTTCTGAGGACATCATCAACGATGCTGCCCACCTGGCGAGCGTCTCGGTAATGGGAGATTACCTCGAGTCATTGGAACGCATATGGGAAAAGAGAAACAGAGACTGTGGCGCGCCCGGCGAGTTGAGTACTGGAAGCTACGCCGAGTCAGCCCAGCGTATAGCTGAAAGTTTTGAAGAAGCGAGCGAAGAACTCGAACGAGAGAGCCCCTACCAAGTTTGCGCAATCGCAGCGAGGGATGTAGCCCTTCAAATGGCAAACTGCAAGGGCAAGCGGAGCGTGGAGATCAGCAAGAGGCTTAAGGGGCTGTGGGAGATCGACAAAAGACGGTGCCTTCTCGAAATCAAGTTTGCTGATCCCAGATAAAAGTAGATCAAAGCAATTGAAACCCGGTGACGCACGCACTGAGCTCGACCACAAAGTGATCCAGGCAGCTGAGAGGCGACCACCGTGACTGCCGTCGGGCACCGTGCGGGCCCTGCTCCGGGTTCAGCACCCGCCGCTATCACGGCCCGTCAAACGCACCTTTGAACACCCGAACCGCCTCCCCCACCGCCACCTCATGCGCCTCCCCCTGATGCCCAGCCTTCCCACACTGCGGCACATCCTTCCTCCCCTGTGGTCGCCTGCGGCCTCCTTGAAGCGTTCCTGCATGGTGAGATCCTTCAGCCATGCGCCGATGTCGCGTGCCGTGAGCTCCGGTGCTTCAAGCTAGGGTGCGAACACGCCGTCGTCCTCAGCCACGGGGTGTGCTATCGCGGCATGCATGCGGTTGCAGGAAGTGGCGCAAGCACGCCCGACAGGCGCTGTTGCTCGCGATTGAGCCGGTCCTGCTGCGCTCGCGGCCGCCGGCTGATGCAGGAGCGGACGATCTGCGCGTTTAGCCCGCGGCGTGCCCACTTGCCCGGGCCAACGCGAAAAAGGCGGCCACATAGTCGACGCGCACATCCACCTCTCGCACCCCAAGGTGGATTTGTTTGGCGATGCCCGCTTCGCCAAGCCGGAGTGCCACCAAGGGCATCTTTGCCGCGTATTCCTCGGCGAGCCAGCGCGGAAGCGCGGCAACGCCACGGCCGCTCGCCACCATCTGCATCATGATGTCGGTCGTCTCGATCGCCTTTTGCTTCCTGGGGCTGATACCTGCCGGCTGCAGAAACTGGCTGTAGATATCCAACCGGTCGAGCGTCACCGGATAGGTGATGAGCACCTCGTTGGATAAGTCCTCAGGTTTCAACCATGCGTGCCCCGCCAGGGCGTGCGATTGACTGACGACGAGCACCTGCTCGTAATCGAACACAGGCTCGTAGTGAAGCCCCGCCTTGTACAGCGGATCGGGCGTGACAAGGAGGTCGATCTCATGCCCGAACAGTGCGCCGATCCCGCCGAACTGAAACTTCTGCTTCACATCGACATCGACCTCGGGCCACGCTTTCAAGTACGGCGAGACGATCTTCAGCAGCCATTGGTAGCAAGGATGGCATTCCATGCCAATCCGCAAAGTACCGCGTTCACCCTGCGCAAACTGACGCAGCCTGGCCTCGGCCAGCTCGAACTGAGGGATGAGCCGGTTGGCGGCCGCGAGAAGGTATTCGCCCGCCTGGGTCAGGCGCATGGAACGCCCCTGGCGTAGCCACAATTCCACGCCCAGTTCCCGCTCGAGCTTGCGCATGGTGTGGCTCAGTGCCGACTGGGTCAGGCACAGGAACTCGGCGGCTTTGGTCAGCGAGCCTTGCTGCTCAACGGCGCGCAGGATGGTGAGATGTCCGCGCTCTAGCATGGTGCGCGCACCACCTTTTCGTAGACCTGGCATTGGGGATAGAGGCGTCGCGTGAGCACCAAAGCTTCCCGCCGGTTGCTGGCACGGATCCGCTCGACGAACACGCGTTCGCCGGATGCCGTCGGCGGCTCAAGCAGGGCCGTGGCCGTCGGCAAGGCGATGGCAGCGGGGGCGACGACGGTAACGAGGAAGACCGGCTTGGTCATGCGCCCGCCTTCCCCTCGGCATCATCGCCGTAGAACTGAACCCCCAACTGGATACGGTCGCGCCCCTGGGCCTTGCGGTGGCGATTGGTGTCCCGCAGCGAGTACACGCAGCCACAGTATTCTTGCTGGTAGAAGCGTTCACGCTTGCTGATCTCGATCATCCGTGAACTTCCGCCGCCCTTGCGCCAGTTGTAGTCCCAGTAGGCCACATCGTCATAAGGCGCCACGGCGCGGTGGCCCGAATCGTTGATCTGCCCCATGTTTTTCCAGCGGGAAATGCCCAGCGAGCTGGTCATGACCCGGAAGCCATGCTCGTGCGCATAGAGCGCGGTGCGCTCGAAGCGCATGTCGAAGCACATGGTGCAGCGGATGCCGCGCTCCGGTTCGTTTTCCATGCCCTTCGCCCGGGCGAACCAGTTATCCGTGTCGTAATCGGCATCGATGAACGGCACGCCGTGCTTCTCGGCAAAACGGATGTTCTCATCCTTGCGCAGGAGGTATTCCTTCTGCGGATGGATGTTGGGGTTGTAGAAGAACACGGTGTAATCGATGCCGGACTCGACGAACGCTTCCATCAGTTCACCCGAGCATGGCGCGCAGCACGAGTGCAGCAGCAGCTTGTCCGCGCCGCCGGGCAGCACGAGCTTTTCTCGATGCGTACTCATGCGTCCGGCGCCGCCAGCTTCACGATGCTGGAGAAATCCAGCCCGCCGCGGCCCGCCTTGCTGTTGAGCGCATACAGGTTGCGGGCCAGCTCGCCCAACGGGATCGCCGCGCCCACCCC
Source organism: Luteibacter yeojuensis (assembly GCF_000964085.1). Classification (GTDB taxonomy): domain Bacteria; phylum Pseudomonadota; class Gammaproteobacteria; order Xanthomonadales; family Rhodanobacteraceae; genus Luteibacter; species Luteibacter yeojuensis_A. The sequence goes on from NZ_JZRB01000034.1 coordinate 27,163, forward strand.
CATCGCAGCCTCGGCGGCAAGGCCAAGATCCTTGAGCATGAGGTCGGTGCCGAAGCCACCGGTGTAGCCGCGTGATGCGGGCGCGTTCTCCAGTACGCCGGGCCATGGGTTGCAGACCTCGGTGGCCCAGCTGCGGCCGGTGCTCACGGCCATCATCTGTGACAGCACGGCGGGGTCCAAACCATGGGCCGCACCCAGGGCCAACGCTTCCCCAGTCACCGCCATGATGACGCCCAGCGCCATGTTGTTGCAGAGCTTGGCCACCTGGCCGGCGCCGCTGCCGCCTACGTGGAAGATGTTCTTGCCCATGGCGCCCAGCACGGGGCGCGCGCGCTCCAGCGCTTCGCTCGCGCCACCGACGATGAAGGTCAGCGTACCGGCGGCGGCACCGGCCGTGCCGCCCGAAACCGGCGCATCCAGCATGGCCAGGCCACGCGCGGCCGCGGCTTCGCTGACCTTCTTCGCGACGGCAGGTGCGATCGTGCTGCAGTCGATGACTAGCGCACCCTCCGGGATACGGGCAAGGATGCCGTCTGCCCCCAGGTACAGGCCCTCCACGTGCCGGCTGGCGGGCAGCATCGAGATGACCACCTCGGCGCCTGCCAAAGCGTCAGGCGCACTCGTCGCGGCCTGCGCGCCGTGGCCCACCGCCGTGGCCACGGCGTCGGGCAGCAGATCGAACACGCGCACCGCGTGGCCCGCCTTGAGGAGATTGGCGGCCATCGGCCCACCCATGTTGCCCAACCCGATAAAGGCGATCTGTGTCATTGGGGTGTTGCTCCTGGAACGGTTGGAGCGCCAAGGGAGGCGAGCGGATGATGCGCCGCGTCCCACGTCGCTTTGAGAAAGTCATCGGCCCACGCGCTCGATGCGTCAGCCACGGTCGCCGGGTGCCAATGCGGCTGGCGGTCCTTGTCGATAAGCAAGGCGCGAATGCCTTCCATGAAATCGCCATGGGCTGCGCAATGCAGCGCGACGACGTACTCGAGGCGGAACACATCGGCTAACGACATCCCGCCCGCGCGATGCTGTAGCTCATAGGCCAGGCGCGCCGAGCCGGGGGCCCCCGCCGCGAGGGCATCCCTGGCCGTGGCCAACCACGGGTCATCGCCTTCCATGCCGAGGATGCCGCGGGTCATATCGTCCAGGCTTCCGCTCGCCACGATGGCGGCGATGCTCGCCTGGTGGGCCTGCAGCGGGCCCGGCGCAGCGGGCGACGCGAAACTGGCCAGGAGGGCGTCCACCGTGCGCGCGTTCGCACCGGGGTCGCTGCTCCAAGGCCCGGCGGCCAACCCGTCCAGCACGGCATCGTGCCGGTCGCTGGTGATATGGATATCGGCCAGGTTCGCGTAAATGGCGTCGCCGGCGTTGAGGGTCGCGCCGGTGAGGGCGAGGAACAGGCCGGTGCGCAGGGGCACGCGATGCAGCAACCAGCTGCCGCCGACGTCCGGGAACAGCCCGATGCTGATCTCGGGAAACGCAAGCCGCGAGCGCTCGGTGACCACGCGGTGCCCCGCGCCGGCCATCAGGCCCATCCCGCCGCCCATCACGATGCCATGGCCCCAGCACACGATGGGCTTGGGGTAGGTGTGGATGCGGTAGTCCAGGCGATACTCAACGGCGAAAAATTCGCTGGCGTAGCGGTTCTCGCGGATATCGGTATGCCCGGCCTCGCGATACGCCTGCATGGATCGATAGAGCCCGTGCAGGTCACCGCCCGCGCAGAAGGCCTTTTCCCCGGCACCTTGCAGCACCACGACGGCGATGGCGTCGTCATCGGCCCACGCCGCCAGGCGCTCGTCGAGCAAGCGCGCCATGTCGAGCGACAAGCCGTTAAGCGTGCGCGGCGCATTGAGCGTGGCGATGCCGAGGCGGAACGCGCCCGCGGGCCGCTCTTCGAAAAGTACGGGGCTTTCCTCGTTCATGCGTTCGTCCATACGGGCGCGCGCTTGTCGAGGAAGGCCTGCACGCCCTCGCGCTGGTCGGCCGTGTCGAACAGGTCGACGAAGGCCTCGCGCTCGGCCACCAGCGCCGTCGACAACGGCTGGGAACGCGTGGCCTGCACGAGGCGTTTGCAGGCGGCAAGGCTCACCGGGCTCTGCTTCGTCGCCTTCTCCGCCCAGGCCAGCGCGAGCGCCTTGCCCTCGCCCTTTGGCGCCACCGCTTCCACGAGGCCGATGCGCTCGGCCGTGGTCGCGTCAACGCGTTCCCCAAGCAGGATCATCCGCTTGGCCCAGCCTTCACCAACGAGGCGAGCCAGGTTCTGCGTACCGCCAGCACAGGGCAGCAGGCCCACGCTTGCCTCCGGCAGGGCCATCTGCGCGTGGGCCTCGGCGATGCGCAGGTCGCACGCCAAAGCGCATTCGAGCCCCCCGCCCATGGCGTAGCCGTTGATGGCGGCGATGCTTACGCCCCGAAATGCCGACAGCGTCTCGAAGGCTTCGCCGAACCGCCGTGCGGCTTCACGGGCCACGGCCTTGTCGCCATCGGCGAACTGCTTCAGGTCCGCGCCGGCCGAGAAGAACTTCTCGCCGTCGCCCGTGATCACCAACGCGTAGACGGAGCGATCGGCATCCAGCGCGCGGACCAGGTCACGCAGGCCGGCGAGGCTCTCGCGCGTCCAGGTGTGCGCGGGCGGGTTGGTGAGCGTGATGACTGCCGTGTGCCCTTCGTAGGCGACATGCAGGCCCGGGTAGGCCGTCTCCGCGTGACTCATCGCAATTCCTCGTCGGTGTTGAGCAGGTGGCGCGCCACGATGACGCGCATGATTTCGTTCGTGCCTTCCAGGATCTGGTGCACGCGGCAATCGCGCAGCAGCCGTTCCACGGGGTACTCACGGATGTAGCCGTAGCCGCCGTGGATTTGCAGGGCGTCGTTGCAGATGGCAAACCCGGCGTCGGTCGCAAAGCGCTTGGCCATCGCGCACCACACGGTGGCATCGTGGCTGCGGGCGTCGAGCTTGCGGGCTGCGGTGTGCACCATCTGCCGCGCGGCGACCAGGTCCGTCGCCATGTCGGCGAGCTTGAACTGCAGCGCCTGGAATTCCGCCAGCTTCTTGCCGAACTGGCGGCGCTCGCCCATGTAGCGGCGTGCGGCATCAAGCGCACCTTGCGCTGCGCCGAGCGAGCAGGCGGCGATGTTCAGGCGGCCACCGTCGAGGCCTTTCATGGCGATACGGAAGCCCTCGCCTTCGGCACCGAGCCGGTGGTCGGCAGGGATGCGCACGCCATCGAACGTGACGCCACGCGTGGGCTGGCTGTGCCATCCCATCTTCTCTTCGTTGCGTCCGTAGCTGATGCCTTCGGCATCCGCCGGCACGGCAAAGGCCGTGATGCCCTTGGGCCCATCGCCACCGGTGCGTGCCATCACCACCAGCATGTCGGTAGCACCGGCGCCGGAGATGAAAGCCTTGCTGCCGTGGAGCACGTAGTGGTCGCCGTCGCGTTCCGCCCGTGTACGCAGGGAACCGGCATCGGAGCCCGCGCCCGGCTCGGTCAGGCAATACGATGCGAGCCGGGCACCGCTAGCGAGCGCCGGTGACCACGCGTCGCGCAACGCTGGCGAGGCATGCGCTGCCAGCATCCACGTGGCCATGTTGTGGATACTGATGAATGCGGCCGTTGACGGATCCACCGCCGCCAGTTCTTCGAACACGATGGCGGCGTCCAGGCGCGTGAGCCCCGAGCCGCCCGCTTGCTCGGGCACGTAGAGCCCGCAGAAGCCCAGTTCCCCGGCTTTGCCGATGGCGGTGCGGGGGAACTCGCTTTCGGCGTCCCAGTGCGCGGCGTGCGGGCCGAGTTCGGCGAGCGCGAACTCGCGCGCCGCCTCCCGGTACGCCGCCTGCTCGTCACTGAGCCCCACCGCGCCCGGCGTGGCATGCATATCCATGGCGGCGGCCATCAGCGCAGGTGGATCGTGGTGTTGACGCCGGCGCTGAGCGTCTCATCATCGAACCACCGCTGCGTCACCGTCTTCGTCTGCGTGTAGAACTGGATGACCTGCTTGCCGTACGGGCCCAGGTCGCCCAGCTTGGAAGCACGCGAGCCCGTGAACGAGAACAGCGGGACGGGCACCGGGATAGGCACGTTGATGCCGACCTGGCCCACGTCGATGTCCTCCTGGAAGCGCCGCGCGGCGGCACCGCTCTGGGTGAACACGGCCGTACCGTTGCCGTTCGGGTTCGCATTGACCAGCGCGATGGCGTCATCCAGCGAGTCCGCGGCCAGGATCACCAGCACGGGGCCGAAGATCTCCTCGTCGTAGATGCGCATGCCGGGCTGCACGCCCGAGAAGATCGTGGGGCCCACGAAGTTGCCGTCATCGAAGCCCGGGACGGACGGCTTGCGGCCATCGAGTTCCAGGGTCGCACCCTGTTCCACGCCGGCGGCGATCAGCGCTTCCACGCGATCGCGGGCGGCGCAGGAAATCAGCGGCCCCACATCCGTGCCCGCTTCCGTGCCAGCGTTGACCTTGAGCGTGCGCGCCTTGGCCACGAGATCGGGAATCCAGCGGCTCGCCTCGCCCACCAGCACGGCAGTGGAGGCAGCCATGCAACGCTGCCCGGCCGCGCCAAACGCCGCACCCGCCAGCGCGTTGAGCGTCTGCTCCTTGTTCGCATCAGGCAGCACCACCGCGTGGTTCTTCGCGCCCATCATGCACTGGGCGCGCTTGCCCGCCAGCGTGGCACGCTGGTAGACGTGCGTGCCCACGCGCGTGGAACCCACGAACGAGATGGCCTTGATGGTGGGGTGGTCGCACAACGCGTTCACCACGTCCTCGCCACCGTGCACCACGTTCAGAACGCCCTTGGGGATACCGGCCTCCAGCGCGAGTTCCACGAGCCGCATGGTGACCATGGGATCCTGCTCGGAGGGCTTCAGCACGAAGGTGTTGCCCGTGGCGATGGCCATCGGGAACATCCAGAGCGGAATCATGGCCGGGAAGTTGAATGGCGTGATGCCGGCACAGACGCCGAGCGGCTGCAGCAGCGTGTACGTATCGACGCCGTTGGCGACGTTGTTGGCCAGTTCGCCGAGCTGCAGGTTGCCGATGGCCGCGGCGTGTTCCACCACTTCCAGGCCACGGAACACATCGCCCTCGGCATCCGGCAGCGTCTTGCCCTGTTCCGCCGTCAGCAACGCGGCCAGCTCGCCCATGTGCTCGCGGATAAGCTGCTGGTACTTCAGGAAGATGCGGGCACGCGTGCCGATCGGCGTCTTGCGCCAGGTCTTGAACGCCTCGGCGGCGGCCGCCACGGCGGCGTCCACCTCGGCGTGGGTGGCGAAGGGCACGCGGGCCAGCACGGCCTGCGTGGCCGGATTGACCACCGGGCGCCAGTCGTTCGTGGTGGATTCCACGAAGGCGCCATCGATGAGGAGCTTTACCGTCGCGACGGTGGGGTTTGCCTGGTCGAACTTGTTCATGGTCGTGTCTCCGAATCGCACACCCGCGAAATGAGCGGGCGGAGGAGACAAGACGACACAGGGCGACGGGCAACCGCGGCCTGGATCAGCTCGCCTGGTTGCCCTCCGCAACACCCGGGAACAGCGCATACGCGCCGACACAGGCCGGTCTCCGGGCTTGCGAGCGGGGCCAAGGCCCCACCCCGGCGCCTTCCCGCGCATCTGCGCAGTGGCGTGTCGCCGGGTGTTCTCGCCTACCGTTGCGGGGGCAGCGCCGGATTGGGGTGGTGGCACCCGGACCGGCTTCCCGTTTCACCCTGCGCACTGAGGCAGCGGCAGGACACCTGTGATTCCACCAGTGTGGCCGGGGCGGCGCCCCTCGGCAAGCTGCACTGCGGAATATCGAGCCGCGGCGTCAGCTCGACAGCTCGCCACGGACGATGGCCGCGCCTGCGCTGAGCGCATGGAGCTTGTCCCGGGCCACGTCACGCGGCAACGGCGCCATGCCACAGTTGGTCGAGGGGTAGAGCTTATCGGGGTCGACGAACTGCAGCGCCTTGCGCAGCGTGCTGGCGACCTCTTCGGGCGTCTCGACAGTCTGTGAGGCAACGTCGATCGCGCCCACCATCACCTTTTTGCCCCGCACCAGCTCGACGAGGTCGATGGGGACTTTCGAGTTGTGGCACTCCAGCGAGATGATGTCGATGTTCGAGCGCTGGAGTTTGGGGAACGACTCCTCGTACTGGCGCCATTCCGAGCCAAGCGTCTTCTTCCAGTCGGTATTCGCCTTGATGCCGTAGCCATAGCAGATGTGCACCGCCGTCTCGCACTTCAGACCTTCGATGGCGCGCTCGAGCGCGGCGACGCCCCAATCGTTCACCTCGTCGAAGAAGACATTGAATGCCGGTTCGTCGAACTGGATGATGTCAACGCCAGCGGCTTCCAGCTCCCTGGCTTCCTGGTTCAGGAGTTTGGCGAATTCCCAGGCCAGCTTTTCCCGGCTTTTGTAGTGCGCGTCGTAGAGGGTGTCGATCATGGTCATGGGGCCGGGCAGCGCCCATTTGATGGGCTGCCGGGTCTGTTGCCGAAGGAACTTGGCATCCTCGACGAAGACCGGCCTGGGCCGGCTCACCGCGCCCACCACGGTCGGCACGCTCGCGTCGTAGCGGTCGCGGATCCGGACCGTCTCGCGCTTCTCGAAATCGACGCCTTCGAGGTGCTCGATGAAGGTGGTGACGAAGTGCTGGCGTGTTTGCTCACCGTCGCTAACGATGTCGATGCCTGCGACCTGCTGCTCGTGCAGGGACAGGCGCAAGGCATCCTGCTTGCCCTCGATGAGCTGCTGGTCCTGGAGTTTCCAGGGCGACCAGAGTTGTTCAGGCTGTGCAAGCCAGGAGGGCTTCGGCAGGCTGCCGGCGGTGGACGTCGGGAGAATCTTATTCATGGATGGATGGGTTTCTTATGCGTGTGATCAGGCAGCGCAGCTGGCAGCCCACTGGTCGAGGATGGCCTGGTAAGGCTTGATGAAATGCTGGTGCGTGAATTCGCCCTGCTTGATGGCCAGCTGGCTGCGCTCCTCGCGGTCGTAGACGATGCGGGTCAGCGAGTAGTCCTGGTGTTTCAGGCTCGGCTGGAACGTGTGCCCCGCCGCGGAGTTCGCGTTGTAAATCTCGGGGCGGTAGATCTTCTGGAACGTCTCCATGGTGCTGATGAGGCTGATCAGCTCGAGGTTGGAATACGCGCCGAGCAGGTCGCCACGGAAATAGAGCGCCAGGGGCGCCACCGCGCCTGGCGGCATGAAGAAGCGGACCTGCATTCCCATTTTTTCGAAGTACTGGTCGGTGGATGAGAATTCGTTCTGCTGGTACTCCAGCCCAAGGATGGGGTGGTACGTTCCCGTCCGCCGGTAGGTTTTGCTGCTGGAGGCGCTGATGCAGATGACGGGGGGCTTATGGAAGTTCGCCTTGTAAGCGTCCGAGCTGAGGAAATGCTTGAAGAGCTTGCCATGCAGCTCGCCGAAGCCCTCAGGCGCCGCAAATGTCGGCCGATCCCGGTTGTAGGCCGGCAACAGGACACTGAAGTCGTAGTCACGCACGTAAGACGAGAAGTTGTTTCCCACCATGCCGTCGATGCGTGCACCGGTTTCTTTGTCGACAATGGTCGTCTGCAGGACCTCGATCAGCGGGAAGGCGTGGTCGATATCCGCGGGATCCACCGCCATCTCCACGGAGATGATGTCCAGCTCCACCGCGTAACGATCGGACCTGGGGTTATCCCAGTGCGCCAGAGCATTGAAGCGGTTGTCGATCATCGCCAGGGTATTGCGGAGGTTTTCCTCGCGACGCTCCCCACGAGCCAGGTTCGCGAAGTTCGTGGTGATACGCGTGCTTTCCGACGGGCGGTAATCTTCGTCGAATCGCGTCTTTTTGATGCGGAAGGTGAATTCCCTGCTCATGGTTGTGTAACACCCTTGGTTCGTGGCCGGGACATGGACCTGCCTGTGGAATTTTAAGAACGACGAACGGCCCGGCGCTTCAGGCGGCCGCGGTATCGCCTGGGACGGGCGATAGGGAACGGTGGGTCAAGGCGACCAGCGGCAGGGCGCGTTCGACGGCCAACCGGGCACGCTGGATCACGGCTTCGTTGTGCAGTTGGTAATCCACGTAGTCGTGGTCGGTGGCATAGATGCCCAAGGGCAACGTGCGCGCCTGGAAAAAGCTGAAAAGCGGCCGCAACTGGTGATCGATCATCAGCGCATGGCGCTCGCTGCCGCCTGTGGCGGCCAACAGCACTGGCTTGTCGACCAGGGCATCCTGGCCGATGAAGTCGAAGAAATGTTTGAACAACCCCGTGTAGGACCCGCGATAGACCGGCGTCGCGACGATCAGCACATCCGCTTGCTCGACCGCGAGCAATTCGCGCTCGACAGGGCCTGCAAGCTGCGAACGCCAGATGGCGCCGCCCAGCTGTGGTGCGAGATGGCCCAGCTCCACCAGGTGTCGCTCGCAAGCCACCTTGCTGGCGACGAGGTCCAGCAAGTGCGCGGCTAACGCAGTGGCGCGGGAGGGGCGCTGCAGACCGCCTGAGACGGCCACGGCACGAAGGGGACGGGTCATGGATGCTTCCGCATGGAAGGGGGACGAGCGGCAGGACCGGCTACCCTTGGCATGCTATCGACGGCCATCCATGAAATAAAATGGTTAAATTTCACCAGTACATGAAAAATGCTCATGCGAACGACCTGACCGCCGGCTACTCGCTCGAGGTCGGCACCAAGAGCATGGCTGCACTCACGGAAGCTGCGCCGTGGATACCCCGCGGGACGGTCATTGCCATTCCGTACCTGCCGGGCGAGGACGACACCGCGAGGTTGAGCGCTGCGCGGGACGTGCGGCGACTGGGGTTCGAGCCGATGCTGCACATCGCGGCTCGGCATCTACATTCGCGCGCCGAGCTTGAAGCGTTCATCGAGCATGCGGCTCGCGAAGCGGGCGTTGAGCGCTTCTTCGTCATCGCGGGTGACGTGGCGCAGCCCAAGGGCCCGTTCGCCGACAGCCTTTCGCTCATCGACACGGGCTTGTTCGAGCGTTGGGGCGCCAAGGTCGTCGGTGTCGGCGGCCACCCGGAAACGCATTCGATCATGAGCATGGACGATCGGTGGGACGTGCTCCAGCGCAAATGCGCGCACATCGCAGAACGCGGCATGACGCCGCTGATCATCACTCAGTTTGCGTTCGACGCCAGCGCGGTCGTGGCGTGGTTGGAAGCCCTGCGCGGGCGTGGACTCCAGTACGAGGTCCGCATCGGCGTGCCTGGGCCGGCGGGCATCGCGACACTGGCCCGCTATGCCGCCTTGTGCGGGGTCGGGGCGAGCGTGTCCATGCTCGCGAAACACGGCACGGCGATGGGCAAGTTACTCGGGGTGAAGGGACCCGATCATTTTGTCGACCAGCTCGGTGAAGGGATCCGCGACGCCCACGAGGCCGTGACCTTGCACTTCTTTCCCTTCGGCGGCGTCGGGAAGACGGTGACCTGGATCGACCACTATGCGCGACGCGCTGAACAGGCCGGGTCGTCGCTTACGGCTTGCCGAACGCCGCCTTGAACACCCGCACCGCCTCCCCCACCGCCACCTCATGCGCCTCCCCCTGATGCCCAGCCTTCCCACACTGCGGCACAACCTTCCTCCCCGCCTCCGTGCACGTACCCAGGAAGTCGTAATGCGTAACCCCCGGAAGTCGCTTCTCCCTCGCCCCCGGTACTAACTTCGCCACGACATCCGCATTGGTCGCCGGTGGCGCGACGCTGTCCGCGTCACCGGCGAGGATCGATACCGGTACCTGCATCTTCCGAAGTGAATCCGGTGCCAGGCCCTGCACGATCGCAGGCGCCATGACGAACACCGCCCGCACGCCGGGTACGGCGTGGTCGCCTGCGGCGTCCTTGAAGCGTGCCTGCATGGTGGGATCCCTCAGCCATGCGCCGATGTCGCGTGCCGTGAGGTCCGGTGCTTCGAGCTGGGGTGCGCATACGCCGTCGTTCGGGTGCTTCTTGCAGAAATCGGCGAAGTGCTGGACATCGACGCGTGCGCCGCCGGCGACGAGTGCCGCGAAGCCACCGGCCGAGAAGCCGGCGACACCGAGGCGCGTGGCGTCGATGTGCGGGGAGAGCGCCGGGTCGGCCTGGATGGTCTTCCAGGCGGCCTTGAGGTCCTCGGCGCGCTCCCACCACCAGGCTGCGCCGTTGGCGGTGATGGGCCCACGGCCGTTGCTGCCCGGGTGGTCGACGGCGATGACGACATAGCCCGCGCGGGCGAGCGCCGTGCCGAACCACGCCATCATGCGGGCGCTGCCGCCGAAGCCGTGCGAGAGCAGCACGACGGGATAGCGGCCAGCGGCCGGGGTGGCATCGGCGGCGGCGCTGCCCGCGGTGAAGAGCGGGGCGTTGTCGGGGCCGATCACCAAGGGGGTTTCCCTGGTACCGGCCTGGGCCGGGTACCACACGGTGACGGGCACCTTGGGTGAGCCATCGGCGTTACGCAACGCGGCGGTGGGCGTCGTCGTGGTGCGGTGGGTCTCGCCCACGGTGGCCATGGCCTGCCCTGCCAGGGCAAGGAGCACGAGGGCGACGAGGCTACGGCTCAAACGCTTCTTCAGCATGGGGGTTTCCATCATTCCACGGGGACACAGATATCGACGCCGCCATAGCCGGTCCCGGGATCGAACGCGGCGTCGTAGCGCTCGAAGTCCGGCGCATCGACGGGGATGAAGCCCGCGGCAGGGAGCCATTCGCCAAGCAGGGCACGCCACGTCTGCGGGATGGAGCCGATGTGGCCTTCATGCCGGGCGATGACATAGCGCTGCCGGGGCAGGCGCAGGCGCCGGTAGCCCTGGGGCGCCTGGCCGAAGTGGTCCACTTCATAGCCGGCGAGGTAGTCGAACCGCCCTTCCCCGTCCGTGGCACTGCATACGCCATAGCTGTAGCGATGCCTGGGCAGGGATTGTTCCGTATGAAGGCGCTGCCACTGCGAGGGAATGCCTGCGGTGTCGCTGGCCAGGTAGGAGGCTTCGATGCCGGTCAGGAGCAGCGGGCCGAGCCGCTCGGTGCGCAGTTCGGGAGCCTGGCACACCGGTTCTTCGATGACGCGTATGGGGGCGAGGATCGGCAGGCCCTCGAGGCTGCCTCGTTTGCGTACGTCCTCGGGCGGGAGGCCGAAGGTGTCGCGGAAGGCGCGGGTGAAGGCTTCGTGGGAGCCGTAGCCTGAGGCGATCGCCAGGGGAAGGATTTCCGGGGCGCCGGCGGCGAGTTCGGCCGCGGCCTGGCTCAGGCGGCGGGTGCGGATGTAGCGGGCTACGGGCCAGCCGGTGGCGGCGCGGAAGAGGCGGGCTAGGTGAAAAGCGGAGATGCTTGCGGCCGTCGCTACGTCAACCAGCGATAGGTCTTCGGTTGAGTGGGTTTCGATGTACCAGAGTGCGCGTTGGACTGCTGGCATGGGTGACGTTGCCCTTTGATCAAGTGGGAGCATACGGGGATTGAGGGGCAACACATTTGATCGTTCTTGCTAAAGATTAGGTCCTAGAGGGGAGGGTGATGCGCATCGGGACAACCCGCCACGATAGCGTCGCTATTGCCCTTTACAGGAACTCCACAGACAGCGCATCACTTCACCGTAAGCCCGTATCGAGATCATCAACCAATAACCACCCTCGGCCACAAGTCAGCGTCGCTTGCCGATTTCCAATACATCGCGGCATCGCCGGCGATAAGAAGCGAGCATCCAGACCAATAGGAAAGACCTAGCCGACCGCAAAAGTCCTCCCGTCTCTCAATAGTGAGCAAGCCCGATGCGCCAGGGCGAGCGCGATGCGCGATGGTCGCCGTTCCCTCCCTTTGTGTGCCTCCGCAGCCCCCCATCTTCCCGACAAGCGCCGCTACGAATATTCTTAACACATAGGGGGCTTCGGCCACGACCAATCTTTTGACTAAACCGGGGCAACCGTGGCTTTCTGGTGGGTTAATCACAAGCAGTCTTGGATTCCGGAAACCAGCAGAGGAATTCTTTGGGCTCCGCTACGCACAGCGAACGATCGTGAGTACCCGCCATACTCCAATCTGAAGCTCGCGCTTCCAGGCGACGTGGTGTTCTCGTATGCCAACGGACTTCTTGGGCATGTTGGCACCGTCAATGCCGCAGCTGTCACATCCTTCAAGCCGGACTACGCATCAAATGCTCCATGGTCTGACGAAGGCGTACTGCTTTCGGTGGAATTCGTGAGGCTGCCCTCGCCAGTTAGGCCAAAAAACCATCTGGCAGAGATCAGGCCATTACTTCCGGAGAAGTACTCACCGATTCAGAAAAACGGAGACGGAAACCTCACATACTTTTCCGCGATCTCTGAAGATTTAGGATTACTTCTACTGCGCCTCGGGAACGCGGAGCACGGCCACCTGCAGATAGGTGAATGCGATGATGTCATCGTGGACGACATCATCAGACTTGCAAACGATCCAAAGCTTGGACCAACGGATAGGTTGCAGCTAAGCAAAGCTCGTATCGGCCAGGGAATTTATCGGAAACGAGTTCTAGCACTCGAACCAATTTGTCGAGTCACAGGCGCGACAACGCCAGCCCTCCTTCGGGCTAGCCACATCAAGCCTTGGCGCGCCTCGACAAATGCAGAGCGGCTAGACGGCGCCAATGGCTTAATGCTGTCTCCGCATATCGACGTCCTCTTCGATCGGCACCTCATCTCCTTCCAGGATGACGGATCGCTTCTTCTATCTCAGCGACTCGACAAGGACGTTCGATCGAAGTGGCATGTCTCCAGAGCCATTATCGAAAAGACTTTCAATCGTCAGCAGTGCGCATATCTGGCAATGCATCGTGATCGCCTTCTCGAACTAGACAACAATTCCACCCAATAAATTGCTGCCTTCGAAAACGTCGCCACCTCTGGAGCGGACTACATTCCCGCCGGTCTTTCGAAGCGTTCTCAGTACATTGGGTATGCACATCCTGACCTTCCCTCGTTCGGACCACTCAGATATCGCTCACCCCGCGCCGCTCGATGCAGCGCCTCGTGCAGCCCCCTCCAAATCTGTAGTTGACAACTGTAAATAACGTGAAGTGAGCGAAAATAATGCCTTACGACATCGTCTTCTAAGAAGCTAGCGATCACTAGAACATTTGCCCAGATACTCCTAGTTCCCGTCAGGAGGAGGAGCTTCGATAACTTCACGGATTTGCTCGCCCAGCGCGAGCGCCTCTTCTGCCTGTGCCGGGGTGATTTGCTGTGCATGTATCACCGCGCCACATATCTCCATGAAGTAGCCCATCGGCCGCTTCAAATAAGCCGCATCTGGACGAAGGCTCAAAAATTCGTTGAATAGCTTAGTGACTGACGAATAACGCGTACCCCCGTTAGGATCCGCACGAGCCGCCGGGCGCTTCAGTACCCGACGCAACGCTCCCTCAACGTCAATCCGTGCCTTAACCAGTGCGAAGACGCGCTCATCACTGCCCGCAAGGTCGCGATCTCCGGGAGAGGGCTCCTTTGCTTCAACGCGCGACTCTTCTGCGATCATATCCTGCGCTTCACGAAGCGTTTGCACACCAGGAATGTTGACCGTCAGGCTATTGCTGACCGTACTGATCGTGTTGACGCTAGTCGAAAGGACGGACAACTGCGAAGCCACTTGGCTCTTGAACTCGGAAAGGTCCTTCTCAGCACGCTCAACCGATCGCTCCAACTCGAGAAGAGCGCCAACTTTAATCTTCGAAAGAAACGGTACTGTGTATAACAGCACGAGAAGCCCCAGTAGTAGCGAATGCTTCTCTAAAAAATCGACATTCGGCGGAAAGCCAGCTTCGCTAGCCATTCCCGTGAACAGATAAGTTGCCAGTATCCAGACGAATAATGGGAGAGCCCACACAGGCACGTGCTTCTCCATCTTAAGGGAACCTATCAAACGGGATGCACACGGACTCCCACAGACCAGCACCGAAATTTTTCGGTACGTGTGGCTTAATGTCATCTACATTGACGACCCTCAGAATGGGATTCTCTCCCGACAACACCCAAAGATGAAAAATGTACGGTTGACCGGATACTGCCTGCGCCCATTCGTTCGCGGTAACATGGAAACTACCGCGCTCGCGATCGGTCGTTGCCTTCACTTCTATTCTAAGCCGCGATAGATCGGTCGCATCTACGACTGACAAAACGTCGAAACCGTCTGCATCACTGTAGATCGATTTCCATTCCGGCGCCTGCCCCGTGCGCTCACGCTCGCGCTCGATTGTAAGTCGCTCGCCAACTCGGCCCGTACGGAGCTTGAGATCATCACGCAAGCCACGCGCTTTGGCGCTAAGCGCATCCCAGAACGCTACAGCCTCAGCATCCTCGCCATCTATCAATCCGGCCTCATGCAACGTCTGCCTAAGCGCAGGCTCCACATACATAGTGATATTCAACCTGCCTCGATGTGCACTGCTTAACCAAGGCGGCTTAACTAGCTCGATGTAATCGAATATGGTACGCCGCATCCGCGCGACCGGATCCGCTAACGACAAGATACTGCGACCGGACGCCGTCAGCACCAGCGTTCCATCATTACTTGCCCGCGTCCAATCAAGCGACGTAATGGCGAACGTGACATCCATCACCGGAACTCGACCGATTCTAGAAAACGCCCTATGAATATCCGTTGTAGTTTGAGGGTGCTTCGAAATTCGATCTAAAAGTTCGAAGCAACCGTGCGCCAGTCCCGGAGACAAGATCACGGCTCGCCCCCATTAGTTGCGGCAGAGAGAAACGCACGGATGTCCTCTTCCGACATCACAGATGCCTCATACCCCTCGTCGTCGCTAGCGTCGGCCGATTGCCACTCGATTCGAAGGCCAGGATCATTAAGCACCTCTGCCATCCTTCCAATCTTCGCGCGAAGCCGTATATCGACTGTCTCATCAATTGAGCTTTCGCACTCCACAATCTCCACCGTCGTCAGCTGATCTTTTGGAAGACCAAATCGGTGGATTCGGTCTTCAGACTGAAGATAGTGCGCGGCGTTAAACGATCGATCTAGATAGATTGCATGGTGGCAAACTGAGTGAAGGCTGATTCCTTCGCTTGCAGCCGCTGGATTGGCAACGAGAACCATGGTATTGCCGTCTTCTTTAAAGCGTCGAATCTTCCCCTCTCGCGTATCATCATCCTCGTCATCGCCTGTCCCGACGCCGCCGTGAATGTAGACCGCACCTAGATCGTCGAGACGTGCGGCCAGATATTCCACATTTCGCACAAACGACGACCAAATAAGAACCTTGCTTCCCGAGTGCACAAGCTCTCGAGCCCGCCGTAGCACGTACTCAACTTTCGGCCCATCACCGCTGTGCAGAGTGTCAGCAAGTAAATCGCCGTGAGAGAAGCTTAGATCGCTCGAAAGAAGCGCGGGATTGGAGACGAACTGGAGAAGCTTCGCGACTGACCTACCAATTGCACGAAGCGTCTGCTTCCCACCGATGCTCAGTGCTTGATACGCATCCCGCGCCACCTCGGACCGCATTAGTTCATACAGCCGCTTCTGGGCGCTCGGCATCATTAGTCGAATGCGGACATGCCGTAGCTCCGGAAGGTCGAGCTCCGCTTTTGTGGTTCGAACGTACACCCTACGAATAAAATCTACGACCGAATCCGAATTGACTTTTACTTCTGGATACAAGAACTGAAACTGTGGCACTAAGTCTTCAACCGATTGAGGCATCGGCGTACCCGAGAGAATCAGCTTCCCTTCGGGAATATGAGCTAGCCCAAGGACGGAGCGAGCGGTTTGCTTCGCTGCACCACTCTTGATTCTGTGACTTTCGTCCAGAAACACGAAACTACGCTCGTCGACAGCGGCATTGGCAATTAGATCAGGAACGCGCATCAACTGTTGGTAGCTGACAAGCATAAATTTGGGGGAAGCGTCGAGCAGCTCAGCAATCCGGTCGCGCCCACCCTCGAGACGCACGAACCCGAGACCCCCATCGTTAAAACACTCCGCGAGCTGCTCATCCCACGCCGCGAATGCGTTCTTCGGTGCAATTACTAGTAGGCGGCTCTTTTCAGAGCGCCGCACCAGATAGTATGCAAGTGCCTCCGTAGTCTTCCCTGCCCCCGGAACCGAAAAGGTGGCTGCTGCAGGCATGAACGCCATTCGCCCAACATTTCGACGCTGATGGGCTGACAAAATGCGCTTGAAGCCGGCCGCCCTCAGCTTGTCCGCAACCTCAGCATCGCTTACTCGACACTCCACTGAGCTCGCTGCAAAAGATGAAGCCGCGCCCGTGCTTCGCTTAAGCAGATTAGCTGCGTTCGGTGAAACCTGAAAATGTTCACCGATCCGGAGCTGATAGCCTTTCGCAACGGCTAGGAAGGCCCCTCGTGCCGCGGAAAAAGACCACCATGGCAACCGCACTTCGCGAAGACCTTCGAAGGTCGGAGGCTCCGCCTCATCAGCAAGCGCTCGTAAGAGTGCGAGACGCCATGGAGCATCGTCATCCGACTCACCCCAGGTAATGACTGCCTCTCGCGTACCTGACCCGTAGTCAATGTTGAGCATGGTCTTTCAGGTAACCCTTGATCTCACTGATGTAGTTCTCAAGCTCCGCCAACTGAGCATCCACACCGTCGAGTCGCGCCTCCGGGCGTAGTCCGTGCATAATCGCAGCGCTTAGCTGTGACGAAGCCCGTGCACAACAGTCGAGGAGAAAGTTTGCACTCTTCTCATTCTTCTTAAGCTGCCGCTGACTTTCGATCACGTCAACGATCAATTCTCGGGCTCGAATGGCGTTCTCAGGCTTCTGCAGGGTGGCGGCGAGTGTCACGTCGGTAGCCGCGTCCTCTGAAATTCCGCCAAACAATGCGTCGATCGACTCATCAACCGCGCCCTCACCACGTCCAAATTCCGAGGAGAGCTTCTCGCGTACGGAATCAAGGTATTCTGCAATAGCGGGGATAGCGTCGTAGAGTCGACCGCCCGCCTCTTCTGGTCGATCCATCAATACAAAGGCAGCTTCTTTAAAAAGCTCTTTTGCACCTGCATCATTGATTTTAGCCCGAGATGAAAGGAGACGTCGGAAAGCAAAATCCTTGTCCGAGACTAGCGACCAAAAATGTTCCTTCCCGCGCGATCGCAAGTATTCGACTGCGTACGCACGCATCTCCAGGATGGCGGAGACTTCCGACGCTTTCATCTCATATAGCTCGGCAAGCTCCGCAACCGAGAATCCGTCGCGCTGCTGCTTAAGATGCATCATGTTAGCGAACGAATCCCAGCTGTAGCTGGCCCGAATATCTTTTGCGATCTGCAGCCGGGCCTCTAAGCGATCGATCTCCCGTTCGTCGCCATGAGGAAGGATGGCCACATCAATCGCGCGGAAATGAGAATAGACGGAAGCATCCTTGGCGAGAAGGTCTCGCCATGTCGACAATCTACGATTGCCATTGACCACAAAACCAAGCTCATCTAGAAGAATAGGCTGATCCTGCTTAACGGAGGGATCTTCGAAAGTTCCTTTTAAGTTCGATTCACTGGCAAGAGAAATCAGTAAGTTATGCTGCGCCTCTTGAGCATCCCAGAGCTCAGCATCGCCCGAAAACAGATCTCGACGAACCTGGGGCTCCTTCGCAAGGTACTCTTCCTGCAGGGATACAGTTCGGCCATTTTCCATGCGATATTTCGGCAGGTCGATAGGTACTCGAATCACCGGGACGTAAACATTCTGCCCCTGAAACATCACGGGAAAAGACTTGCCGGTCGGCTGTTTCGCGAGAGCCTCGAACTCTGCAATCCTCGCAGGACGCGGCCAGCCGAAGCGTGTCCTCCCCGCTCCGCCGTGGTCGTGGCTCGTCATGCTTCAGTCTCCAAGGAGTAGATTGCTAAAGGTACGTGCAAGCTTTTTCGAAAGATCAGAAGCTCACGCCGCAGGCGCTCCGATGAGGCGATATTGCTCCCTAGCTGTGCGGCTACGGCGGACCCAGCCAAAATGATCACGCCGCTCTCGATGGCGCCATTTAGGTAGAGCGTCTGCAGCTTAATAAGGTCGGCGTACATGCGACTCATGTTGCCAGTCTGAAGGCAGAGGCCAACCTTAGACTTTGACGAAACGATGGTCATGTCGGAATTTGGCGAAACAGGGACGGCTTTCGACCAGCCCAATCCATGTAACGACGACATTACCGCGTTTCGAATTCGTGTAGCCGCCTTTGCCTCCACGGGCACGGCGACCTTATGAATTGAGAGCTCTATCTCAGCCTTGCGATCCTCTTGGAGACGCTCGAGGCCCTCGCAGTGCGAGTACTTAGAAAATTTCATTCGCCCTCCCTGTTAGCGAACTTCAAGCCTTACGTTGCGTAACGGAATCCCGCCGGAGCGATGGCGAGTGCACCCTTTGTGTGGTCATGAAGCTCTTTGTCGTGGGGACGATAACGAGCTCTACCACCGAGCGCATCATTAATCCTCTCAACGCCAGAAGATGCGTAACCACTATCAAGTTCGCAGCCCCAAAATCGACGATTGTGAATAGCAGCCGCGACCCCACTAGATCCCACACCAGCGAATGGATCAAAAACAAGATCACCTTCGTTGGTGAGAGCGAGCACCAGTCTCTCGATGAGCCCAACGGGGAACTGGCACGGGTGATCAGTCTTCTCAACGTGATTATTTTTCACATTGGGAATGTTCCACACATCCTCAGGGTTCTTTCCGAGAGGATTTCCGGAGTACTTGCCTGCGTTGGGCCCCTTGAAGTGCTTCTTTCCGGGATATTTTGCAGGCACGCGGACAGCATCGAGATTAAACGTGTACGTTTCATCCCTAGGATTGCTCTTGGTGTACCACATGACGACTTCGTAGCGACCGGAGAATCTACGACGCGTGTGCAGCCCGTGTCCAAATTGCCACACTATTCGATTGCGCAACCGAAGACCGAGCCGCCGGAAGATCGGCGCAAATTCGATATCCAAGGGAAAGACTTCATTGTGCTCGACGAAATTTCCGACCTGCCAGCAAAGGCTGCCGCCGTATCGAAGTCGAGGAACAATTTCTTCGATAATGCGCTGCTGCCATTCGAGATAGGAGGTCAGATCCGTCTTCTTCTCGTAGGACTTGCCGATATTGTAGGGAGGCGAAGTGACGACCAGATCGAATAGGGGCTCGTTGGGCAGGGACTTGAGGAATGCCTCGGAGTCCACAGTCCAAAGTCCAAAATTCGCTGTGGGGCTGAGTCTCTTTCGCGCAGTCCAGCGCCCAGATGCGCAGACAGGCACTTCGTTCATCGGCTCACAAGACAAATCCGTCTCGACCGCAGTTCGCTGGGTGTCCTCATTTTGAAAGTCATTCATTTGACCGCCTAGCGAGTGCCTACATTTCTTCCGCTAAAGTCCGACGTCGAGCAAAAGCGTGCGTTAACAGTGCGATCAATCACCCGCACTTCGAATACCCACAATTCAAACAAGTCTGGCACCCATCCATCAGCACCAGCGCCTGGGTATTGCACTTGGCGCACAGGGTGGCGCCGGCGGGGAAGCCGGAGGCGTTTGTGTGGCTGTCGGCTTCGGTTGAAGAGCTCGCCGGCGAGCCGGCTCCCACAGGAGCGGGGGCGGCGGTAGCGGCCGGGGCGGGCTTGGCGGTCGACTTTTCGTACGCGGCGCGCTTTTCGGCGATGAGGCGCTTGGTGGCTTCGTCCATGTCCGGGTCGTGGATGAGGCCGATCGACTTCATGTGCTGCTCGATGACGGCGCCGATTTCGGCCACGATGCTGGGCATGTAGACGCCGCCGGCCTTGAAGTAGCCGCCGCGGGGGTCGAAGACGGCCTTGAGCTCTTCGACGATGAACGTAACGTCGCCACCCTTGCGGAAGACGGCGGAGAGGATTCGGGTGAGCGCCACGATCCACTGGAAGTGGTCCATGTTCTTCGAGTTGATGAACAGCTCAAAGGGGCGGCGCTGCTCGTGCTGGGTGCCGGCGTTGAGCACGATATCGTTGATGGTGACGTACAGCGCGTGCTCGAAGAGCGGCGACTTGATCTTGTACGTGTTGCCCACCAGGGTTTCCGGACGCTCGAGGCTCTCGTGCATCTGGATGACTTCGGCGACGGGCGCGGCCTCTTTCACCGGCGCGGGTGCGGCGGCTGCGGGGGCTTTATCCTCGGGCTTTACGACCTGGTAGCCCTTGATCTTCTTTTCGATCTTGATCGCCATGGTTTCTTACTCTTTCAGGTGGAAATCCGGCCCGGCGCGTACGCCGGGCCGGAGGGTTACTTCTTACTTGCGACGGCCACGGCCGGCGGTCTTGCGCGCCGACGTACGGCCGGTCTTGCTGGCAGTGGACCTCTTGGCAACCTTGGCGGCTGCCTTTTTCGGAGCGGCCTTGCGGACCGTCTTCTTGGGGGCCGTGCGGCCGGCGACCTTGCGGGTCACCTTGGCGACGGCCTTCTTCACTGCCTTGCGGGCAGTGGAAGCCTTCTTGGCGACGCGGGCGATGACCTTCTTGACGGCCTTCTTCGCGGCGACCTTGCGAGCGGGGGTTTTCTTGGTGGTTACCTTGCGGGCCGAGGCCTTTTTGGTAGCGACCTTCTTTGAGGTGACCTTCTTGGCCGGGGCCTTCTTCGCCGGGGCCTTCTTGGTGGCTACCTTCTTTGCGGCAACCTTCTTCGAAGCGACCTTCTTGGTGGCTGCCTTCTTGACTGCGGCCTTCTTGAATGCCGTTTTCTTTACGGCGGTCTTTTTGGCGGCGGCCTTCTTCACTGCTGCCTTTTTGGCCGGGGCCTTCTTGACGGCGGCTTTCTTGGCTGCGGCTTTCTTTACCGCGGCCTTCTTGGCCGGGGCCTTTTTGGCTGCTGCTTTTTTCGGGGCGGCTTTCTTTGCTGCGGGCTTCTTCTTGGGCTTGGGGGTGGCTTTCGCCGGCGAGCCGGCTCCCACAGAAGAGGGGGGTTCCACAGAAGCGGTAGCGACCGACTTGCTGGGGGCGTTGGCTTCGTCGGCCTGGTGGGCGGCGATTTCGTCGCCGGCTATGTCTTTTTGGCTTTCGAGCTTGGGGGCGGCCGGCTTGCGGGCGCGCTTGGGCTTGTCGGCTTCGATCTTGGGGCCGTCGAGCTCGGCGATGTAATCCGGTTCGCTGGTGGCGACCGCGCTGGTGGCTTCGGCGGTGGGGTTCGGCTCGATGACCTTCTTGGCCACGGGCTTCTTCTTCACCACCTTCTTGGCGACGAGCGGCGGGTGGCCGGGCGTGGCGGATTCGGTCGACGACACCTCGGTTCCGGTGCTGTCGGTGGTCTCCGCGTCGGCCTTCGGCAGCTCTGCCTCGTCGATCTGGTGTTCGTTCGTCATCTTGTTAATCCCTCTCCGCGGGGTCAGAACTTGCCGTAATAACCTTCTTTAAGGGCGTCGAAGAGGTTGGCGGCGGTGTGCATTTCACCGTCGTATTCCACTTCGTCGTTGCCCTTAAGTTCGACAACGCTACCGTCTTCCAATTCGAAGCGGTAGAGGGTGTTCTCAAGATCGGTTTCTTTGACAAGCACGCCCTGGAACGCGGCGGGGTTGAAGCGGAAGGTGGTGCAGCCCTTCAGGCCCTGCTTGTAGGCGTAGAAGTAGATGTCCTTGAAGTCCTCGTACGGGTAATCCGTGGGGACGTTGGCGGTCTTGGAAATGGAGCTGTCGATCCACTTCTGCGAGGCGGCCTGGATATCCACGTGCTCCTTGGGGCTGATGTCGTCGGCGGCCACGAAGTACTCGGGCAGGCGGTTCTTGGCATCGTCGGTGAAGGGCATGGCATCGCCATTGATGAGGGCGCGGTAGGCCAGCAGCTCGTAGCTGTAGACCTCCACCTTCTCCTTGCTCTTCTTGCCCTCGCGGATCACGTTGCGCGAGTAATGGTGGGCGAAGCTGGGCTCGATGCCGTTGGAGGCATTGTTGGCCAGGCTCAAGCTGATGGTGCCGGTGGGCGCGATGGACGAGTGGTGGGTGAAGCGGGCGCCGGTCTCGGCCAGCTGGGCCACGAGGTTGGGGGCCACCGTGGCCACGCGCTGCATGTAGCGCGAGTACCTGGCGTGCAGCACCGAACCCTTGATGGCGTCGCCGACCTTCCAGCCGTCCTTCACCATCTCGGGGCGCTTGCGCAGCATGTCGCCGGTGACGTCGAAGGTCTGGGCCAGCACCGGGGCCGGGCCTTTTTCCTTCGCCAGCTCCAGGGCCACTTCCCAGCCGGCCACGGCCATGTCGCGGCTCACTTCTTCGGTGAACTGCACGGCGTCGGCGGAGCCGTAGCGCATCTTCAGCATGGTGAGCGTGCTGCCCAGGCCGAGGAAGCCCATGCCGTGGCGGCGCTTGCTGAGGATCTCGTGCTGCTGCTGCGGCAGCGGCAGGCCGTTGATTTCCACCACGTTATCGAGCATGCGGGTGAACACGCGGACCACTTCGCGGTATTCCTCCCAGTCGAAGCGGGCCTTGGGGCCGAACGGGTCGCGCACGAAGGTGGTGAGGTTCACCGAGCCGAGCAGGCACGAGCCGTACGGCGGCAGGGGCTGCTCGCCGCAGGGGTTGGTGGCGCGGATGTGCTCGCACCACCAGTTGTTGTTCATCTCGTTGACGCGGTCGATGAGGATGAAGCCTGGCTCGGCGTAGTCGTACGTCGAGACCATGATCATGTCCCACAGGTGGCGGGCGCGGATGTGGCCGTAGATTTTGCAGGCCACCAGGCCGTCGTCACGGGTGACGTAGTGTTCCTTGGTGGGCCACTCGCGCCACACGACCTTGGCGGCGTCGGTGAGGTCGATCTCGTGCTGTTCCTTCACGTGCACCGGGAACACGGTGGGCCAGTCCTGGTCGTTCTCCACCGCGTCCATGAAGCCGTCGGTGATGAGCAGCGAGAGGTTGAACTGGCGCAGGCGGCCATCCTCGCGCTTGGCGCGGATGAATTCCTTGGCATCGGGGTGGCTGATGTCGAAGGTGCCCATCTGCGCGCCGCGGCGGCCGCCGGCGGACGAGACGGTGAAGCACATCTTGTCGTAGATATCCATGAACGACAGCGGGCCCGAGGTATGGGCGCCCGCGCCGCTCACGTACGCGCCGCGCGGGCGCAGCGTGCTGAATTCGTAACCGATGCCGCAGCCCGCCTTGAGGGTGAGGCCGGCTTCGTGGACCTTCTCCAGGATGTCATCCATGGAATCGTGGATGGTGCCCGAGACGGTGCAGTTGATGGTGGAGGTGGCGGGCTTGTGCTCCAGCGCGCCAGCGTTGGAGGTGATGCGGCCGGCGGGGATGGCGCCGCGGCGCAGGGCCCACAGGAAACGCTCGTACCAATGGGCGCGCAGCTCGTCGGTGGCTTCCACCTCGGAGAGGGCGCGGGCCACGCGCTGGTAGGTGCCGTCCACCGAGGCGTCGACGGGCTCGCCCGACTTGGCCTTCAGGCGGTACTTCTTGTCCCAGATGTCGTAGGACGCCGGCTGCAACGGGATGGCCGATTCAAGGCCGATGGCCTGGGCGCGTGCGGTGCTCATTGTGTGTGTCGTCCTCGGTGCTCGGCCTGTCGTGGGCCGTTCTTATAGGTATGCGTGGGCGCAACCCGTCGATTCCCTCCCCCCGGACGAAATCGACCATCCCTTGTACCCCGCCGCCGGCTGCCGAAAAGCCTTTCCAGACGTAGGGTTGAAGCTTGAACCTGAGTATCCGCAGCACCAGCACTTGGTAACTATCGAACGAAGGAACACAAGATGTTGTGGTTGCGGCCGGGGTGAACCTTACGCCCGGAGGGGGCCGATGTAAAGTGTCGGATACAGCTGTCTCAGGGGTTGAAACTGATCGTTGTTGTGGTGGTCTTAGGGGGCGGGAGCATCGCGCACGGGGTGCGCTCCTACAGGGGGCTTGGCGGCTCTTGTAGGAGCGCACCCCGTGCGCGATCCCCTCGACCTGCACCCGCCAAGGAGCTCCACCCATGCCCTACCGCCGCACCCTCGGCGCCCTCGTCGCCATGGTCCTGGCGACCCCAGCCTTCGCCTCCATTCCCCCCGCCGTCGACGGCCAGCCCGTACCCTCGCTGGCCCCCATGCTGGCCAAGGTGACACCCGCGGTGGTGAACATCAGCACCAAGACCCGCGTGAAGTCGCGCGCCTACGTCGATGATCCGTTGTTCGCGCAGCTGTTCGGCCAGGGCATACCGCGTGAGCGCGTGGAGCAGAGCCTGGGGTCGGGCGTGGTGGTGGATGCGGCCAAGGGCTATGTGCTGACCAACAACCATGTGGTGGGGGGCGCGGACGATATCACCGTCACCCTGCAGGATGGCCGCGACTTCAAGGCCAGGCTGATCGGCACCGACCCGGATACCGACGTGGCCGTGCTGCAGATCCCCGCCGAGCGGCTGCAGGCGTTGCCGGTGGCGGATTCGGCGCAGCTGCGTGTCGGCGATTTCGTGGTGGCCGTGGGCGATCCCTTCGGCCTGGGCCAGACCGCCACCTCGGGCATGGTCTCGGCGTTGAACCGCACGGGCCTGGGCAAGGGCATCCAGAACTTCATCCAGACCGATGCCTCGATCAACCCCGGCAACTCCGGCGGCGCGCTGGTGAACCTGCGCGGCGAGCTGGTGGGCATCAACTCCATGATCTTCACGCCCTCGGGCGGCAACGTGGGCATCGGCTTCGCCATCCCCACCGACCTGGCCAGCTCGGTGATGAAGCAGTTGCTCGCTTACGGCAAGGTCCGCCGCGGGAACCTGGGCGTGGAGGTGCAGGACATCACCCCGCGCATCGCCAAGGCGCTGGGCCTGAAGGACACCAACGGCGCGGTGGTCACGGGTGTCACCAGCGGCTCGCCGGCCGATGGCGCGGGCCTGCAGACGGGCGATGTGCTCACCGCCATCGACGGCAAGCCGGTGCGCTCGGCGCAGGATGTGCGCAATACCGAAGGCCTGCTGCCGGTGGGCGCACAGGTGAAGCTGGGCGTGCAGCGCGAAGGCGCGGCGCGCGAGGTCACGGCCGCCATCGAGGCGACGAAGCTGGCCACGCTTGACGGCGGCAAGGTGGACAAGCGCCTGGCCGGCGTGACGCTCGGCGACCTCACGCAGGAGCAGAAGGCGCAGGGGCTGTACGGCGTGGTGCTATCGGGCGTGAAGCCGGGCTCGGCGGCGTACCAGGCTGGGTTGCGCGACGGGGATGTGCTGGCGGCGATAGGCCAGCGGCGGGTGCCGGGGTTGAAGGCGTTGCCCACCACGGGGACGTTGGGTGGGCGGCAGTTGTTGTTGACGATTGTTCGTGACGACGCGATCTACTACGCCGTCCTATAAACCCACCAACACCCATGTAGGAGCCCACCCCTGTGGGCGACAGCCTTTAGCCATATCGCGAAAAGATGTCGCCCACGGGGGTGGGCTCCTACCATGGCGGTGTGGGTTGTCTGCCCTTCTCATGAGATTTTTCTACCCCGACAGGTTACGTTCGGGTTTGTCCCGGCAGGATGCTGAATGACGTCGATGGTGCGCTTGGGGCCCTTATGGCCCACAATTGCGGCCCAAATCAGCCACCCCGTTCTGTTCGGAGTTCTTGCCGTCCATGTCTCTTCGTCTCGCGCGACTGTTTACCGCCACGCTGATCGGCCTTAGTGCCTCTGCCACCGCCCTGGCTGCCGGCCCCCAACTCATCTGGCGTGGCGACGTCACCACCGCGCGCGGCGTGGTCACCGATGTCGCCAAGGCTTACGAAAAGGCCGGCAAGGGCAAGTTCGAACTGCAGCCGTTCAACACCGCCTCGGGCATTGACGCCGTGGCCGCGGGCACGGCGGATCTCGCCGGCTCGGCCCGCCCCGGCATCGGCGGCAAGGAGCAGTCACTTACCTTCACGCCCGTGGCGTGGGATGGCCTGGTCATGGTCACCTACCCGTCCAACCCGGTCAGCAACATCACCCTGATGCAGCTGCACGAGATCTACATGGGCCACATCACCAACTGGAAGGAGCTGGGTGGCGATGACGCGCCCATCAACCTCTACGCGGTGGCCAGCCCGGGCGATGGCGTGGAGTGGAGCCTGCGCAAGCTGCTGTTCGGCCGCGGCAACCAGCCGGTGGCCGCGCCGCGCCTGTACGTGAACCAGTCGAAGCTGGAAGAAGGCGTCACGCTCGATCGCCGCGGCCTGGGTGCCACCACCCTCGCCGGCATGGGCAACAACGCCAAGCTGAAGGCCCTGTCGATCGATGGCGTGAAGCCCACCGCCTCGTCCATCGCCAGCGGCGCCTACCCGCTGTACACCGAGCTTTACCTGGTCAGCAACGATGCCAGCCCGAAGGCGGCCGACGTGAAGGAGTTCCTCGCGTTCGTCACCTCCAGCGCCGGCAGCTCGCTGCTGCGTGCGCATAGCCTGGTGCCGTACGCCGATGGCACGGCCCTGGCCTCGGGCGATGCCGCCCGCCGCGCCAAGATCGCCTCCACCGTGGGCACGCGCGCCACGGTGGGCCAGCCGATGACCACGCCGACCGTCGCCGCCGCGGCCGCCCCCGCCGCCGCCGCCGAGGCCGCGAAGGAATCCGCCGTGGCCAAGGCCACCCCGGGCAAGGGCAAGGCGCCGAAGACGGCCGCTGCCGCTGCGGCCGCCGCCGAGGCCTCGCCGTTCGCGCATGTCATCGCCAGCGTCACCACCACCGCGCACCAGGCCTTCCGTGGCGTGCGCGTGGAAGCCTTCACGGCATCGGATAACGCGAAGATCGGCGGCAAGTTCGCCAAGGTGACGGGCGATGCCGTCACCGTCGCGGGCAAGCCCACGGCCAAGCCGGCCGCCGCGCCCAGCGCGGTCGAGAAGGCCAACACGGTGGAAACGCCGAAGGTCTCGTCGGCACCGGTGAAGGCCGAGCCGAAGAAGGCGGAAGCGCCGAAGGCCGTGGCCAAGGCTGCCGCCGCCGAGAAGAAGCCGGCCGCCACCGGTGGCAAGACCTACAAGGTGGCCTCGGGCGATACGCTGTATTCCATCGCCAAGCGCAACAACGTGGACGTGAACCAGCTGCGCGCCATGAATGGGCTGAAGGATAACAACGTGAAGCTGGGGCAGGTTTTGAAGGTTTCGGCTCGTTGATTGGAAGAGCATCGCCCACGGGTGTGGGCTCCTACCACCGCCGCCCGGCCGTACTGTAGGAGCCCACCCCCGTGGGCGATGCTCTAAACCCCATGCCCATCCGCGCCCTAACCCTCGACCTCGACGACACCCTATGGCCCGTGCTCCCGGCCCTCATCGAGGCCGAGCACTGCGTGGATCGCTGGCTGCAGGCGCACCACCCTGACGTCGCCACTAAGTGGCCCATCGACGCCATGCGCGAGCTGCGCGAGAAAGTGGCGCGTGAGCACACGCACCTGGCGCATGATTTCAGCGAGCAGCGCCGCATCACCATCCGCGAGGCCTTCGCGGCCTGCGGCATCGACGATGCGCCGGTGGATGCCTTGTGGGGCATCTACTACGCGGCACGCAACAACGTCGAGCTCTACCCCGATTCCCTCGATGCGCTGGGCCGCATCGCCGCGAAGCTGCCCATCGCCAGCATTTCCAACGGCAATGCCGACCTGGAAGTGATTGGCCTGCACCACTTCTTCCACACGCGCATCAGCGCGGCCGGCGCGGGCGTGGCCAAGCCCGACCCGAAGATCTTCCTCGCCGCGGCCGAGGCCCTGGGCGTGGCGCCGGGCGAAATCCTGCACGTCGGCGACGACCCACTGCTCGACGTGGTGGGCGCCCACGAGGCCGGTTTGAGAACTGTCTGGCTCAACCGCACGGGCGCGGCGTGGTCCCACGGGCCCGCGCCAGACCTTGAATTCAGCGATATGACGGCCCTGGCGGACTGGATTGACGCGTCCGTGCCCATGGGTGGCTAGAATACGGGGCGAACACAACCAGTCATTGACGCGGCACCCAACTGCCGCGAGGCACGGGAGGCCTGATGTCACCACTGATCGACCGGAAATCCGGAAAGCGCGCTGTCACCACCCTTGAGCTCGTGGACGTGGCCTCCATGCCCGCCACCGAGCAGAAACTGGGCGCGATGCATCGTCAGTGGCTGGCTTCGCTGGGTTTCCGCCCTACGCCGGGTTCCGTCGCCGTCCTGCCCAACAACGCGGGCGGCATCGCGCGCGTGCTGGTCGGTGTCGATCGCAAGGATCCCATCGCCGCCCTGGGCGCGCTGCCGCAGCGCCTGCCCGAGGGCATCTACGAGCTCACCGAAGACACCATCGTCGACGACCGCGACCTGCTCGCGCTGGGCTGGGCCCTGGGCGCGTACCGTTTCGAGCGTTACCGCAAGGCCGCGCGCCCGGCGGCGCAGCTGCTGGTCGAGCCAGCCACGCTGCGCACGGTGCAGCCGCTGGTCGATGCGGTGTACGAAGTGCGCGACCTCGTGAACACGCCCACCGAAGACATGGGCCCGGCGGAGCTTTCCGCCGCCGTTCACGCGCATGCCGCCGAGCACAAGGCGAAGGTGCGCGAGTGGGTGGGCGATGAGCTGCTCACGGGCAACTTCCCGACCATCCACGCCGTGGGCCGCGCCAGCCACCGTCCCTCGCGCCTTATCGAGCTCACCTGGGGCAAGAACTCCAACCCGAAGCTGGTGATCGTCGGCAAGGGCGTGTGCTTCGATACCGGCGGCCTGGACATCAAGCCCTCCGACGGCATGCGCTGGATGAAGAAGGACATGGGCGGCGCCGCCCACGCCATCGCGCTTGCGGGCCTGGTGATGAAGGCGCGCCTGCCGGTGCGCCTGACGCTGCTGGTGCCGGCCGTGGAGAACGCCATCGCCGGCAACGCCATGCGCCCGGGCGAAGTCATCCGCACCCGCGCGGGCCATACGGTGGAAGTGGACAACACCGACGCCGAAGGCCGCCTGGTGCTGTGCGATGCGCTGGCGTTCGCCGTGGAGCAATCGCCCGACCTCATCGTGGATTTCGCCACGCTCACCGGCGCCGCGCGCGTGGCGCTGGGCCCGGAGATCCCGGCGCTGTTCACCAACCGCGACCAGCTGGCCGACGAGGTCATCGGCGCGGCGGAAAGCGTGGACGACCCGATGTGGCGCCTGCCGCTGTGGCGCCCGTACCGCCGCATGCTCGATTCGTACATCGCCGATTTCGCCAACGGTGGCCCCTCGCGCCAGGCCGGCGCCATCACCGCCGCGCTGTACCTCGAGCGCTTCGTGCCCGATAGCCAGAACTGGATGCACCTGGATACGTACGCGTGGAACGACGGCGAGCGCCCCGGGCACCCGCGGGGCGGCGAAGCGCAGGGCCTGCGCGCGTTCTTCCGGTTCCTGGCGAGCCGTTATTCCTGAGGTTTTTCTTCGTCGGCGGCGGGCGGCTCGTCCGCCGGTGGCTGCGTGGCCGTGGCGGGTTTCGCCTTCTGCCGGTAGGCGATCACCGCGCGCAGGTTGCGCTCCACTTCCGCGATGCTCATCGGGAAATAGTTCTCAGCGCGGTCGCTGACGTTCCAGCTGGCCAGGCGCTGGTCGGTGGCCGCGACGCCGATGGCGTTGAGCGCGGCGCGCACTTCTTTCGGGTCCAGGTCAGTGGCTTGCAAGATCAGCTGCCACATCCAGTTCATGCGCTGCGGGTCCACGCCGCGGATCAACGGCGGCCGGGTGTACTCGCGTGTCGGCGTGTCGTGCTCGCTCATGGCGGGGTCCCTGGTGGCTGGCTTCCGAGTATAGGGTGCGCGGCGGCGGGTCGCGCCGGGCGCTGATACCGGCCGCGCGTCGCACAATGTAAACGTTCCCGCGGCTATATCCCAGAGGAGCCTTGCCTCGCTGGAGATCCGAATGCGCTGCACCGTCCTACTCCTCGCCCTGCTTGCCGCCCTGCCCGCCGCCGCCGCCGAGGCGCCGGCCACGAAGGACCTGGGAGGCCGCCTGGAACGTGCCGAATATCCCTACCCCGTCACCCTGTTCCCGGTGCAGAGCCAGGGCCAGTCGCTGGAGATGGCCTACATGGACCTGAAGCCGGCGACGCCGAACGGGCATACCGCCGTGCTGCTGCATGGGAAGAATTTCTGCGGGCCGTACTGGCAGGCCACCGCCGAGCGGCTGCGCGATGAAGGCTGGCGCGTGGTGATCCCCGACCAGGTGGGGTTCTGCAAATCGTCGAAGCCGAGGGGCTACCAGTACAGCCTGCACCAGCTCGCCGCGAACACGCACGCGCTGCTCGAAAGCCTGGGCGTGCAGAAGGCCACCGTGGTGGCGCACTCGATGGGCGGCATGGTGGGCACGCGTTACGCGCTGATGTACCCGGCGGCCGTGGAGAAACTGGTGCTGGTCGACCCCATCGGCCTCGAGGACTGGAAGCAGAAGGGCGTGCCGTGGCGCAGCGTCGATGCGTGGTACCAAAGCGAGCTGAAGACCACGTACGCATCGATCAAGGCCTACCAGCTGAAGAGCTACTACGACGGCACGTGGAAGCCGGAATACGACCGCTGGGCGCTGCTGCAGGCGGGGCAGTACGTAGGCGATGGCCTGCAAACCTCGGCGTGGGCCGGGGCGCTCACCTACGACATGATCTACACCCAGCCCGTGGTGCATGAGTTCGGCGACCTCCGCGTGCCGACGGTGCTGATCATCGGCCAGCGCGACCGCACCGCCATCGGCAAGGACGCCGCGCCACCCGAAGTGCAGGCCAAACTCGGCGATTACCCCGCGCTCGGCAAGGCCGCTGCCGCCGCCATCCCCGGCGCGAAACTGATCCCTCTCGAAGGCCTGGGCCATGCACCGATGCTCGAAGCGCCCGAGCGCTTCTACAAAGCGCTGGACGAGGCGTTAAACAATGTAGGAGCCCACCCCGTGGGCGACATCTTTTCGCGACACCGTTGATGCGAGCCCGATGAAAACCATCGCCCACGGAGTGGGCTCCTACACGGGGTTCGGGTGTTATTGCACGAAGCTGATCTCACGCTGCACCGGCCGGATCACATAGCCCACCGGCAACCACCCATCCGCACCCGGGGCCAGCGACACCGTTTCGAACAGCACGGCCTTGGTGTAGTGCGCGAGGAAGATGGCGTTGAGGTAGTCACCGGCCGGCAGGCCCACCGGGTCGCGCACGCGCGCCATCTCGAACCACTCGCGGCCGACGAGCAGGCCGCGATCCAGGCGGATCGACTTCAGGTGCCGGGCCCACTCGGCGCGCGGCACCATCTTCTGCATCATGGCGCCGGCTTCGAGCCACATGGCATCGGGGCGGCGGCCGCCGTCGGAAAGCTGCACCCAGTGCTGCGCCACCGCCAGCGCCTTGTCCAGCGACTTCGGCTGCGGCCCGATGCGCGGCGCGTTGGCCACGGTGAGCAGGCTGTTCAACGGGCTCACCGCCGGCCGGGCGGCCGGCGCTTTGCGGGTAGGTACGGTCGCGCTGGGCATGGGCAGCTTCCCCCGAGGGTAGGGCTACAGCTTCGGCGCGCCGGCCCGGGCCGGCAATTCGGCTAGATGGCTTACGCCTTGTGGGAGCGCGCTTGCGCGCGATGGGGGCTTGAGGCGAGGCCATCGCGCGCAAGCGCGCTCCCACAGGTTTAGCGCCGGCCGAAGGCGAAAACGTCGGCCGTATAGGTTTCCACCACCAGGCTGAAGGGCTGGTTGGCTTCGTTGAACAGGACGGCACGGTGGCGCAGCACGTCGTGGGGGATCGCCAGCGGGCCCTTGCCGGCCGGGGGCAGCGGTGCGTCCATTTCCCAGCGTTTGGGTAGCGGTTGCCACAGGAGCTCGGCGCTAAGGGTCTGACGACGGAAATGGAGCGGCTGCACCACCTTGCCGAAGGGCTGGTCGGTGGTGTCCAGCACCTGGTTCATTTCCGCGGTGAGGCGGGCTGGCACGTACCAGTTATCCGCTTCGGACAGCACGTGTTCGCCGCAGGCCAGCTGCACGCGGCGGTAGCGCACCGGTTCATCGGCGCCGATGCCCAGCGCGGCGCGATCCTCGGCCGCCAGCGGCTTGTCCTGCCCTTTCACCCGCTTCGCCACGATCTTCGCCTCCGGCGCCAACCCATGGTCGCCGCACCAGCGTTCCAGCGTCAGCGTGGCGCTGGGGTGGCTAAGCAGGTCGGCGTTGAGCGTCTCCAGCAAGGCCAGTGCCTGCGTGCGCGAGGGCACGTCGTCGGCGAAGCCCTGGCGCGCGTGTGCGGGCATGGCGACGGTCGCCATGACAGCGATGGAACCCGCGGCGATGTATTTCGTGACCACTAAAAACCTCCGCATACCCGAACGCACACCGGTAGGAGCTCACCCTGTGAGCGATGCTGTTCGCGGACTGCCACAGGGTGGGTGGACTGGGGCGAGAAGATGTCGCCCACAGTGTGGGCTCCTACAATCCTTTTGCCGCCTGGGCCACCGCGCGGAAGAGCGCGCGGCCTTTGTTCATCGTTTCTTCCCACTCGGCCGCCGGGTCGGAGTCGTAGACGACGCCGCCGCCGGCCTGCACGTGCAGGCGGCCATCCTGGATCACCGCGGTGCGGATGGCGATGGCGGTGTCGGCGTCGCCCCACCAGCCGAGCCAGCCGATGGCGCCGGCGTAGATGTTGCGCTTGAACGGCTCCAGTTCCTGGATGATCTCCAGGGCGCGGATCTTCGGCGCGCCGCTGACGGTACCCGCCGGGAAGGTGGCCTTGATGACGTCCATGTAGCTCATGCCGTCTTTGATGTCGCCTTCCACCTGCGACACGATATGCATGACGTGCGAGTAACGTTCCACGACGAACGATTCGGCGAGCTCCACGGTGCCGGTCTGGCTCACGCGGCCCACGTCGTTGCGGCCGAGGTCGATGAGCATGAGGTGCTCGGCGCGCTCCTTCGGGTCGGCCAGCAGCTCGGTCTCGAGCGCCACGTCTTCGGCTTCATCCTTACCGCGGCGGCGCGTGCCGGCGATGGGGCGCAGCACCACGCGGCCGTTCTTCAGGCGCACCAGGATCTCGGGCGAGGAACCGACGATCTGCGTGGTGCCAATGTCGATGAAGAACATGTACGGCGACGGGTTCATCGCGCGCAGCGCGCGGTACACGTCCACCGGGCGCGCGTTGAAACCGATGCTGAGGCGCTGCGACGGCACCACCTGGAAGATATCGCCCGCGCGGATGTATTCCTGCGCCGTGCGCACCATGTCCTCGTACTCCTCGCGGGTGAACGTCGACTTGAAGTCGGATTCATCGAGCGCGACGGACTGCTGGATCTGCGGGTACGACACGCCGCCCTGGCGCAGGCGGAAGGTGAGCGCATCGAGCCGGCGCGAGGCCTCGGCGTAGGCCTGCGGCCGCGACGGGTCGGCGTGGACGATGAGGTAGAGGCGGCCCTTGAGGTTATCGAACACCGCCAGCTCGTCGGCGAGCATGAGGAGGACATCGGGCGTGCCCAGCTCGTCTTTCTTGTCCCACTGGGCCAGGCGCTCTTCGATGTAGCCGATGGTCTCGAAACCGAAGTAGCCGACGAGGCCGCCGGTGAAGTCCGGCAGGCCCGGCAGCTTGGGCACCTCGTACTGCTTGCGCAGCACCTCGATCTCGGCGAGCGGGTCAGCCAGGTGGCGGGTTTCGACCACTTCGCCATTTTCCTCCACCTCCAGCTCGTGCCCGCGCAGGCGGTACACCCGGCGCGCCGGCAGGCCGATCATGGAATGGCGGCCCCAGGTCGCCCCGCCCTCGACCGACTCGAACAGGAAGGTATACGGGCCATCGGCCAGCTTCAGGTACACCGAAAGCGGCGTATCGAGGTCGGAAAACACCTCGCGCACCAAGGGGATACGGGTAAAGCCCTCGGCGGCGTAGGCGTCGAACTGTTCGCGGGAAATCATGGGGTCTCGGGGGTGACCTTGGGATGACCCTCGATTGTAGGGCCAATCCGGCCAACCCTGTGGGAGCGCGCTTGCGCGCGATGGCCATGTAGGAGCCCACGCGGTGGGCGACATCTTTTCGCGGAAGAGCCGGGGCTCCTGCGGCGGCTGTACAAAAGGCATCGCACACGGAGTGCGCTCCTACAAGGGGCCGGCGCGGGTAGGGTCGGGCTTGGGTTACGCCAGGCGTTGGCGGGGCAGGCCTTTTAGGTGCAGCGTGAACGCCACGCCGCCTTCGATGTTGCGTGCGCTGGCGCTGCCCTGGTGGCGTTCGGCGACGAGGCGGACGACGTAGAGGCCGAGGCCGAGGTGCGGTGCTTCGCCGGGCGTGGCTTTGTCGCGCAGGCTTACCAGTGAATCGAACAAGCGGCCCTGCATCGCCTCGGGCAACGGCGGCCCCTGGTTCGCAAGTTCCACGTCGGCGCCATCGGCCGTGGGGATCAACGCGATGCGCATCCACCCGCCGGCCGGCGTGAACGACAACGCGTTGTCGAACAGCTTGTCGAGCGCCTGCGCGATGAGTTCGGGCGAGACGTGCATCACCACGGGTACGTCGGGCACGTCGACATCGATGGGGCGATCGCCGGAGAGCGAGCGATACCCATCGGCGCACCCACGCACCACGTCGACGAGGTTTACGTCCTCGGCTTCGGCCGAGGCGATGGCGCGTTCCATGCGGCTCGCTTCGCTCATGGCGCGCACCAGCGCACCCAGCCGCGCGACACCATCACGCGCACGCGCGAGGTAGGGCTCGGCTTCCGGCGGCAGCCCGGCGTGGTCGAGGTTGTCGAGCGAGGATTTGACGATGGCCAGCGGCGTCTGCAGTTCGTGCGAGAGCTTCGACGCCAGCGTGCGCAGGTAATCGGTATAGCCACCCACCACGTCGAACAGCCGCGCGAAGCTGCGCGCCAGGTCGCCGAGTTCGTCGGTGGCATCGATGAGCGGGAACGGGCCGTCGAGGCGGCCGTCGTTGTCCTGCGCGCGTTCGGCGGCGTTGCGCAGGCGGCGCAGGCGGAAGGTGAGCCGCGTGGCGAACAGCAGCAGCACGCCGCCGGCGACCAGCAGCACGGCGAAGCTGGTGAGCAGCAGGCCGAACAGCGCGCGGTTGGCGAGCAGCGGCACGGCGCGGCTGGGCTGCTCGAGCAGCACCACGCCATGCAGCTTGTTGCCCTGGGTGATGGGCATGGCGGCGGCGAGGACGACGCTGCCGCGTGCCTCGCCCGCGCGCCACGCGGTGGCGGGCTTGCCGGCGAGCGCGCGGCGCACTTCGGGCAGGTCGATGCGCGGGGCATCTTCCGCCCACGCGCTGGCGTCGTCGAGGCGCGTGGCCAGCAGTGAGCGGTACACCAGCGCGGCGAACCAGCCGGGCTGGCCATTGGCCGGCGTGTCGGGCAGCGTGAGCTTGCCGGTCTGCGCGGTGAGCCAGGCATCGGGCGAGAGCACGCGCACGCGCACGTTATCCGGCGCCAGCCGCGCCAGCTCCTGCGATAACGCGGGCGAGAAATCGAGCAGCGGGCGGATGTCGGCGCTGAGCGGTTCGGCATCGCCATCGGCGGCGAGGTGCACGCCGACGCCGAAGCGGTCGAGGCGCAGGCCGCGTGGCAGCTTCAGTTCCACGCGGAAGCCGCCGCCGTCTTCCTGCCACTGCGCGTTGATGCGATCGGGCAGCACGCCGGCTTCCGGGTCCAGCGCGATGGCCGTGGTGGAACCGGGTGCGGCGCTGGCGAGCAGGTAGCGCTGCGAATCCTCGTTGCTGGCGATGGAGAGGATGAGGTGGTCGGCGCTGAGCGCGAGGCGGTCGCTGGCATCGGCGCGGCGGCGGTGCGCGGCGCGCACGTCGATGGTGAAGTACAGCCAGCGATCGTCCTCGGCGAACATCACCTTGCCGTTGCGGCCAAGCGGCTGCGCCCACGGGCTCAGCGGCGCCCAGTCATCGGCGTAGCCGTCGATGGTGATGGGCACGTTGGCGTTCTGCACGTACCACGCGCTGCCGGCCGGCGGCAGCGGCGCCTCGACGACGACGAGGCTACGCGCCAGCGCGCGCGCCGACGCCACCAGGGCCTGGGCCTGGCCTTCGCGCAGCAGGGTTTCCATCTGGCGCACGTAGAGCCACCCGGCCACGGGGAGTGCCAGGGTGCACAAAGCGACGAGAAGGAGTTTCTGGCGAAGGGTCATGCGCTAAATGTAGGAGCGCACTCCGTGCGCGATCGCGCGCCAGCGCGTGGGCGCGGGGGGACTGGGGCAAGGCAGTCGCCCACGGGGTGGGCTCCTACATTTTGCGGGGACACGTTCAGGGGTCCTAAGGTTTGCGGGGGCACGTCACGGGGTCCAGCGGTAGCCGACGCCGTGGACGGTTTCGATGGCGTCGAAGTCGGGGGCCAGCGCGACGAACTTCTTGCGGATGCGCTTGATGTGCGAGGTGATGGTGGCGTCGTCGACGACGAGTTCGGCTTCGCGCATGAGCTGGTCGCGGTTTTTCACGTGGCCGGGGAAGCGCACCAGCGTGTGCACCATCCAGAACTCGGTGACGGTGAGCGGTATCTCGGTGCCGTTCCAGGTGATGCGCATGCGCTCGCTTTCCAGGCGCAGCGGGCCGTGTTCGATGACGTTCTCGCTGGCGGCGGGCGTCTTCAGCGACTCGATGCGGCGGAACAGCGCGGCGATGCGCGCGGCGAGCTGGTGCAGGCTGGTGTCTTTCGAGAGGTAATCGTCGGCGCCCAGGCGCAGGCCGCTGATGACGTCGAAGTCGGAATCGCGCGCGGTGAGGAAGATCAGCGGCAGCGTGGCGCTCTTGGCGCGCAGCTCGCGGCACAGATCGAAGCCGCCCTCGGGCTCGTCGCCCAGGCCAATGTCGATGATGACCAGCTCGGGCAGGCGCATGGCGAAAGCGTTGCTGGCCTCGGCGCGCGAGCCATAGCCGCGGGCCTCGTAGCCAAAGCGGGTGAGGGCCTCGACGTAATTGGCGCGGATGAGGGGTTCGTCTTCAACGATGGCGATGCTGCGGCCCATGGGCGTTCCGTTCCGTGTTCACTGAGTTGGCGTGCGCAGGGTGCTATGCCCGCCCGGGCCGCGCAAGCGCCCTGCCCCATTTGCCCGTGTTTTGCCCGTGCAGGCGCAGGCCTTGGGCCTATACGCGCCGTTTGCCCGCGATTTGCCACAAACAGCCTGTGGAATGCCCCACGGGAGCCGCGCCGGAAGCCCCGGCCAGCGTTGCAATGGCACCACGCAAGGAAAACAAGAATATGAAGACCAAGCCTGACGCCGATAACACCGAACTGGAACGCAATTTCGAGCCCCTGCGCGTCACCCTCGCGCTGGGCGCGCTGCTACTGGGCCTGCTCTGCGGCCTGCACTGATCCCACCCGAGTCCCCCTGACGCTCCCCTGGTGTGTGGAGCTTCCTTCACTCCCCCCGCCCAGGGCCGGGGGAGCTTTTTTGCGTGCCCGCTTACTGGCGCTGGATCACCTGCGACACCGGCACCAGGGTGGGGTCGCCCACGGTCACGGTTTCCTGCCAGCCGGCCAGGGCCGTGGCCTTGCGCTCCTGCAACATGCGGCCGATGACAAAGCCGCTGGTGCCGTTCTCGGGGTTGTTCTGGTCGATGCCATCGCTCATGGGCAGGCCCGCCAGGCCGTCGATGAACACCGAACCGCCGAAGTTCACGGCGTAGAAGAGGTCGCTATACGCACGGTCGAAGCGTTTCGACGCGCGCGGCGCCGCCACCTTGTCGGCATAGGTCGCCTTCAGCTCGCGGTAGTAGGCATCGGCCTGGGCCATCTCCTCGGGCGTGACCCTGCGGTAGGCATCCATGAAGGCGGCCTGCACCTCGGGGTCGTGCCGCTCGTTGGCCACGCCAAGCCAGGCAAGGCCCAGCGCGCGGTTCTTTTCCGCGTGGTCGCCATTGAAGTACATGATGCCCAGGGCGTACTGCGCCGGCTTGTTGGCCCAGGCCGCGGCGTTCTTGAGGCTGGCCCGCGCGGCGTCGTCGCGCCCGCTCCAGAAGTTGCGGGTCGCGTCGCAGTAGTAGTAATCGCCGGGCAGGAAGCGTTCCAGCGCGGTGGGGCATTCGCGCAGGGCGTTGGCCACGACGCGCTGGTCCTGCCCGGGCAACGGCTGCGGCTTGTCGGCGGCAAGCGCGGGCAAGGCGCTCGCCGCGACCAGGAAAGCGACGGCCATGGCCATGCGGTGCATCGACATCACGGGCTCCTTATCGCGGTAGGGAAAGAGGGATTACTTCGGTGCCCCGTCCACGGGCGCATCCTTGGGTGGCGCCACGCTGCCCAGCGGTACGAGCGTCGCGTCGCCCACCCACACGTGGGTTTCGTAACCTTCGAAGAACTTGTCGCGCCGCGTCTTCAGCCAGCGCTGCAGCGTGCTGCCCTGGACCAGGTCGGGTGAGAGCCCGCTGATCCACATCATGCCGCCGAACAGGGAGGCGCTCTGCAGTTCGCGGTAACCGCGGTCGAAGCGCTTTTCGGCACGGGGGGCGGCGATGGCGTCGCTGTAAAGCGGCTTCATCTGCATCCACCATGCGTCGGCCTGCTTTTTTTCGGCCGGCGTGAGCATGCGGTAGGCCTCGACGAAGGTGGCCTCGATGTCCGGGCGATGCCGCTCCGCGGCGAGCGCCAGCCACGCGACGCCTTGCGGGCGGTCCTGCGGCACATGGTCGCCGTTGAAATAGAACAGGCCCAGCACGAACTGGGCATCCTTGTCGGCCCAGCGGGCGGCGTCCACGAGGTTGGTGCGCGCGAGGCCGTAGGAGCCGGCCCAGTAGTTCGAGGCGCCTTCGCAGAAGTAGTACTCGCCCGGCAACAGGCGTTCGAGGCCACCGGGGCATCCTTGCAGGATGTGGGCGACCGTAACCTCCTGCCCGGGCGGGGGCGTGGGCCGGTCGGCCCGGTGGCAGGCGGCGAGCGCGACGCTCGCTGCGACGACGGCGACTGCGGCACTTCCCTTCATGCGTGCACTCCGTCACACGGTGGGATGGCCTTTACAGTACTCCTCGGTTTGCTTTCTGCGACGTGAAAGTTTCTTTATCGACCGAGGGCTCAGCCCTTGTCGATGGCCGCATGCATGCGGCGGATGACATCGGCGTAATCCGGTGCGTTGAAGATGGCCGAGCCCGCCACGAAGGTGTCGGCACCCGCCGCGGCGATGGCGCCGATGTTGTCGGCGTTGACGCCGCCATCCACCTCGAGGCGAATGGCGCGGCCGCTGGCGTCGATGCGTTCGCGCACGTGGCGGATCTTGTCCAGCGCCGTGGGGATGAACTTCTGCCCGCCAAAACCGGGGTTCACCGACATGATGAGCACCATGTCGATCTTGTCCATGACGTAATCGAGCCAGTCGAGCGGCGTGGCCGGGTTAAACACCAGGCCGGCTTCGCAGCCTTCGTCCTTGATCAGCTGGATGGTGCGGTCGACATGCTCGCTGGCCTCCGGGTGGAAGCTGATGCTGCGGGCGCCGGCCTTGGCGAAGTCAGGGACGATGCGGTCGACGGGCTTCACCATGAGGTGCACGTCGATGTGCTCGGTGATGCCGAAATCGCGCAATGCCTTCAGCACCATCGGGCCGATGGTGAGGTTGGGCACGTAGTGGTTATCCATGACATCGAAGTGCACCCACTGCGCGCCGGCATCGAGCACCTTGCGCGTGTCGTCGCCCAGGCGGGCGAAATCGGCGGAGAGGATGGACGGGGCGATGACGGGGGGCTGCTTGGCCATGGTCGGTTACCTGATGGGTTCGAGGCGGCGGCATGTAGGAGCCCACTCCGTGGGCGATCGCGCACAGGGTGCGCTCCTACAAGATTGCGATCGCGCACAGGGTGCGCTCCTACGGGGTGGCGGGCTCGTGATGGGGGTTATTTGAAGCCTTTTTCCGCCTTGATGCGTTCGTAGGCCGCGTTGATTTCGCTGGCGCGGCTTTCGGCGCGGCGGCGCATGTCGTCGGGCAGGTCGCCGAGGCGGTCGGGGTGGTGTTCGGAAATGAGCTTGCGGTAGGCGCGCTTGATGGCGCGCTCGTCGGCGTCGCGCTGGATGCCGAGCACGGTGTACGGGTCGGGGCCCTGGGTGTTGCGCTGCGGCGGCACGTAGCCGCCGCCACCGTGGCCGCGGCCGCCGGCCGGGCCGTTCCAGGCGTAGCCCTTCATGGCCATGAGGGCCATGAGCTCCATGTCGCTCACGCGCAGGGCGAAGGCCAGCTGGCGCAGGATGGCCATCTTCTCGGGCGAGGGGGCGCCTTCGGCCAGCACGGTTTCGATCACCACGTCGATGACCGGGAACGCGTGGTCGCGGCGGTGGCCCACCCACTGGCGCAGTTCGTCGATGACGCCCGTGGCGTTGAATTCGGGCTGCTTGCCCTCGTTGAAGGCGTCGATGGCCTCGCGGCGCTGCTCCTGGTCCAGGTTCATCCGCGCCATGAGGCGCTCGGCGATGGCGATCTCGGATTCCGAGATGCGGCCGTCGGCCTTGGCCACGGCGCCGATGAGGGCGAACAGCGGGGCCAGGTAGCCACCCTGGGCGGGCGTGCGGCGGCGCTGCTGCTGGCGGCTGGCGTCGAACATGAAGCCGAGCGCGGCGCCGATGAGGCCGCCAAGCAGGTTGTGCGTGAGCCACATGCCCAGCGCGAAGCCGATGAGTGCACCGAAGAAATTCATTGAGCGCCCTTGGAGGGGGTCTGGGCGGAGAAGTACTCGGCCAGCTGGTCGAGCTCCGCATCGGAGAGGGGGCCCACGGCGGCACGCATCACGGGGATGTCGCGGCGGCCGTCGCGGTACTGGCGCAGGGCTTCGCGCAGGTAATCGGGCTTTTGCCCGGCCAGGTTGGGGGCGCCGGGGATGCGCGCCTGCCCGGTTTCGCCATGGCACGCCGCGCACAGGCCCAGCCGCGCCGGCTTCGCGGGCGGTGCGGCGATGGCAGGGGCGGTGAAGGCCAGGGCAAGGGCCGCGGTCGTTAAAAGGCGCATGGCACGGTAGTTGGGGCGATAACCCCAAATTCTAGCAGGCCCATTTTCCTGTAGGAGCCCGCTTGCGGGCGATGGGGTTGTCGCAAGTACCCATCGCGCGCAAGCGCGCTCCTACATGGGGGCGGGCCGGTACAATGGGGGGATTCCTCGCCTCTTGGAGCTGCCCCGTGCCCACCACCCTGAGCCAATCCGACCTGCCCGGCCTGGAACTCGTCCACCGCGGCAAGGTGCGCGATGTGTACGCCCTGCCCGGCAACCGCCTGCTCATGGTGGCCACCGACCGGCTCTCGGCGTTCGACGTGGTGCTGCCCGACCCGATCCCGGGCAAGGGCGAGATGCTCACCCAGATCTCCAACTTCTGGTTCGACAAGACCGCCCACCTCATCCCCAACCACCTCACGGGCGATGACGTGGCCTCGGTGCTGCCCGCGGGCGTCGACCCGGCGCTGTACGCGAAGCGCGCCGTGGTCACCAAGCGCCTGAAGCCGGTGCCGGTCGAGGCCATCGCGCGCGGCTACATCATCGGCTCGGGCTGGAAGGACTACCAGGCCACCGGCGCCATCTGCGGCATCACCCTGCCGCCGGGCCTAAAGCAGGCGCAGCAGCTGCCCGCGCCCATCTTCACCCCGTCGACCAAGGCCGAAGTGGGTGGCAAGGACATGAACGTGAGCTTCGACGAGGTAGTGGCCGCGGTGGGTGAGGACCTCGCCAACGCCGTGCGCAAGGCCACGCTCGACATCTACCAGTTCGCGGTGGCCTACGCGGCCGAGCGCGGCATCATCATCGCCGACACCAAGTTCGAGTTCGGCACGGATGAAAACGGCGTGCTGCACATCATGGACGAGATGCTCACCCCCGATTCCTCCCGGTTCTGGCCCGCCGATTCGTACGAAGTGGGCATCAGCCCGCCCAGCTACGACAAGCAGTTCGTCCGCGATTACCTCGAGCGCATCCAATGGAACAAGAAGCCGCCGGCGCCGGCGGTGCCCGCCGAGGTCATCGAAGGCACGGCGGCGAAGTATGCTGAGGCCCTGGACCGGCTCGCGGGCATCCGCCTCGGCTAAGGCCGGCCAGCGCCCTGGGGGAGTAACGGCATGCGTGATGCGGCAACCTGGTTCGGCAACTACAGCCGCGACCACCAGAACCCAACCAACCGGCTGATCCACTGGGTCTGCGTGCCGGCCATCACCTGGACGGTGGTGGCCTTCGTGTGGCTCATTCCCGTGCCCACGTTCATCGGCAAGCCGGGCTTCTGGGCCGTGTTCGCCATGTTCCTGGCGTTCTGCTTCTACTACTACCGGCTGTCGCGGGTCATCGGCATTGCCATGGCCGGCGCGTTCGTCGCGCTGGGCTTCCTCACCGACGTGCTCTACCGCGGCCTGGGCATCAGCGGCCTGCTGTGGCTGGCCGTCGTGGTGTTCGTCGTGGCGTGGGTGGGCCAGTTCATCGGCCACAAGATCGAAGGGCGCCGCCCGTCGTTCCTCACCGACCTGCAATACCTGCTGATCGGCCCGGCGTGGCTGATGAGCAAGGCGCTGGCCCGCGCGGGCGTGGGCTACTGACGGTGCAGACCACGCTGACGTTGTTCTCTGCTGCCATCTGGTGGGTCATCTATTCCAGCGCGGCCGCCGTGGTGCCCGCGGTGATCGTGTTCTTCGTGCTGCGCTGGCTGGAGAAAACGGCGGTGGTGTTCAACCGCGCGTACTTCGCAAGCTTGCTTTGGGCGCTGATCGCGGTGCTCACCGGCGGCCTGGTCATCGCCGCCCAGCACGGCCAGGCGGCCGGCCAGTCCATCTTCATCCTGCCCTGGATGCGCGCCGCCCTGGTGGTCGACATGCTGGTGGGCGCCTTCCTCATCTGGCGCCTGGTACCCCGCGTCGATGCGCGCCGGGTGAAACCCAGCAGCGCCTGCTGGGCCGTCGCCATGGTGATGGTGGTGGCGCTGGTGGTGGGGACGACGATCCACCGCTGAAAAGCCTGCCTCGCCGTAGGAGCGCACACTCGTGCGCGACAGCCTTTCGCGGCAACGTCGCACGTGTGCTTCGCGCACAGGGGTG
Organism: Luteibacter yeojuensis; assembly: GCF_000964085.1. Classification (GTDB taxonomy): domain Bacteria; phylum Pseudomonadota; class Gammaproteobacteria; order Xanthomonadales; family Rhodanobacteraceae; genus Luteibacter; species Luteibacter yeojuensis_A. Next base: position 69,932 of record NZ_JZRB01000034.1, read on the forward strand.
CGCTCCTACATGTAGACGCATGGGTGCCGGTATAGGGTGGGCCTATCGGGGCGATCCAAACGATCACTTGGACATGCCCCACCCCGTCCCCATAATGAGAGTCATTCTTATTCGAGGACGCGGCCATGGCGCGCAGGATCAAGTTCGTGGCGACGCATTTCAGCATCGCCTTTTCCCTCAGTTACGCGGCGAACCAGAACGTGGCGGTCAGCGCCCTCGTGGGCGTGGCCGAGCCGCTGGCCTTCGCCTTTGGGCGCTCTGTGCTGGCGGGCACGCGCACCGGGCTAGCGGTGGCTCCCGCCGCCTGAGCCGCCGCCGACCCGCGCGTTCGTTTCGGCTGCCGCGCGGGTGAATCCTTCGAACGGGATGTCGGTGATGCCAACCAGGCCGATGTGTGCGTTTTCGCCGTCGAGCACGCGCCCCGTCACCGGCTGGTCGACGTACTGGAACCAGTGCGTGCCCACGACGATGCCGGTGGCCGCTGCCGCATCGACGAAGCGCGCGTAGGCCTTGCCCCGCTCGCCCTCGTTCGCCACCGCCGCCACGCCGTTGCCGAACGGGCCGCGGTCGTTCGAACCGAAGTGGAACTCGGTGAGCATCACCGGCTTGTCCCAGCGCTTGAACTCGGCCACGTCGAAGCCGTGTTCCGGCACGTCCACGTAGGTGTTGATGCTGGTGACGTCGGTGTACTTCGCGCTCATCTCCTCGACTTCCGGCGTGCGCACCGCCAGGCGGCCGCCGAGGAAGAGATGGTGGGGGTCGGCTTTCTTCAGTGTCTCGGCCACGGTGCGGAAGTACTGGCCGGCGTAAAGCTTGAGGAACGCGATGTAGTCCGCCGCGATGGCGGGGTGGGCTTCGTTCGGGTCCGGCGCCTTGAAGCCCTGCGCGGCGATGTCATCCCAACGGCTTGCGTTGATGCCCCACGCTTTCGCAAAGGCGGCGACATCGCCATGCGTTTTCTTCAGGTAGGCGAGGAACGCCTGCTTCGCCGGGCTCTGCGGGCCCTGCGCCAGGCTGCCGGTGGCGAGCGCCCAGCGGCCTTGTGGGCCCTGCCCTGCCCACGCGAGTTCGTTGTCGGCGAAGTAGCCGAGTAGCCACGGGTCGTTGGCGCTGCTCTTCGTCGCGCTGGCGATGGCCTGCTGGGCCGCCTTTGCAAAGCGCGGATCGAACGGATCGGGCATGCGGCCCCAGTAATCGTAGCCCGTGCCTACCGTGTTGAAATCGCCCCGGATGAGGATGGGCACGGTGTAGGCCATGCGCTTGTCGGTGGCGAAGGCGGGGTCGCTCCAGTTGCCCAGCGTGTTGAAGTGCCAGCCCTGCAGGCGATCGAGCGTGCGCTTGCGCCAGCCTGCGTCGAAGTCATTGCCGAGCGTGCGCGCCAGGTTGTTGCTGTACACATCCCACCAGCGCCCGTGGTTCATGCCGTTGTCGCGCTGCGAGCCGTTGTCGCTGCGGCTGTCGCCCGTACCCACGAAGGGCCCGGTCGCAGGCGGCTGCCCGGTGAACATGAACTCGCGGCCCTGCACGTAGGTGTGGCCATCGGTGTGGTTCACGGCATTCACGCCCAGCGAGAAGAAGGCGTGGCCTTCCGGTGTGACGAGCCACCAGCGCGCACCCTGCTTCTGCACGCGGAAGAACCCCGACGCCTGCATCGCAGGCATATCAGTCCGCCCACCATACTTATCGAGCCCCGCCGCTGCCCCCGCCCCACCTGTGGGAGCGACCTTGGTCGCGATAACACCCCGTTTGAGCGCCTCATCAGAATCAACCTTCTCCGGCCACGTCCCCCGCGTGTACTGCCCGTACTGATCCACGATGCCCGTGTAGGCGGCTTTCAGATCACCCTGCCCCTCCACCACATCCACCTTGCCGAACAGCAACGTCTGCGCCGCCCCCGGCTGTGGCATCGACAGGCTGACGCCGGTGACCTTCGCCGCATCGATGGCGCCATCGGTCTGCAATGCGACGAGCCGCGTTTCCTTCCCCTCACTGAAGGGCATCGGCGGCCCCACCTGCATGCCGAACGCGCGCGGCGAGGTGGCGGTGAGCGGCACCGACAGCATCTGCGGCGGCCCGGGGTTCACGCCCACGATGGCCTTCAGGTGCTTCTCGCCCGAGGCCACGTCAACGATCAGCGTGACCGGCCAGGGCATGCCGTTCTGCACCTTCAGCCGCAACGTGCCGCTCGCGGGCCACGCCCACGTGCCCGAGGCGGGCGCAAGCGCCAGCGTGGGCGCCGCGGCGGGCTGGTAGGTCACCGCCACCAGCTCGCTGCCATCGGCCGCCTTGCGCACCGTGGGGTCGAGCGTGGCGCCCGTGGGCGTGAGCTTCACGGCCGCCGTGGGGTGGGCAAGGTCCACCGCGGCGCCATGGGCGGCGAAGGTGGCGAGGGCCAGCAGCAGGCAGGGTGATGTGCGCATGCGGGCAAGACTCCCATGGCCATCGTGAACAAAGGCTCGCCCGCCGTGCCCGCACTTGTAGGAGCCCACACTGTGGGCGACCGCTTCTCGCGCTGCGCCCCCGGGCGTGTTGCGTGGTCGCGAAAAGCTGTCGCCCACAGGGTGGGCTCCTACACGTTCGCGGTTGTTACGCTTTCTTGCCCAGGCGCTTGCGCCACAGGAAGAACACCGGCACGCCGATGGCGATGATGAGCAGGCTCATGCCGGCGTTCTGCGGCTGGGTGATGGCGGTGGCGACGATCACGCACAGCACCACCGTGGTGAAGATGAGCGGCACCCATGGGTAGCCGGGCACGAGGTAGGGCGAGGGCTCGTCCTTCAGCTTGCGGCGGTACCAGAAGATGGTCGCAATGCCGAACGCGTGCGACAGCCATTCGCCGACGGTGGTGTAGTCCACCAGCGCCTCGAAGCTGCCCGAGAGGATCAGCGCGATGGCCCACGCGCCCAGCGCCAGCAGCGCAATCTGCGGCGCGCCGGTCTTCGCGTCGATGCGGGCGATGGGGCGGAAGAACATGCCGTCGGCGCTCATCACCTGCAGCACGCGGGCGCCGCCGGCGATGGCGATGCTGCAGTAACCAAACGTGGAGCACGCGATACCCACCGCGATGATCGTGGCGCCCGATTCGCCGAACACGCGGCGCATCAGGTCGGCGGCGGGCGCCGTGCTGGCGGCGAGCCCGGCGTGGCCGAGGCCCGCCATGTAGGCGATGTTCACCAGCACGTAGCACACGACGACGCTGGCCATGCCCAGGCCCAGCGCGCGCGGCAGGGTGCGCTGCGGATCGCGGACTTCGCCGGCCAGGTCGTTGAGGTAGTGGAAGCCGCCGTAGGCGAACATCGCCGGCAGCAGTGCGCCGATGAGCATGCTGGCCGGCACGTCGTGCGTGGGGTCTTCCGCGAACGCCACGCCAAGATGGCCGCGCGCGAGGTAAAGGCCCACGGCGATGAGCATGGCCACCGCGCCCAGCTTCAGCACGGTGAAGATGTTCTGCACCCACGCGCCGGCGCGGATACCGAAGAGGTTCACCGCCACGATGAAGGCAATGGCCGCCACCGCCACGGGCTTTACCCACTCGTGCGGCAAGCCGATGGCCCGCGTGGCGTAATCCGCGAAGGTGGTAGCCACCGCGGCCACGCTGCCGGGGTAGTTGATAAGCGCCATGGTCCAGCCGAACAGGAAGGCTGGCAGCTGGCCGAAGGCTTCGCGCAGGTACACGTAGGTGCCGCCCGCCTGCGGCCGCCGCGCGCCCAGTTCGGCGTAACAGAGCACGCCCGCGAGGGTGAGCAAGCCGCCCAGGGTCCAGAGGATGATGACCTCCATCCCCGAGCTGGTGCTTTTGGCGACGGCGGCCGGCGTACGGAAGATACCCGCACCGATGACACCGCCGATGACGATCATCGCGGCATCCCAGGTGCCGAGACGACGAAGGTAGTGGGCTGGCTGCGGTGCTGGCATCGCCCGACCATGCCATAAACCCCCAGGTCTTTGCGATATGCCTCGGTTGCGGCTGCGCCGCCATGCCCTTGGCGCCTCCGGCGCAGCTGCCGTGTTGGGCGCAACTGCCGTGCTGGGCGCAACTGCCGTGCTGGGCGAAACTGCCGCGCTGTAGGAGCCCACGCTGTGGGCGACAGCTTTGCGCGAAAAGCAGCAAGGCCTGTGGCTTGGTCGCGAAGAGCTGTCGCCCACAGGGGTGGGCTCCTACACAGAGCAGGTGTGGGCTCCTACACGGAGCGGGGGTGGGCGCTGATACCGGGGGTGGGCGGCGATCGACACGATCGTGGGATGACTATTCAACCGGGAAATGCCGCTTTGCGGCGGGGGCGGGTTTCTGAACCTGGCCGCGTGTACATCATCACCTGCGTCGCGTGGAACCGCGCGCCGGTGTTCCGTGATTACCGCGACGCGCGCAGGGCGTGTGCGGTGATCCATGCACGGAAGACATGGGGCGATGCGACGTGCCTGGCGTGGGTGCTGATGCCAGACCACTTCCACGCGCTGGTGGAACTGGGCGACGAGGATCTGTCGAAGGTGGTGAAGCGAATGAAGTGCATGGTGCGAAAGGCGTTCCGCCAGGCCGGACGGTCGTCGCCGCTATGGCAGAAGGCATTCCACGATCGGGCGCTGCGCAAGGATGACGACGTGAAAACCGCGGCGCGGTACATCGTGGCGAACCCGTTGCGCGCTGGCCTCGTCGAGCGCGCCGGCCAATACCCCTACTGGAACGCGATCTGGCTGTAGGAGCCCACACCCGTGGGCGACCGTTTTTTTGCGATAAAGCAACAGGGCCTGCTGCTTTATCGCTAAGAGCTGTCGCCCACAGGGTGGGCTCCTACAACGCGGCGGTTGCGCCGGAGGCGCATGGAGCATGGCGGCGTCAGCCGCAACCGCTTACTTCTTCTTCGGGATGTACAGGTCGGTGATGGTGCCTTCGTACACCTCGGCCGCCATGCCGACGGATTCGCCGAGCGTGGGGTGCGGGTGCACGGTGCGGCCGATGTCGCCGGCTTCGCAGCCCATTTCGATGGCCAGGGCCAGCTCGCTGATGAGGTCGCCCGCGTGGACGCCGACGATGCCGGCGCCGACGATGCGGTGGGTTTCTTCATCGAAGATGAGCTTGGTGAAGCCTTCGGTGCGGTCGATGCCGATGGCGCGGCCGGAGGCCGCCCACGGGAACTTGCCCACGCCGACCTTCAGGCCCTTTTCCTTCGCTTCCCGCTCGGTGACGCCGACCCAGGCGATCTCCGGGTCGGTGTAGGCCACCGAGGGGATGACGCGTGCGTCGAAGAAGCTCTTCTGCCCCGCGGCCACCTCGGCGGCCACCTTGGCTTCGTGCGTGGCCTTGTGCGCCAGCATGGGCTGGCCGACGAGGTCGCCGATGGCGAAGATGTGCGGCACGTTGGTGCGCATCTGGCGGTCGACCGGGATGAAGCCGCGGTCGGTGACCTGCACGCCGGCCTTGTCGGCGCCGACCTTGCCACCGTTCGGCGCGCGGCCGACGGAGACGAGCACGCGATCGTACACCTTGGTGTCGGGGATGCTCTCGCCATCGAAGGTGACTTCGATGCCCTTCTTGGTGGCCTTCGCCTCGACGACCTTGGTCTTGAGGTGGATGCCCTTGTAACGCTTGGCGATGCGCTGCTGCAGCGGCTTGATGAGGTCGGCGTCGGCACCGGGGATGAGCTGGTCGGCCAGCTCCACCACGGTGACTTCCGAACCCAGCGAGGCGTACACCGTGGCCATTTCCAGGCCGATGATGCCACCGCCCACCACGAGCATCTTCTTCGGTACGTCCTTGAGCTCGAGCGCGCCGGTGGAGTCGATGATGCGCTCGTCATCCCACGGGAACGAGGGCAGCTTCACCGACTGCGAACCGGCGGCGATGATGGCGTTCTCGAAGCGGATGAGCTTGTTGCCCTCGGCAGTGGCCACTTCCAGCTCGTTGGGCGAGATGAACGTGCCGGTGCCGATGACAGTGCGCACCTTGCGCGCCTTCGCCATCTGGGCGAGGCCGCCGGTGAGCTTGCCGACCACCTTTTCCTTGAAGCTGCGCAGCTTGTCGATGTCGATCTTGGGCGAGCCGAACGAGATGCCGTGCTCGGCCATGCTGCTGGCTTCGTCGATCACGGCCGATGCGTGCAGCAGGGCCTTGGACGGAATGCAGCCCACGTTGAGGCACACGCCGCCGAGCGACGCGTAACGCTCGACGAGGACAGTATCGAGGCCGACATCCGCACCGCGGAACGCGGCGGTGTAGCCGCCCGGGCCCGAGCCCAGCACGACGAGCTGGCATTCGATATCGGCCTTGCGGCCCGATGCGGCGGCGGCCTGCGGCGCGGCGGCGCTGGGCGCTTCCTGCTTCGGCGGTGCCGGTGCCGGCGACGGCGCCGGGTGCGCCGGGGCTTCGGACACCGTGCCCTGGCCTACGGCCTTGTCGGCCGATGCCTTCGGCGCCGCTGCCTTGTCGGCAGCCGCCGGCTTGGCGTCGGCGCCGCCCTCGGCGGCTTCGATGGTGAGGATGACGGTGCCTTCGTTCACTTCGTCGCCGACCTTCACCTTGATGTCGACGACCTTGCCGCCCTGCGAGGCGGGGACGTCCATCGTGGCCTTGTCGGATTCGAGCGTGATGAGGCTCTGGTCTTTCTCGACGGTATCGCCGGCCTTGACGAGGATCTCGATGACGGGCACGTCGTGCGAGCCGCCGAGGTCGGGCACTTTCAGTTCAATGGTGTTTGCCATGGTCGCGGGCCCCCGTCAGAGCAACAGGCGGCGGATGTCGCCGAGCTGCTGGGCCAGGTAGACGGCGAAACGCGCGGCCAGCGCGCCGTCGATGACGCGGTGGTCGTACGACAGCGACAGCGGCAGCATGAGGCGCGGTGCGAACTCCTTGCCATTCCACACCGGCTTCATCGCGGCCTTGGACACGCCAAGGATGGCCACCTCGGGCGCGTTGATGATCGGCGTGAACGCCGTGCCACCGATGCCGCCGAGCGAGGAGATGGAGAAGCAGCCACCCTGCATGTCGGCGGCGGTGAGCTTCTTGTCGCGCGCCTTCTTCGAGATCTCGCCCAGTTCGGCGGCGAGCTCGAGCAGGCCCTTCTTGTCGGCGTCGCGGATGACCGGCACGACGAGGCCATCGGGCGTATCCACCGCGATGCCGACGTTGTAGTACTTCTTCAGCGTGAGCGTTTCACCCGCCGCGTCGAGCGACGCGTTGAAGGTGGGGAATTTCTTCAGCGCCGCGACCACCGCCTTGATCTGGAACACCAGCGGGGTGACCTTCAGATCCTTGTTTTCTTCGCCGAGCTTCTTGCGGAAGGCTTCCATCTCGGTGATGTCGGCGTCCTCGAACTGCGTGACGTGCGGGATGACCGCCCAGTTACGCGCGAGGTTGGCGGCCGAGATCTTCGGGATGCGGCCCAGCGGCTTTTCTTCGATCTCGCCGAACTTCGAGAAATCGACCTTGGGCCACGGCAGCAGCGAGAGGCCGGTGCCACCCGCGGCGCCACCGGCGGCAGCGGGTGCCGCGCCAGAGGTCATCACGTTCTTGACGTAACCGGTGATGTCTTCGCGCTGGATGCGGCCACCGCGGCCGCTGCCCTTCACCTGGGCCACGTCGACGCCGAGCTCGCGCGCGAACGCGCGGACGGCCGGGCTGGCGTAGGGGGCGTTGCCGGGCATGATCACCGAGGCGTCGAACGACACCGGCGGGGTGCGCGGCGCGCCACCGGCGGGGGCGTCGGACTTCGACGCGGCGGGTGCGGGTGCGGCGGCGGGCGCCGGCGACGGTGCCGGGGCGGCTTCGGCCTTGGCGGGCGCCGGGGCCGGCGCGGCGGCCGGGGCGCTACCACCCTCGCCTTCCATCACGGCGATGAGGTCGCCGTCGTTCACTTCGTCGCCGACCTTGACCTTCAGTTCCTTGATGACGCCCGCGGCCGGGGCCGGGATGTCCATGGTGGCCTTGTCGGATTCGAGCGTCATGAGGCTCTGGTCTTTCTCGACCGTGTCGCCGACCTTGACCATGACTTCGATGATGGGCACCGGCTTGCCGCCGATATCCGGGACGGTGACGTTGACCGGGCCGGCCGAGGCCTTCGAGGCCGAGGGGGCCTCGGCCTTGGCGGCGGCCGGAGCGGGCGCGGGCGCCGGGGCGGCAGCTGCCGGGGCCGGGGCCGGGGCCGGGGCGGCCTTCTCGTCCTGCTTCGGGGCGGCCGGGGCGTCGCCCGCGGCCTCGACCAGGGCGATCACGTCGTTGTCGTTGACCTCGTCACCGACCTTGACCTTGATTTCCTTGATAACGCCGGCGAACGGGGCCGGCACTTCCATGGTGGCCTTGTCGGACTCCAGCGTGACCAGGCTCTGGTCTTTCTCGACGGTATCGCCGACCTTGACCATGATTTCGATGATGGGCACCGGCTTGCCACCGATATCGGGCACGCGGGCTTCTTTGACGTCGGCCATGGAACCTCCTCAAAAACAACGATGAAGGGCGGACGGACCCTCCAACGGGGGAATGTCGGGCGCCGTGGTGCGGCGCAACCGGACGATTGTAATCCCTCGGGAGGAGATTCCCACGATTCAAACGGTTGTTTGGGGCGATTTCAGTGTTGCGAGGCGGTAATGGGTCCCCGCCGATGGTGTAGGAGCCCACGCCGTGGGCGACATCTTTTCGCGAAAAGCCACAGGGCCTGCGCGTTGGGGCGAAAAGATGTCGCCCACGGAGTGGGCTCCTACTCCGCCGGGAGCAGGCGAATATCCGTAGAGGACGAGGGGATGGTGATGCCGGCGGCCCCGAATTTGTCCTTGATCTCGCGCAACAGGGTGGTCTGGGCGCCGTACATGTCGGCCACCGCGCACCAGCCGCGGGTGACGAGGGTAATGTTGGAGGCGCCGAGGCTGTCGGTCCACACGCCCGGGGCCGGGTCCTTCATGATCCGCGGATCGGCCTCGAGCAGGCCGCGGATGATGTCCATGGCCTGGCCGATGTCGTCGTCGTAGGCGATGCCCACCTTGATCTCGAAGCGGCGCTTGCCCAGGCGGTTGAAGTTGATGATGGCGTCGCCGCCCACCTTGGCGTTGGGCACGATGGCTTCGCGGTTATCGGGCGTGATGATGTAGGTGTGCATCAGGTTGATGCTCTGCACCGAGCCTTCCACGCCGCCCACCAGCACGTAATCGCCGATGCGGTAGGGCCGGAACAGGATGAGCAGCACGCCCCACGCGAGGTTGGACAGCGAGCTGTTGAGCGCGAGGCCGATGGCCAGCCCGGCGGCGCCCAGGGCGGCGATGAAGCTGGCGGTGGGGATCCCCGCCATGCCCATCACCTGCACGATGAGGAAGGCGATGAGCAGGCCGTAGATGGCGTTGCGCAGGAAGCCAGCGAGCGTGTCGTCCACGTGCGCGCGCTCGAGGGCGCGCCTGCCGACATTCGCCACGCGGGCGGCGATCCAGAAACCGATGACCAACGCGACGAGCGCGATGCCGATGCGGATGGCCCAGGAGATGATGACCAGCCGCGTGGCGTGGTCCACGCCAAGGTGATCGAGGAAGTCGAGCATGCGTGCCTGCCTTTTCAAAGCGAAGGATCGCGAGGCAGGCTAGCAGCGGAGCCGTGAAGAACCGGTTTCACGGCAGGACCGGGTTCTTTGCACTTTTGCGGCGTCGTTCGCTGCGTCGTGCATTGCATCGAGTCATTCGCTAGCGCGAATGCATGTCTTCAGCGGCGTTCGCCGCCTTAGGCTGGAGGCGTGTCGCGGGTCGGCGGCGGGTGGGCCCCTGGGGCCGCCAGTCGCGGACCTTCGGACCGGGCCGTAGCGCCGTTGTCGCCATGACCTGATGTTGCGCGGCCCTCCGCTCATGTCGGCCCCAGGGGCCCACCCGCCACCGAGTCCACGCG
>NZ_JZRB01000035.1 GCF_000964085.1 Luteibacter yeojuensis
TACCCTCCTACTCCCCCAAAGCCCCCAAGAACGCCTCCAGCACAGCCCCCCGATACCGCTGCCTGTGCAACAAGACGGAAAGCCCCCGCCTGAGATCGAGGAACGGCGTCACCAGCACCGCCAGCCGCCCGGTGGCGACGGCATCCGCCACCGCCACCTCAGGCAGGCACGCGATGCCCAGCCCCGCGATCACCGCCTGCTTGATCGCCTCCGACTGATCCAGCTCCAGCACCGTCCGCCCCGCGGGCAGCGCCGCCAGCGCGCGCTCGCTCAAGGCACGGGTGGCCGACCCGCGCTCGCGCAACACCCACCGCTCCCCGGCGAAGTCGCCAGGCTTCAACCGCTTGCGGCGGGCGAGCGGATGCCCGGGCCGCGCGCACACCACCAGCCGATCCTCGCGCCACGGCCGCGCCTCCAGCATGGGGTGTGCGACGGGGCCCTCGACGCAGCCGATATCCACGTCATGGTCGAGCACCCCCTGCGCGATGCGATCGGTGTTGGCCACCGTGAGCCGCAACGCCACCGAGGGGTGCGCGTCCACGAACGGCCCGACGAGGTCGCCGACGAGGTAGTTGCCGACCGTGTTGCTCGCCCCCACCCGCAGTTCGCCGCCCAAGGCCGTCACCGCGCCTGTCGCCCGGCGCCCGAACTCCGCATGCCGCTCCACCAGCTCGCGCGCCAGGGGCAGCAGGTCGCGGCCACGGTCGTTGAGGCGCAGGCGCCCGCGCTCCCTGTCGAACAGCGGCTCGCCGATCTGGCGCTCGAGCTCCGCCAGCGCCATCGAGGCGGCTGGCTGGCTCAGGTACAGCCGCTCGCTGGCGGCGCGCACGCTGCCGGTCGTGGCGATGTCGACGAACACAGCGAGCTGGCGGGGGCTGAAGTTATGCATAAGTAGACCTTATGCATGCCATCAAGCATTTTCAATATCCTTATTGACGACGGCAGCGGAAAATAGCTGCATTCAGAAACCCAAGGCCAAGCCCCCATGCCTGCCGTCGCCGCCGCACCCGCCCCCGAATCCCGCCTCCCCGGCATGCTGCTGGCGTTCGCCGTCGCCGCCGTGGCGTTCGGCCTCGGCCGCCTCATGCCGCTGGTGGGCGGCGCGGTGTGCGGCATCGTGCTGGGCATCCTTGTCCGCCACTTCGCCGCGCCGTCGGCCACGTTCCAGCCGGGCCTGCGCTACGCCAGCAAGCAGGTGCTGCAGTGGTCGATCATCGCGCTGGGCTTCGGCCTCAGCCTCACGCAGGTGGCGAAGACCGGCCTTGAGTCGCTCTCGGTGACCCTCGCCACCGTGGCCGCCGCCGGCCTCACCGCGTGGATCCTCGGCCGCGTGCTGCGCGTGCACGACAAACTGCAGGTGCTCATCGGCGTCGGCACCGCCATCTGCGGCGGCTCGGCCATCGCCGCCGTGGTGCCCATCATCAAGCCCGACGACCACGACACCGCCTTCGCCATCAGCACCATCTTCCTGTTCAACCTGCTCGCCGTGCTGCTGTTCCCGGTGCTCGGGCACTGGATGGGCCTCTCCGACCTCGGCTTCGGCCTGTGGGCCGGCACGGCGATCAACGACACCTCGTCGGTGGTGGCCGCGGGCTACAGCTACAGCCATGCGGCGGGCGACTACGCCACCATCGTGAAACTCACCCGCGCCACGCTCATCATCCCCATCAGCCTGGCCATCGCCTTCATCGTCGCGTATCGCGAGAAGCGCAGCGGGGCCAGCGATTTCAGCCTGGCGAAGATCTTCCCCTGGTTCATCCTGTGGTTCCTCGTGGCCTCGGGCATCCGCACCGCCGGCCTTGTCCCCGAAGCGATCCTGCCCGCCATCCATTTCATCGCCGAGTGCCTGATCATCGTGGCCCTCACCGCCATCGGCCTCTCGGCCGACCTGCGCCGCATGGCGAAGACCGGCCCCCGCCCCATCCTGCTGGGCCTGGGCACTTGGGCGGCCGTGGCACTCGTGAGCCTGCTGGTGCAGCACCTGATCGGGCGGTGGTGATGGTGTAGCGTGCGAGAGATCAACCCAAGCCTATACAACCACGCCGAATTCCACGCGAAGCTCGCTTCCGGCGATGGATTCCTGCGTGAGGTCATCGCCCAACCGAAGCTCTTTGTGTTGGGAAGCGATACCGAAGCCACGACCCTGGCAGCGCGAGCTATCGCACTGTCCACGGCGGGGCGACCTCCGGGCACATGAAAGCCCCGCCAAAGGCAGCCGGCCTAGAGTGATACCGCGGGCTGTCGTGGCACCTCCCGGCGCCGGGCCCGTCGCGACTGGGAGGCCGCCATGAACGATGACGTTGAATCGCGGGTGCTGGATATCGTCGCCAGGCAGAGCGGAAAAGACCGCGCCGCCGTTACCACCGAGACCACCCTGAAAGACCTCGGCGTCGACTCGCTCGAAGCCATCGAGATGGTGTTCGAGATCGAGGAAGCGTTTGGGGTCCAGCTCGCGGACGACCAGGCCCGCGATGGCACCGAGACGCTGCAGGGCCTCGTGGACGCCGTCCACATCGCCCTGGCCCATGCAGGGCACGCGGCCGGCCCCGCCCGGGCCGCCTGACCACGCCACGGCGCCATGCACGCCGTCGACCGCACGGCCATGCCCCGCGTGGTGGTCACAGGCATGGGCGCCATCAGCGCCCTTGGCCACGACGCCCATGCCCACTGGCGAGCGCTGCTGGCAGGCCAAAGCGGCATCGCGGCCCTGGACCACCCACGGGCCGCCGAGCTGCGGGTAAAGATTGCCGCACAGGTGCGCGCCTTTGAACCGGCGCGGCATGTCGACGACCGCACGCTGCCCTTGCTGGATCGCGTCTCGCAGTTCGCCCTGCTAGCGGCGCGCGAAGCGGTCACGGCGGCCGGATGGGACCCCGAGACAACGCCCGGCCCACGCATCGCCGTGATCATCGGGACGGGCATTGGCGGCGAGACAAGCCGCGACGACGAATGCCGCAAGCTCTATGCGGAGGGCGCCGCGCGCGTGCACCCTTTCAGTATCGTGCGGGCGATGGCCAGCGCGCCCGCCAGCCATGTCGCATCGGCATGCCATGCCATGGGCCCGGTGTTCGCGGTGACCAGCGCTTGTGCATCATCGAACCATGCGATCGCGCAGGCCGTGCTCCTGCTTCGCGCCGGTGTCGTCGACGTGGCCGTCACCGGCGGCGCGGAGGCGTCCATGAGCTACAGCGTGCTGCGCGCGTGGGAAGCGATGCGCGTGCTGGCCGACGACACGTGCCGGCCGTTCTGTGCGCAACGCAAGGGCCTGGTGCTGGGCGAAGGCGCCGGCATGTTCGTGCTCGAATCGGCCACGCATGCCGCGGCACGCGGGGCCACGCCGCTGGCTGAGCTCGCCGGCATCGGCATGAGCTCCGACGCGGGCGATATCGTCGCGCCGTCGGCCGATGGTTCCGCGGCGGCGATGCGGGCCGCGCTGGCCGACGCCGGCATGCGCCCCAGCGATGTCGACCACATCAATGCCCACGGCACGGGCACGGTGGCCAACGACGTGACGGAAACACGCGCCATCCATGACGCCTTTGGCACCCACGCGGCGCGCATCGCCGTGACCTCCACCAAATCCATGCACGGGCACGCCCTCGGCGCCGCCGGTGCCCTTGAGCTTGTCGCTACCCTGGGCGCGCTGCGCGACGGCATCGTGCCGCCCACCGCCAACTTCCTCGACCGCGACGGGGCCTGCGATCTCGACATCGTGACAGGCGGCGCCCGGCGCATGGCCGTCCGCGCCGCCCTCTCGAACTCCTTCGCGTTCGGTGGCCTGAACGCCGTGCTGGCCGTGCGGCGCGCCTAAGCGGCGCTGCCACCATGGATGGCGTCGAGCAGCCGCAGGTTCAGCGCATGCTGCTGTGCCTGCCAGCCGGCCAGTTTGCCGGCATCGACCTCGGGTTGCTCGTCCATCGCGCTGAGCTTGCGCTTCCACCAGCTACGGTAGGTGTAGCGCGAAATATCGCCGGTGATATCACTGCCCATGATGCGGCCGCGCAGGCTACGCAGGATGGCGAGGCCACCGGCCTCGGTCAGCGTGCCCTGGTCCCAGTTGGTCATGGCCACGTCGGGCGCGTAGGCATCCTTGTCGATGGAGAGGTACACCGGCTGGCCCGCGCGTGTCTGCGCATCGACGAAAGCATCGACCATGGCATGCGTATCGCTGAAGGAACGGAACGCACCCTGCAGGCCGATCTTCGAGGCCCATGACGTATCCACGCCATTCGACCAGTACGTGAGCTTGCCGGCCCGCAGCGGCGCCAGGTAGTTTTCCCAGGCATGCCCGCGGCCGATGTCCGCGGACGTGATGCCGATGACATGCACATGGCTGACGCGCGGGAGCATGGCCACGCGCCGCACCCACGAGCCGCAGTGCACGCCGAACGGGAAGCGCATGTTGTCGGGGTGGTTGTCGAGCACCACCACCTGGAACGCCTGCCTGCCCGGCACGCGCTCGACGAGCGGCCACGTGAGGTGGTGGAAATCGCCACTGCCGAGGAACACCGTGCCGTGCTCGCGCGGCAGCGAGGCATCGAGCATGTAGGCCAGCCGGCGCAGCTTGCCCAGCGAACAGCCGAAGCGGATGCGCTCCTCGTAGGCGCGCAGCGGCAACACCAGCCGCCCGGGAACGGGGCCGACGGAGCCGTCGAAATCAAGGACGATGGGTTGCGGCGTCATGGGCGGCCCATTCGCTGTCGGCTTCGAAATGGCGAGCGAACCGCGAGAGCACGGCGCGCAGCACGGGGTTGCGTAGGTAGACGGCATGGCGCGTCAGGTGGAACGATGCGCCCAGGCTCGCCTTCACCGCTGGATCGGTCCAGCCAGCGACGTAGTGCGTGAGCTGGCGCGCCAGGGCGTATTCCAGGTTCACGAACCAGCTGACGAAGTACAGGTCGAGCTCGCGCGCTTGCGGATAGGCAAAGCCCACGTACTTGTCGAGCAGCTTGCCGCCATGCTCGTAGCACAGGTTCCAGCCGACGAGCTGGCCCGCGTGCCGGTAGGTAAAAACCACCCCGCCAGGTTCACGCAGGGCGGCCGCGAAAAACGCGCGGGAAAGCTTGTCGAACTGCACCTCGCCCTGCGCATGCACGTTCTCGAAAAGGGCATAGAACGCATCGACGACGGCATCGCTGGCGAACGCCTCGCCGGTGCGCACAGTGGCGATCTCCAGCCGCGCACGGCTGCGCAACTTGCGTCGCAGGTTCTTCCGGCGCGAGTGCGAGAGCCGCGACAGGTACTCGTCGATGGACGCGAAATCGATGGCCACGTACGCCAGGGCCTGGCCTTCGACGATGACATAGCCATGCTCGCGCGCCGCGTCCATGAACCGCCGCGTCCACGCCCGTTCCACGGCCGAGGTAAGCGGCGAGTCGACGGCAAGGTCTTTGACGATGAACAACGGCTGCGTGCGCCCGTGGCAGCGGGCCCAGTCGGCGGCCACTTTCGCGGGCTGGCTGCCACCATGGAACAGTGCGTACTCCGACACCGTGGTGCCCGCGAAGCACGTGCGCACGCCCAGCAGCCGCTTCAACAGGGCCTGGAAGGGCAAGGCGGCCACGCGGCGGCGCAGGCCTTCGTCCGCCGTCGTGAGCACATCGAAACGCGTGGTGAAAAGCGGAGCACCATCCACCGCCCGGGCTGGGGTGAACCCGTGGGGTGGATGGCGCTCGAAATGCCCGAGCAGCGCATCCGGCTCGAGCTGGTTCACGAACGCCACCGGCAGGCCAACCCGGTTTGTCAGCCGCGCTTGGCCAGCGTAAGCAGCTGGTCGAGCAACGCGATGGCCAGGTCGATTTCGTCGTGGCTGATGTCGAGCGACGGCGCGAACGTGATCACGTTCTTGTACCAGCCGCCCACATCAAGCACGAGACCGATCTTCTTGCCTTCGTGAGTCAGGCCGCCGGCCAGGCCGATGTCGACCATGCGATCAAGCAGCGCCTTGTTCGGCGTGAAACCATCGTCGGTGCAGATCTCGGCGCGCAGGGCGAGGCCAAGGCCATCGACATCACCGATTTCCTTGTGCCGCTTCTGCAGGTCGCGCAGGCCGTCAAGGAAGTGCCTGCCCTTCTCGGCCACCCGGGTTTCATAATCCAGCTCGTAACCCATCTGGATGACTTCCAGGCCAAGGGCGGTGCCCAGGGGGTTTGAGTTGAACGTGCTGTGCGTGGAGCCAGGCGGGAACACCGTGGGGTTGATCAGCTCTTCGCGCGCCCAGATGCCCGATAACGGGTTCAGGCCGTTGGTAAGCGCCTTGCCGAACACGAGGACATCGGGCGTGACGCCGAAGTGCTCGATCGACCAGAGCTTGCCGGTGCGCCAGAAGCCCATCTGGATCTCGTCCACGACCATGAGGATGCCGTACTTGTCGAGCACCTTCTTGAGGTCGATGAAGAAGTTCTTCGGCGGGATGACGTAACCGCCCGTGCCCTGGATGGGCTCGACATAGAACGCGGCGTACTCGGCCTCGCCCACTTTCGGATCCCACACGCCGTTGTATTCGGTTTCGAACAGGCGCTCGAACTGGCGCACGCACGCGTCGGAGTATTCCTCCGGCGTCATGCCCTTCGGGCGGCGGAACGGGTAAGGGAACGGGATGAACTGCGCACGCTCGCCAAAGTGGCCGAAGCGGCGGCGATAACGATAGCTCGAGGTGATGGACGATGCGCCCAGCGTGCGGCCGTGGTACCCGCCCTCGAAAGCGAACATGAGGCTCTTGCCGCCGCGCGCGTTGCGCACCAGCTTGAGCGAGTCTTCCACGGCCTGCGCGCCGCCCACGTTGAAGTGGCAGCGGCCATCGAGGCCGAACTTCTTCTTCGCGTCGACGGCGATGGTCTTGGCGAGCTCGATCTTGCCCTGGTGCAGGTACTGGCTGGCCACCTGCGGCAGCAGGTCGATCTGCGCCTTGAGCCGGTCGTTGAGGCGTTTGTTGCCGTAACCGAAGTTGACGGCCGAGTACCACATCTGCAGGTCGAGGAACGGGATGTTCTCGCTGTCGTAGATATAGCTTCCCTCCGCGTGGCGGAAGATCTTCGGCGGGTCGACGTAGTGCACGGTATCGCCGAACGAGCAGTACTTCGCTTCATCGGCCAGCAGCGCCGCGTCGTCGATGACGATATCGGGGGAAAGGGATTTCAGGTTCATGCGGGCGTTTCCACGGTGTTCGGCACGGTAGTGGGCAGGACAGTCCTCGGCGGCAGGCCGCCGGCGAGCAGTTCGGGCAGCAGCGCCAGCGCTTCGTCGAAGCTGGCGATCGGCGCATACGGGATGCCGGCGGCGCGGCAGTGTTCTATAAGGCGGTTCTTCGCGAACACGAAGTCGACGCGATCGGCGGCGCAGAAATCGGAGGCGCCATCGCCAATGAGCAGCGTCTTGCCACCACGCTGCCGGGCCACGTCCACGCGCGCGCACTTGCAGGTGCCGCTGCGGCAGCCACGTGCACTGAACGGCGAGGTGAGTTTCCACTGGCGCGGGCCGGCCTGCTCGAGGTGGTTCGCCACCGTGGGCAGCGTGTCGATGCCGTGGTTGGCGAGGATGGCGTGGATGGCGTGGTCAAGGCCATCGCTCACGATTTCAAGCGGTATGCCCTGCTCGATCGTCGCCCTCACGAAATCGGCGAAGCCGTGGTCGATGTGCAGGCGACCCAGGTGCGTCGCGAGTTCGTCGCGGCTCATGTCGAGCAACGCCACCTGGCCTGCCATGCACACGGCCGAACCGATGCGGCCCGCTCGCCAGTCGCGCTCCAGCACTTCCCAACCGGGGCGGCCATGGCGGTCGAGCAGCGAGTCGATGACGTCCTCCACGGCGATGGTGCCGTCGAAGTCGCAGAGGATGTTCCAGGCGGGCGTTGTATGCACGGGCCAAGCAGCCGTTCGTCAGGTTGCCGCGAAGGCTAGGCGCACATCCTTTCGAGCCCCTTTCCCTTTTACGAAAGGCGTTTGTAAGCACTTTGTGGCAGGCTGACGTACCCATCTTCGTCACGATTACGCATGCGCCGCACATGCCTCGCCCTGCCCATCGCGCTCGCCCTTTGCCACGCCGCGCATGCCGAAGACGATACCCCCACCTATGCGTTCGGCGCGGGCGTGCAGCGCATGCCAGGGTGGCAGGGTTCGAAAAACACGCGCAACCAGCCGGTGCCCTACATCGACATCGAGCTGCCAGGCGTGGGCGAGCTTTCCACCACCGATGGCCTGACGCTCGATGTCATCGGTGGCGCGCACTGGCACGGTGGTTTCTACGGAAACTGGTTGTGGGGCCGCACGCATGATGAACTCGGGCCGCGCCTTGGCGGCAAGGTGGCGTCGCTTTCGCCGCGCTGGCAGGGCGGTGGTTACCTCGAGTACGCGTTCAACGAGCGTTTCAGCCTTGGCGGCCACCTCGCGCACGACACCGCTGGCGCGGGCGCGTATGCCGCGCTGTATGCCGACTGGAAGCTACCCGACGTGTGGTACATCCAGCACTCGCTGGAACTGCAGGTGGAAGGCATGAACGGCGCGGGCATGGACCGGTTCTTCGGCGTCACGCCGGCCGAGGCGCAGGCCATCGGCACGGCGCCGTACCAGCCCGGCGCCGGCTGGCATTCCGCCAACCTCGAATATGACGCTTTCGTGCCGACGTCGTTGCATACCGGTTTCGCGTTGGCGCTTTCGTACGCGCGGCTGTATGGCAACGCGGCAGGCAGCCCGCTCGTGCGCGAATTCGGCTCACGCCGCCAGCCGACCACCACGCTGGCGTTCGTGGTCCACTTCTAGGGCGCCCGCGGCATCACGCCAGGTCGGGATGCAGGTCGTCGCCTTCAAGATGCGTGGGGATCGCGAACAGCACGCCCAGCATGACGATGTGCGCCACGCCAGACAGAAGCGAGGCCCACACGGGTAGCGCGACGTCATAGGGCAGCACGGTGTCGATGAGCCGGTTCGCCAGGTTCCAGCCCCAGTGCAGGCCCACCGCCAGCCAGAGGTTGCCGGTGCGAACCACGGCGGTGGCGTAGGCCAGCCCGAAGCACAGCAGCATGAGGGCCTCGGCGGGGCCACCCGGCAGGTGGAAGACGTGGTTGAGCAGGTAGGCCAGCGCCGATACCAGCACGAAGGCCCATGGGGCCCAGGGCGATCGCTTCGCGCGGTAAATGAAGCCCCGCGTGAGCAGGTCTTCGGAAAGCGATGGCAGGAAGGTCACGACCAGCGCCAGCGGCAGCGTGTACGCGAACGACATGGCCGCCGCGGCGGCCGTCTCGGGCGGCCGGGCAAGGTACACCCCCAGGGCCATGCCGACGCATACCGCCACGTACTTCAGCAGCAGTGCCAGCACGAGGCCGCCGGATACCCGCAGCGGCGTGCTTCGGCGCCACTCCAGCGCGTAGGCGTCGTAGCCACGGAAACCCAGCCAGCGGCCGATGGGCCATGCCAGCGCGAGCATCGCCACGAGGAACAGCGCAGCCACCCCCATGCTGTGGAAAACGCGCACGCCGATGCCTTCCGCCGCGCTGTACAGGGCAAACAGGAAGGCGAACGCGATGACGACGCGCTTGCGGTCGACGGCAGGCATGGATTCCCCGGGAACGGTGGTGCGGGGCCCAGCTTAGGGCCGCGCCGGCCCGGACGCCATAGGCCAGGCGCAACCGAAGCGAGACAACCGGCTCAACGGTCGTCGCGGGTCCAGATGAAGCCGCCCTCTTCCTTCACGGGGAAGACCGCCACCGGCTCGTAGGCCGGCGGGCAGGTGACCCCGCCCGTGCGCAGGTCGAAACGGGCGCCGTGGCGGACGCACTCCACCTCGTGGCCGATGACCGGGCCGCCCGCCAGCTCGCCGCCATCATGGGTGCACACGTCTTCGATGGCATGGAGCTCGCCGTCGATGTTGTAGACCGCGATGGCGGTATCGCCATCCCAGGCCACGCGGAACTCGCCGGGCAGCAGCTCGCTGCGCGTGCCCACTTTCACCCAGTCGCTCATGCGCCGAGCTCCTTCACCAGGTACTCGAAGCGGAGGTCGTCGCGCTGGGGCAGGCCGAAGCGCTCGTCGCCATACGGGAAGGGCTTGGTGCGGCCGGTGCGGACGTAGCCGCGGCGCTCGTACCACGCGATGAGCTCGGCCCGGATGTCGATCACCGTCATCTCGATGCGCTGGCACTGCCACTCCTGCACGGCGATGCGCTCCACTTCCTCGATGACGAGGCGGCCGATGCCCGTGCCCTGGAACGGCGGGTGCACCGAGAACATGCCGAAGTAGCAGACCCCGTCCTGGCGCTCGATGTAGCACGACGCCGCCACCACGCCATCGCGCTCGAACAGCACGAAACGCCCGTTAGGGCCCGTCAGCAGTTCTTCGATCTCGGTGATGTCGGTGCGGCGGCCGTGGAGGAAATCGGCCTCGGTGGTCCAGCCGGCGCGGCTGGCGTCGCCGCGGTAGGCGGATTCCACCAGCGCGGCGATGGTCGCGGCATCGGCGGGGGTGGCGGCGCGGAAGGTGTGTGTCGGGGTCATGGGGAGAATTCTAAGCCCGCTGAAAGCATCGCGCGCAAGCGCGCTCCCACAGCAAGGGATGTCCCAAAGGAAGGGATGTCCCACAGGAAGGGATGTCCCACAGGGAGGTGTGCTCCACAGGGAAGGGTGGACCCTTTGTGGGAGCGCGCTTGCGCGCGATGGGGCTGCCTCAAAGCAGCAGTTTACGCACCCGCCCGATCGCCGCGATGAATTCATCCACCTCGGCCTTCGTGTTGTAGAAGGCCAGCGAGGCGCGTAGGGTGGCCGGCACGCCGAAGAACTGCATCAGCGGGTGGGCGCAGTGGTGGCCCGAGCGCACGGCGACGCCCTGCAGGTCGAGCAGCGTGGCCATGTCGTTAGCGTGGGCAGCGTGGGCACCCTCGAGCAGGAATGACACCACCGGCTCCTTCTCTTTCGCCTGGCCGAAGATCCGCACGCCCGGCAGGGCCGCGATGGCGTCGGTGGCGTAGGCGAGCAGGTCCTGTTCGTGGGCCTTCAGGCGGTCGAAGCCGATGCCCTCGAGGTAGTCGATGGCGGCCGTGACACCGGCGAAGCCCGCGATGTTCGGCGTGCCCGCCTCGAAGCGGTGCGGCGGGTCGGCGAACACGGTGCCTTCGAAGCGCACCTCGCGGATCATCTCGCCGCCGCCGAAGAACGGCGGCATGGCCATGAGGTGCTCGCGCTTCGCCCACAGCGCGCCGGTGCCGGTGGGCGCCAGCATCTTGTGGCCGGTGACGGCGTAGAAATCGCAACCCAGGGCCTGCACGTCCACCCGGCGGTGCGGCGCGGCCTGCGAGCCGTCGACCAGCAGCGGGATGCCACGCTTGCGGCACTCGCGGGCGATCTCGCGCACGGGGTTCACGGTGCCGAGCACGTTCGAAACATGGCCCACGCAGGCCAGCTTCACCTCCGGCGTCAGCAGCTTGAAGTACTCCTCGAGGATAAGCTCGCCGTTCGCGTCGATCGGCGCGGCCTTCACCGTGGCGCCGGTGCGCTCGGCCACGAGCTGCCACGGCACGATGTTGGCGTGGTGCTCCATCACGGTGGTGACGATGGCGTCGCCGGGCTTCAGGCGCGGCAGCGCATAGCTGTACGCCACGAGGTTGATGGCCTGGGTGGTGCCCGAGGTGAGGATCACTTCATCGCGCGAAGGCGCGTTGATGAAACGCGCCAGCGCGTCGCGCGCGCCCTCATAGGCGGCCGTGGCTTCCTCGCCAAGCGTGTGCACCGCGCGCGCCACGTTGGCATTGTGTTCGCGGTAGTGGCGATCCACCGCCTCGATGACCGACAGCGGCTTCTGCGAGGTGTTGGCGCTGTCGAAATACACCAGCGGCTTGCCGTGCACGGTGCGCGAGAGCAGCGGGAAATCGGCGCGGATGCGCTCGACGTCGAGCGGGAGGGGGGCGGTCTCGGCCCTGGCGTTCATGGCTTGGCTCCGGACGTTATTCGGCGGCGGTGCTGGCCGGCAGGCGCGCCACCAGCAGATCACCCAGGTGTTCGCGCAGGGCCTCGTTGGGCAGCGACTCGAGCGCCGCGCGGCAGAAGGCCAGCGTGAGGAGGCTGCGCGCTTCCACCAGGGGAATGCCGCGCGAGCGCAGGTAGAACAGCGAGCGTTCGTCGAGCTGGCCGATGGTGGCGCCGTGCGCGGCCTTCACCTCATCGGCGTAGATCTCGAGCTCGGGTTTCGTATCGATCTCGGCCGAGCCGGAGAGCAGCAGGTTCTTGTTGCTCAGCGAGGCATCGGTGCCGTCGGCACCTTCGGCGACGACGATGGCACCACGGAACACGCCGCGCGAGCGGCCGTCCGCGATACCGCGCCACAAGGCATCGGAGGCGGTATCGCGCGCCTTGTGGTGCACTTCCAGCTGGGTATCGAGGTGCTGGCGGCCGGCGAGGGCGAATACGCCGCGGGTATCGAAGCGGGCACGGTCGCCCACCACTTCCGCGGTCAGTTCGTGGCGCACCAGCGCACCGCCCAGTTCCAGGGCATGCACGGTCGCCTGGGCATCGGCGTCGAGCCGCACCTGGCCACGGCGGATGAGCGTGGTAGCGGGCGAGGCATCCTGCAGGATGGCGAGGCCCAGCGTGGCGCCTTCGCGCACGGTGTAGTCGGCGACGACGGTGCCCAGCTGCGTGGCGGCTCCCGCCGACACGAAGTGTTCGACGATATCGACCGAGGCGCCCTTACCCACTTCCACGAGAACACGGGCATGCCATGCCGTATCGGCCTGCGCACCACTCGTCACATGGACGATCTGCAGCGGCTTCGCGACCTTCGCGTTATCCGCCACGCGCAGCACCACGCCATCGGTGGCGAGCGCGGCGTTGAGGTGCGCGAACGCATCGGCGGCACCGCGGCGGTAGCGGTTGGCCAGGGCGAAGCGCAGCGGCTCTGGCTGCGCGGCCAGCGCCACGGCCAGCGGCGCCAGCTCGACACCGGTGCCGGCATCGAGCGAGGAAAGATCCGCGCGGAACACGCCATCGACGAAGACGGCACGGCCACCGTCGACGCCTGGCAGCGCAAACAGCGCGCCCGGCACGTCGGCGCCTGCGGCCATGGCGGCATCGGCCAGCGCGAGCGCGCGCTGCGAGAGCGCGCGCAGCGGGGTGTATTTCCACGCCTCGTTGCGGCCTTCCGGCAGGCCGGTTTCAGCGAAGGCCTCGAGGTTCTCGCGGCGCGCGGCGTCGAGCCACGCGATGCCCGTGGCGGGCACGCCGGCGGCGGCATCCAGCGCCGCCCGCACGAACGGGGACGGCGCGCTGGTCATGCGGCTTCCCCGGCCAGGTCGGCCTTGCGCAGGTGCGGGTGCTTGTCGGCGAGCCACGCGTAGCCTTCGGCTTCGAGCTTCAGCGCGAGGTTCTTGTCACCACTCTCGACGATGCGGCCACCGGCCAGCACGTGGACGAAATCGGGCTCGATGTAGTCGAGCAGGCGCTGGTAATGCGTGACGACGAGGAACGAGCGCGCCGGCGAACGCAGGGCGTTGACGCCCTCGGCCACCTGCTTCAGCGCATCGATGTCGAGGCCGGAATCGGTTTCGTCCAGGATGGCGAGCTTCGGCTCGAGCACGGCCATCTGGAAAATTTCATTGCGCTTCTTCTCGCCGCCCGAGAAGCCTTCGTTGACCGCGCGGTGCAGCAGCTCGTCGCTGATCTGCATGATCTTCAGCTTCTCGCGCACCAGCTTGAGGAAGCGCATGGAATCGAGCTCGTCCTCGCCGCGGAACTTCCGCTGCGCGTTGAGCGCGGCACGCAGGAAGTAGGTGTTGTTCACGCCGGGGATTTCCACCGGGTACTGGAAGGCGAGGAACACGCCGACCGCCGCGCGTTCTTCCGGCTCCAGCGCCAGCAGGTCCTGCCCGCCGAACGAGACGGTGCCCTCGGTGACCTCGTAGCCTTCGCGGCCGGAGAGCACGTTGCCCAGCGTGGACTTGCCCGCGCCGTTCGGGCCCATGATGGCGTGCACCTCGCCCGGGTTCACGGTGAGCGAGAGGCCTTTAAGGATCTCCTTGCCTTCGACGCGGGCGTGGAGGTTATCGATCTTGAGCATGTGCATGGCGGTGCTGTCCATCAGGGCGTGAGGTGCGAGAGCGCGTCGAGCGCGTCTTCACGGCGGTCCCAGGGCACGAAGAGGTGATCGTGCAGGAACGCGGAAACGGGGTTGCAGGGGATGCCGCGCTTGGCGAAGGCGGCGGAAACGGCGGCCATCATGCCCACGGCGGTAAGGCTGGATTGCACGCGCAGGGTGATGCAAGCCCACAGCATGCGATCGCCGCTCAGGTCGTCTTCGGTGACATCGACGATGAGCGTGGTGCCCTCGTCCTCGCGGAACATCATGAGCGCCTCGCCCATGCGCTCGCGGGCGCGCTCGTGCGAGACATGGATGAAACGTTTTGGCACCGGGTCGACGGCCGGGTCGAGCGCGGCGAGCAGCGCGCGCAGGTCGGAGGTGGACGCGGCGGAACCGGCGATGCCCACGGCCTAGCCCACCGCGCCTTCGAGCGACACTTCCAGCAGCTTCTTGGCTTCCACGGCGAACTCCATGGGCAGCTCGCGGAACACCTGCTTGCAGAAGCCGTCGACGATCATCGACACGGCGTCTTCCTCGCCGATGCCGCGCGAGAGGCAATAGAAGAGCTGGTCGTCCGAGATCTTCGAGGTGGTGGCCTCGTGCTCGACGATGGCGCCGGGGTTCTTCACTTCCATGTACGGGAAGGTGTGCGCGCCGCACTTCTTGCCGATGAGCAGCGAATCGCACTGGGTGTAGTTGCGCGCGCCGTCGGCACCCTTCTCGATCTTCACTAGGCCACGGTAGCTGTTCGAGCTGCGGCCGGCGCTGATGCCCTTGGCCACGATCTTCGACTTCGTGCCCTTGCCGATGTGGATCATCTTGGTGCCGGTATCGGCCTGCTGGCGGTGGTGCGTGAGCGCCACCGAGTAGAACTCGCCCACCGAGTGGTCGCCGCGCAGCACGCAGCTGGGGTACTTCCAGGTGATGGCCGAGCCGGTTTCCACCTGGGTCCAGCTGATCTTCGACGACACGCCGCGGCAATCGCCGCGCTTGGTGACGAAGTTGTAGATGCCGCCGACGCCATTCTCGTCGCCGGGGTACCAGTTCTGCACGGTGGAGTACTTGATCTGCGCGCGGTCGAGCGCCACCAGCTCGACGACGGCCGCGTGCAGCTGGTTCTCGTCGCGCATGGGCGCGGTGCAGCCCTCGAGGTACGACACGTGGCTATCGTCTTCGGCCACGATGAGCGTGCGCTCGAACTGCCCGGTGTTCATGGCGTTGATGCGGAAGTACGTCGACAGCTCCATCGGGCAACGCACGCCCTTGGGGATGAAGACGAAGCTGCCATCGGAGAAGACCGCCGAGTTCAGCGCGGCGAAGTAGTTATCGCCCACCGGCACCACGCTGCCCAGGTACTGGCGCACCAGGTCGCCGTGCTCGCGGATGGCTTCGGACATGGAACAGAAGATGACGCCCGCCTCGGCCAGTTCCTTGCGGAACGTGGTGCCGACGGAGACCGAGTCGAACACGGCATCCACGGCCACGCCGGCGAGCTTGGCGCGCTCGTGCAGCGGCACGCCGAGCTTCTCGTAGGTTTCGAGCAGCTTGGGGTCCACCTCATCCAACGACTTCGGGCCGGCCTTGGGCGCGGAGTAGTAGCTCACTGACTGGTAATCGATGGGGCCGATGTCGAGCTTCGCCCAGTCCGGCTCGGGCATGGTCAGCCAGTGGCGGTACGCGGCAAGGCGCCATTCGGTCATCCACTCCGGCTCGCCCTTGATGGCCGACAACTGGCGGACGATGTCCTCGTTGAGGCCCGGCGGCAGGCTGGTGGATTCGATGTCGGTGACGAAGCCGGCTTCGTAGCGGCGGTTCAGCGCCTCGACGACTTCGGCGTTATCGCGCACCGGCGCGGCCACTTCGCGTGTCATGTTTTCGCTCTCGTTCATGCGTTTGCCTGCGCGGGGTTGGCCGCGCCCTTCGCCGGCGCCGCGGGGCGCCCGGCCAGCATTTGTGCAAGGGTCATCCCACGCAGCACGCCATCGATGGCACCGGAGACCGACTGCCAGCTGCCGCTGACGCCGCACTGGGCGTGCCGATCGCAATGGCCCTGGGCGATGCTGCACTCGGTGAGGCCGATGGGGCCCTCCAGCGCCTCGACGATGTCGGCGAGGCTGATGGCCTCGGCCGGCCGCGCCAGGCGGTAGCCGCCGTTGACGCCGCGGAACGACTCCACCAGGCCGGCATGGCCCAGCAGCTTCAGCAGCTTGCTCACCGTGGGCAATTCCAGGCGCGCCTCGTCGGCGATCTGGGCGGTGCTCAGAACGTCGGCGGGGTGCGTGGCGATGACGGTCATCACCACGGTGGCGTAGTCGGTCAGGCGGCTGACTCTGAGCATCGTGGGGAGGGGGATGCGTGGAAACCGGACCAAAATGGTACTGTTTTCCGCTGCACCGCGCAATCCGCGCCCGCCATCCCCTGTAAGCCAAACCCCTCCCTATAGCACCAGCGAGGGTGGAACTCACGCACCACATTGGCGCAATCCCATGCACATCACCCAACTAACCCACTGACTCTTAACGCTTTACGAAACTGGCACAAAACCTGCCCTACCCCCTCTGAGTCCACCCAGAGGAAGCGCCCCAGTGAAATGGATCAACGCGATCATCAAGCCCTTTACGTTGGACGATGTACGGGAGGCCCTCGCCGAAGTCGGCGTGCAAGGCATGACCGTGACCGAGGTGAAGGGCTTCGGCCGCCAGCACGGCCACACCGAGCTCTACCGCGGCGCCGAGTACGTCGTGGATTTCCTGCCCAAGCTGAAGATCGAAATCGCCGTCACGGACGAGCAGCTCGAGCGGGCCGTCGAGGCCATCAGCACCGCGGCACGCACGGGCAAGATCGGCGACGGCAAGATCTTCGTCATCGACCTCGAGCAGGCCATCCGCATCCGCACCCAGGAGGTGGACGGCGATGCGCTCTAAGTTCCGCACCCTCGCCGCGCTCGCGGCCGCCAGCCCCGCCCTCGCCTTCGCCCAGGCCGCCGCACCCGCCAAGCTCGATAGCGGCGACACCGCCTGGATGCTCACGGCCACCATGCTGGTGCTGCTGATGACCATCCCCGGCCTCGCCCTGTTCTACGGCGGCATGGTGCGGGCGAAGAACCTGCTCTCCGTGCTCATGCAGTGCTTCGCCATCACGGCGCTGGTCACCGTGCTGTGGGTGGTCTACGGCTACTCGCTCGCCTTCGACACCGAAGGCATGGCGGCCGGCACCACCGGCTGGCACGCGTTCGTCGGCGGCTTCGGCCACGCCATGCTCGCGGGCCTCACGCCGGGCAGCCTCTACAACACCGTGCCCGAGGCCGTGTTCGTCATGTTCCAGATGACGTTCGCCATCATCACGCCCGCCCTGATCATCGGCGCGATCGCCGAGCGCATGAAGTTCTCCGCCCTGCTGGTGTTCACCGCCGTGTGGTTCACCGTGGTGTACCTGCCCATCGCGCACATGGTGTGGAGCGGCCCGGGCTCGTTCCTGGGCGACCTGGGCGTGCTCGACTTCGCCGGCGGCACGGTCGTGCACATCAACGCGGGCATCGCCGGCCTCGTCGGTTGCCTTGTCATCGGCAAGCGCCGCGGCTACCCCACCACGCCCATGCCGCCGCACAACCTCGGCTACACGCTAGTGGGCGCGAGCATGCTGTGGCTGGGCTGGTTCGGCTTCAACGCCGGCTCGGCCGTCGCCGCCAACGGCAGCGCGGGCATGGCCATGCTGGTGACGCAGATCGCGACGGCCGCGGCGGCCATCGGCTGGACCTTCGTCGAGTGGCTTACGCACCGCCGGCCCAGCGTGCTCGGCATCGCCTCGGGCGCGGTGGCCGGCCTCGTCGCCATCACACCGGCCGCGGGCACCTGCGGCCCCGGTGGCGCGCTGGTGCTCGGCCTCGCCGCGGGCATCGTTTGTTTCTTCTGCGCCACGCGCCTGAAGCGCAAGCTCGGCTACGACGATTCGCTCGATGTGTTCGGCGTGCACGCCGTCGCCGGCATCCTCGGCGCCCTGCTGACCGGCCCGCTGGCCGCACCGGCACTGGGCGGCTTCGGCACGGTCACCGACCTGGGCCTGCAGCTGTGGATCCAGTTCAAGGGCGTGGCCTTCACCGTCGTGTACAGCGCCGTGCTGAGCTGGGTGATCTTCAAGGGCATCGCCGTGACGATGGGCCTGCGCGTGGACGAAGAGCAGGAACAGATCGGCCTGGACATCGCGCTGCACGAGGAGAAGGGTTACAACCTTTCGTGAGATTCATCTCACAGTTTTGCTACCGAAGGCCCGGCGCAAGCCGGGCCTTCGTTTTGCGCGATGAGAAAAACGGACATGGCCGTCCAGACGCCTGTAGGCGTTGGCCCACCTGGGAATGGCCACGTTTAATGCGATCGCAGCATTGTCATTCGCGCTTAACCAACGTTTGACAGCACAAAAACCGCCACCTAGAACCGGTGGGCGCCCGCTCCAGGGCGGCACGTCGCGGGGGTAGCGCGACACGCCGTTCGACGGGTGCTCCGCGCGGGATTCCCCCAGGGCCCGCCTCAACCAGAAATCAACCAAGGGGCCTTCCTTCGAAGGCCCGGTAGGGGCTTTGTATGTCGAAAAACCACTCCGCCCGCCTGTCGCCGCGCCACACCGCGCTCGCACTGGCGCTCGGCCTCGCCGCCACGGGCAGCGCCTTCGCGCAGTCGAACGCCTCCGGCGTCGTCTTCGGCCGCGTCTCGGCCGACCAGGGCACCGTCGTCCACCTGCAAAATGTCGATACCGGCCTGGCCCGCGACATCACCGTGGATGCCGACGGCCGCTACCGCGCATCGTCGCTACCCGTGGGCCGCTACAGCGTCAGCGTGAAGCGCGACGGCGCCACCGTCGCCACGCGCGAGAACGTCAACGTGCAGGTCGGCTCGGGCACGGATGTGTCGTTCCTCACCGAAGCCGCCACCGCTGCCAACGCCGCGACGCTGGAAGGCATCCAGGTGACCGGCACCGCCCTGCCCTCGATCGACGTCTCGTCGGTGGATTCGCGCACGGTGCTCACGGCGGAGCAGCTGCAGAAGCTGCCCATCGCGCGCGATGTCACCTCGGCCGCGCTGCTCGCGCCCGGCGCCATCGGCGGCGATGCGCGCTATGGCAACGTCGCTTCGTTTGGCGGTGCCTCGGCGGCGGAGAACCAGTACTACGTCAACGGCTACGCCGTAACCAACGCCCTGACCGGCCTGGGCCTGATAAGCCTGCCCTACGACGCGATCGACCAGCAGCAGATCTTCACCGGCGGCTACGGCGCCGAGTACGGCCGCTCCACCGGCGGCGTGGTGAACATGATCACCAAGCGCGGCGGAAACACCTGGAAGGCCGGCGGCCAGGTCATCTACACGCCCGAAGCGCTGCGCGACGACCCGCGCAACCTTTACCTGCGCAACGGCCAGCTGTACCAGGACCGCCACAAGAACAAGAGCTGGAGCACCGAATACTCCGCCTACATCAGCGGCCCGCTGATCAAGGACAAGCTGTTCTTCTACGCCACCGGCGACTTCATCCGCACGGAAGGCTTCACTCGCGGCTCCACCGCCGCCGCGACCGATACCGACTACACGACGAAGACCAACCGCTACCTCGCCAAGATCGACTGGAACATCAGCGACAACCACCTGCTCGAGCTCACCGGCTTCAGCGACAAGACGACGGACGAGAGCCGCATCTCCGGCTACAGCTACGCGACGGGCAACCGCGGGGCCTACCGTGGCTCGCTGTACACCAAGAATTACGGCACGGCCGGCGCCACGCCGGGCGGCGATGTGTACATCGGCAAGTACACCGGCTACCTCACCGATAACCTGACGATCAACGCGCTGTACGGCCACACCAAGACCCAGCACACACAGACGGTGAACTCCGTCGGCGGCGAGTGCCCGCTCATCACCGGCAACTTCAACGAGAACGGCACCACCGTGTTCCCGCCGAACTGCTACCTGCAGGGCCAGCTGCTGGCACCGGGTGCGCAAGACAAGACCCACGGCTGGCGCTTCGACATCGAATACCGCCTTGGCGACCACGACCTGCGCGCGGGCGTCGATAACCAGACGCTGGAATCGTTCTCGGGCAACTCGTACGAGGGCCCGGATTCCGGCCGGCCCAACGGCGGCGCCTACTACTGGAGCTACGGCAACACGCCGGCCAGCGGCACCATCACCGGCTACCCCGATGTGTTCTTCGAACCCGGCACCTCGCGTTACGTGCAGCGCGTGTACTTCTACGCGGCATCAAACGTGAAGACCGTGCAGGAAGCGCAGTTCATTGAAGACCGCTGGCAGGTCAACGACCGCTGGCTCGCGTACATCGGCCTGCGCAACGAGCAGTTCAAGAACCTCAACGGCGGCGGCGACGTCTACGTGAAGCAGCGCCACCAGCTGGCCCCGCGCCTGGGCCTCACGTGGGATGTGTTCGGTGATTCGTCGCTGAAGATCTACGGCAACGCCGGCCGCTACCACCTGGCCATTCCCTCGAACGTAGCCGTGCGCGCCGCATCGGGCTCGTACTTCCTCCGCCAGTTCGGCACGTTCGACAGCATCGACCCGGTCACCGGCATGCCCATCGGCTTCGTGCCCAACGGCAGCGAATACGCCTCCAACGGTGCCGACGGCACCAGCCCCGACCCGCGCACCATCGCCGCCAAGGGCATGGACGCGTACTACCAGGACGAATACATCCTCGGCTTCGACAAGCAGCTGGGCAACGACTGGGTGGTGGGTGCCAAGGCCACCCTGCGCAAGCTGAAGAGCTCGATCGACGACTTCTGCGATTCACGCCCGTTCGAGAACTGGGGCGAGCGCAACGGCGTGGACATGAGCAACGCCAACATCTCGGGCTGCTACCTGTTCAACCCGGGCAAGAGCAACACGTTCCAGGTCGACATGGACGGCAACGGCACGTTCCGTGACGTGACCCTGACGAAGGACGACTTCACCAACGACGGCATCGGCTTCCCCGACCTGAAGCGCAAGTACTACGCGCTGAACCTGTACGCCGAGAAGCAGTTCAACGAGAAGTGGTACGCGAAGTTCGACTACGTGTTCTCGCGCAGCTACGGCAACTCCGAGGGCATGCTGAAGTCCGACATCGGCCAGCGCGACCCGTCGGTGACCCAGGACTGGGACGCACCCGAAATCATGGTCGGTGCCAACGGCCCGCTACCGAACGACCGCACGCACCAGCTGAAGGCCTACGGCTTCTACCAGATGACGCCCGAGTGGCTGTTCAGCGCGAACCTGTCGGTGGCCTCGGGCCGCCCGGTGAACTGCATCGGCCTCGCCCCCGGCGACCCGATCCAGTACGGCGCGTCGTACTTCTACTGCGACGGCAAGCTCTCGCCGCGCGGCTCGCGGGGCCGCCTGCCGTGGACGCAGCAGCTGAACGTGGGCACCGAGTGGCGCCCGGCCTTCGCCGACCACAAGCTGGGTTTCAACGTCGACATCTTCAATGTCTTCAGCCAGCAGCGCGAAACCAGCGTCATCGAAGTCGGCGAGAACGCCGCCGGCGTCCCCGTAGCTACTTATAAGCGTGCCAATTCGTACACCCAGCCGCGGTATTTCCGCTTCTCGGTCCGCTACGACCTGTAATCGCAAATCGCGCCACGCGGGCCCCCTCCCACCCGCGTGGCGCAACTCCCCGATTCCGAGATTCTTCTCGACCCGGCTGTGCAGCCGGGTTTTTTTATCGGTGCATTCGCTAGCGCGAATGCGTGTCTTAAGCGGCGTTCGCCGCCTATTAGGTTGGGGGTCGAGGCGAAGAGCCCTTGGTGCCCACCCTCGCGTCCAAGGTTGCGGCTACGCCGCCATGTTTTCCATTCGCGCACGGGTGTGCGCTCCTACGGGCCTACGGCCGCTCTCTTGTGCGGAACTCGCCTCGAGGGTGGGCACCAAGGACTCTTTGCAACACGGAGGCGACATGGGGTCGAGCCACGCCCGCGGCGTGGGGTGCCCGCCCGGACAAGCGGCGCGGACAGCCGGTTGTCCGCGGACAGCGAAGCGCAACTCGCGGGTCATGGTGAGAATGGCTTGAAACCGGGCTTTGCGGGCTCTTTTAGCAGTTGGCACGACCGATGCAACTCTTCTGGCGAAAGGGCAAACACGCCCACCCGCTAAGCCAAGGAGACCACCATGAAAACCGAAACCTTCCTGCTTAAGACCTTCTTCGTCGCCGCCGTGCTGACCTGCATGCTGACGATGGGCGCGATGGTGACGACCGACCCGGCCCACGCGGCCGCCACGCTCATCGCCTCGGCCCATTAATCCTCGACGCCCCAAGTCGCAACACCCATCACCCACCACCCTCCTCCTGATGCCTAGTACGTCGCGGTCGGCCCATCGCCCCGCGCACGCGCACCCTGCAGGCCGCCACCCGTGCGCGAGGCCCCGAGTCGTTCACGCGCATAGGCGTAGCTCGGCCACCAAACTGCCTCCGCGCCGCAAAGAGTCCTTGGTGCCCACCCTCGAGGCGAGTTCCGCACAAGAGAGCGGCCGTAGGCCAATTAAATAACGTCGTGCGCCGGCAGGCGCATTTCCTTATCGAACGCGGAGGACCTGTCTGAGCAGCGAGGGTGGGCACCAAGGGCTCTTCGCCTCAACCCCGCACGCAATAGGCGGCGAACGCCGCTGAAGACATGCATTCGCGATAGCGAATGAACCGCTAAAGCAACCCAGCCATCAAGGCCGAACAGCCGTCACCTCGATCTCGATAAGAAAATTAGGACTAGCCAAAGCCGCCACCTGGAACGCACTACGCGACGGCAGATTCGGCTGCTCCTTCGTCCCAAAAAACTGCGTATACCCCGCCATGAAGCCCGCGAAATCCATCTTCCCGCCCTTCGCCGGGTCACCCACGAGGAACACCTGCATCTTCACCACGTCACCCATCGACATGCCCATGCCCTTCAGCTGCTTGTCGATCGCCGTGAGCACGCCGACCGTCTGCGTCTTCGTATCGCCGTAGGCCTGCGGGCTATCCTTCGGCGCGCTGGTATCGGCCACCGGCGGCACCACGCCGCTGAGGAACACCAGCGACTTGCCGGCCGGTATTTCCACCGCGGCGGAGATGGGGAACGTGCTATTGGGAATCTTGTGGCGGACGACATCGGCGGCGAAGGCCGGCGTGGCCAGCAGGCAGCCGGTGGCAGCGGCAAGGGCGAACAGGGGGCGGAAGGGTTTCATCGGGCATCCTCGGGCTTGGGTGCGGGTGGGCGGAAGGCCTTGACCTGCTCGGCCGTCACCGCGTCGGTGTAATGGTTGCCGAAATGCGTGCGGACGTAATTCACCACGTCGGCGGCCTGCTGGTCGTTGAGGATCATCGAGAACGCAGGCATGCCGCCGCGGCCGTTCATGACCATGACGATCGGATACGCAGCGGAGGCGAGTTTCGCGTTCGCCGCCAGCGCGGGGTAATGGCCCGCGCCCACGGCGCCTTTCGCATCGGGCATGTGGCAGCCCTGGCAGATATGCGTGAACAGCTGTTCGCCCGTGACGTGGGCGGCGTCTTTCTGCGAGAGGAAAGCGGCGTCGTTGTTTTGCGCGGCGGCCGTGCCGGCAGCGACGACGAGCATGGCGAACACGGCGGCGCGTTTCATGCCTTACCTCCCGCCACGGCCTTGCGGTGCAGCTGGCCGATCGCCGCGAGCGAGGAAAGGATGGCGCCCTCCTGCCACGCAGGCAGGTACGACGCGTGCTCGCCGGCGAGGACGATGCGGCCGTCGAGCGAGCACAGGTTGGCGTAGTGCTTCTCGCGTGCCTCGTCGGTCCACCAGCCGAAACACCCCAGCGTGGAGGGCACGCGGTGCCATGCCACCGAGATGCCGTTCTCGAATTCCTTCTTGTATTGCGGATGCAGCTGCGCGCCGTATTCCACGGCCTTGGCCACGCGCGTGGCCGGGTCGAGCGCGGTGAACTCGTAGGCTTCCATGAAGAACGCGTACGCACCCAGCAGCACGCCCTTGGCCGAGCCAATGCCGTGGGTGGGGTAGCCAATCATGCCGATGGGCAGGTCGGTGGTGCTGATGCCACCGTAGATGCGCTCGTCCGTTTCCCAGAAGCGCCGCTTGAACTGCAGGCCCACCTTCGCCGATGACATGTACGGCACGGCGGAGATCGCCGCGGCCTTTTCGGCGGAGACCTGGATGGGGATCTGGCTGAGGATCGAGAGCGGGATGGTACAGACGCACCAGTCGGCCTTCGCCTGCTTCGCCTGCCCGGGCCTGGTGGTGTCCTCGTAGGTCACGGTCACCCCGTGGTCGTCCTGGGCGATGGCGGTGACCTTGCTGTTGTAGGTGATGGCCTGGGGGCCGAGTTCGCGGACAAACGCCTTGCCGATCGCATCCATGCCCCCGACGGGCTGCATCAGCGTGGTCTGGTATTCGTAGAGCGAACTCATGCCGAGCTGCTTCCACAGCCGCGAGTTGAGGATCTCGGAAATGCCTACCGGCTTGGAAAAGCCCGGCTTGCCGTCGGGGCCGCCGCCCGGCTCTTTCGCGTAGCCGCGATGCTCGCTGCTGGCGCTGCCCATGACGTAGCGGAACTGGTTGTCGAGGCCGCCGAACTGGCGCAGCGATTCGAGGAGGATCTCGCGATCCTCCTTCGTGGCCATGTCGTCGAGCGCTCCCTTGCCCGAGGCCTTGGCCAGCAGCTCGGCGATGCCGCCGTGCCAGTCGGCCACCAACTCGCGCTGGCGCATCGGCTTGCCGCCCGCGTAGTCGGGGCTGTGCATGTAGGCGTTGTGGTTCACCTGCACGAAGGATTCGAGCTGCACGCCGAACTGGTGGCAGTAATCGAGCACGCCGGTGTGGTGGTAGGGGATGCGCCACGGCCCGGGATTGAAGTACAGCCCCTTGTCGAACTGGCAGGTCTGTTTGTGGCCGCCCAGCTCGGTGTATTCGTCGCCACCGCGCAGCGTCCAGTTGCGGCCGCCCGCGCGGGTGTTGTACTCGAGCACCTGCACCTTGTAGCCGGCCTTGCCCAGCTCATAGGCGGCGACAAGGCCGGCGAGCCCCGCGCCGAGCACGAGCACGCTGCCCTTGCCCGTGCCTTGCAGCGGCGGTGGGCGCCGGTAGGTGGATTCCGCGGCGAACCCCAGGTTCGCCATCGCCTGGTACATCAGCGCGCCCCCTCCGGCGACGCCAATCATGCGCAACAGGTCGCGTCTAGACATCGACGCGGCCGGGTTTTCACTCCCCATGGCCACACCCCGTATTGGCTACCCCGAGCCTCCAATTAACCACACGTTGCAGCGCACAACAACGGGTCTTAAGCCATAGCACCGGCATGGTGCGTTAAGCTGCCGCGCATGACGACTATCGACGACCGCGCCGCCGCCCGCCTCGCCTGGGCACGCCACGCCACCGGCCAGGCCGACCTGGCCCTCGAGCCCGCCTCCGCCGACGCCAGCTTCCGCAGTTACTGGCGCGGGTATGTCGACGGCCAGCCCGTGATCATCATGGATTCGCCGCCGGAGAAGGAAAACCCGGCACCGTGGGTGGAGATCGGCAAGCGCCTGCACGATGCCGGCCTGCACACGCCCACCGTGATGGTTGCCGACCTGGCGCAAGGCTTCCTGCTGATCGAAGACCTCGGCACGCGCACCTACCTGCCCGAACTGGACGCGACGACGGCCGACGCGTTGTATGGCGATGCGCTCGATGCCCTGCTGCGCATGCAGAAAGACGTCGACACCACTGGCCTGCCCGCCTTCAACCGCGAATGGCAGGTCATGGAAATGGAAATCATGCCGACGTGGTTCCTGCAGAAGCACCTCGGCGTCGACGTGGCATGCGAAGCGTGGGATATCGTCGAAGGGGCCTTCAGCGCCATCCTGCATGGCATCGCGGAACAACCACGCGCTTTCATGCACCGCGACTACCACAGCCGCAACCTGCTCATCACGCAAGAACGATCGCCGGGCATCATCGATTTCCAGGGCGCGATGGCGGGGCCGATCACGTACGATCTGGCCTCGCTGCTGCGTGATGCCTACGTGGTGTGGGAAAACGACCGCGTGGAAGGCTGGGTGGAGGCCTACCGCCTGCGCCTGCTCGACGCCCGCCTGCTGGATGAAACGGTGGATGCCGACCGTTTCCGCGGCTGGTTCGACATGACGAGCCTGCAGCGGCACATCAAGATCCTGGGCCTGTTCTGCCGCCTGTATTACCGCGATGGCAAGGCGGGCTACCTCGGTGACATGCCGCGCGTACTCGATTACGTGCTGGGTATCGCCCGGCGCCATGCCGACGTGGCACCGCTCGCCGACTACATCGTGGCGAAGATCGGCGACCGCGATATCCGCGTGCCGGTGGCCGCATGAAGCATGCGCTGATCCTGGCCGCGGGCCTGGGCCAACGCATGCGGCCGCTCACCGACGTGACACCCAAGCCGCTGCTCGAGGTGCATGGCAAGCCGCTCATCGTGCACCACATCGAGAAGCTCGTGGCCGCCGGCGTGCACTACATCGTCATCAATACCTCGCACCTGGCCGCCCAGTTCCCCGAGGTGCTGGGCGATGGCGCACGCTGGGGCGTGCGCATCCGTTATTCATACGAGGGCCCCACCCCGCTGGAGACCGGCGGCGGCATGTTGAAGGCGCTGCCCTTGCTGGGGCCGGAGCCCTTCATCGTGGTCAGTGCGGATATCTGGAGCGACATCGATTACGCCGCGCTGCCGGCGGAACCCGCGGGCGAGGCCCACCTGGTGATGGTGCCGAACCCCGATTTCCATCCGCAGGGTGATTTCGCGCTGCGCGATGGCAGGCTTTACGACGACGGCGCGCCCGCGGGTGCCGAGCGGCTGACGTTCGGCAACGTGGGCGTGTACCGGCCCGGCATCGTGGCGAACGAGGCCCCTGGCGCCTTCAAGCTCGCGCCGATGTACCGCCGCGCCATCGCGCAGGGGCGCCTGGCCGGCGAACGCTACGACGGGTTCTGGCGCAACGTGGGCACCCCGGCGCAGCTGGAGCAGTTGCGGGGTGAGGTGAAGGGCTGATCGCGTGTAGGAGCCCACACCCGTGGGCGACAGCTTTTGTCCGGGTGAGGCGAAAAGATGTCGCCCACGGATGTGGGCTCCTACGGCGATGCTCTTACTGGATGGTTTCCGAAGCGATCTCGCGGAGCCGCTCGCGGCCCAGCGCGAAGGCTTCGTTGTAGGCGCTGGTGACGTCGCTGAAATCGATGGAGCCGTTGCCGGCGTCGATCTCGTCACCAACGTGGTCGAGGATGCGGTAGCTCGACCGGTAGAACTGCTCACCCGCGGCATCGTGATGTTTCACCGCGCGGGCGACGACCCTGAACTTGCTGTGATTTTCCACTGAGTTCCTCCCCCCCTGGGAGTCTCTGATACTGCCCCGCAATCGTGACCGTTTCAAGTGACATCAAGGAGATTCATCGCACGATGCGAGCACCAACCGCTGAAGGACGGATGACGTAGGTGGATCACATCGTGCGATGAAAACGGAACACGGTTACTCGGGCGTGCCCGCCATGGCCACTTCGGACAGGGCGGCTTTCGCGGCATCGTGGGTCATGACCACGATGCTGATGCGTCGGTTGATCGGCGCGGCCGGGTCGGCCTTGTCGAACGGAATGGATGCCGCCAGGCCCACCACGCGCGCCACTTTCGCCGGCAGCATGCCGCCATCGACAAGCGTGCGGCGCGCAGCGTTGGCGCGGTCGGCGGAGAGCTCCCAGTTGCCGTACTGGCTATCGGCGCGGATATACGGCGCGCTGTCGGTATGGCCCGAGATGCTGATCTGGTTCGGCACCTGGTTGATGAAGCCGGCGAGCTCGTGGAGGATCTGCACCGTGTAGGCCTTAAGCGCGCCGCTGCCCGTGTCGAACATGGGGCGGTTCTGCTTGTCCACGATCTGGATGCGCAGGCCTTCGGAGGTGATGTCGAGCAGCAACTGGTCTTTGTAGGGCGCCATGGCCGGGCTGTCGGCGATGGCCTTGTCCAGGTCCTTCATCAGCTGCTCGAGGCGTTTCTTCTCCTGCGCCTTGGCCATTTTTTCCGCATCCTGCGCGGTGGCCGGCTTGGCGAACTTCTCCTGGTCGCCCGGGCCCTTTGGCAGGTCCATCGCGCCGCCGAGCTTGATCATGCTGGTGCTGGCGCCACCCGGGCCCATCTTGCCGCTGGGCGCCATGGTGCTCTGCCCGGCGGTCATGCTGGGGTTCTTGAAGTACTCGGAGATGGCCGCGCGCTGCTGCTTGGTGCCGGCACCTACGAGCCACATGACGAGGAAGAAGGCCATCATCGCCGTGACGAAGTCGGCGTACGCGACCTTCCAGGCACCGCCATGGTGCCCGTGGCCGCCGGCCTTCTTCTTGCGGACGATGATGACTTGCTTGAGCTCGGTCATCGTCGTTTACCGGGCCGCCTTGAGGTGGCCTTCCAGGTCCTGGAACGACGGCCGGCTGGACGAGGTGAGCGACTTGCGGGCGAACTCCACCGAGACCATGGGGTTGTAGCCGCGCAGGTTGGCCAGCAGGCCCACCTTCACGCACTCGAACGCGCGGCCGTCGGCGTTGACACGGGCCTCCATGGCGGCCGAGAGCGGGCCGATGAAACCGTACGACAGCAGGATGCCGAGGAAGGTGCCCACGAGCGCGCCGGCGATGTGCTCGCCGATGACGGCGGCATCGCCGTCGATGCTTTTCATGGTGATGACGATGCCCAGCACCGCGGCCACGATGCCGAAGCCCGGCAGCGCGTCGGCCATCTTCTGCACGGCCTGCGCCGGCGCGAGCGCCTCGTGGTGGTGGGTTTCCAGTTCCACGTCGAGCAGGGCCTCGAGCTCGTGCGGATCCATGCTGCCGCCCACGATGAGGCGCAGGCAATCGGTGATGAAATCGATGAGGTGGTGCTCCGCGACCAGGCGCGGGTAGGCCGAGAACAGGGCGCTGGCCTCGGGGTTCTCGATGTGCTCTTCCATGGCCAGCTGGCCGTCCTTGCGCATCTTGGTGAAGATGTCATAGAGCAGGGACAGCAGGTCGACGTAATCCTGCTTCTTGTACTTCGGGCCCTTGAACAGGGCGAGCATGTCGCGCGCGGAGCCCTTCACGATCTCCATCGAGTTCGCGCTGATGAACGCGCCCATGGCCGCGCCAAAGATGATCAGCAGCTCATAGGGCTGCCACAGCGCGCCGATGGTGCCGTGTGAGAGGACGTAGCCGCCCAGCACCGAGACCAGGACGATGATTGAACCAATAATGACGAGCATGACTTCACTTCCTCCCAGTCGGGTTCCTTATCGGCCGATGGGGCGCGAAGTTGAGGGGTGTCGTCACGTTTTCTACACGGTTTAAACCGCGCTGTAGAGCGCTCCGGCGTACCTTGGGAAAACCAGCCGAATACGCGTACCGATTCCGGCATCGCTCTCGATCTCCACGCCACCACCGGCCTGGGCCACGGTGCCGTAGACCTGGGCCAGGCCCAGGCCGGAGCCACCCTCCTTCGTCGTGAAGTACGGCTCGAACAGGCGCTGGCGCACCTCCTCCGACATGCCGCCGCCGGTATCGGCGATACACACGAAGACCTGGCGGGCGGGCGGGTGCTCGCGCAGGCTCTCGGCGGCGTGCGCCTCGAGCAGCCGGTCGCCGACCTGGATGGTGAGCGTGCCCATGCCGGCCATGGCATCGCGGGCATTGAGGCACACATTCATCAGGGCCTGCTCCAGGCCGTGGCGGTCGATCCATATGGGCAACGGCCCGGGCTGGCGCAGCACGTCGATGCCGACGCGGCCGCCCATGCCGTGCCGGGCGAAATCGGCGAAGTTCTCGACCAGGTCGCCCAGGTCGATCGGCTCCGGCCGCGTGGGCTGGTTGCGGGCGAACGCCAGCAGCCGCCGGGTGAGCGCCGTGGCATGCCGCGCGCCCTCCACCGCGTAGGTGAGCATGCGGCGCTGCTGGGGGCTGAGCTCGTCGGCCTCGTCCTGCAGGCCCGAGAGGCTGACGATGACGGTCTGCAGCATGTTGTTGAAATCGTGGGCGATGCCGCTCACCAGCTGGCCGATGGCCTGCTGCTTCTGCGCCTGGTGGGCCGCCGCCTCGGCCAGGTCGCGGGCACGGCCGGCCATTTCCAGCTGCTCGCTGACGCCAGCCAGGCGGCTCTCGGCGTCGCGGCGGGCGAAGTGCTCGCCCTCGAAGCGCTCCATGAGGGTGCCGTACTGCGTGCTGGCGCTGGCCGAGCGTGCCACCGATTCGTTGAGGCGCTCCTGGAGCAGCTCGTTGATCGACTCGAGGGCGGCCTGCAGCTCGACGCGCTCGGTCACGTCGCGGCTGATGACGATGAAATGGTCGATGGCGTCGTTGGCCACGACCGGGGCGACCATGACCTCCCACCAGCGCGACGTGCCTGCCGCGGTGCGACGGGGGCCGACGAAATCGACGCGCTCGCCGGCGCGGGCGCGCTCGAGCACGCGGGCGACCATGT
Organism: Luteibacter yeojuensis; assembly: GCF_000964085.1. Taxonomy (GTDB): domain Bacteria; phylum Pseudomonadota; class Gammaproteobacteria; order Xanthomonadales; family Rhodanobacteraceae; genus Luteibacter; species Luteibacter yeojuensis_A. The sequence goes on from NZ_JZRB01000035.1 coordinate 30,497, forward strand.
CCCGGGCCTCGGGCGGCCACACGTCGAGCCACCTCGTGCCGATGAGCTGCTCGCCACCGCCGGGCGCCAGCGACATGCACCCCAGGCCGGCCACGAAACGGATGACGCCGTCGCGGTCCAGCTCCTTCATGCAGTCGGCGGAGGCCTCGACGAATTGTCGGTACCGCCCTTCCCCTTCACTCATCGCCACCGCGCCCCTGGCCTTGTCTGACGCCCCTCGGACCCCCTTATGACGCGCCGCGCGGGCGCCGTCTGTCAAGGCGGAACTGTCACGCCGCCGCGACGGGGCCCCGGCCTACAGTGAAAGCGTGTGCAACGACGGATCCGCCCGTGACCCCAGCCATCGCACCCGTCCTCGTGGTTGAGGATGATCGCAACGTCCTCGACATCACGAGCTTCGTGCTGGAGACGGCGGGGTACACCGTGCTGACGGCGATGAATGCCGACGAAGCCCTGCTCGTGCTCTCGGGCCACCCGGAGGTGGGCCTGGTGCTCACGGACGTGAACATGCCCGGCAAGATGGATGGCATCGACCTTGTGCGGGAGCTGCATCGCGCGGGCAACCCCGTGCGCTGCGTCGTGGTATCCGGCGACGCGCTGCATGCCTGCGACAGGCTGGGCGACCTGGCGCCCTTCCTCGCCAAGCCCTACGACCGCCGCTCGCTGCTGCAGGCCGTGGGCGACGCCCTGGCGGCCTAGCCGGCTTCGCTGGCCGGCTCGTCGTCGAACCCCGTCTCGCCCTCGGCGAACACGGGGGCGCCGTCGTCCTCCACGCCCATGACGAGGCCCAGCGCCTTCTCGGCGGCCGCGGCCGCGCTGGCCTCGTCGCGGAAGCTGCGGTTCTCGTAAACGGCGAAGTAGGTGGGGTACCCGCCCCCGGCCGGGTGCGACGACAGCAAGGCCGTGAACCGGGAGCCCTCGCGGGTGGCACCGCTGCGCAGGGTGAAGTGGGGGAACTCGCGTTCTGCCATGGGCGTGGGCCTGGTTGGGCGGGAAATCTTAGCGTACCCCGGGGCTTGTGGATCGTCTTGCATGCTTGGTCTGAAAAGGCAAGGAACCCGTTCAGCAAAGAGGCACTTGCCCCGCAGAATCTTGTAGGGTATTTCCTACAACCAAGCGGCCTCACATACTTTTCACGAAGACCGCGACACAGGGGTACAGGGGCAAGATCATGTTGAACGTCATCACCACCGCGACGCCGCCTCGGCGCCTCGCGTGGACCATGGCTACCGTTTTGGGCGTGGCAGGCATCGTTGGCCTGGCACTGGCACCGCGCGTCGCGGCCGCCATCCCCCACACGGCGATCCAGATGGTCTACGCGTGGCTCTGCTGCTCGCTCGTGGGCTCGGCCTACGTCGTCGTCTCGCTTGCGAACGACGCCGAGGGTGCCATCGAGGACAGTGAAGATTTCTGATCCCACGGCCGGGACGTTCATGGACGAAAAAAAACCCGCCGTGAGGCGGGTTTTTTCATGGGCCGGCGGCGACGCCCTCAGGGGCGGCGCGCCAGCTCCGGGTCTTCCTTGGCGCGGGGCATCAGGTCCTGCTTGGACACACCCAGCCACAGCAGGATGGGGCTGGCCACGAAGATCGAGGACAGCGTACCCACCACGATGCCGATGAGCATGGTGATGGCGAAGCCATGCACCACCGGGCCACCGATGAAGAACAGGGCGGCCATGGTGATGCCCGTGAACAGCGAGGTGATGATGGTTCGCGACAGCGTGCTGTTGATGGAGCGGTTCAACACTTCCTCGGGGGTGGCGTTGCGGCTGGAGCGGAACAGCTCGCGGACGCGGTCGAACACCACCACCTTGTCGTTGATGGAATAGCCCACCACGGCGAGGACCGAGGCCAGCACCGTCAGGTCGAACTGGCGCTGGGTGATGGCGAAGATGCCCAGGGTGACCAGCACGTCGTGGACTTCGGTGGCGAGCGCCGCGATGGCGAAGCGCTTCTCGAAGCGGATCCACAGGTAACCCATGATGCCGACGATGACGAAGATGACGGCGTAGATGCCGTCCGAGCGCAGCTCCTCGCCCACCTGCGGGCCGACGAAGGAGTATTCCTTCATGGACGCATCGGGGCGGGTGACCTGGATGGCGGCGACGACATCCTTGGCGATGCGCGCGGCGGCCTCGTCGCCCTTGGGCGCGGCGGCGGCGCCCGGGTCTTTCGCGTCATCCTTGGGCAGCAGGCGCACGGCCACCTCGCGGGTGCCGCCGACGGCCTGCACCAGCGGCTCGGCGATGCCGTGCTTCTCGAGCGCGTCGCGCACCTCGTTGGTATCGACCGGGTTCTGGAAGGCCACCGAGACCGACACGCCGCCCAGGAAGTCCTGGCCGTAGTTGAAGCCCTTGGTGACGATCAGGCCGATGGAGGCCAGCATGAGCAGGACGGCGAGGCCGATACTGAACCGGCGCAGGCCGAGGAAGTTGAAGTTGGCGTTGTGGTTGAAGATTTCCATGGCGTTCCCCCCTTCAGACCGACAGGGTCTTGAGCTTGCGGCCGCCGTGGATCAGCGCGGTGATGGCATGCGTGAGCGTCACCGACGTGAACATCGACGTGAGGATACCGATGAACAGCGTGACGCCGAAGCCCTTGATCGGGCCCGAACCCATGGTCATGAGGCCAAGCGCGGCCAGCAGGTGGGTGACGTTGGCGTCGAGGATGGTGGCCCACGCCTTGTCGTAACCCGTGCGGATGGCGGCGTGCGGCGACGAGCCGTTGCGCAGTTCCTCGCGGATGCGTTCGCAGATGAGCACGTTGGCGTCGATGGCCATGCCCAGCGTCAGCACGATACCGGCGATGCCTGGCATGGTGAGGGTGACGCCGATGGCCGACATGACGGCGACGAGCAGCACGAGGTTGAAGAACAGCGCGATATCGGCCACCAGGCCGAAGAGCTTGTAGTAGATGGCCGCGGCAAGCAGCACCAGGCCGAGGCCCAGCATCACCGCCTTGAAGCCCTTGTCGATGTTGTCGGCGCCCAGGCTCGGGCCGATGACGCTTTCACCGACGATATCGATGGGCACCGCCAGCGAACCACCGCGCAGCAGCAGGGCCAGCTCGGAGGCTTCCGAATCCGACGGCAGGCCGTTGGTGGAGAAGGTCTTGCCGAACGGACCGCTGATGTTGGCGTAGTTGATGACCTCTTCGGTGGTCTTCGGCGTCTTCACTTCCTTGCCGTCGACGATCTTGGTCTCGGTCGTGCGCGTGATGTAGAGCACCGCCATCGGCTTGCCGACGTTATCGTTGGTGAACTCCTGCATCTTGCGCGCGCCCGCCGAGTTCAGCGTGACGCTGACGTTGGGCGTGCCGTTCTGCTGGTCGCGGCCCGAGGTGGCGCTGACGAGTTCGTCGCCGCTGGCGATGACCTTCTTGCTGAGCAGGTACGGCCGGCCATCGCGGCCGAAGTACAGCTTGGCATCGGGCGGCACGCTGCCCGAACGGGCGGCGTCCATGGCCTGTTGCGGCGTGTAGAGGCCGGCGCGGTACTGCAGCGTGGCGACGGCACCGATGATCTTCTTGGCCTCGGCCGTATCCTGCACGCCGGCGAGCTCCACCACGATCTGGTTGGCACCCTGCTGCTGGATCAGCGGCTCGGACACGCCCAGCGCGTTGACGCGCTGGCGCAGCGTGCTGAGGTTCTGCGTGATCATGCCCTGCGACAGTTCGCGCAGCTTGGTGGGCTTGATGGTGGCATTGAGGATGAAGCGGTTGCCCGTGGCCGTGCCGTCCGCCACCGTGAGGTCCGGGTAGTCGGCGCCGATGAGCGACGCGGCCTTCTGCCGGTCGGCATCGGTGCGCAGCACCACGCCCACGCCCTGCCCGCGCGCGTTGCGGTTCACCGCGTCGAACGCCACGCCCTTGTCGTGCAGCAGCGAACGGATGTCGTCGGTGTAGCGCGTTTCCTGTGCGTCGACGACGGCGTTCTGGTCCACTTCCATGAGGAAGTGCACGCCGCCCTGCAGGTCGAGGCCGAGCGGCATGGAGTTGGCATTGATGCCACGCAGCCACGCCGGCACGGTGGAGGCCTGGTTCAGCGCCACCGTGTAGTTATCGCCAAGCCCGACGCGCAGCGCGTCGGAGGCATGGGCCTGCTGGTCGGCGTCATTGAAACGCGCGAGCAGGCGGCCATCCTTTTCATTGACGTCGATGCTCTTGGCCGGCACCTTGGCGGTGGCCAGGAGGGTATCGACCTTGGCCTTCAGCGTTGCATCGACGGCGGCGCCGCGGTTGCCCGAGATCTGCACCGCCGGCTGCGGCGGGAAGACGTTCGGCAGCGCATAGACGAGGCCGACCAGCAACACGACAACGACCAGCGCGTACTTCCAGCGTGGAAAATCACTCATGCCTTGATTCCGTGGGTCTGAGGTTTGGCTCAGTTCTTCTTGAGGCTGCCCTTGGGCAGCACCTGGGTGACGGCACCCTTCTGCATCTGGACGACCACGCCCGGGGCGATCTCGACCTTGACGAAGGCATCGCCCACTTCCTCGACGCGGCCGGCGAGGCCACCGCTCATGACCACTTCATCGCCCTTGGCGAGGCCGGCCAGCAGGGCGCGGTGCTCTTTCTGGCGCTTCATCTGCGGACGGATCATCATGAAATAGAAGATGGCGAACAGCACCGCCATCATGATGAGCGGCGAAAAACCGAGGGCACCCTGCTGGGGGGCGGCGGCCGGGGCGGCCTGTGCAAGGGCGGCGAACGGGAGAGTGCTCATCAGGTTTCTCGCAAGTCATGGAACGGCCAAGGAAAAGCGGCCATTCGCGTAAAAAGATCGTGGATTATGCCACGCCGATCAGAAGCTTGGGGGCGAAGCGTGAAACAGCCAAGGGTGAAGCGTAAAAGCACCCGCCCCGCCCCGCTTCACGCTTCACGCTTCCCTTTCTCACGCGCTTCGTAGAAGGCGGCCACGAAGTCGTCGAGGGTCCCCGCCTCGATCGCGCCGCGCAGGCCGGCCATCAGGCGCTGGTAGTGGCGGAGGTTGTGCATCGTGGCCAGCTGGCTGCCCAGGATCTCGTTGCAGCGGTCGAGGTGGCGCAGGTAGGCCCGGCTGAAGCCGTTGGCGCAGGCGTAGCAGTCGCAACCCTCTTCGATCACGCGGGTATCGGTGGCGAACTTCGCGTTGCGGATGCGCAAGGTGCCCTCGGCCGTGAACAGGAAGCCGTTGCGGGCGTTGCGGGTGGGCATGACGCAATCGAACATGTCGATGCCCCGGCGCACGGCCTCCACGATGTCCTCGGGGCGGCCCACGCCCATGAGGTAGCGCGGGCGGTCGGGCGGCAGCAGGGGCAGCGTGAAATCGAGCGTGTGGTTGCGCTCGGCTTCGGGTTCGCCCACGGCCAGGCCGCCCACCGCATAGCCGTCGAAGCCGATGTCGATCAGCTGCGCGGCCGAACGGCGGCGCAGGTTCTCAAAGGTGCTGCCCTGGACGATACCGAACAGGTTGTTGGGGTTTTTCAGGTCGTCGAAGGCCCGGCGCGAGCGTTCGGCCCAGCGCAGGCTGAGTTCCATCGAATCGGAGGCCACCTTCTCGGTGGCCGGGTACGGCGTGCACTCGTCGAAGATCATGGCCACGTCGGAATCCAGCACCGTCTGGATCTGCATGGAGACCTCGGGGGAGAGGAATACCTTCGAGCCATCGACGGGCGAGGCGAAGGTGACACCCTCCTCGGTGATCTTGCGCTTGTGCGCCAGCGAGAACACCTGGAAACCGCCCGAGTCGGTGAGGATGGGCCGGTCCCAGCCGATGAACTTATGCAGGCCACCAAAGGCCCCGACGATATCGAGGCCGGGGCGCAGGAACAGGTGGAACGTGTTGCCGAGGATGATCTCGGCCCCGGTATCGCGGACATCGCGCGGGGTCATGGCCTTGACCGAGCCATAGGTGCCCACGGGCATGAAGGCCGGGGTCTCGACAGTGCCACGGCCGAAGCGCAGGCGGCCGCGCCGCGCCGCGCCGTCGGTGGCGAGGAGTTCGAAGGGGAGAGTACTCATAGCCGCTTAGTTTAGCCGGGGAGCCGCTTCTAAAGCTTTCCCCGTCTCAGCCGATTCTTACGCCCAACAGGAGCTCGCCCATGCGGGGCGGGCCCAGGCCCTCGGAGGACCTGCCCTTGATCATCCAGCCAACCAGCCTCGCCGCCCAGCTCTGGGCCGGCGCGGCCGCGGGTACCACGGCCGCCGCCGCCCAGTCCTGGGCGGTGGGCACGCTGCTGGCCGCCCGCGTGCTGGGCCAGACGGACGTGGGCAAGGTGCTCCTCGACATCGGCGGCATGGCCGTCGAGGCCGACGCGGCGGGTACGCCGTTGCCGCAGCAGTTCCAGGTGCGCGTGATGACCCAGGGCGCCCAGCCGCAGCTGGAAGTCGTGGCGGGGAACACTGACGAGCGCGTGGCCATGCAGGGCCTGCGCGAGCGCCTGCCCCAGCAGAACGGCTACTCGCAGCTACTCAGCGTGCTCTCCGCCCTCGCCCGCCGCCCGGTGGCGCGGGTGCTGCCGGAACCGCTGCGCACCGCGCTGGCCACGCTCGAGGCCTCGATCAGCAAGCCCGCCGAGCTCGGCACGCCCGAGGGCATGAAGCAGGCCATCGCCAAGAGCGGTGCGTTCCTCGAAGCCCACCTTGCCGCCCCGCACGACCCGGCACCGGCGAACGACGACTTCAAGGCGGCGCTGCTGGCGCTGCGCCGCACGCTGGCCGATATACCGCAGACCCGCCAGGCGATGATCCAGGCGCCGTCCCGCCCGTTCACCGATACCCCGCCGCCGCTTGCCCAGCGCGCGCTGGTGGCGCAGCCGCGCGCGGCCGAGCTGCTGGCGGACGAAACCAACGCCGACGGCCTGGTCTCGCACCTGCGTACCGACGTGCGCGCAGCGCTCGCCCGCGTGGAGATCACCCAGCTCGAATCGCAGCCGCAGGCCGGCTTGTGGATGGTCGAGATCCCGCTGGCCGGCGTGCGCGGCTACGACGTGCTGCAGCTGCGCATCGAAGAAGGCAAACCGTCACCGGGCGAACCCGAGGGCACGTGGACCGTGGGCTTCGCCATCGACCCGCCGACGCTCGGCGCGGTGCAGGGCGAGATCCAGCTGCGCGGGCTGCGCGTGTCGGTGCGCCTGTGGGCGCAGTACCCCGAAACGGTGGGCCGCCTCGAGAACGCGTTCACGACGCTGCGCCGGGTGCTCGAGAAGAGCAACCTGCAGCTCGACCATTTCGCGTGCATGCATGGCCTGCCCGTGCCGACCAGCGCGTATAGCGCCGTCCTGCTCGAAGCGCGCGCATGAGTCAGTCGCTACCCTCCCCGCGCCGCAGCGTCACGCTGCGGCTGGCCACGCCCACCAGCAACGGCAACACGCAGCGCATCGACGCTGATGGGGTGAAGGCCCTGCTCGAGCGTGCGCAGTCGCTTGGCCTGGCGCCCCAGCTGGATCCGCAGATCGCGACGCTACTGGCGGCGGTGCGCCTGCGCGAGGATGTGCCGGCGGAGCTTTACGCCGCGCTGGCGGCCGTGGTGGGGACGTTGCTTGAGGCGTCGCACGATTAGGGGTTCGGCGATTACCGGATACCCAGCCCCTGGATGCTCGCCGCATCGGCCTCGAAGCCCGCCATCTCCGCGAAGCGGCGCCCGCGGTCGGCGTAATCCTTGAACTGGTCGAAACTCGGCGCACCGGGTGACAGCACCACCGTGCCGCGGCCGTTGAGCACGCGGCGCGCGGCACCGACGGCCGACGCCACGTCGATGGCGCGGTAGACGTTGGAAATGCCCGCCGCTTCGAGCTGGTCGGCGATGCGCGTGCCGTTGGCGCCCTGGCAGATGATCGCGTCGCAGCCCTGCTGGCGCATGGCCTGCACGAACACCGACCAGTCGAGGCCGCGATCGTGGCCGCCGACGATGAGCGCGACATGCTCGTCGTGCACGGCTTCCAGCGCGGCGAGGCTGGCCAGTGGCGTGGTGCTGATCGAATCGTTCACCCAGCGCAGGCCGTCGCGCACGCCCAGCGGCTGCAGGCGGTGCGGCAGGGGCACGAAGGTGGCCAGCGCGGGCGCGGCCGCGCGCGCATCCAGCCCCATGAGTTCGAGCGCCGCCAGCGCGGCACATGCGTTGATCGCGTTGTGCAGGCCCGGCGCCGCGACGCGGTCGGCGCGGATCACGTCGTCGTCGCCACGGCGGATCCAGCCGTCCGCGACATGCCAGCCCGCAGCATCGCCAAACATATGCAGGCCCGGATGGCTGGCGGCGCGTTCCACCAGCGCCGGCTGCATGCCATTCACCAGCACGCGCGCCGAGGCGCACAGCAGCTTGAGCTTGTCGTCGACATAGCGCTCGCGCGAGCCGTGCCAGTCGAGGTGTTCTTCGTAGAGGCTGGTGACGACGCCCAGGTCGACACCCATGGCTTCGCCGGTCTGGAAGCTCGACAGCTCGATGACCCACAGCGCGGCGTCGCCGTCGTCGAGCTCGAGCAGTGGCAGGCCGATATTGCCGGCCAGCGCCGTACGCACGCCGAGCGAACGCGCAAGGTGCGCGAGGAACGCCGACGTGGTGCTCTTGCCCTTCGTGCCGGTGACGGCGATGGTGCGCGCGCCCGTATGCCCACCGAACCACAGCGCGGTGCCGGAGGTGAAACGCGTGCCGGCCGCCTGCGCGCCCAGCAGCTCGGGTTTGTACGCGGAGATGCCGGGCGATTTGATGACGACGTCGTAGCGTGCCAGCGCGGCCGTATCGGGCGGCGTGGCGTGCACCCGCGCATGCGGGTACGCCGCGCGGGCGGCCTCGGCTTCATCGGCACCCAGGTAGATATCGACGCCCTGCCCCGGCAGCCGCCGCGCCAGCGCATCGAGCGCGGCGCGGCCTTCGCGACCGAAACCCCAGACGGCGACGCGTTTGCCCGCGAGATCAGCCCAGCGCATCCAGGGCTCCGAGCAGGCGCGCCGGCACCAGGTGCGAGGCACCCGGCTGCAGCCAGGGTTCCAGCGCCAGCTCGGACGGATCCAGTTGCGGCAGGATCTCGCGGCGGAAGCGCGCCACCAGGGCGTCCTCCTGCCATTCCGGCCGGTTGGCGAGGGCGAACATGGCGGCGCGCGCTTCCGCGCCCTCGCCCACGCATTCGAACGGCTTGTGGTCGTGGAATTCGAGCAGTGCGTCGAACGCAGCGGCCAGGTCGGGATCGTCGAGCAGGTTGCGCCCGAAGATGGACGTGAGCCGCGGCTTGGGCATGAACGGCGCCAGCGCGAGGAACACGAAGTGGCACTTAGGGCACTGCCCGCACCAGCGGTCCGCCGGCTTGGGGCCGAGGATGCGGAAGTTGCGGTTGCAGCTGGAGAACACGCCGAAGTACTCGCCGCCCAGGCGGGCGAACGCGCTGGTGACGGCCAGCTCGGACCACGGCCGCAGCAGCGAGCAGTAATCGAGGTCGGCGGCGACGTGCGAGTGCACGTAATCGTGGAAGGTCTTCTCGAAGCCGAAGCCCTTGCTCCACTGGTGGTTCACTTCCTGGCCGTCGTATTCCAGCGTGGCCACCGACGCCGAACGCTCGTTGGCGAACACGATGGAGTCGTACCCGTAGAGCACGGCCGCGACGACGAGGATGGCGGAGTTGATGGCGGTGACCGGAATGTGCCCGTTCCACGCGCCCAGCCGGTTCAGTTCGAACAGGCCCGGCGCCAGCTCGCGCGAGATGTTGAGCGTGGAGAGACCCGTGCGCGCGGCGCACTCGGCGATGAGCGGCGAATTGCCCACCCACGCGGCCGTGGCGTCGGCACCGATGGATTTGACCGCCTCCACCGCCACCACCGAATCCTTGCCACCGCCGATGGGCAGCAACGAGCGCTTCGGCAGGCCGATGGCCGGCGCCGCCACCGGTTTCGCCGCGCTGGACGGGAAGCGGATGCGGCCGCGCAGGTCGAGGCGGTTGCGGTACGCGAACTCGGCCAGGCCGTGCACGTACAGCGCATCGAACATCGCCGCGCCTTCGTCATCCAGCGGCGCGCCTTCCACCACGATGGCCGGCGGGATGCCGGCCTTGTAGTAGCTGACGCCCGCGACCAGGTGCAGCAGGCGCAGGGCCGCGGCGAACGCGGCCTCGCGGCCGGCCGGGATGGCCGGGGCGCCGGGGAACGTGATGCGCTCCACCAGTTCCGGGCCATCGTCGAACGCATAGGCCAGTTCCGCCACGCCATCGGCATAGGCATGGCGCACGAAACGGAAGCGCTGGCTTTCGCGCGGGTCGGCTTGCACGTCGGTCACGGCAGGAGCACCTCGTCAGCGGCGTCGCGCAGGTTGTACCGCGACGCCATCACGGCGCCGTAGGCGCCCCCCTGTGCAATAAGTATCACGTCATCCTCGAACGATTCGGGCAGGCGCCGGTCGGAGCCAAGGATATCGCCTGTCTCGCAGATCGGGCCAACCACCTGGTACATCGTGGTGGCGGGCGCGCCGAAGCGCGTCAGGTTGGCGATCTCGTGCCGCGCATCGTAAAGCGCGGGCCGGATGAGGCTGTTCATGCCCGTGTCCAGCCCCAGGTAGCGGATGTTCGCGCCCTTTTCCTTCTCCTGCGTGACGCGCGCCAGCAGCACGCCGGCGTCGGCCACGAGGAACCGGCCCGGCTCCATCCACAGCTGGAACTGTGGGTAGGCCTGGCGCACCGAGGTGAGCACGCGATCGAGCGCGATCATGTCGAGCGGCGCCTCGCCCGGGTGCGAGGGCACGCCGAGGCCGCCACCGATGTTCAGCACCTCGATGGTGCCGATGCGCTCGGCCAGCGCCGCCAGCTGCGAGTACACCTCGCCCCAGTGCGCCGCGTCGAGGATGCCCGAGCCCAGGTGCGCATGCAGGCCGATGACCCGCGCGCCGGCATCGTCGGCCAGGCGCAGGAAGCGGTCCACGTGCTCGATGGGCACGCCGAACTTGCTGCCCGTGCCGCCCGTCTTCACTTTCTGGTGGTGGCCCAGGCCACGGCCCAGGTCCACGCGCAACACGATGGCGCGGCCGCGGAACAGCTCGCCCCAGTGCTCGATGGGGTGCAGCGCATCGATGGTGATGGTGGCGCGGGTGGCCAGCGCGGCCTCGAAATCGCGGCGCGCGGCGAAGTTGGGCGTGAACAGCAACGGCGCGCTTTCGGGCACGACGGCCGCGACCGCCTCGAGTTCACCCGGCGAGACGCATTCGAACGCGAAGCCCTCCTCCGCCAGCACCTTGAGGATGCCGGGGTGGGTATTGGCCTTTACCGCGTAGTGCGCGCGGTCCACCGCCTGCAGCAACTTCACCTTGCGCGCCTGCGCACGCACGGTGGGCAGGTGGTAGACGTAACGCGGGCTGCGCTGCGCGGCCAGCTCGAGCAAGCGCGGGCGCTCGCCCTGCCACCACGCGGCGGCGGGCAGCGCGGCCTCGCCACTGCCGTAGAGCGCCTGCCACGCCGGGCCGAACACCATGCTGTCGTCGGTGCGCAGCGCGCCGGCGCCGATGAGCATCTCGTGCAGGCGCGGCAGGATATCGTCCACCACGTCCTCGTCCACCACGAAGGTGAGGTTGAGGTTGTTCGACGACTGCGAGATGAGGTGCACGCGCAGCTGGCCGAACTCGGCGAGCACCGCGGAAAGCTTGTGCAGCATCGAACGCATGCCACGCCCCACCAGCGTGATGGCGGCGCACGGCGCGATGACCTTCACCCGGCACACGCGCGCCAGGTCGGCCGCGAGCGCGGCGATGGCGTCCGAATCGAGCAGGTTCTCGGTCGGGTCGAGCGAGACCGTGACGTTGGTTTCAGCCGAGCCAATGAGGTCCACCGACAGGCCGTGGCGCTTGAACGCATCGAACACGTCGGCGAGGAAGCCCACCTGCTGCCACATGCCCACCGATTCCATCGACACCAGCGTGATGCCCTTGCGCGCGCTGATCGCCTTGATGCTGGGCGCGTGCTCGCGCACCTCGGGGCCGATGACCGTGCCCTCGAGCTCGGGGCGGTTGGTGTCTTTCACCAGCAGCGGCACGCGCGGCTCGCGCAGCGGCGACAGGCAGCGCGGGTGCAGCACCTTCGCGCCCGTGGAGGCGATTTCCTGGGCTTCTTCATAGTCCAGGCGCTGCAACAGGCGTGCACTGGCCACCTGGCGCGGGTTGGCGCTGAACATGCCGGCCACGTCGGTCCAGATCTCCACGCGCGCCGCCGCCAGCAGCGCACCGAAGTACGCCGCCGAGGTATCCGAGCCACCGCGGCCGAGCAGCACCGTGCGGCCTTCTTCGTCGCGGGCGATGAAACCCTGCGTGATGAAGACCTCGCCACGCGCGGCCAGGGCGGCGGAAAGCGCCGGGTCGGGGTGCGGTTCGACCATGGCCGAAAGCAGGCGGGTGCGCTCGTTCTGGTTCGGCAGCGCCACCGCGTTGAGGCACTCGCGCGCATCCAGCCACTGGGTGGGCAGGCCATTGGCGGTGAGGAACGCGGCGCCCAGCGCGCTGGACATGAGCTCGCCGTGCGCCTGCACCGCGGCCTGCCAGGCCAGCTCGCCCAGCGCCGCCGGGCCGGCCTCGGCCAGCACCGCGAGGCCGTCGAGCCGCGCGCCCAGGGTCTCCGGCAGGGCCAGCGACATCTCGCCCAGCAGGGCATGGTGGCGATCGGCCAGTGCGGCGGCCGCATCCGAGCGGCGTTTCGATTCCGTGTGCGTGCAAAGCTGTTTCAGGCCGTCGGTGATACCGGACAGGGCCGAGACCACGATCAGCACGCGCGCGCCTTCGGCGCGGCGGCTGGCGGCCAGCTCGAGGATATTGCGCCAGCGCGCGGCGGTGGCCACGGAGGTGCCGCCGAACTTCATGACGATCCAGGGCGCGTTGTCAGGCAACGGCGCGTTTGCGTTCTCGCTCACGGTTCTCTTTGCGTTGGTTGGGGAAATCAAAGAAAAATCCGACCGAGTGTTGCGCCGCAACGCACAAAACGCAACGCCCCTACGAAGCGGCGTCAACCTGACGAAGCGGCGTCCGTAGGAGCGCACACCCGTGCGCGAAAAGCCAACGAAGCGGCGACGAGGCAACCTCCCTTAGAGCGACCGACCCAATCCCCCTCTTCCCATCACCCCCCATCCCGGCCATCCTCACCCTCCCAACCCACCTCGCGACCCAAGCGCCCCATGGAAAACCCCGGATACGCCCGCCGCCTCACCCTCTTCGACGCCGCGCTGATCGTCGTCGGCGGCATCATCGGCGGGGGCATCTTCCTGAACCCGGGTATCGCGGCGCAGCGCACCTCCTCGGGGCTGGTGCTGCTTGGTCTCTGGGTGGGGGCCGGCCTGCTCACCCTGGTGGGCTGCCTGTGCTACTCCGAGCTCGGCGCCCGCCGCCCGCAGGCCGGCGGCAGCTACGTCTACCTGCGCGAGGCCTTCGGCGAGCTGGCCGGGTTCCTGTTCGGGTGGACGATGCTGCTGGTGATCTACAGCGGCAGCGCCGCCGCGGTGGCCACCATCTTCGGCACCTACGCCACGTCGGTGTTCGGCCTGCCCGCGAACCTCGTGAAGCCGCTGGCCGTCGGCGCCCTGGTCTTCGTCACCGGCATCAACCTGTTCGGCATCAAGCTGGGCGCGCGCATCCAGAACGTGTTCGCCATCCTCAAGCTGGCCGCCATCGCCGTGCTGGTCGTCACCGGCCTCGCGTTCGCGGGCGCCGGCACCACGCAGGCCTTCAGCAGCTCGCCGATGCCGCCCGGGGCGGGCGGCATCGCGGGTGCCCTGCTGCCCGTGCTGTTCGCGTTCTCGGGCTTCAGCTACCTCAACAACCTGGCCGGCGAGGTGCGCGACCCGCAGCGCACGCTGCCACGCGCCCTGGTGCTGGGCATGCTCGTCGTCATCGCGGCCTACGTGCTCACCAACTACGCCTACCTGGCCGTGCTGGGCCACGACGGCCTGGCCGCCAGCAGCGCCCCGGCCGCCGACGTGATGAGCCGCGTCTTTGGCGACGCCGGCGCCAAGGTCATCGCCATCGGCATCGCCATCTCGACGCTGGGCTTCTGCAACATCACGCTCGTGGCGGGCGCCCGCGTGCTGCAGGTGATGGGCGAGGACGGCCTGTTCTTCGCCAGCGTGGCCCGCCTGCACCCGGTGCACCGCACGCCCAACATCGCCCTGGGCGCCCTCTCGGGCTGGGCCATCCTGCTGGTGCTGGCCGCCAACTACGGCCAGCTGCTCGATTTCGCCACGTTCGGCGACTGGGCCGCCTATGCCGTCACCATCGCCACCCTGTTCTGGTACCGCCGCCACGTGAAGGAGCGCCCCAGCTTCGTCACGCCGGCCTACCCCCTGCTGCCCCTCGTGTTCATGGCCACCGTCGTCGCGGTGGTGGTGGCCTATGCATGGTCGAAGCCGCTCAGCGCCGCCGTCGTGTGCGGCGTGGTGCTTGCCGGGCTGCCCGTGTACGCCGTGTGGCGACGCCTGTTCAGTAAACTCGCTCGCTGAACGGGGGCCCGGATGCCACAATGGCCCGGTTCAGCTTGAGGAAAGCAGATGGCACAGCAAGGCCCGACGTCGCCCGTACCCGTTCCCCCCACGCAGGGCGCCACCGAGGTGCCGCCCAAGCCCGTACGCGAAGGCATCGACCTGATCGTCAACGATGAGCGCTACCGCCACACCGGCGACAAGGCCATGCCGTTGCTGTGGTACCTGCGTGACGTGCTGCGCCTCACGGGGGCGAAATACGGCTGCGACCAGGGCAATTGCGGCTTCTGTACCGTGATCGTCGACGGCAAGGCCGTCGCCAGCTGCCAGGCGAAGATGGAAACCATGGCCGGCAAGCGCGTCACCACCGTCGAGGGCCTCGCCGGCAAGGACGGCACGCTGCATCCGGTGCAGCAGGCGTGGATCGACGAGGACGCCATCATGTGCGGGTTCTGCCAGCCGGGCCAGGTCATGGCCGCCGTGGATCTCCTCAACCGCCAGAAAAACCCCTCCGATGCCGACATCGACAAGATCGGCAACCTTTGCCGCTGCGGCAGCTACGGCCGCATCCGCAAGGCGATCAAGCGCGCCGCCGGCACCATGAAGGAAAAGAAGGCATGAGCGGCGAGGTCAAACTCTCCCGCCGCCGCTTCCTGAAGTACGCCGCGGGCACCGCGGGCGCCCTTGTCATCGGCATCGGCACCGTCGAGGCCGCCGAGCGCCCCGTGCCGCTTGCGCTGCTGGGCGATGCCTGGGCCCAGGTCGGGCCCTATATCCGCGTGGCGGCCGATGGGCGCACGTTCATCGGCGTGCGCGACCCGGATAACGGCGAAGGCACGGCCACGTCGCTGGCGCGCATCATCGCCGACGAGATGGACGCCGACTGGAACCGCGTCGTGGTCGAGTACCTCGGCCTGGGCATCGAGAAGGGCAACGGCGAACCCAAATTCACCTACGGCCGCCAGCGCAGCGGCGATGCCACCAGCATCCCCGCCGCGTGGGCCGACCTGCGCCAGGCCGGCGCGCTCGCCCGCTGGCTGCTGCTGCAGGCGGCCGCGCGCCGCCTCGGCGTGCCGGCCGAGCAGCTGCGCGGCGAGGGCGGCATGGCCGTCGCCGCCGACGGCCGCCGCATCTCCTACGGCGACCTCGCCAGCGCCGCCGCGGGCATCGACGCGCCCGCCACGCCGCCCCCGGTCAAGGCCGCCGAGCGTTACACCCTCATCGGCCAGCCGGCCGGCGATATCGACGCCCGCGCCGTCGTCACCGGCGCGCTGCGCTACGCGGCCGACGAATCCATCGGCGAGCCGCTCATCGCCGTGCTGGCCCGCTGCCCCTACCCGGGGGGCTCGCTCGATGGCGCCGACCGCGACGCGGCCGGCAAGGTCGAGGGCGTGTTCGCGGTGGTCGACGTCACCCCCGAACAGGGCCAGGCGCCCGGCATGGCCGCGCAGGCGCCCGCCATCGCCGTCATCGCGCGCGATACGTGGGCCGCGCTGAAAGGCCGCGAGGCCCTCAAGGCCACGTGGAAACCGGGCCAGGCCACCGAGCCCTCCGCCGGCGACCTCGAGAAGAAAGCGCTTGCGCTGTTCGACGACGACACCGCCACGCCCAGCACGGTGCGCAACGATGGCGATGTCGCCACCGCACGCAAGAAAGCCGCGCGCGCCCTCGAATCCACCTACGTGCAGCCATGGGTGGCGCATGCCACCGCCGAGACCCCCAACTGCCTGGTGCGCCTCGACCCGGATACGAGCATCACCATCGTCGCGGCCACGCAATCGCCCCGCCAGGTCTACGCCGTGGTGCAGCGGATGACCGGCTTCGGCCCCGACCAGGTCTACATCCGCGTGCCGCGCGGCGGCGGCGGCTTCGGCCGCCGGCTCGAATCCGATTACATCGCCGAGGCCGTGGCCATCGCCCAGGCCAAGAAGCCGCAGGAGATCCAGAACCGCCCGGTGCGCGTGCTGTGGACCCGCGACGACGACCTGGCCCACGACTACTACCGGCCGTTCGCGGTGCACCGCCTCAACGCCTCGCTCGACAAGAAGAAGGCCATCGTCGGCTGGCACCAGCGCATGGCCAGCCCCTCCGTGCTCGCCGGCCGCGCCACCCCGCCCGACCGCCTCTGGCAGTCCGAGCTGGTGCCCGATGCGCTGCCGGCCGGCCTCGTGCCGAACTACCGCAGCGACTACTACCCGCTCGATTCCCTGCTGGCGCGCGGCGAGTGGCGCGGCTCGCCGCATGTTACCCCCACGTTCGCCAGCGAAAGCTTCATCGACGAGCTGGCCCACGCGGTAGGCGCCAACCCGCTCGACTACCGCCTGCAGATGCTGGGCGACGCGCGCCAGCTGCCGTACAACGGCCGCGGCGGTCCCATCGATACCGCCCGCATGGCCAACGTGCTGAAGCTCGCCGCCGACAAGCTCGACTGGAGCCGCTGGCTGCGCAGCGAAAACGGCCTGGGCATCGCCTGCGCCTACGTGTTCGGCACCTACGTGGCGCATGCCATCGAGGTGGCCCCCACGCAGGACGGCATCGATATCCACCGCGTGGTGTGCGTCGCCGACGTGGGCCGCGCCGTGAACCCCCTGGGCCTGGCCGCCCAGCTCGAGGGCGCCACGCTCGATGCGCTGTCCACCGCGCTGAACCTCGCCATCACCGTGAAGGACGGCAAGGTGCAGCAGGCCGGGTTCAAGGATTACCCTGTGTCCGCCACGCAGCCGATGCCTTACGAGGTGGAGACCGTGATCGTGCCGTCCACGGCCGATCCTGCCGGCGCCAGCGTCATCGGCATGCCCTCGGCGGCACCGGCGCTGGCCAATGCCGTGTTCCGCGCCACCGCCGTCCGCGTCCGCAGGTTGCCCCTGCTGCGCGAGCTGGCTCGCCTGCGTTAATCAACGAACGTCCCCGGGGTAAAGCATGTCCACCGCATCATTCACCTCGGGAGCCGCCGCGCCACGCCGCACCGACGCCGACCTCATCGCCGGCAACAAGCGCTTCTACGATGCGCTGTGGGCCGATGCCCGCCTGTGCGCGCCCGAGCGTTTCAACACCTGGCCGCTGGTCTCGGAGCTGGCCGCCCGCGCCACCAGCCGCCTGGAGGTGGCGCCGGGCCTGCGCCCGCGCCTGCCGCTGGCCGATACCCAGTTCGTCGACCTGTCGCGCCCGGCCCTGTCCGAGCTGCGCCGGGCCGGCGCGCGGGTGGCCAACGCCATGATCGGTGCCCTGCCGTTCCGCGATGGCGCGTTCGATTTCGTCTGCGCCTTCGACATCCTCGAGCACGTGGTGGACGACGACGGTGCCCTCGGTGAACTGGCCCGCGTGGCGGTGCCAGGGGCCAGCCTGCTGCTGTCCACCCCGCTGCACCCCGACGCCTGGACCCCGTTCGACGATTTCGTGGGCCACTACCGCCGCTACGAGCCCGAGGCCATCCGCGCCCTGCTCGCGCGCCATGGCTTCACCATCGAGCGCAGCGCCGTCTACGGCATGCAGCCCAAGTCGTCGAAGCTGCTCGACCTGGGCCAGTATTTCCTCACCCACCACCGGGCCCGCGCCATGTGGTGGTACAACCGCGTGTTCATGCCGCTGGGCATGCGGTTCCAGAAGCCGCTGGCCTTCAAACCGGGCTTCGACCCGGCCCCCGGCGTCGACGAGGTCCTGCTGGTCTGCCGCAAGGCAATTACTTAAATCGAGCAAAAACAGGGGCTTTACATATGGCGCGGCGCAACTGGTTATGATGCGCCACCTCCACGTCCCCCGGATTGAAGCGGCATGCTCTACCTGATGCACGAATGGCAGCGGTCCATGCTCAGCCCGCTGTCGTACTGGGCCGAAGCCGGCGCCAAGATGTTCGGTGACCTCGCCAGCCCCTTTGCCCGCATGCCTGGCGCCGACCGCGCCGCTGCCGGCTACGAGCTGATGTTCCGCCTGGGCAAGGCCTACGAGAAGCCCGAGTTCGACATCCACAGCGTGCACGCGCATGGCCACGACGTGGCCATCGTGGAGCAGGTGGCGATGAGCAAGCCGTTCTGCACGCTCAAGCGCTTCAAGCGCTTCAGCGACGACCAGGCCACCGTCGACAAGATGAAGCACGACCCGGCGGTGCTCGTCGTGGCGCCGCTTTCCGGCCACCACAGCACGCTGCTGCGCGATACCGTGCGCACGCTGCTGCGCGACCACAAGGTGTACATCACCGACTGGGTCGACGCCCGCATGGTGCCGCTGCAGGAGGGCTCGTTCTCCCTCGCCGACTACGTGTCGTACATCGAGGACTTCATCCGCCACGTGGGCGTCCACCGCGCGCACGTGGTCTCGGTGTGCCAGCCCACCGTGCCGGTGCTGGCCGCGGTATCGCTCATGGCCGCGCGCGGCGAGGCCACGCCCGCCACGCTCACCCTCATGGGCGGGCCCATCGATACCCGCGAGAGCCCCACCAGCGTCGATAACCTGGCCACCACGCGGCCGCTCTCGTGGTTCCGCAACCAGCTCATCCACAAGGTGCCCTACCAGTACCCCGGCGCGGGCCGCGAGGTGTACCCGGGCTTCCTGCAGCACGCGGGCTTCCTTGCCATGAACCCCAGCCGGCATGTCATGTCGCACTGGGATTTCTACGAGAACCTGCGCAAGGGCGACCTGGACGACGCCGAGGCGCACCGCAAGTTCTACGACGAGTACAACGCCGTGCTCGACATGCCGGCCGAGTACTACCTCGACACCATCGAAACCGTGTTCCAGGAACACCGGCTGCCCAAGGGCACGTGGGAAGTGCACGGCGAGCTGGTCAAGCCCGCGAAGATCAAGGACACCGCCCTGCTCACCATCGAGGGCGAGCTCGACGATATCTCGGGCCTGGGCCAGACCGAAGCCGCGCACGGCCTGTGCAAGGGCATTACCAAGAAGCGCAAGAAGCACATTACCGTGGAAGGCGCCGGCCACTACGGCATCTTCAGCGGCCGCCGCTGGCGCGACGTGGTGTACCCCCACGTGCGCGACTTCATCAAGCAGTACGACAAAGGCAACAGCAACACCGGCGCGCAAGGCACCCGCAAGGCCTGAAAAAGCCGCCATGTGGGAGCGCGCTTGCGCGCGATCGCGCGCAAGCGCGCTCCTACAAGAGCAGCGCGCCTATCGCGGCCATCACCACGAAGAACGGCACCGACCACGCGTGGAACGCGCCCCAGGCGCGCTTCTCGCCCAGCAGCCGTAGCGCGATGAGGTTGGCCAGCGAGCCCAGGATGAAGCCGAAGCCGCCGACGTTCACGGCCCACGCCAGCGTGCGCCAGTCGTGTGAATACTCGGCCAGCAGGATCGCCGCGGGCACGTTGCTCACCACCTGCGAGGCCAGCGCTCCCGTGGCGAACAGGTGCAGCGGCTGGTGCAGGTCAAGCGCGCCCAGCCATTGCCTGATGATGCCCAGGCCCGCCAGCATGCGCAGGTCGATGAACATCAGCACGAAGGTGAGCAGCAGGCCCCAGTCGATGGCGGCGAGCACCTTGCGGCGGAACAGCGCGAATGCCACGAACAGGCCAAGCAGGCCCCAGGCGGCGTGGTGCGCGTCGGCGAGGAACAGGAAGGGGATGTAAAGCACGGCGCCCACGATGAGCATGGCGCGGTCGAGCCCGCTGTCGACGTGCTCGTGCACCTCCAGCGGCGTGCCCGGGAACGCCACGGCCGTGAGCGCCAGCAGCAGCGCCATGGCGATGGCCACCACCGGCAGCATCTGCCAGACGAAGCCGCCAAAGCCGATGCCCCACTGCTGCCAAAGGAACAGGTTCTGCGGGTTGCCTATGGGCGTGAGCATGGAGCCGGCGTTCACGGCCAGGGCCTCGAAGATGACCAGGCGCATGGCCGGTATCCGGGCGATGCGGCACATGCTGAGCGTGAGCGGCACCATCACGAACAGCGACACGTCGTTGGTGAGCAGCATCGACAGCAACGCCGTGGCGCCCACGAGGCCCAGCGCGGCCAGCCGGCGCGTGGGCGTGTGGTCGATGAGCCAGCGGCCGGCATGCGCCAGGGCGCCGCTTTGCTCCACGGCCTTGGTGAGGATGAGCAGGCCGGCGAGCGCCGCGATGGTGGGCCAGTCGACCAGCGACGGCCAGCTGGCGATGCGCGCCGGCATGGCCACCGCGAAGAGGATGGCCACGCCGAGCAGCACGAGGAAAAACACGTCGCGGCGCAGGTTGCGCAACGACTCAGGCAGCCACGTCATCCGGGGGATCCGACCTCAAGGTGAGGTGGATCATAGCGAACCGGTATGTCGTCGAACTGTAGGAGCGCGCTTGCGCGCGACATCTTTCGCCCAAACGCAGCAGGCCCTGCAGCAGTATCGCGAAAGATGTCGCCCGCAAGCGGGCTCCTACGGGCACCCTCAGCGGAACTTGTCGGGGATATCGACCTTGCCGGTGACGCCCTTGTGGTCGACATCGCCGCTGCCGGCGGTGCGGACGTGCAGGTCGCCCTTCACGCCGTCCACGTCGAGGTCGCCCGAGCCAATGGTGCCGACATCGACGTTGCCCGTGATGTCGGTGAGCTTGGCGTCACCCGAGCCCACGGTGCCGATGCTGACGCCGCCGTTGATGGTGCGGGCGGTGAAATCGCCGGAACCAACGCTACCCACTTCGATGGGGCCGCTGTTGGAGACCTTGACGTCGCCGGAGCCCACGTTGGCTTTGACGCGGCCGCGCACGCCATCGACGATGAGGTCACCCGAGCCGGCGGCGCTCTCGAGCGACGCCACGCCACGCACCTCGGCATCGCCCGAGCCGACCTCGACGATGACGGGGAGGTTGGCAGGCACGTTGGCCTCGACCTTCAGCTCGGCGTAGGAGCCGCCCCAGTTCATGTGCCAGCCGCTGTCCTTGTTGCGCAGCTCGACGACCAGCGTATCGCCCTGCTTCGACTGCACGACCTCGAGGTTATCGGCGATGGCCTGGGTGGAGCCACAGGCGCGGCCATGCGCGCCCGGCTTGCCACCGCCACTGCCGTTCACCTTGAGGTCGAACGAGTTCACGACAAAGCGGACGGCCTTGACCGACGACAGGTCGAAATCGAGGTTGCGGTCCGCGTGGAACTTGCATTCGGGGTTGTCGGCCATGGCGGCCAGCGGCGTGAGCAGTAGCGCGGCGAAAATGAGGTGACGCATGGGTGGTGCCCTCCGGTGATGATGCGGTGTGCCGGTCATGGATGCAGCCCGCCCGCAGAAGGTTGCAATGCGCGTTTTCACACGAAACTGACCGGACGGCAACCGGGCAGTCAACCGCGGGCGGGCAGCCACGTTTTCTCCCGTGCAACAGCCACCCGGAGAGACACCCCATGCAACGCAAGACCCTGCTCGCCAGCGCCGCCTCCCTCCTCCTTGCCGGTTCGGCCGCCTTCGCTTTCGCGCAGGACGCCGCCCCCAAGGCCCCCGCCGCCCCGGCGGCCAACACCACCCAGCCGGCCCCGCAGCAGCGTGACGGCGGCCCGAAGTGGGGCCACGACCACGGCGGCCCGCGCGGCGACCACGGCCAGTGGGGCCACGGCCGCGGCCACGAAATGAGCGGCGTCATCGGTGACCTGCGCGGCCTCGAGCGCCTGTACATCATGAGCGGCCGCCAGAAGGAACTGCCGGCGCTGTACAACAGCGTGCTGGCCAAGTCGCAGAACCCCATGGTGCGCGACTACGCCTACCGCCACCTCGCCCGCGCGCAGATGGCACCGGCCAATGTCGACGCCGCCATCGCCACCATGAAGAAGAGCCTGGACGAGAACCTCGCCAACGACCAGAAGCGCCACGAGGAAATGGCGGCGTTCAAGGCCCGCATGCAGCAACGCACGCAGACGGCACCCAGCGCGCAATAAGAAAATGTAGGAGCGCACACCCGTGCGCGAAAAGCCAACGAAGCGGTGTAACCGCACCCGTTGCCTCTTCGCGAAAAGCTGTCGCCCACGGGTGTGGGCTCCTACGGTTCCTGCGCTTTGACCTTTCGCCAAAGGGCTTCCTGCTCCTCCAGCGAGTAAGAAGCCAGCGTGCGCCCCTCGCTTTCGGCCAGGGCTTCCATGCCGCGGAAGCGGCGTTCGAATTTCTGGTTCGCACCGCGTAGCGCACGCGAGACATCGACCTTCGCGTGGCGTGCGAGGTTGGCGGCGACAAACAGCAGGTCGCCGATTTCATCCGCGAGGCGCTCGTCGTCGGCCCCGTGCTCGAACTCGTGGCGCACCTCGTCGAGCTCTTCTTCGAGCTTCGCCAGCACAGGCCGGTGGTCGGGCCAGTCGAAGCCCGTGTTCGCCGCGCGCTTCTGCAGCTTCACCGCGCGCTGCCATTCGGGCAGGCCGCGCGAAATCCCGGCCAGCGCGCTGGTGTCGTCTCCGCCCTTCGCAAGGCGTTCTTCCGCCTTCAACCGGTCCCAGTCGCGCGAGCGCGCGGCATCGCTTTCGTGCGTCACGTCGCCAAACACATGCGGGTGCCGGCGCTCCATCTTGTCGCAGATGGCCGCGACCACGTCCGCGAACGCGAACTCGCCGGCTTCTTCCGCCATGCGCGCATGGAACACCACCTGCAGTAGCAGGTCGCCCAGTTCGTCGCGCAGGTCGTGCATGTCGTGGCGGTCGATGGCGTCGGCCACCTCGTACGCCTCTTCGATGGTGTACGGCGCGATGGTGGCGAAGCTCTGCTTCACGTCCCAGGGACAACCGTCGGTCGGATCGCGCAGGCGCGCCATGATCGCGAGGAGGTCGTCGATGGGTCGTGGCATGCGTCAGGCGTCCGGGTCGATGAGCCGTGCGGCCCAGTCGATGCTGGTGTCGCCGCAGGCGATGAATTCGGGGTTGATGAGCGAATCGCGTGTGTTGTAGCGGAACGGCCGGCCGGCGAGATCGAGCACGGCGCCGCCGGCCTCCTCCAGCACGCACTGCGCCGCGGCCGTATCCCATTCGGACGTGGCGCCCAGGCGCAGGTACACGTCGGCGTCGCCGCGGGCGATGACGCAGAACTTCAGCGAGGAACCCAGCGCGAAGGTCTCGTGCTCGCCCAGCCGGCCCAGCAGCGTGGCCGCGCGGACGCCCGCGTGCGAGCGGCTGCCCGTGACGCGCAGCAGGCCGTTGGCCCGGCGGGTGTGGATCGCCTCGCGCGGCGCGCCAGGCGTGGCCTCGCGCCATGCACCGTGCCCCTGCGCCGCGGCGTAGAGATCGCCCGTGACGGGCGCGAGCACCACGCCGAGCACCGCACGGTGGTCTTCGATGAGCGCGATGTTTACCGTGAACTCGCCATTGCGCTTCACGAACTCGCGGGTGCCGTCGAGCGGATCGACCAGCCAGTAGCGGCGCCATGTGCGGCGCTCGGCCCAGGGCGCGGCCAGCGCTTCCTCGGAGATGACCGGGACGCCCGGCGCGATGGCCTGCAGGCCCTGCGCGATGACCTTCTGCGCGGCGAGGTCGGCCGCCGTGACCGGCGAGGCATCGGCCTTCTGGATGACTTCGAAATCCTGCGCGTAGATGGCGAGGATGGCCCCGGCGGCCTCGCGCGCGATGGCGCAGACGTCGTCGAGCCAGGCCTGCGGGCGCGGCGCGCTCACGCGGGCTGGTAGCGGCCGGCGAGGTACTCGCGGGCCATGAAGAGGGCGGCGATGGAGCGGCCCTCGGTGACATCGTCGCGCGCCAGCAGCTCGTGGAGTGCATCCAGGCGCCACGGCACCACTTCCAGTTCCTCGGGCTCGTCGCCCTGCAGGCGCTCGGGGTAGAGATCTTCGGCCAGCACCACGTGCGCCAGGTGGGTCATGTAGGACGGCGACAGCGACAAGGTGCCGAGGATCTTCAGCTTGCGCGCACCGTAGCCCACTTCTTCCTTCAGTTCGCGGTTGGCGCCCTGCTCGGTGGTCTCGTCCTGGTCGAGGCGGCCCTTGGGCACCCCCAGCTCGTAGCGATCGACGCCGACGCCGTACTCGCGCACCAGCAGCACGGTGTCGGCATCGCGCATGGCCACGATGAGCACCGCGCCGAAACCGCTGCCCTTCAGGCGCTCGTACGTGCGGCGCTCGCCGTTGGAGAATTCGAGGTCGACCTGCTCCGCCTTGCGGAGGGGGCTATCGGGCGCGTCGCGCGTGGCGAGGATGGTGGGGCGCTTGTTCATCACGCGATTGTAGCGCCGCGCAGCCGTTCGAGCGCCGTGGCGTGGATCGCGGGCGTGCCGGCGAGCACATCACGGCTGGCGAGCCCCAGCGCGCCACCGTCGAGCTGCGTGAAGACGCCGCCCGCTTCGCGGACGATGACGGCCAGCGCGGCCACGTCGAGGATACTGACATCGGATTCCAGCACCAGGTCGAGGCCGCCGCGTGCCAGCAGGTGGTAGTGGCAGAAATCGCCATAGCCACGGATACGGTTGCTCTCGCGGATGAGTTCGCCCAGCACGCCCCAGCGCGCATCGGCGGTAAGCGTCTTGACGTTGCCCGTGGAGAGCGCGGCCTGCGCGAGCGCCTGCGTGCCCGCCACCTGCACGCGTTCGCCGTCGAGCCACGCGCCGCGGCCCTTCACCGCCCACATGCGCTCGCCGTACACCGGCGCGGACGACACGCCCAGCACCAGTTCACCGTGGTGCATCAGCGCGATCTGCGTCGAGAAGAACGGCGTGCGGCGCACGAAGCTCTTGGTGCCGTCGAGCGGGTCGACCAGCCAGAGCCATTCGCGCGTGGTGTCATCGGCGCCGTACTCCTCGCCATAGATGCCCGCCTCGGGCAGCGCCGCGGCGAGGATGCCGCGGATGGCCAGCTCGCTTTCGCGATCGGCCACCGTCACCGGCGTGTCATCGCCCTTGGTGATGACATCGACGCCGGCGCGCCAGTAGTGCTGGATGATCTCGGCTGCCGCGCCCGCGGCGTCGCGGGCGGCGGAAAGGGCCTTGTCGAGCGTATCGGTCATGGGGATACCGCGGGGGCGAGCCCGGCCTTGCGGGCCAGGGAAACGGAGCCGTCCGGCCGCACGGGGCCAAAACGGGCGATGAGGTGGGTGAGCGCGGTATCGGCGATGCGCGGCACCAGCGCGCCCTCCATGCGCCAGCCCAGTGGCGATGCGGCCACGCGCGCATCGACGGCCAGCGAGCCTTCGCCATCGTCTTTCAGCGTGGCATGCAGCACGCCACCGGCCGACGACGCCTTGAAGGCGATGCCACCCAGGGTGACGTGGCCCTCGGGGGTTTTGACGGCGGCGGCGCGCCAGGCCACGTCGGCGTCGAGCGTGACCGGCCAGTTGCCTTGCAGGTCGGCCTGGGGAACCTTGCCCTCGACCACGCCCACCGGCACCAGCTCGCGGGGCAGCCCCGGGCTGGCGAGCGCCGCGGCATCGAGGCGGAAATCGACGTCGCGCCACTGCACGCGGTCGGCCTCGGTGCGATCCATGTGGCCGTCGAAGCGGCCCGCGCGGCCATCGAGGTGGATGTCGAGGTGGGTGCGGCCGAGGATCACGTCGCGGCCGAGGGTCCAGGTGGCGGCGCCGAGTTCAAGCCCCTCCTGGGTCATGACGCGCCCGGCGCGGCCGTTCCACACGGTGCCCGAGAGATCGTCCAGCACCACGCCACGGGCTCGCTGCACGACGAACGGCACCGCCACGCTTGCCGGCAGGAACCAGTAGAAAAGGCCGGTGGCGAGCACCAGCACCAGGACAAGCAGGCCGATCCGGCGGAACCACTTCACTCCAGTACCTCTTGGCGAAACTTGAGGACACGGCGCGGCGGGGCGATGATGGGCGGATGACCGACGCCTTTGTAGCCCGCGACCTCTCCGTCCTCTGGCACCCGTGCACCCAGATGCACGACCACGAAACCCTCCCCATGGTACCTGTCGCGCGTGGCGAAGGGGCATGGCTGGTCGGCACCGATGGCCAGCGCTACCTCGATGCCGTGAGTTCGTGGTGGACCAACCTGTTCGGCCATGCGGAGCCACGCATCGCCGGCGCCCTGAAGGACCAGCTCGACCGCCTCGAACACGTCATCTTCGCCGGCTTCACCCATGAACCGGCCGTGGAGCTGGCCGAGGAACTGGTGCGCATCACGCCGCCCGGCCTCGAGCGCGTGTTCCTGGCCGATAACGGTTCGGCCGCCATCGAGGTGGCGCTGAAGATGAGCTTCCACTACTGGCTCAACCGCGGCCACGGCGAGAAAACCCGTTTCATCGCGCTCACCGGCAGCTACCACGGCGAGACGCTGGGGGCGCTCTCGGTCAGCGACGTGGCCCTGTACCGCAAGACGTACGCCCCGTTGCTGCTCACGCCGACGCTGGCGCCCTCGCCCGATGCCTACGAAGGCGAACCCGGCGAAACGCCCGGGGAAACCGCCACGCGCCGCCTCGGCGAGATGCGCGCGATCCTCGAGCGCCATGCGCATGAAACCTGCGCCGTCATCGTCGAGCCACTCGTGCAGTGCGCCGGTGGCATGCGCATGTACCACCCGTCGTACCTCACGGGCCTGCGCGCGTTGTGCGACGAATTCAACGTGCACTTCATCGCCGACGAGATCGCCGTGGGCTTCGGCCGCACGGGCACGCTGTTCGCATGCGAGCAGGCTGGCGTATCGCCCGATTTCATGTGCCTGTCGAAGGGCCTCACCGGCGGCTTCCTGCCGCTGTCGGCCGTGGTCACCACGCAGGACGTGTACCAGGCGTTCTACGCCGAATACGCGGCGGGCAAGGCCTTCCTGCATTCGCACAGCTACACGGGCAACCCGCTGGCATGCCGCGCCGCGACGGCCACGCTGGCGATCTTCCGCGACGACCCGGTGCTCGAACGCAACCGCGAGCTCGCCGCGCACATGGCGGCGCGCATCGCGCCGCTGCGCGACCACCCGCATGTGGCCGACGTGCGCCAGACAGGCATGATCGCCGCCATCGAGCTGGTGGCCGACAAGGCCACCCGCACGCCCTTCCCCGCCGGCGACCGCCGCGGCATGCGCGTGTACCGCCATGGGCTGGAGAACGGCGCGCTGCTGCGGCCGCTGGGCAACATCGTCTATTTCATGCCGCCCTATGTGATCCGCGAGGACGAGATCGATTTCATGGTCGATACGGCCATCGCCGGTATCGCGAAGGCCGTGGCCTAGATCCGCGACAGGCCCACGGGCAACGCGCCCAGGCGGGCCATCTCGCCCTCGGCGAACATGCCGGGGTCGTCGAGGTAGGCCATGGCGAAGTCGTGGGCATCGGCGCCCCAGA
Source organism: Luteibacter yeojuensis (assembly GCF_000964085.1). Taxonomy (GTDB): domain Bacteria; phylum Pseudomonadota; class Gammaproteobacteria; order Xanthomonadales; family Rhodanobacteraceae; genus Luteibacter; species Luteibacter yeojuensis_A. The sequence continues at coordinate 58,080 of NZ_JZRB01000035.1, forward strand.
ACAGCTCGCCATCGATGACCAGCGTGGGCACGCCGAACAGTTTGTCGCGCATGGCGTGTTCAAAATTCGCCTGCAGGGTTTCCTTCACCTGCGGCGTGCCCAGTGCCGCGCGCACGTCGGTGATGCCGAACGAGGCCGCGAGTGGCGCCAGCGCCTCGGGCGTATCCGCCGCGCGGCCGTGGGCCCAGATCCATTCGTAGATGGCACCCACCGCTTCCACCGTGTTGCCCGCCGCCACGCACAGGCGCAGCGCAGGCAGCGGGTTGAACGGGTGGCTTGGCGGGAAGCGCAGCGGCATGTGGGCCTGCCGCGCGCGCCACAGGGCGTAGCGATAGGTGAATTCGCGTTTGCACGGGATCTCGGCGGGCCCGAGGTGGTTCATCTGCTTGAGCAGCGCGCCGAACAACATGGGCCGCAGGGCGACCTCGCGGCTGGCGGCCAGCTCGCGGATGGCGGGCCATTGCAGCCAGCAGAACGGCGAGACGAAGTCGAAATACCAGGCGATGGGCATGCAGGTGCTCCCAGGGCGTTGGCGTCGACGATAGCCGCCCGCGCAGGCCGGTACAATGGCGGTTCCGTGACACAGGCCCCCGCATGCGCACCATCCGCATCCACGTCGACCAGCCGCTGGCCACCGGCCAGCAGATCACCCTGCCCACGCAGGCCGGCGAGCACGTCGCCCGCGTGCTGCGCATGCAGCCGGGCGACCCTGTCGTGCTGTTCGCAGGCGATGCACCCATGGAATTCGATGCCACGCTGAGCGGTGTCGGCAAGCGCGAGGTCGTGGCGCTGGTGGGCGAAGGCCGCGCGCTGGCCAATGAATCCCCGCTCGGGCTCACGCTGGCCCAGGGCGTGGCGCGCGGCGAGAAGATGGACCTGATCGTGCAGAAGGCCACCGAACTCGGCATCGCGCGCATCGTGCCGCTCATCACCGAGCGCTCCGAGGTGAAACTGGATGCCGCCCGCGCGGAGAAGCGCCTGCTGCACTGGCGCGCCGTGGCCGCCAGCGCGTGCGAGCAGTCGGGGCGCGCGGTGGTGCCGGTGATCGAGCCCGCCATCGCGCTGAACGCGTGGCTGGGTGCGCTGGGTGAAGGTGGGCCGATGCGGCTGGCCTTGTTGCCCGAAGGCACGAAGCGGCCCGCGGAGCTGGGCCTTGCCGGGGCCGCGCTCATCGCTATAGGGCCGGAAGGCGGCTTTGGCGAGCGCGACCGCGCGGCGCTGGCCGGTGCCGGGTTCACGGGGTTGAAGCTGGGGCCGCGCATCTTGCGTACCGAGACCGCGGGGCTTGCTGCCATCGCGATGTTGCAGGCCCTCTACGGCGACGTTTGATGCGCCGTCGTAGGAGCCCACACCCGTGGGCGACAGCTCTTCGCGAAAAGCTCTCGCCCACGGGTGTGGGCTCCTACTGCACTGTGGGAGCGCGCTTGCGCGCGATGCTCTTGCTTACAGCGCGGCGTCGATCGTCGCCATCACGTCATCAGTGAGCAGCGGCACGGCATCCAGCGCCTTCAGGTTCTCCTCGAGCTGCCGCGGCTTGCTCGCGCCGAGGATCACCGTCGATACGTGCGGGTTCTTCAGGCACCACGCCAGCGCCATCCGCGCCAGGGGGATACCAAGGCCGTCGGCGATCGGCGCCAGCTTGCGTACGGTCTTGAGCGCCGCGCCATCGTTTTCCAGCAGCGCATCGCGTAGCCACGCGTAGTCCGGGTGGCCCAGGCGTGAATCGTCCGGCACGCCGTCGTTGTACTTGCCCGTGAGCAGGCCCGAGGCCAGCGGCGACCAGATGGTGGTGCCCATGCCGTGCGCGCGGTACAGCGGCGCGTAGTCCTTCTCGACGCGGTCGCGGTGCAGCAGGTTGTACTGCGGCTGTTCCATCGACGGCGCGATGAAGTGGTTCTCGCGCGCCACGCGGTGTGCTTCTTCGATCAGTTCGGCCGGCCACTCGCTAGTGCCCCAGTAGAGCACCTTGCCCTGGCGCACGAGCAGGTCCATGGCCATGACGGTTTCCGCCACCGGCGTATCGGGGTCGGGCCGGTGGCAGAAATACAGGTCGAGGTAATCGACGCGCAGGCGCTCGAGCGCCTGGTGCGCGGCATCGAACACGTGCTTGCGCGAGAGGCCGCGCTGCGTGGGCTTCGGATCCGTGACCGCACCGAAATACACCTTGCTCGATACGCAGTACGCATCGCGCGGCAGGCGCAGGTCGGCGATGACATCGCCCATGAGGCGCTCGGCGTCACCGGCGTTATAGGTCTCGGCGTTGTCGAAGAAATTGATGCCGTGGTCGTACGCCAGCGCGATGAGCTCGCGCGCGGCGGAGCGGCCGACCTGGCGGCCGAACGTGACCCACGCGCCATACGACAGTGCCGACAGCTTGAGGCCGGTGGTACCGAGGCGACGGTATTCCATGGAGGGCTCCTAGACGAGCAGGAAACGGAACTGGTGAAGCACGACGTGCTGGATCGCGTAGAGCGCGATGCCCGCGAAGATACCGGCGATGACGTCATCGAGCATGACACCCATGCCGCCTTTCACGCGTCGATCGAACCAGCCGATAGGCCAGGGTTTCCACACATCGAACAGGCGGAACAGGCCAAAGCCCAGCGGTATCCACGCGGCACCGGGCACGGCGACCAGCGGCAGCAGGGCGATCCACTGCCCGACGAATTCATCCCACACCAGGCTGCGATGGTCGTCCACGCCGATGGTGCGGCCCGCCGCGTCGCAGGCCCACACGCCCAGCGCGAACGACAGCACGATGACCACCAGCCAGCCCCACGCCGAGAGCACGGGCCACAGCAGCAGCCACGGCACGAGGGCGGCCAGCGAACCGACGGTGCCCTGTGCCTTCGGGGCGAGGCCCGAGCCGAAGCCGGTAGCCACCCACCCGGCGGGCGTGGCCATGAGGCGGCGGCGTGCAGCCGGGTCGAGCGTGTACTTGGTGCTCATGCGAAGTGGTTCCAGCCCGCGCGCCGCGGCACGCGCGCTCCACCGGCGCCATCGAGGACGCGCACGCCGGCGCCTTCGACGATGCGGCCGATGCGCGTGGCGCCGCAGCCCACGCGGGCGAGATCGGCCGCGACCTCGCTGGCCTTGTCGGCGGGCACGGTGAAGCACAGCTCGTAATCGTCGCCGCCGGCCAGCGCGAAATCGATGGCGTCGGCGTCGTGGAAGTGCGTGAGCATGGCGGAGGACCGCGGCAGCAGCGCCGGGTCGATCTCGGCGCCCACGCCGCTTCGCGTGCAGATGTGGCCGAGGTCGGCGACGAGGCCATCGGAGACATCGACGCACGCCGTGGCGATGCCACGCAGTGCCTGCCCGGCGGCCACGCGCGGTGTCGGCCGGTTCAATCGCTCGACCAGCGCGGCATACGGCGCCGGGTCGGCTTCCGCCAGGCAGCGCAGGCCCGCGGCGGCATCGCCCAGCGTGCCGGTGACCATCACCGCGTCGCCCACGCGCGCGCCGGAGCGCAGCAGCGCCTGGCCGGGCGTGGTGAAGCCGTGCACGGTGACCGTGATGGTGAGCGGGCCACGCGTGGTGTCGCCGCCGATGAGGGCGAGGCGGTACGGCGTGGCCAGCTCGGCGAAGCCGCGGGCGAGGCCATCGATGAAGGGTTCCTCCGCCGCGGGCAGGGTCAGCGCCAGCAACGCCCACGCGGGCGTGGCGCCCATGGCGGCGAGGTCGGAGAGGTTCACCGCAAGCGCCTTCCAGCCGATGTCGGCGGCGGCCGTGCCCTTCGGGAAGTGCACGCCCTCGACGAGGGTGTCGACGGCGATGGCCAGCTCGCGACCCGCGGGCACGGCGACCACGGCGGCGTCGTCGCCGATGCCGAGCGCCACGTCATCGCGGGCGACATCGGTGTGCCGGCGGATGCGTTCGATGAGGTCGAATTCCATGCCGGCCCCGGACCGGTCAGCGCTTCTCGGCCGTACGCCAGTGCGTGGCCAGTTTGTCGAGCACGCCATTCACGTAGCTGTGGCCGTGGTCGGCACCGAAGCGCTTGGTGGCTTCCACCGCCTCGTTGATGACCACGCGGTAGGGCACGTCGGGGCGGTATTTCAGCTCGTAGGCACCCATGCGCAGCGCGGCGCGCTCGATCGGGTCGATCTGGGCCACGTCGCGGTCGACGAACGGCTTGATGCCCTCGTCCAGTTCCTTGACGTGCTGCTCGACGCCGCGGAGCAGGTCTTCGAAGTATTCCTGGTCGGCGACCTGCATGTCCTGCTCGTGGCGGAACTGCTCGATGACGCTGCCCATGCGGGCGCCGCCCACCTGCCAGGCATAGAGGGCCTGCAGGGCACGGCGGCGGGCGCGCGAGCGCGCGGCGAGGTCGATGCCGTGCGGAGGGGTGTTATTCATTTGCCGAGTTTCGCATAGAGGTTGGACATTTCGATCGCGACCATGGCCGCGTCGGCGCCCTTGTTGCCCGCCTTGGTACCGGCACGCTCGATGGCCTGCTCGATGCTGTCGGTGGTGAGCACGCCGAAGGAGACCGGCACGCCCGAGGCGTAGGCGGCCTGCCCGAGGCCCTTGGCGGCTTCGCCGGCCACGTAATCGAAATGCGGGGTGGAACCGCGGATGACGGCACCGAGGCCGATCACGGCGGCGTACTTGCCCGAGGCGGCCACCTTGTGCGCGGCCTGGGCGATTTCCCACGCGCCGGGCACGCGGATGAGGTCGATCGCGTCGTCCTTCACGCCGTGGCGCACCAGCGTATCGCGCGCGCCTTCCACCAGCGGTTCGACCACGAACGCGTTGAAGCGGCCGGCGACGATGGCGAAACGGCCCTTGGGGGTGGCGAAATCGCCTTCGATGATCTTCATGGGGGTCCTTATGGGGCGTGGGGCCGCCGTGCGGCCGGGTATTTTACGGGGTTTTGGGGCGCGGGTGGCCGCTGAAGGCCAGGCTGGCCTGGCCGCCGGCCACGCGCAGCCGCCCGGGGGTACCGAACGGCAGGGTGAACTTGGTGGGGCCGTGGCCAAAGGGCAGGCCCCGCACGAAGGGGATGCCCGAGGCCGCGGCGACGCGCTCGAACGCCACGCCCAGGTCATAGCCGTTGTCGTATTCGGCCACGCGGCAGCTGGTGAAATCGCCCACCAGCACGGCCTTCTGCCGGCCGAGCACCCCTGCGTGCAGCAGGTGGTAGAGCATGCGTTCGACGCGGTACGGGGGCTCGGCGATATCCTCGATGAAGAGGATGCCGCCCTCGATCGACGGGAAATACGCCGACCCGACCAGGCTGCCCAGCATGGCCAGGTTGCCGCCCCACACCGTGCCTTCCACGGCCAGGTCGGCCGATTCCGGGCTCTCCCACGTGGCCACTGCCTCGTCGGCCGCCAGCGCGGCCCAGAACTGGCGCCACGTGAGCGGGTCGAGCTCGGGGGCGCCGAAGTCGGGGCCGAGCATGGGGCCACCCAGCGTCACCACGCCGCTGCGGGCGAGCAGCGCGCATTGCAGGGCGGTGAAATCGCTGTGCCCCACGAGGGCCACGGGCGCACCGCCGAGCCGTGCGCGCAGGCCGTCGTAATCGAGCAAAGGCAGCAGCGGATGCGCGCCATACCCGCCACGGATGGCGAGCACCACGTCGGGCAGCGGCTTCGACGCGTCGGCAAGGGCATTGAGGTCGGCGGCACGCTGGGCGTCGCTGCCGGCGAAGCGCAACTCGCGCCGCTGGAGCACCTCGCGGCCATGCACGCGGTGCCCCGCCGCCTCGAGTCGCTCGATGCCAATGCGCATCGCATCGGGGTTGTGCGGGTAGCCGGCGGGGGCGATCAGCTGGATATCGTAGTGGGCTGCCATGGGTCAGGTTTAGCTGGCCTGCTCGACCACTTCAAGGCCGAAGCCAGAAATGCCCACGAACCGGCGTGGCGTGCCCATGACGCGCAGCCGCTTCACGCCCAGGTCGGCGAGCACCTGCGCACCCAGGCCCAGCTGGCGCCACTCCTGGTCATCCTTCGGGGCCGGCATGGGCTGGGCATCACCGCGCAGGCGGGCCAGCAGCGCATCGGGCGTGTCTTCGCCGGACAGCACCAGCAGCACGCCGCGCTCCTCGTCGGCGATACGGCGCAGGGCTTCGGTGACCGTCTGCCCCAGGTCGTCGCGCTTCAGGTGCAGCACGTCGGAAAGCGTGTTGCGCACGTGCACGCGCGTCAGCACCGGCCCACCGTCATCGATGGCGCCGCGCGACAGCGCGAAATGCAGGCCGCTGCGGATCGCGTCGCGGTACGCGACAAGACGGAACGGGCCGAACTCGGTGTCGACGTCCTCCTCGAACACGCGCTCGACGGTCTTCTCGGTTTCGAGGCGGTAGCGGATGAGGTCGGCGATGGTGCCGATCTTCAGGCCGTGCTTCGCCGCGAACGCTTCGAGCTCGGGGCGGCGGGCCATGGAGCCATCGTCGTGCAGCACTTCGATGATGACGGCGGCGGGCTCGAGGCCGGCCATGGCGGCGAGGTCGCAACCAGCTTCCGTATGGCCCGCGCGCGAGAGCACGCCACCGGCCTGCGCCGTCAGCGGGAACACATGGCCCGGCATGGTGATATCCGCCGGCTTCGCGTCCTTCGCCACGGCCACCTGCACGGTGCGCGCGCGGTCGTGCGCGGAGATGCCGGTGGTGACGCCTTCGGCCGCCTCGATCGAGACGGTGAAATTGGTGTGGTACGGCGAGTTGTTGTCTGTGACCATGGGCTTCAGGCCCAGCTGGCGCGTGCGCTGCTCGGTGAGCGTCAGGCACATGAGGCCGCGTGCCTCGCGGACCATGAAGTTCACGTCTTCCGGCCGCACTTTTTCGGCGGCCATGACGATGTCGCCTTCGTTCTCGCGGTCCTCGTCGTCGAGGATGATGACCATGCGGCCGTTGCGCAGCTCGTCGAGGATCTCGGGGATGGTGCTGAATGCCATGGTGGTGGGCCCGTCAGGCAAAGCCGTGCTGTTTCAGGAAGGTTTCGTCCAGGCGCGGGGCGCCGCCGCTGGCGAGCAGCCGCTCCACGTAGCGGGCGACGACATCCACCTCGATGTTCACCGCGTCGCCGGGGCGGCGCGCCGCGAACGTGGTGTGTTCCACCGTGTGCGGGATGAGGTTCACGCCGAACCGCGTGCCGTCCACCTCGTTCACCGTGAGGCTGGTGCCGTCGATGCACACCGAGCCCTTGTGGGCGATGTAACGGGCCAGGTCGCGCGGCACCTCGAAGGTCCAGCGCAGCGAGCGGCCATCGGGCACCACCGCGACGACCTTGCCCACGCCATCGACGTGGCCGGAGACGAGGTGGCCGCCGAGGCGGTCGGCCAGGCGCAGCGCCTTCTCGAGGTTCACCGCATCGCCGGCCTTGTGCTTGCCCAGCGAGGTCATGGCCAGCGTTTCGTTGGAGACATCGGCCGCGAAGCTCGTGGCATCGAAGGCGACGGCCGTGAGGCAGACGCCGGCCACCGCGATGCTGTCGCCCAGGGCGACATCGGCCATGTCGAGGGTGGTGGTGTCGACGACGAGGCGGACGTCGCCGCCGCGTGGCTCGAGGCGCTGGATGCGGCCGACGGCCTGGATGATGCCGGTGAACATGTGGCGTTTCCCGCTAGGTTGGCGAAAAACGTCCCAAGGCGCATGGCACACGCGCCCCCGCGAGGGAGCGCATGGTGCCGTCTTCTTTCATCCGGACTATGACCGTCGGCTCCGGACTCTGACCGGATCTGCTGACCTCCCGGCGGGTGCCGGGAGCGCTCGCGGGCTTGTTTCGTTACCGAAACCTACCGCCGGTGGGGAGTTACACCCCGCCCTGAAGACGCGTGACTATCGTGCGGAGCATAACATGAGGCCTGCCAAACGAGCCGCAACCCCTTCGTAGGAGCCCACGTGTGGGCAACATCGTTTCGCGACGCGCCACACGACCTGCCGCGGTGAGGCGGGAGATGTCGCCCACGGAGTGGGCTCCTACAGAAGCGCCTGGTCCATCACCCAGCTTGTGCGGGCGGCGGTTTCGCCGGTGGACGGGCATGTGCCCTCCCCCAACAGCTGCCCCACCATCGTGGTGATGAGTGGCTGCTGGATGTGTGCCGGGTTCTCGACCAGAAGGTTGTCCACCCGGCCATCGGTTTCCACGCGGATGGGCCCGTCGCCGAAGGTGGCGAAGGTGAGGCGGCCGCGGTCGCCGACGAGTTCGATGCGATCCTCGCGCCGGTCGGCGCCGAAGTTCCACAGGCCCGTGCCGACCACGCCGCTGCCGAAGGCGAAGGCCAGCGCCACGGCATCCTCCGCCGGGTAGGCGCCGAGCTGGTTCCGCGACAGGCCGCGTGCCTCGACGATGGGGCCGAGGAGGAAATCCAGGATATCCAGCGTGTGGCTGGCCAGGTCGACGAAGATGCCGCCGCCCGACACCTCGGGCTGCACGCGCCAGGGCAGGTTCGCCTTGTCCTGGTAGGCCTTCTCGAACGGGTGGTGCAGCACGACGCTGGCGAAGCGTGGCGTGCCGATGGTGCCGTCGGCCAGCAGCTTCGCCACCGTGGTGAAGCGCGGCAGCGCGCGGCGGTAGTACGCCACGAAGACGGGCACGTTCGCCGCCCTGCCCGCCTCGACGATATCCAGGCACTCGCCGTGGTTCATCGCCATGGGCTTTTCGATGTAGACCGGCTTGCCGGCGGCGATGGCCTGCAGGGCGTACGCGCGATGGCTGGATGGTGGCGTGGCGATGTACACGGCATCGACGCCGTCATCGTCGATGAGCGCACTGGCATCGTCGTACCAGCGCGGCACGGCGTGGCGCTGCGCGTAGTCGCGCGCCTTTTCGCCATCGCGCCGCATGACGGCGACGAGCGACGAGCCTGGCACCTTCGCGAACGCGGGCCCGCTCTTCACCTCGGTGACCGCGCCGCAACCGATGATGCCCCAGCGCACGTGGTTCATGCGGCGGGCCGCATCAGCAGGCGGGTGTCGTCGCCGACCTGGCGGCGGTCGATCGTATCGAGCTTCCAGCGCGACGCCATGTCGTCGAGCGGCGGCAGCTGCAGCATGGGGCGCGCGCTGCTGCCCAGCAGCACGGGCGCGATGTAGACAAGCAACTCGTCGGCAAGGCCTTCGGCAAGCAAGGCGCCGCACAGCACCGGGCCGGCCTCGACATGCACCTCGTTCACGTCGTGCTGCGCCAGCCAGTGCAGCGCGGCGCGCAGGTCGAGGCCCTTGCCGTCCCCGGCGCGGATCGCGGCGCGCCGCACCGTTTGCAGGTGCGGCGGCACAGCGGCGCCTTCGGCATGCAGCAGCACCGTGGGCGCGCTGCCATCAAGCACATGGAAACCGGCCGGTGTGCGCAGGTGGGTATCGAGGATGGCGCGCAGCGGCGGCACGAAGGGTTCATCGCCCGGCAGCCGCACGGTAAGGCGCGGGTCGTCGGCGAGCACGGTGCCGCTGCCGGAAAGGATGGCGGACGCGCGGGCGCGCCAGCGCTGCACGTCGTTGCGCGCGGCTTCGCCGGTGATCCACTTCGACGACCCGTTGGCGAGCGCCGTGCGGCCGTCGAGGCTCATGGCCAGCTTGACGCGCACCCACGGGCGGCCGCGCTGGATGCGGCTGAAGAAGCCGATGTTGAGTTCGTGCGCGGCATCGCGCATGAGGCCCACCTGCACGCCGATGCCGGCGGCGCGGATTTTCTCGATGCCCTTGCCGGCCACCTGGGGGAAGGGATCCTCGTGGGCGATGACGACACGCCCCACGCCAGCGGCGATGAGCGCATCCGCGCACGGCGGCGTGCGGCCGTGGTGCGCGCAGGGTTCCAGCGTGACGTAGGCCGTGGCGCCACGGGCGGCCTCGCCGGCTTCGCGCAGCGCGAAGACCTCGGCGTGCGGCTCACCCGCCTTCGGGTGCCAGCCGGTGCCCAGCACGGTCTCGCCGCGTGCGATGACGCAGCCAACGCGCGGGTTGGGCTGGGTGGTGTGCATGCCACGCGCGGCGAGGCGCAGCGCATGGGCCATGTGCCCATGGTCCATGGCCGGGAAGAACGGGCGGGTCATCAGGGCTTGCGCCCGCGACGGGCCGCTTCGAGCAGGGGTAGCTGCAGGCCCTCGAGCGAGGGCAGATCGCGCTCGAGTTTCTCGATCTCCTCGCGGAACGCGTGGACATCCTCGAAGCGCCGGTACACCGAGGCGAACCGCACGTAAGCCACCTGGTCGAGCGCCTTGAGCTCGCGCATCACCAGCTCGCCCACCTGGCGCGACGGCACCTCGCGTTCGCCGCTGCGGCGCAGGTCGTTCTTCACCGCGTGCACGGCGGCATCGACGGCATCGCTGCCGACGGGCCGCTTCTGCAGCGCGCGCTCGAAGCTGACCCGCAGCTTGTGCTCGTCGAACGGCTCGCGGCGATCGCCTGACTTGACCACCGCCGGGAGCTTCAGTTCGGCCGTTTCGAACGTATTGAAACGCTCGCCACACTGCGGGCATTCACGCCGCCGACGCACCGTGCCACCGTCCTCGGTGAGCCGGGAATCGATGACGCGGGTGTCTTCATGCTGGCAGAACGGGCAGTGCATCGATCAGCCGTAGACCGGGAACTTCTTGCACTGGGCCGTGACCTTCTCGCGCACCGCGGCGATGACGGCGTCATCGTTGGGCGCGTCGAGCACGTCGCAGATCCAGTGGGCCAGTTCCACCGTATCGGCTTCCTTGTAGCCGCGGGTGGTGATGGCCGGGGTACCGACGCGCAGGCCCGAGGTGATGAAGGGCGAGCGCGGGTCGTTCGGCACCGCGTTCTTGTTCACGGTGATGTGCGCCTTGCCAAGCGCCGCTTCCGCGTCCTTGCCGGTGGCGTCGCGGCCGATCAGGTCGATGAGCATGAGGTGGTTCTCGGTGCCGCCCGACACGACCTTGTAGCCGCGCTCGATGAGCGTCCTGGCCATGGCCTTGGCGTTGGCCACCACCTGCGTCTGGTAGGCGGTGAAGGCCGGCTCGAGCGCCTCCTTGAACGCCACGGCCTTGGCGGCGATGACGTGCATGAGCGGGCCGCCCTGGATACCCGGGAACACGATGGACTGCAGCTTCTTTTCCAGGTCCTCGCCCAGGCCCTTCGCCACGATGATGCCGCCGCGCGGGCCGCGCAGGGTCTTGTGCGTGGTGGAGGTGACGACGTGCGCGTGCGGCACCGGGTTCGGGTACACGCCCGCGGCGACGAGGCCGGCGATGTGCGCCATGTCGACGAACAGGTAGGCGCCCACCTTGTCGGCGATGGCACGGAACTTCGCCCAGTCGAGCACCTGCGAGTACGCCGAGAAGCCGGCGACGATCATTTTGGGCTTGTGCTCCACCGCGAGCTTTTCGATCTCGTCGTAGTTGACGAGGCCGGTATCGGGGTCGATGCCGTACTGCACCGCGTTGAACAGCTTGCCCGAGAGGTTGACCTTGGCGCCGTGGGTGAGGTGGCCGCCGTGGGCCAGGCTCATGCCCAGGATGGTGTCGCCCGGGTTCAGCAGCGCGAAGTACACGGCCTGGTTGGCCTGCGAGCCGGAGTGCGGCTGCACGTTGGCGTAATCGGCGCCGAACAGCTTCTTGAGGCGGTCGATGGCGAGCTTCTCGGCCACGTCGACGTACTCGCAGCCACCGTAGTAACGCTTGCCCGGGTAACCCTCGGCGTACTTGTTGGTGAGCGTGGAACCCTGGGCTTCCATCACGCGCGGGCTGGCGTAGTTCTCGGAGGCGATCAGTTCGACGTGATCTTCCTGGCGGCGCGATTCGTTGGCGATGGCCTGGGCCAGCTCATCGTCGTAGCCGGCGATCGTTGCATCCTTCGGGAACATCTCGACCTCGTGGAAAGGGGGGCGGGGAAGGCGAAAAGTTTAGCTGACATGGGGGTTTGCAGCCAGCCTGCGGGTTTTCCCGATGCGAACTCCGAATAGGCCTACGGCCCCGTCAGAAAAGGACTACAGCCCCGCGATGATGGCCTCCGCTACGTTAGGCCCCGGGCGCATTCCCGCGTCTCATCTGGAAAGGATCTCCATGAAATTCAAGACCCTGTCATTAGCGCTTTGCCTGGGCCTGGCCACGCTGTCACCTGCCGCCGTCGCCCAGCACGCCACGTCGACGGCGGCTTTCGACGCGCGCGCCGACGCCGGCCTGCCCTTCGACGCCTGGGTGACGCAAGGCGACCAGGCGCCCGCCCTGGTCACCGTCCTGGAGCGGCTGGAGACCGTCATCGACCTGCCCGATGGCACCACCGGCACGGTGTACCTCGCCGAGGTGGACGGCCGCGGCGCCACGCTGGTACGCGCCGGCGACCGCATCGCGCTCACGATGGACGACACCCCGCCGGCACCGGCCGCCGGCCGGGGCGCGCGCCACCGCCGCTTCGCGGATTCGATCCCCATTGACTGGGCGGGCCTGGACGACCTGATCACGCGCCCGGGCGACGGGGAGGAGGAGGAAGAACTGTTCGCCCCTGGCGACGGGTCGCGGGCCCTCCACGTCTGGCTGTACATCCATGACGACGCCGGCGAAAACGACCACGCCAAGGTCCTCAGCTGGTACGCCGCCTGGTGGATCCGCGACATGGAGAAAACCGTGCGCCCCGGCGTGCCTATTCGCGTCTCGCTGCGCGCCCGCGTACCCGGCGTCACCAACCTCGCGTACCACCAGGGCAGCCGCGAGGACCGGATACTGGAACTCGCCAAAGCGGCACGCGACGACGTGAAAGCACGAGGCGAACCCGTCACGCCCCTTACCCGCTACGTGCTGCTGGTGGGCAAGCCAGCCGCCAGCTGGGGCGCAGGCACCTTCGGCCTGGCGATCGAGCAATCGGGGGCGGCGCTCATCAGCAACCACGGGCATCGGCATGTGTTCGCCCACGAGGTGGGGCACCTGCTCGGCGCCACCCACGAGGCGGCCGAAGACCGCTGGAACTGCGTCACGAACATGGGCCCCATGGTGCTGTTCAAGGTGGCGTGCCGGGTCTACACCAAGGCCAATGACCAGAACATCCGGGACTATATCGGTCGCCGCAAGTAGGCTCCGGGCCGGCCCGGCGCCCGCGACGTGAAGACGCGGGCGCCGGCACCCGGTGCGACCCGGTATAATCGGGATTTGCCCAGCGGCGCCCTGCGCGCGCCGGGGCCAGGCCTTCCGACGGAGCGTCCATGCAATACATCTTCACCATGAACGGGGTCAGCAAGATCGTCCCCCCGAAGCGCCAGATCATCAAGGACATCTCGCTGTCGTTCTTCCCCGGCGCCAAGATCGGCCTGCTGGGCCTGAATGGCGCGGGCAAGTCCACGGTGCTGAAGATCATGGCTGGCGTCGACAAGGACTTCCAGGGCGAGGCCCGCGCCAACCCCGGCACCAAGATCGGCTACCTGGCGCAGGAGCCCGACCTCGACCCGGAGAAGACCGTCCGCGAGGCCGTCGAAGAAGGCGTCTCCGAGGTGCTCGACGCGCAGAAGCGCCTCGAGGAGGTCTATTCCGCCTACGCCGAGGAAGGCGCCGATTTCGACGCGCTGGCCAAGGAGCAGGAAAAGCTCGAGGGCATCCTCGCCGCCAACGATTTCCACGCGCTCGAGCGCCAGCTCGAGGTCGCGGCCGATGCCCTGCGCCTGCCGCCCTGGGACGCGAAGATCGGCCCCCTGTCCGGTGGCGAGAAGCGCCGCGTGGCGCTGTGCCGCCTGCTGCTGTCCAAGCCCGACATGCTGCTGCTCGACGAGCCCACCAACCACCTCGACGCCGAGTCGGTCGACTGGCTCGAAACCTTCCTGCACGACTACCCCGGCACCGTCGTGGCGGTCACGCATGATCGCTACTTCCTCGACAACGCCGCCGAGTGGATCCTCGAGCTCGACCGCGGCCGCGGCATCCCCTGGAAGGGCAACTACACCGAGTGGCTGGAGCAGAAGGACGAGCGCCTGAAGCAGGAAGCCAACCAGGAGAAGTCGCGCCAGAAGGCCATCCAGAAGGAACTGGAGTGGGTTCGTTCGGCCGCCAAGGGCCGCCAGTCGAAGGGCAAGGCGCGCCTCAACCGCTTCGAGGAACTCAACTCGGTCGAGTACCAGCGCCGCAACGAAACCAACGAGATCTTCATCCCGCCGGGCGAGCGCCTGGGCCAGGAAGTGATCGAGTTCAAGAACGTCACCAAGTCGTTCGGCGACCGCATGCTCATCGAGGATCTCTCCTTCAAGATCCCGGGCGGCGCCATCGTCGGCGTCATCGGCCCCAACGGCGCGGGCAAGTCCACGCTCATGAAGATGATCATGGGCAAGGAAACCCCGGATTCGGGCGAGGTGAAGCTCGGCCACACGGTCAAGCTCGCCTACGTGGACCAAAGCCGCGACGCGCTCGATCCGAACAACAACGTGTGGCAGGAGGTATCCGGCGGGTCCGACATCCTCACCATCGGGAGCTTCGAGATCCAGTCGCGCCAGTACATCGGCCGCTTCAACTTCAAGGGCACCGACCAGCAGAAGATCGTGGGCCAGCTTTCCGGTGGTGAGCGTGGCCGCCTGCACATGGCCAAGACCCTGCTGCAGGGTGGCAACGTGCTGCTGCTCGACGAACCGTCGAACGACCTGGACGTCGAAACGCTGCGCGCGCTCGAAGATGCCCTCCTCGAGTTCCCGGGCTGCGCCGTGGTCATCTCGCATGACCGCTGGTTCCTCGACCGCATCGCCACGCACATCATCGCGTTCGAAGGCGACTCGCACGTCGAGTTCTTCCCCGGCAACTACAACGAGTACGAAGCCGACAAGAAACGCCGCCTCGGCGACGACGCCGGCCCGAAGCGCGTGAAGTACAAGAAGCTCGTCTGACGGCGGCAAACGTGAAGCGTCAATCGCGAAGCGTCAGTGGCTTCGCAAGCTGTTCCTGACGATTGACGCTTCACTCTTCACCCGCAAGCCGCCACGCCAGCCCGGAGCGCAGCATGTCCTTCATCCACACCCTTTCCAAAGCCTGGCATCGCAACCAGTCCCTCGTCTGCGTGGGCCTGGACCCCGAGCCGGGCCGGCTGCCCGCCGGCCTTTCGGGCGAGGAAGGCATCTTCACCTTCTGCCGCGATATCGTGGACGCCACGGCGGGCCTGGTATGCGCCTTCAAGCCGCAGATCGCGCACTTCGCCGCCCAGCGGGCCGAGGGGGCGCTCGAGCGGCTCATCCGGCACATCCACGACCGGCACCCCGGCATCCCGGTCATCCTGGATGCCAAGCGCGGCGACATCGGCTCCACTGCCAAGCACTACAGCGTGGAAGCGTTCGGGCGCTACGACGCCGACGCGGTGACGCTCAACCCGTACCTCGGCAAGGATTCAATCGATCCATTCCTCGCCCACGCCGACAAGGGCGTCATCCTGTTGTGCCGCACCTCCAACCCCGGCGGCGCGGATTTCCAGGCGCTCGACTGTGGCGGCGAGCCGCTGTACATCCGCGTGGCCCAGACCATCGCCCGCGACTGGAACGGCCATGGCAACTGCGCCCTGGTCACCGGCGCCACCTGGCCAGAAGAACTAGGTCGCGTCCGCGCCGTTGTGGGTAATATGCCCTTGCTGGTTCCCGGCATCGGCGCGCAGGGCGGTGACGTCGCAGCGGTTATGAAGCATGGTCAGACACCTGGCGGCACGGGCCTGATGATTTCATCGTCCCGCGCCATCCTCTACGCTAGCAGTGGTCCCGACTTTGCCGACGCAGCCCATCGGACGGCGGATGAAATGAGAAAATTGATTAACTCGTTTCAGACAGTGCTTTGAGAAAAAAGGACAGTCGTAAATTGCACGACTTGGCAACTGTCTAGGGCTTACGCTCTGCCTCCGGCCTATCAACAATACCGGGTCTTTGCGCCGCGAAAGCGTTCCTCCGGAGTTGTTATGCCACTCACCAACCGAGGTTTTTCTCAACGCCTGCATGTCGCGCTGGACATGGCCGGCGTGAAGAAAGGCCGCGGCCGTATCACCCAACTGGCCGATCTGTTCGATGTCAGCCGGGAAACGGCGCGGAAATGGCTAAGCGACCTGGGCTTGCCCGAGCTCGAGCGCCAGATCGACATGGCCGTGCGCTTCGGCGTCAATTTCGAATGGCTCGCCACCGGCCGCGGCTCGCCCAGCGGCGCCACCGGCGTCAAGGAAAGCCCGGCCCTCTACCGTGCCGATTCGCGCGAGCAGCTGCGCCTCGTGGGCCTGGTCAGCCGCCTGCCCAAGGAGCGGCGCAAGGCGCTGCTCATCATCGTCGAGGCGCTGGCCGAGGCTGAATAACGAGGGCATCGCTCGTAGGAGCCCACCCCCGTGGGCGACAGCGCCTCGCGAAGGCCCATGGCGTTCTTGCCCGGGGCAAGCAGGGTCGCCCACGGAGTGGGCTCCTACCCGCGATCAGTCGTCGCCGATATCCATGCCGGGGAACAGCACCTCGGTGAACCCGAACTTCGAGAAGTCGGTGATGCGCGAGGGGTAGAGCCGCCCGATGAGGTGGTCGCACTCGTGCTGCACCACCCGTGCGTGGAAGCCTTCCGCCGTACGGTCGATCGGCTGGCCCTTCGGGTCGACGCCCTGGTAGCGGATGAGCGAGTAGCGGTTCACCGCCCCGCGCAGCCCGGGCACCGACAGGCACCCCTCCCAGCCCTCTTCCATGTCTTGAGAAAGAGGCGTGATCACCGGATTGAGAAGGATGGTCTGTGGCACCGGCGGGGCGTCGGGGTAACGCTCGCTGCTGTCGAAGCCGAAGATGACCAGCTGCAGGTCGACGCCGATCTGTGGCGCGGCCAGGCCCACGCCGCCGGCGTGGTGCATGGTGTCGAACATGTCGGTGATGAGGGCGTCGAGCGCGGCCGAGCCGATCATGTCGTCGGGCACCGGCGGCGCGATGCGCAGCAGGCGCTCGTCGCCCATCTTCAGGATGTCACGGATCATCGGCGGGCCGCGGGTGTGGGGATGACCCCAGCATGGCGGCATGCGCCCCTCGGCTCAAGCCCCCGTTCGCGGCGGCGCAGCATGCGTGCCCACGCGTGGCCATTCGACCAATGGCTAATACGCGCAAACCCCCAGAATCATTGACCCCCAAGAGTTCGGGGGCGACCCTTGTGGCCATCCGCAAGGGGAGCTCAGAACACATGCAAAGCGCCATTCCCAAACCCAGTCCCGCGGGGAAAATCCTGTGGGCGGCCATCGCCATCGTCGGCGCATGGTGTCTCGGCGTCGTGGCCTTGCGCCGCGGCGAGCCCATCAATGCGATATGGCTGGTCACCGCCTCCATCGCCGTCTTCCTCATCGGCTACCGCTTCTACAGCCGCCTCATCGCCAACAAGGTGCTGCAGCTCGATCCGAGCCGTGCCACCCCGTCGGTGCTCCGCAACGACGGCCTCGACTACGTGCCCACTGACAAGTGGGTGGTGTTCGGCCACCACTTCGCCGCCATCGCCGGCGCCGGCCCGCTCGTGGGCCCGGTACTGGCCGCGCAGATGGGCTACCTGCCCGGCATGCTGTGGATCCTGGTGGGCGTGGTGTTCGCCGGCGCGGTGCAGGATTTCATGATCCTGGGCCTGTCGCTGCGCCGCGACGGCCGCTCGCTGGGCCACATGCTGCGCGAGGAACTGGGCGAAGTGCCCGGCGTCATCGCCATGGTCGGCGTGCTGGTGCTCATGATGATCGTGCTGGCGGTGCTGGCCCTGGTCGTCGTGAAGGCGCTGACCCACAGCCCGTGGGGCACGTTCACGGTGGCCGCCACGATCCCCATCGCGCTGCTCATGGGCGTGTACCTGCGCTATATCCGCCCCGGCAAGATCCTCGAGGTATCGATCATCGGCCTCATCCTGCTGCTGGCGTCGATCTGGTACGGCAAGACGGTGAACGACACGCCGGCCCTCGCCGCGCTGTTCGACTTCGACGCCAAGGCGCTGGCCTGGTGGCTGATCGGCTATGGCTTCTTCGCCTCCGTGCTGCCCGTGTGGCTGCTGCTGGCGCCGCGCGACTACCTGTCGACGTTCCTGAAGATCGGCACCATCGCCCTACTCGCCCTGGCCATTTTCCTGGCCGCGCCGACCCTGCAGATGCCGGCGGTCACCCAGTTCATCGACGGCACCGGCCCGGTGTTCCAGGGCAACCTGTTCCCGTTCCTGTTCATCACCATCGCCTGCGGCGCCGTTTCGGGCTGGCATTCGATCATCGCCTCAGGCACCACGCCGAAGCTGCTGGCCAATGAAGGCGAAGCCCGCATGGTCGGCTACGGCGGCATGCTGATGGAGGCCTTCGTCGCCATCATGGCGCTGATCGCCGCGGCCTCGCTGCACCCGGGCGTGTACTTCGCCATGAACAGCCCGGGCGCCCTGGTCGGCACCACCGTGCAGGATGCCGCCGCGGCCATCAGCCAGTGGGGCTTCGTCGTCACCCCGGCCGAGCTCAGCGATACCGCGAAGAACATCGGCGAGAGCACCATCCTCGGCCGCGCCGGTGGCGCCCCGACCCTGGCGGTGGGCATGGCCCAGCTCCTCCACGGCATCATGCCGGGCGAGGGCATGATGGCGCTTTGGTACCACTACGCCATCCTGTTCGAAGCATTGTTCATCCTCACCACCGTCGATGCCGGCACCCGCGTCGGCCGCTTCATGATCCAGGAGCTGGCCGGCATGGCCTACGCCCCGCTGAAGAAAACCGATTCGTGGCTCGGCAACGTCATCGCCACGGTCATCTGCGTGGGCCTGTGGGGTTACTTCCTGTACCAGGGCGCGGTCGATCCGCTGGGCGGCATCAACACGCTGTGGCCGCTGTTCGGCATCGCCAACCAGATGCTTGCCGCCATCGCGCTGATGCTGGCCACCGTCGTCACCGTGAAGCTGAAGCGCGAACGCTACGTACTGGTGCCCGCCATCCCGGCCGCGTGGCTGGTTATCTGCACGCTCACCGCCGGCTGGCAGAAGCTGTTCGACGCCAAGATCAGCTTCACGGCCGCCGCCAACAAGTACGCGGACGCCGCGGCCGCGGGCAAGGTCATCGCCCCGGCCAAGTCGGTGGACGAGATGCAGCGCATCATCACCAACAACCGCGTCGACATGGTGCTCACCGGTTTGTTCATGCTGCTGGTGCTCACCATGCTGTTCTTCTCGCTGCGTGCCATCGCCCGCGCATGGCGCGCCAACCACCCCACCGCGCATGAAGAGCCCTACGTGGCGCTCAACAGCGTGGCCCCGTAAGAGGCGCATGGCGATGGAGACCTTCACCCCTGCGTCGCCGCGCTCGCTGTGGAAGTGGGCGGTGCAAACCGCCCGCCTCTGCTGCGGGGTGCCCGATTACGACGTGTACGTGAAGCACCTGCGCGAGCACCACCCGGAACGGCCGGTACCGAGCTACGGGCAGTTCTTCCGGGAGCGGCAGGAGGCAAGGTACCGAGGCACGGGCGGCCGTTGCTGTTAGAAAAAAAGTGTTCAAGCAACTCTATTTTGCGGCGACGCGGCCCTTGCGCATGTTGGCGCGCGAATCCTCGATCATCGCGCGCATGGCGTTGGCGGCTTCGTTTGGACGCCGGCGACGGATCGCTTCGTACACCGCCTGGTGGTACGGCAGCGAATACTTGAAGTTCGTGGCCGTGCGCGCCGACATGACGAAGAACGTGGCCACGGCCGTTTCGATGACGCTGAACAGCGAGCTCAGCAGCTCGTTGTTCGTCGCTGCCAGCACCGCCTCGTGGAACCGCAGGTCGGCCTCCGCCCAGGCCTCGAGGTCGTCGGCGGCCTCCATGGCATCGAGCGCCTCGCCGATGGCCTGAAGCTGGTCGCTGTCACGGCGCCGCGCCGCGGCCATGCACGCGGCCGGCTCGATGATCTCGCGCATCTCCACAAGCTTGCCGACGAAATCCTCCGTGGGCATCGACTCGCAGCGCCACGCGAGCACATCGGGGTCGAGGTGGTTCCAGTGGCGGGCATCGCGGACGCGCATGCCGGTCTTCTGCCGCGTCTCGATGAGCCCCTTGGCGGCAAGCACCTTCAGCGCCTCGCGCAGGATGGTGCGGCTGACCGACATCTGCACGGCGAGCTGCGCTTCGCCCGGCAACGCATCGCCCGGGCGCAACGTGCCGCCGACGATCGCAGCGCCGATTTCCTCCACCACGCGGCCGTGCAGGCTGCGTGCATTTGCCATTTTAGGTGCCATCGCGCCCCTTCCCGCGTGAAGAGCCGCCCCATCGTAGCCACGTTCGCCCGAAAGGCGTTGACGCAACGCAGCTTGTGTATTGTCGTACAAATGTGCTTTCGTCTTGCGGAGACCTACATGGGAGTGGACGATGCGCAAGCTTCTCGCCGTGGCCGTTGCGGCCACCCTCTTCGGCGCGGCCGCCCCGGCCTTCGCCGGCGACGCCACGAAAGCCTCGTTCGGCAACACGCCGGATGGCAAGGACGTCACGGTCGTGACGCTCACCAACGGCAAGGGCATGACGGCGAAGATCATCTCGCTGGGCGCCGCGCTCTATGCCCTCGACGTGCCCGACCGCACCGGCAAGCCCGGTGACATCGTGCTGGGCTACCCCGACCTGAAGGGCACTTTCGACAAGCCGCAGTATTTCGGCGACACGGTGGGCCGCTACGCCAACCGCATCGCCAAGGGCAAGTTCAAGCTCGATGGCAAGGACTACACCGTGCCCGTCAACGACGGCCCGAACTCGCTGCATGGCGGCAAGCTGGGCTTCGACAAGGTGGTGTGGTCGGTCGACAAGGTGGAGTCGGGCGCCACGCCCAGCGTCACCATGACCTACGTCAGCCCCGATGGCGACCAGGGCTACCCGGGCAAGCTCACGGCCACGGCGAAGTACACGCTCGACGACAAGAACGCGCTGACCATCGAATACACGGCGACGACGGATAAACCCACCATCGTCAACATCACCAACCACACCTACTGGAACCTCGGTGGCGAAGGCTCCGGCAGCGTGATGGAACACAAGCTGATGATCGCGGGCGATGCCTACTTGCCCACCGATGCCACCGCCATCCCCACGGGCGAGATCCGCAACGTGGCCGGCACCGACTTCGATTTCCGCAAGGCAAAACCCATCGGCCGCGACATCCGCGACGCGAAGGAACAGCAGCTCGTGTTCGGCCGTGGCTACGACCACAACTTCGTCATCTCGAAGAAAGAAGCCGCGCAGCCGCGCGAGGTGGCCCGCGTCACCGATCCGAAGAGCGGCCGCGTGCTGTCGCTGTGGTCGGCCCAGCCGGGTCTGCAGTTCTATTCGGGCAACTTCCTCGACGCCACCACCTCGGGCAAGTCGGGCCACGTCTACCGCCAGGGCGATGCCTTCGCGCTCGAGCCGCAGATCTTCCCCGATACGCCGAACCAGCCGGATTTCGGCTCCGCCCGCCTCGACCCCGGCCAGACGTACAAGAACGTCATGACCTACAAGTTCAGCACGGACAAGGCTGCCACCAAATAACCGCGGCAAGCCCTCGTGTAGGAGCTCACCCTGTGAGCGAAAGCTTCTAGCGACACGCGAGGCCCTGTTGCGTGTCGCTAAGAGCGTCGCGCACAAGTGCGCTCCTACAGGGGTAGCGCTTTAGCCTGCCTCGTGGTGCAGGGCCTCGGCGGGTTTCTTGCGCCGGAGGCGCGGCGCCAGTTCCACCATGTACATGGCGGCCAGCACCAGTGCGCCGCCGCCGACCATGCGTGGGGTGAGCGCATCCACGCCCAGTGCCACGGCGAAGCCCGCGGCGAACACCGGCTCCGTCGTCATGACGATGGCGGCGCGCGTCGCGGGCATGTGCGCCTGGGCCCAGGTCTGCACCAGCATGGCCAGCGCACCCGCCACCAGGGCCATGTAGACGATGGCCACCCACGCCTTGCCGTCGGGTGGCAGCGCCGGCCCGTGGTGCGGCAAGGTGGCGAGCACGCAGACCACCGCGATGCCGAGCATCTGGATGGCCGACATGCCGAAGGCATCGCCCGGCTTCGACCAGTGGCCCAGCCCTACGATGTGCAGCGCGTAGAGCAGCGCCGAGGCAAGCGTCAGCAGCACGCCCAGGTCGACGGTGAAGCCATTGAGCGCCAGCACGCCCAGGCCGACCACGGCGAGCGCCGATGCCACCCACGTGGTGGCCGGGAAGCGCTGCCGGAACAGCGCCAGCGCGAGGAACGGGGTGAACACGACATACATGCCGGTGACGAAGCCGCTGACACTGGGCGAGGTCAGCGCGATGCCTTCGGTCTGCAGCCACTGCGCCACGCCATAGAGCACGCCCAGCGCCAGGCCACGCCATGCCTGCCGGCGGCCCAGGCGGCGCACGGGCACGGCGAACAGCACCAGCATGGCCACGGCGGCGATGACGAAGCGCACGGCCAGGAAGTCGATCGGCAGCATGCGGCCGACCACGTCCTTGATCATGACGAAGGTGGAGCCCCAGATGGCGGTCACCGCCAGCAGGCCCAGCGTCGCCAGGCCACTCCCCTTCCCCTCGGTGCTCATCGGCGTTTTTTCCGCAGCAGCTGGCCGGGGATCTTCAGCAGGAAATGCGCCCAGGTGCCGAGCCACACCATGCCGCGCAGCAGCGGGTTCTTCGCGGCCGGGTCGTGGCGGCGGAACCACAGGTACATGCTGCGATGCTTGTGCCGGCTGACGAACACGGGACGGTGGCGGCTGGAGCCGCCCTTGCCGTGCAGCACGCGCACGTCGCCGGCGAGGAGCACCTGGTAGCCCATGTCGCGGGCCCGGCGGCACAGGTCCATGTCTTCGCAATGCAGGAAGAAGGTTTCGTCGAAACCGCCCAGCGTATCGAACGCGCCCCGGGGCATGAGGATGATGGCGCCGGAAACGATCTCGACCGGCTCCGCGCCACTGGGCAGCGGGCCACCGATATCGATGCCGCCGCTGCCACGGCCCAGCTTGGTGGCGATGACACGGCCCAGCAGCGGGTCGCGGCGGCGCGAGGCCGGGTCGACATGGCCGTCGGCGTCCTGCACCAGCGCACCGACGATGCCCGTGTGCGGCCCCACGTGCGCCGCCATGCGCGAGATGGTGGTGGGCTCGACGAGGCAATCGGGGTTCAGCACGAGCAGCAGGCGGCCACGCGCGTGCGTGGCGCCACGGTTCACGGCCGGGCCGAAGCCGAGGTTGGCACGGTTGTACACGACACGGACGCGGTCGTCCGTGGCGTACGAGCGATCGAGCTGCTCGGGGGTGCCGTCTTCGGACCCGTTGTCGACGAGGATGACCTCGACGGGCCGGTCGCTCGCGAGCGCGCGCTCGACGCACTCGCGGGTGAGCGGCCCGCTATCGGCCAGCACGATGATGATGCTGGTGAGGTCGGCGGGCTTCACGCGGTTAGCCGACCCACGTGCGCGCGTTACGGAACATCCGCATCCACGGCGAATCCTCGCCCCACGGCTCGGGGTGCCAGCTGAGCTGGGCCGTACGGAACACGCGCTCGGGGTGCGGCATCATGATCATGACGCGGCCATCGGCGGCGGTGAACGCGGTGAGGCCGCCCGGCGAGCCGTTCGGGTTCAGGGGATAATGCTCGGTGGGCTTGCCGCGGTTATCGACGAACCGCGCGGCGGCGTGGCTCTTCGACGGGCTGCACACCATGGGGAAGTGCACGCGGCCCTCGCCATGCGCCACGGCCACGGGCAGGCGCGAACCGGCCATGCCACGGAAGAAGATGCTGCCCGAGTCGAGGATTTCGATGGTGGCCAGGCGCGCCTCGTACTGCTCCGACTGGTTGCGCAGGAACTGCGGCCAGTGCTTCGCATCGGGGATGATGTCCTTCAGCTGCGACATCATCTGGCAGCCATTGCACACGCCCAGCGCGAACTTGCTGCCGTCCTCGAAGAAGCGCGCGAACTGCTCGCGCAGCGCGTCGTTGTACAGGATGGACGTGGCCCAGCCACGGCCGGCGCCAAGCACGTCGCCGTACGAGAAACCACCGCAGGCCGCCAGGCCGCGGAAATCCTTCAGGTGGTGGCGGCCGGTGGCGAGGTCGGTCATGTGCACGTCGACCGCGTCGAAGCCGGCGCGGGTGAACGCGGCGGCCATCTCGACCTGGCCGTTGACGCCCTGCTCGCGCAGGATGGCCACGCGCGGGCGCACGCCCGTGGCGATGTACGGCGCGGCCACGTCGTCGGCGATATCGAACGTGAGCTTCGGCGAGAGGCCCTCGTCGGCATCGTCGAGGCGCCACTCGCTTTCCTGGTCGGCGCTGGCCGGGTTATCGCGCAGGCGCTGCATGGCGTGGCTGGTTTCATTCCACGCGCGGAACAGCTCGGTCCAGTTCCACTTGAACGGCGTCTCGCCGTTCAGATGCAGCTTGATGCCGAGTTTTTCCTTCGGGCGGCCCACGTGGTGGGTCATGCCGGCGAGGTTGTGTTTCACCAGCAGCTGCTCGAACGCCTCGCGGTTGGCGCTGGCCACCTGCACCACGGCGCCCAGCTCCTCGTTGAAGAGCGCGCGCAGCGTGGCCTCTGCCCAGCCGTCGAGGCGGATGTCGAGGCCGCAATGGCCGGCGAAGGCCATCTCGAGCAGGGTGACGATGGCGCCGCCGTCGGAGCGATCGTGGTAGGCCAGCAGCAGGCCCGAGCGGTTCGCTTCCTGCACCAGCTCGAACATGGCGCGCAGGCGCTTCGGGTCGTCCAGGTCAGGCGGCACCCCGCCGCCGCGGTTGAACACCTGGGTGAGCGCCGAGCCGCCGAGGCGGTCGCGGCCCACGCCGAGGTCGATGAGCCACAGGTCGGTGTCGCCGCGGTCGAGCTTCAGCTGCGGCGTGAGCACGCGGCGCACGTCGTCGACGCGGGCGAAGCCGGTGATGACCAGCGACACCGGCGAGACGGTCTTCTGCTTCTTGCCGTTCTCGTCGTTCCATACCGTCTGCATGTGCAAGGAATCCTTGCCCACCGGGATGGCGATATCGAGTTCGGGGCAGAGCTCCATGCCGACGGCGCGCACGGCGTCGAACAGCGCGGCGTCTTCGCCCGGGTGGTTCACGGCGGCCATCCAGTTGGCGGACAGGCGCATTTCTTCGAGCTTGAGCGGCGCGGCGGCCATGTTGGTGATGGCTTCGCCCACCGCCATGCGCGCGGCGTCGGCGCTGTTGAGCAACGCCACCGGGGCGCGCTCGGCCATGGCCATGGCCTCGCCCACGTAGCCGTCGAAGTCGGTCATGGTCACCGCGACATCGGCCACGGGCACCTGCCACGGCCCGACCATCTGGTCGCGCGCGTTGAGGCCGCCGACGGTGCGGTCGCCGATGGTGATCAGGAAGTTCTTGCTGCCGACGACCGGCAGGCGCAGGACGCGGTTGAGCGCCTCGTCCATGCCGATGCCGCTGAGATCGGCCACCAGGTCGACGCGCGGCTTCACGCGATGCGCGTCGCGGTGCATTCGCGGCGGCTTGCCGAACAGCACGTCCATGCCCAGGTCGATGACGGTGAGGTCGCGGCGCGGATCGCGCACGATGAGGCGC
This sequence comes from Luteibacter yeojuensis, assembly GCF_000964085.1. Lineage (GTDB taxonomy): Bacteria > Pseudomonadota > Gammaproteobacteria > Xanthomonadales > Rhodanobacteraceae > Luteibacter > Luteibacter yeojuensis_A. Next base: position 83,445 of record NZ_JZRB01000035.1, read on the forward strand.
GGATCGGCCGTGGCTTCGCCCACCACCGCGAACGGGCAGCGCTCGCGCGTGCACCAGGCTTCGAACTGCGCGATATCGTCCGGCCCGATGGCGAGGACGTAGCGCTCCTGCGATTCGTTGCTCCACACCTGCATGGGCGAGAGCGTCGGGTCGTCGCAGGGCACCTTCGACAGGTCGATGATGCCGCCCACGCCGGCGTCGTTGAGGATCTCGGGGATGGCGTTGGAAAGGCCACCCGCGCCGACGTCGTGGATGCTGACGATGGGGTTCTTCTCGCCCATGGCCCAGCACGCGTCGATGACCTGCTGCGCGCGGCGCTCCATCTCGGGGTTATCGCGCTGCACGGAGGCGAAATCGAGTTCCGCGCTGGACGTGCCCGACGACACCGACGAGGCGGCGCCGCCGCCCAGGCCGATGAGCATGGCGGGGCCACCGAGCACGATGACCTTGTCGCCCGGGCGCACGTCGCGCTTCTGTACGTGGCCATCGCGGATGGCGGCGAGGCCACCGGCGATCATGATGGGCTTGTCGTAGCCGCGGCGGACGCCCTTGTCACCCGTTTCCAGTTCGAACGTGCGGAAGTAGCCGCCGAGCGCGGGGCGGCCGAACTCGTTGTTGAACGCGGCGGCACCCAGCGGGCCATCGCGCATGATCTCGAACGCGCTGGCCATGCGCGGCGGCAGCGGGCGCGGGGTTTCCCACGGGCGCGGCGTGCCGGGGATGCGCAGGTGCGAGACCGAGAAACCGGTGAGGCCGGCCTTCGGCTTGCCGCCGCGGCCCGTGGCGCCCTCGTCGCGGATCTCGCCGCCCGAGCCCGTCGCGGCGCCCGGCCACGGTGCGATGGCCGTGGGGTGGTTGTGCGTCTCGACCTTGATGGCGTACGGCGCGGGTTCCTTCACCGTGCGGAACACGCCGTCTTCCGGGCTCACGAACAGGCGGTTGCCCTCGTAGCCTTCGATCACCGCCGCGTTGTCCTTGTAGGCGCTGAGCGTGAACTTCGGCGAATGCTTGTGCGTGTTCTTGATCATGCCGAACAGCGAGGCGTCCTGCGCCTGGCCGTCGAGGGTCCACGTGGCGTTGAACACCTTGTGGCGGCAGTGCTCGGAGTTGGCCTGCGCGAACATCATCAGCTCGGCGTCGGTGGGCGCGCGGCCCATCTCGCCGTACCGCTCGGCAAGGTAGTCGATCTCGTCGTCGGCCAGGGCCAGGCCGAGATCCTTGTTGGCGGTGGCCAGCGCGGCGAGGGCATCGCCGCCGAGCTCGACGCGGCCCAGGTCGCCCGGGGTGCCGGCGAGGAACAGGCCACCGGCATGGTCGAGCGAATCGAGCGGGCTCTGCACCATCGGGTCGCAGAAGGCCGTCATCACCTGGGCGTAGCTGGGGGCCGTCTCGGCCGGCATGCCGGTGACCTGCCAGGCCACGCCGCGCTCCACCCGGCGCACGTCGAAACCGGCGCCGTGGAGGATATCGGTGGCCTTGCTGGACCAGGGGGAGATGGTGCCCAGGCGCGGAACCACCCAGAAGGTGGCGGTTTCCGGCTGGCCGGCCTTGGCCTCGAGCACGGCCAGGAGGCGCGCGCGGGCGTCGCCTTCAGGGGCCTGCGCGGCATCCACGAAATACACGAACCAGGCTGCCTGCACGCGGGTCCCGTGGTGCAAGGACTCCAGGTGGGCATTGAGGCGTTCGAGGCGAAACGGCGAGAGGGCGCTCTGCCCGTCGAGTGCGATCATGCGGGGGGAAAAGGCGCTGGAGGAAAACGCCTATTCTACATGATGTTGCGGGACAGCATCCGGCCGCCCCCACCACCCGCCCCAGCCATGTGGGAGCGCGCTAGCGCGCGATGGCCCCTCAACCGCCCCCAACAGTCCCCGCAGGCGCATTGACCGCCTTGAGCAACTGCGCCGGCGTGAGGTACCCCCCCACCACGTCGCCGTTCTCGGTCACCACCGTGGGGGTGCCGTTGACGCCCAGGCGCTCGCCCAGCTCGAACTCATCCTTCACCGGGTTGGTGCAGGTGGCGGCCTTGACGTCGGCGCCCTTCATGGCCTGGTTGAAGGCGTTCTTGCGGTCGGAGGCGCACCACACCGAGACGGCCTTGGTGTACGACGGGGTGTCGTTGCCGCCCGTGGTCTTGACGCCTTCGCGCGGCCAGAACACGTATTCCACCGCGATGCCCTGCTTGTTGTACTCGTCGATGTGCGCGTGCAGCTGGCGGCAGAAGCCGCAGTCGACGTCGGTGAACACGGTGACGGTGTGCTTGGGGTTCGGCGGCGAGAACACGAGGCGCTGCGACGCCGGCACCTTGGCCAGCGCGGCCTTGCGCGTGGCGGCCCACGCGGCGGCGGAGACATCGGTCTTGCTCTTCAGGTCGATGAGGTTGCCGTTGAGCATGTAGCGGCCGTCGGCGCTGACATACACCATGCGCCCGGACGCCACCACCTGGTAGAAGCCGGGCATGGGCGCGGCTTCGACGCTATCGACCTTGATATCGGGGCCCAGGGCCTCGACGGCGGCGCGGACGGCCTTGGTCTCGTCGGCGGCGGGCGGGGTCGCGGCGGCGGCCGAGAGGGCGAACGTGCCGGCCAGTAATGCCGGGAGGATCTTCTTCAACATCGGTACGGCTCCATGGATACCGGGGGATTCCGCGAGCCCGCTTGGAACGCATGGCGCGCGATCGGTTCCCCCGATTGTGGCACGGGCGAGGTTAACCGCGCGGGTGATGCTGGGCGTGAAGGCGCTTCAGGCCTTCCTTCGCCACCAGCGTGTAGATCTGCGTGGTGCTGAGCGCGCTGTGCCCCAGCAGCATCTGCAGGGCGCGCAGGTCGGCACCGTGGTTGAGCAGGTGCGTGGCGAACGAATGCCGCAGCACATGTGGCGAGACGCGCTTGGCGGGGATGCCCACCTGCATGGCGTAGCGCTTCACCAGGGTCCAGAACTGCTGGCGGGTCATGGCGTCGCCGCGCCGGGTGAGGAACAGGGCCAGTGGCTGCCCGTGCCCCTTCGCGAGGAGCGGGCGCGCCTCGGCGAGGTAGCGCTCGACATGCGCCAGCGCCTCCTCGCCCACGGGCACCAGGCGGTCCTTGCCGCCCTTGCCGGTGACGCGCAGCACGCCTTGCCGAGGGTTGAGCCCCGCCAGCGGCAGGTCGACCAGTTCCGATACGCGCAGGCCCGATGAGTACATCAATTCGAGCATGGCGCGGTCGCGCTGGCCGAGCGGCGTGGCGCTGTCGGGGGCCACGATGAGCGCCTCGATCTCGCGTTCGGCAAGCGCCTTGGGCAGGCCGCGCGGCATCTTCGGTCGCTGCATCAGCAGCGTGGGGTCCTCGCGTGCGCCCTCGTCGCGCGCCAGGTGCGCGTAGAAGCGGCGGAACGCGCTTTGCCGCCGCGCCATGCTGCGCACCGACACCGGCTGGCTGCCGTGGTAAGCGGAGATATCCTCGCGCGTGGCGGTGGCCAGGCCATGGCCACGTGCCTCTAGCCAGCGCGAGAGCTGGCTGAGATCACGCCGGTATGCTTCAAGCGTGCGCTCGGCCAGGCCATCCTCGGACCACACGCGCTCGATGAAGCGATCGATGAGGCGCGCATCGGCGGCGTTCGTTTCGGCGTGGCTTTCCGTCATGGCCCGATCATAATGGCCCGATGAGCACAATGCCCCTACCCGCCCCTGCCTGGCGCCGCTTCGCGGCCATCGTGTACGACGTGCTGGCCGTGGTGGCCATCGTGATGGTGGTGGGTCTCATCGCGCAGATGGCCACGGGCGGCCAGGTCGCCGATGCGAAGGGGCACCTCGTGGCGTGGTGGTACCAGCCGCTGCAGGCGGTGGTCGTGGGTGCGTATTTCTTTTTCTCATGGACGCGTGGCGGGCAGACGCTGGGCATGCGGCCGTGGAAGATCCGCGTGGTGTCGCGCGATGGCGCGGCCGTGGGTGCGGTGCAGGGCCTGGTGCGGCTCGTTGTAGCCGGGCTGCCGGTGTTGTTGCTGCTGCTCTACGGCGTCGCGTCGTTGCAGGTGGCGTTGCTGGCACCGCTGGTGGGGTGGGCTGTCATCCTGCTGCCGTCGTTCGTGGATGCGCGGCGGCGTGGGTTGCATGACATGGTGGCGCGGACCGAGGTTCGTTGAGGGAATCGCGCGCAAGCGCGCTCCCACAGGGCGAGGGCGTCATTTGAATGTGTCGCTCGCCGGCACCCATGATCCGCTCGCTTGTGGCGCAGCCTGCACGTTGATCTTGATGCTGGGCTCGCAGCCGGGCGGCGGCGGGCCACCGGCGATGCGCGCGGTGGTGCAGAACGCGGTGTTGTCGATGGGCTGCCCCGTGGCGGCCACGGTGCTGGCGTTCGCGGGCGGCAGGTTCTCGGCCGGCGGCTTCGACGGCAGGGTCTGGTTCCTCACCAGCTTGTCGGGCTCGGAGGGCTTGGGCGGCGGGTCGCCGCCGCAGCCCAGCGTAAGCAGTGAAATGGCCTGCTTCATCGCGCCGCCCGAAGCACCCGGCCCGGCCGTGCAATTGATGCGCACGCCGCGCGGCAGCGGGATGGTGAACTTCACCGTGGCCGCTTCGACGCCGTGGCGCAGGGCCGTATCCACCGAGCTCTCGCCCTTCGGCGTCCACGCGTCGTCGAAGCGCGTGGCCTTGTAATCGATGTGCACGCGCGCGCCGTTCTGCGGCACGACGTTGCCGCGCGGCTTGAGCTCGACGTACGCGCCGACCTGGCCGGCCTTGTCACCCTGGCCACCCGCCACGCCATCGGTGCGCTGGGAGGTGCCATTGGCACCCGTAAGACGTTCGCCTTCGTCCGTGCCCTTCGCGGCGCCGGGCTTGCCGGTATCGGCCGCGGCACCGGGCGTGTTCGTGCCCGCGCTCGCCGCCGTCGCCTCGCCCGCCGCCGATGGCGCACCCGGTTCACCCTCGCTCGGCGCGCTGCGACGGTCGCTGGCCGCCTTGCCCTGTTCGTTCTGCGCCTGCGCCGTGGCCTCGCCCGCGGCATTGTCGCCCGGGGCCTCGCCAGGCGGCGCGGGCGTGGTGTCGGCGCCAGCGACCGGGCGCTGCAGTTCGCCTGGTGCCACGGCGGGCGCCTGCACCGCGGGCCGTGCGACATCGGCCACGGGCGCGGACACGGTCGGTTTCGCGGCGGCGTCGGGCAGCGGCACGGCCGCGAGCTCCGCCTCGGCCTCGACGGCGGGCGCGCGCACGGTGTCGACGGCGATCTTCGGCGGCACCGGGCGCGATACATCGGGCGTGACCTGCGGCGCGGGTGGCGCGGCGGGTTCCTGCGCGATGGCCGGCAACGGCGTTTCCTGCGGGGTCGGTGGCGCCGAACTTTCCTGAACTTCGGGGCGCGGCACCGTGGCCAGCGTCATCGTGGTGGTGGGCACCGGCGTGGTCTTTTCGGCGGTGATCTGCGGCGGCGTCGGCATCGTGGTGGGCTGGGATGCCGGAATGGGCGGCAGCGCCAGCGACGCGGGCGGTGGCATGGCCTCGGTGCCCTCGGCCTGTGCCTTGCGCACGGGTTCGGGCTGGAAGCGCGGCGGCGTCACCTGCGGCTTCGGCGTATCCATGGCAAGGTCCGGCGGCGCGGGCGTGGGCAACGGCACCTGCTGCAACTCGGGTTGCTTCGGCGGCGCGGTGGGCTGCACCAGCGGTTTTTCCGCCACGGCCTGCACGCTCGGCGGCGGCGCCTTGGGCTTCGGCGCGGGCGGGGTGGGCGGCGGCGGTGCGGCGGGCGTGGCGATGGCCGGCGCGGCCTTGTTGGCCGCCGCGACGGCCGCCGCGTGCGAGCCGCGCGACGCACGGCTGGCAACGGCCTTGGTGGTGGCCTTCTTCGCCTTCGCGACAGGGGCCTTCGACGGTGTGCCACGCACGGGCGGCACGGGCGCGGGCGGCTTGTCGATCAGGCGCACCTGCAAGGCATCGGGGTTATCCGGTTCCGGCGGCGGCGGCAGCACCTCGTACGCCGGGCCGAGCACCATGCCGAAGAAGAACAGCAGGTGGATGATGATGGTGCCCACCCAGCCCGCGATGCGCCGCCCGCTCGGGCTCGGCTTCTGGCGCAGCTGCCGGCGATAGACCAGCGCGCCCATGGCCGCCTGGCGCGGGCCCAAGGGCAGCGAAGGGTCGGCGTCCTCGCGGTCGCTGTCCGGTGTGTAGTGGGTAGGCATCGGGCGCTAGTGTCCATGCTGCGCGCACGGCGCACAATCGCGGCGTGCGGCGATGCCTTCACTTACCCGTGCGCCGCTCCTGTTCCTGCTTGTCCAGCTCGATTGCCTTCAGCGGCACGTCGCTTGGGCAGCCTTGCGGCAGTGGCTTGTCGGCGCGGAACGCGGCGATGCATTCGGCCTCGCTGGGGGGCGGCACCACGTCGGGGCCATCGGCGATGGGCTTGGCCGGCGCCATGTTGAGGCGGCCATCGGCGGACTTCGGTGGCGGCTTCGGCGGGTCGTTGGGGCGGCAACCCACGGGGAGGACGAACAGCACGGTGGCGCAGTTGATGCGCTGGCCGCCAATGTTCACTTCTTTCTTCAGCGTGGTGTTCTCGAGCGTCTTGCGCACGCCCGCCTGCAGCGCGGTTTCGTTGGGCGGCACCCAATCCTTCTCGAAGCGCGTTTCCTTGTACGTGACCGGGCCCTTGTGTGTCATGACGCCCGCATCGTCCGTCGGCTTGCGCGCGACGAAGTCGGCCTGGGTCGGTGCGTTGCCGCGCGGCGCGGGCGCGCTGCCCACGTTGATGCTGCCGTCCTTGCCATAGAGCTGCGGCGCGGCGGCGGCCGGCGCGGGCGTTGCCTCGTTTTCGGCAGGCGGCTCGTCCTTCGGTGGCTTCTTCGGCTTTGGGGGCTCGGGGCGGGTGGCCTCGGGCGAGCGCACTTTCGGCGGCGGCTCGCTGACGGGCGGCGGGGGCGGCACGTTGGCCTGGGGCGGCGGCGTGGCAGCGGGCTCGATGAAGCGCACCTCGAGCACGTCGGCCTTGTCGTCGGGCTGCGCATAGCCCACCAGCGGCTGCGGCTGCATTTCGTAGGCCACCAGCGCGAGGATAAGTACGTGCAGGATGATCGTGCCGACGATCGCCAGCGTGGCGCGCACGCGGTCGCGCGGGCGCGGCCGGTGGCGGATGGCGCGCAGCGCCAGGATCGTGGCCGGGTCGATGGGATGCAGCCCATGGCGCCCGCCCGCCGCCGGCGTGAGCCGGTGCGGTTCGACGTGCGGCGGTGGCGCCTTGCCTGGGTATTGCACGCTGCGGGGGATCCCCTGTCGGGCCGTCGGGAAAGCCATACAGCTTAGCGCGCCAGCCTGACCGCGCCCTAAGCCTGCGCCTTCAGACACCCATGCGATCAGAAGATTCCCATACCACTTGATTCCGGCCCCGGATCGGAGAAGGCTGGGAGGACGGGGGGACCGCCATCCTTACGGAGGGTCGCATCGTGTCGCCATCCACGGAACGCATCCGCAGCCTGTCACTCGCCGGCCACGCCGGGGCCGGCAAGACCACCTTGTTCGAAGCCATGCTCCACGCCGGCGGCGTCCTCAACAGCATGGGCAGCGTGGAAAAAGGCAGTACTGTCTCTGACAACGACCCGATGGAACGCGCCCGGGGGCATTCGATCGATGCCTCCATCGCCTCCATCGAGCGCAACGGCTACCGCATCCACCTCGTCGATACCCCCGGCTACGCGGATTTCCGCGGCCCCGCCCTGGCGGCGCTCGCCGCCACCGATACCGTGGCCATCGTCGTCAACGCGGCCAACGGCATCGAGCACGGCACGCGCAGCATGATGGCGCACGCAAAGGAGCGTGGCCTGGCGCGCCTTGTCATCGTGAACCGCATAGACGCCGATGGCGTGGACCTTCCCGCGTTGGTGGAGGCGATACGCGCGGAGTTCGGCAACGAGTGCCTGCCCGTGAACCTGCCCGCCGCGCAGGGGCACGCGGTGCGCGATGCGTTCTTCCACGACCAGGGCGAGACGGATTTCTCATCCTGCGGCGAGGCGCACCAGCAGCTCATCGACCAGGTGGTGGAAATCGACAACGGCGTGATGGAGCACTACCTCGACGGCGGCGAAGGCTCGCTCAGCGCCGACGAGCTGCACGATGCGCTCGAGCACTGCCTGCGCGATGGCCACCTCGTGCCCATCGTGTTCACCAGCGCGCGCGACGGCGTGGGCGTCACGGAGCTGCTGGAACTCATCGAGCGGATCCTGCCCTGCCCCACCGAAACCAACCCGCCGCCGTTCGAGGACGACCAGGGCATCCGCTTCGACGTCAACGCCGATGCCGGCAAGCATGTCGTGGCCGACGTGTTCAAGATCGTCAATGACCCCTTCGTCGGCAAGCTTGGCGTGTTCCGCGTATGGCAGGGCACCGTGCGCAAGGATGCACAGCTGCTGGTCGACGATGGCCGCAAGCCGTTCAAGGTGGCGCACCTGTTCCGGCTGAAGGGCAAGGAGCACGTGGAAGTGGAGGAAGCCCTGCCGGGGGATATCTGCGCCGTGGCGAAGGTGGACGATATCCACTTCGATGCCGTGCTGCACGATGCCGCGGACGAAGGCCACATCCACCTGCACGCCGCGGCCTACCCATCGCCCATGTTCGGCCTGGCGGTGGAACCCGCGCGCAAGGGCCACGAGCAGAAACTGGCGCAGGCGCTGGCACGGCTCGCCGAGGAAGACCCGTGCTTCGTCGTCGAGCACCATGCCGAGGTGAACCAGACGGTGGTGCGCGGCCTGTCGGACCTGCACCTGAAACTGATGCTGGAACGAATGAAGGCGCGCTACGACGTGGACGTGGTAACGCACCCGCCACGCATCGCCTACCGCGAGACCATCGGCGGCAAGGCCGATGGGCACCACCGGCACAAGAAGCAGACCGGTGGCGCCGGGCAGTTCGGCGAAGTGTTCCTGCGCATCGAGCCGCTGGGCCGTGGCGCGGGCTTCGTGTTCGTCGATGAAACCAAGGGCGGCACGGTGCCGAACCAGTTCATGCCGGCGATCGAGAAAGGCATCCGCCAGGCGATGGAGGGCGGCGCCGTCGCGGGCTACCCGATGCAGGATGTGCGTGTCGCCGTGTACGACGGCAAGCACCACCCCGTCGATTCCAAGGAGGTGGCGTTCATCAGCGCCGGCAAGAAGGCCTTCCTCGACGCGGTGGCGAAGGCCCGGCCCATCGTGCTCGAACCCATCGTCGACCTGGAAGTCGCCATCCCGGATACCTCGGTTGGCGACGTGACTGGCGGCCTCGCCTCGCGGCGTGCCCAGATCATGGGCACCGATTCGCTACGCGGCGGCGAGACGATGATCCGGGCGCGCGTGCCGCTGGCGGAACTGGCGGAATTCCCCGCCCAGCTCAAGGCGATGACCGGTGGCCAGGGGCGCTACGCGATGGAATTCAGCCACTACGACCCCGTGCCGCCCGGCGTGCAGAAAAAGCTGGCTGAGATGTGGAAGCCGAAGGTGGAAGACGACTGACGGTCGGATGGGGACGGCGATCGCATGGGTAGGAGCCCACCCTGTGGGCGACAGCGTTTCGCGGCATGTTGTGTTTCGCGAGACGCTGTCGCCCACAGGGTGGGCTCCTACATCCATCGTTATGCCGCGAGGGCCTTGATCAGCGTTTCGGTGAACGCCGGGATGTCGTCGGGCTTGCGGCTCGTGATGAGGTTGCCGTCCTTCACCACCTGGCTGTCTTCCCAGTGCGCGCCGGCGTTGCCAAGGTCGGTTTTCAGCGACGGCCACGAGGTGACCTTCTTGCCCTTCACCAGCCCGGCGTTGATCAGCGTCCACGGGCCATGGCAGATCGCAGCCACCGGCTTGCCGGCCTCGCCGAACGTCTTCACCAGGCCGATGGCTTTCTCATCGGTGCGCAGGTGATCGGGGTTGATGACGCCACCGGGCAGCACCAGCGCGTCGTACTGGCTGGCGTCGGCCTTGTCGAGCGCGACATCGACGGGCACGGACTTGCCCCAGTCTTTCTTGTCCCACCCCTTGATCTGCTTCGCGTCGCCCGGCGAGATCACATCGACCCTTGCGCCGGCTTCTTCGAGCAGGCGCTTGGGTTCGGTCAGTTCGGATTGTTCGAAACCGTCGGTGGCGAGGACCGCGATGCGGCGGCCTTCAAGCGGCTGGTTTGCCATGGGTGTCTCCTGCGGGGAATGAGCCTGCAGGATCGGCAGCGGGGCATCAGGGGCGCGTCGCGCAGGTGTGGGCGCCCCTATGCAAACGTGAAGACCGGCCCTCAGGCCGCCTTGCGCTTGGGCTTCAGCATGGTGCCGATGCACTTGGGCGAGCCGCAGCGGCAGGCCCAGATCTTCTTCAGGCGGGCAGTGTGCGGCATGTCGAGCGTGATGCCGTAGTCGTAGGTGAGTTCTTCGCCCGGGGCGATGTCGCGGATGGCCTCGATCATCACTTTGTCGCTCTTCGAATCCTTGCCCGGCACATCCTCGATGATCACCGCCTGGCAGTTCGGGTCGCAGCCGTGGTTGATCCAGCGCGCCGTGTTGCCGTGGCTGTTGCCGTCGACGATCCAGCTGTCGTTGAGGGTGAACAGGAAGGTGTGGCCCGTCTCGCCGCCATCGCCATAGCGCTTGTCGGCCTGGGCGTGGGTGATGCGGTCGCCCTTGTATTCGACGACGTCGTCGCCTGCCTTGATGGGTGCGGTGGCGAACACGCCATTGCCGTGGATGGGGGAGCGGCGCGCGACGATGCGTCGGGTCATGGGCAAATAGTCGTCATGGAAGGCAATGCCGGATGATGCCTGCTACGGCCGCGCTTGGGAACCGCGTTTCAAACGCCGTCTCGCGCAGGCGCCCCGCCCGGCGCTACCATCGAACAAGTGTTCGAAGCCCGGTGACCAGGGAATGACCTTGATGCGACGCCTACCGATCGTCCGCGTGGCCACGCTTGCGTGCCTCGCCCTCCTCGCCGCGTGCGGCCCCACCAAGAAAAGCGTGTTCCCGCCGGCCGTGAGCCTGCAGGAGGTCACCGCCAAACCGGGTGGCCCATGGCACGTGACGCTGCGCGTGCGCAACAACAGCTACGGCGGCATGTCGTTCGACCGCCTGCAGGGCACCTTGCAGGTGGGCGACCTGGGCGGCGTGCTGCTCGACGCCAACATCGGCCAGGACATCCCCTCGTTCGCGGCCGACGTGGCCACCGTCGATATCCTGCCCACGCCCGAGATGGCGAAGGCCCTGGCCGCGCTCGCCGCCAAGGGCAGCGGCGGCGCCCTGCCCTACGGCATCGAGGGCCGCGTCACGGCCACGCCCGAAAAAGAAGACAAGCCGCGCACCTTCCCGGTGCATGGCAAGAGCTGGTTGTCGCCCGTGCCCGGCATCCCCGACACCTACCGCTCGCCCTGAACCCCGCCCAGCCGTATTCGCCAGGATCCCCGATGACGATCTACAAAGCCCCGCTCAACGACATGCGCTTCGCGCTCTACGACGTGCTCGGCGCCGACGCCGTGCTCGGCCGCCTCGAGGGTGGCGAGGCGCACACCCGCGAGCTGTTCGACGCCGTGCTCGACGAGGCCGCCCGCTTCAACGAGCAGGTGCTGGCCCCGCTCAACGCCTCCGGCGACGCCGAGGGCTGTGTGTATGACAAGGCCACCGCCTCGGTCACCACGCCGAAGGGCTTCAAGGAGGCCTACCGCCAGTACGCCGAGGGTGGCTGGGCCGGCCTTACCGCCGACGAGAAGTGGGGCGGCCAGGCGCTGCCCGCCGTGCTCGGTGCGCTGGTGAAGGAGATGATCGACTCGGCCAACCTGGCCTGGGGCATCTACCCGCTGCTCTCGCACGGCGCCACCGATGCGCTGGAACACCACGGCGACGCCTGGCAGCAGGAGACCTTCCTGAAGCCGCTCGTCGAAGGCCGCTGGACAGGCACCATGTGCCTCACCGAGCCGCAGGCCGGTTCCGACCTCGGCCTGCTGAAGACTCGCGCCGAACCGAACGGCGACGGCAGCTACAGCGTCACCGGCACCAAGATCTTCATCAGCGCGGGCGAGCACGATTTCGCCGAGAACATCGTGCACCTGGTGCTGGCCCGCCTGCCCGATGCGCCCGCCGGCAGCCGCGGCATCTCGATGCTGGTGGTGCCCAAGTTCAAGGTGGGTGCCGACGGCTCGCTGGGCGAGCGCAACGGCGCGGCCGCCGGCGCCATCGAGCACAAGATGGGCATCAAGGGCTCGGCCACCTGCGTCATGAACTTCGACGGCGCCCAGGGCTGGCTCATCGGCCCCGCGCACAAGGGCCTCATGGCCATGTTCACCATGATGAACGCGGCGCGCCTTGCCGTGGGCATCCAGGGCCTGGCCGTCAGCGAGCGCGCCCTGCAGAACAGCCTGAACTACGCGCGCGAGCGCCTGCAGATGCGTGCGCTTTCAGGCGCGAAACTGCCGGAAAAGCCCGCCGACCCGCTCACCGTGCACCCCGATGTGCGCCGCATGCTGCTCACCCAGCGCGCGTTCGTCGAGGGCGGCCGCGTGCTCGCCGCCTATGCGGCGCTGCAGAGCGACATCGAGGCGCGCAGCCCCGACGCGGCCGAGCGCAAGCAAGCCGGCGAACTGCTTTCCTTCCTCATCCCCATCGCCAAGGGCCTGCTCACCGAGGCGGCGCAGGAGTGCACCAAGGAAGCCCTGCAGATCTTCGGCGGCCACGGCTTCATCGCCGAGCACGGCATGGAGCAGTTCGTCCGCGATGCCCGCATCATCACACTGTACGAGGGCACCACCCAGATCCAGGCGCTCGACCTGCTCGGCCGCAAGATCATGCAGCTGCAGGGCGCGGGCCTGAAGCTGTTCCTGGGCGAGGTGGCCGCGTTCTGCCAGGCCAACGCGGCCAACGACGCGGTGAAGGCCTACATCCTGCCGCTGGCCACCGCCGCCAAGGCGTGGGGCGAACTCACGCAGGCCATCGCCGCGAAGGCCCAGGCCAACCCGGAAGAACTGGGCGCGGCGGCCGTGGATTACCTCTACTACGCCGGCTACATCACCCTGGCCTACTTCCTGGCCCGCAGCGTGGCCGCGGCCGAGGGCTCGCGCCTGCTCACCGGGGAGGGCAAGCAGGCCAAGCGCGACACGGCCAACTTCTACTACGCCCGCGTGCTGCCGCGCATCCACCTGCACAAGGCGGCGATCGAGGCCGGCGTGGAAACGCTGCCCGAAGTTCTGTAACCGTAGGAGCCCACCCTGTGGGCGACAGCTCCTCGCGCCAGTCCCCAAGGGCTCGCGAAAAGCGGTCGCTCACAGGGGTGAGCTCCTACAGGCGGGTGCGGGGACTTTTCCCGGTCCCGGTTCGGGTGTAGAACAGAAGGTGCCCGGACCTCCTACGCCAACCACGGTTCCCGACCCGATGAGCGATCCAGCGTTTCTCATTCGTCTCGCCGAGAGCGACGACGATGATTTCATCCTTGGCCTGGTCCACCGGTTCATCCACTTCCCGCTGCCCAATGGCCGCACCAAGACCGATTGCCTGAAAGGCATCGAGGCCGACCTGGTGCGCCACCTCGACGAGCAGCCATCCAACAGCTACATCTTCATCGCCGAGAACGACGAGGGCGACGCGGTGGGTTTCATCCACCTGCAGAAGACCAAGGATTTCTTCACCCACCGCGACAACTGCCATATCTCGGATATCGCGGTGCACGAGCGCTACGAGGGTTCCGGCGTGGGCAAGGTGCTGCTCGACCACGCCTACGGCTGGGCGAAGGACCACCGCTGCCAGTTCGTCACCCTGGCGGTGTTCCCCGGCAACGAGCGGGCGCGGGAGCTGTATGCGAAGCACGGCTTCGATACCGACCTGGTGCGCATGGCGCGGCCCGTTCGCTAATAACCCATGTAGGAGCCCACCCTGTGGGCGACAGCGCTTCGCGATAAGCTGTCGCCCACAGGGTGGGCTCCTACATGAACAAAAAAGGCCGCCCCGTGGGCGGCCTTTTCTTCGACAGCGCCTTTGGCAGGCGATCAGGCGTTGGGCTTCGCGCCGTCTTCGCCCTTCTCGCGCGCGTCGAGGCGGGCGGCCATGCGGTCGATGTTCGCCAGCGACACCAGGTGGGCGTAGATCCAGCCGAAGGCGCCTTCGCGCAGGAACTCACCGGCGACCTTCTCGTCGAGCTTGCGCAGCTTTTCTTCGTTGATGACGAAGAGGCCGTTGAGGTTGATGCCGCGGCCTTCCTTCTGCAGGGTGATGGTGCGCGGCTCGAGCAGGTCGTGCTCGCGCAGCTTGCCCATGAACCACTGCGTGCGGGCCACGTGGTCCTGGAACTCGCCCAGGAAGTTCACCGCGTTGGTGAGGGCCGGGGCGTCGGTGCCGTCTTCGTTGAAGAGGCGCTCGCCCTCGGTCTCGTTGAAGCCCTCGTAGGCCTCGTCGAGGAACACGGTGAAATCGTCGCCCTCGGCGCCGGCCGGCTTCTCGGCCAGCACGAACGGGTAACGGCGGACGAAGGCCGGGATGTACAGGCCCTGCTCCCAGAAGCCGCTCTCGCCGATGAGCAGGTTCTCGCCCTGGCGCAGGCCGAGGAGGGCCATCGGGCCCGCGTCTTCCATGCTGTTGCCAGCGAAGAGGATGGGGAAATCACGCGCGGCCGGGGCGAACTCCACGCCGGTGAGCGGCACGGAGTGGACCTTCGCCGCGAAATTGATGTTGTTGACGGCCTTCAGGCGAAGGTCGCGGTGGGCGGTACGGTTGAGCGCAACCGGACGCTCGTAGAAAAGCACTTCTGCCACTTTCTTTCCCTCGTGTACCCGCCAGGCCTGGGAAGCCACCCCGGCCCCCCTTCCAAACCCTGCGGGCTTGCAATCGAACCCCCACTATATCAGCGGCGGGGGCCGGGAAAAGCCCCGCAAGATCCATACCGGCGTGTGCTTTTCTGTCGTAATTATGGGCTATGCTCGGGCCAGGACGGAGTTCGGCTTGCTGGAACGCTCTTTCGCGAAGGTGAAGGACGAGACTAGATGACGATGGAAGTACTCCAGGAGGATCTGCCCAAGGTGGCTGCCCTGCACGCCACGCGGGTCCTCTCGCTCGATGCTTCCGGCCGGATCCTCGACTGGATCAGCTGGCAGGACGCCGTCTGCCTCTACGTAAGGGGGGTGGTGGCCTGGACCCTGGGCGACCCCTGCGTCACCGTCCGCGGCGGCATCAGCCGGGCCTCGGGCGAGCGCAGCAGCCTGCAGCTGCACCCCATCGTGGCCAGCACCGGCCATTGCCGCGACCACGCCATCGACCCGGCGCCGGCCCTCACCAACACCGCCCTCTTCGCCCGCGACCGGCACATCTGCCTGTACTGCGGCCACCAGTACACCCGCCACGAACTCACCCGCGACCACGTGGTGCCCCTCTCCAAGAAGGGCGCCGACGAGTGGGAGAACGTGGTCAGCGCCTGCCTGGCCTGCAACCTGCGCAAGAGCAACCGCACCCCGCAGCAGGCGCACATGCCGCTGTTGGCCGTGCCTTACCGGCCCAGCTGGGTCGAGCACCTCATTCTTTCTAACCGCAATATCCTTGCCGACCAGATGGAATTCTTGGTTAGCCACCTGCCCCGGGACCGCCGCCCGGCTTGAGAGCGGAGGTGGGGGGTGGGAAGTGGGGGCGC
>NZ_JZRB01000036.1 GCF_000964085.1 Luteibacter yeojuensis
GTGCGGAACTCGCCTCGAGGGTGGACACCAAGGACTCTTTGCAACACGGAGGCGACATGGGGTCGAGCCACGCTCGCGGCGTGGGGCGCCCGCACGGACAACGGGGCGCGGACAAGTGGTTTTCCGCGGAGCAAAACATATCTCGCGGGTCGTGGTGAGAATGGCTTTCTAGCGAGCCTAGCGGGTTCCTTTAGCGATTGGCACGGCCGATGCAACTTGTCGCAACTTCTATGGCGAACGGGCAAACGCGCCCAACTGCTAGCCAAGGAGAACATCATGAAAGCCGAAACCTTCCTGCTGAAGACCTTCTTCGTCGCCGCCGTGCTGACCTGCGTGCTGACGCTGGGCGCGATGGTGACAACCGACCCAACCCACGCGACCACCACGCTCATCGCCTCGGCCCGCTAATCCTCGA
>NZ_JZRB01000037.1 GCF_000964085.1 Luteibacter yeojuensis
TCGCCCACCCGTGGGCTCCTACATTGCGGTGCTTACTTCGCCGGCACGAACTTCTTCAGCTTCTTCGGCACCGCGGTGTTTTTCAGCGTCACGTACAGCGGCAGGCCATCGTCGCCGTACGGCGGCGGGGCTTCGCCGAGGATCAGTGGCGCGAGGTAGCGCCGCGCGGCGGCCGTGATGCCGAAGCCATCCTTCGACATGAAGTTCTTCGGCATCTTCTTTTCGTGGTTGGCGATCTTGTCCAGCGGTGCGGCTTCGATCTTCCACTTATAGGGTTCATCGGACGTGCGCACGATCACCGGCATGACGGCGTTGAGGCCGTCGTGCGCGTATTCCACGGCCTTCTTGCCCACCGCGTAGGCCTGCTCCACGTCCACCTTGGCCGCGATGTGCCGGGCCGATCGCTGCAGGTAATCGGGCAGGGCCCAGTGGTACTTGTAGCCCAGTTTTTCCTTCACCAGCGCGGCCAGCACGGGCGCGGCGCCGCCCAGCTGCGCATGGCCGAACGCATCGCGCGCGCCGGTCTCGGCGGATTCGGCGAGGAACTTGCCGTCGGCGCCCTTCACGCCCTCTGACACCACCACCGTGCAGTAGCCCACCTTTTCCACGGTGGCCTGCACCCGGGCCAGGAACGCGGCCGGATCGAACACGTTCTCGGGGAACAGGATGATGTGCGGCGGGTCGCCCGCCTTGTTGCCGGCGAGCCCCGCGGCGGCGGCGATCCAGCCGGCATGGCGGCCCATCACCTCGATGATGAATACCTTGGTGCTGGTATCGGCCATGGAGGCCACGTCGAGGCTGGCCTCGCGCACGGCGATGGCGGTGTACTTCGCCACCGAGCCGAAGCCCGGGCAGTTGTCGGTCACCACCAGGTCGTTGTCGATGGTCTTGGGCACGCCGATGCAGTTCACCTCGTAGCCCAGCGCCTGGCCGATCTTCGACACCTTGTTGGCGGTATCGGCCGAGTCGTTGCCGCCGTTGTAGAGGAAGGTGCGGATATCGTGGGCCTTGAAGACCTCGATGAGGCGCTCGTACTCGGCGCGGTTCTGTTCCAGCGACTTGAGCTTGTAGCGGCAGGAGCCGAAGGCGCCGCCGGGGGTGTGCTTCAGGCCGGCGATGTTGGCCTTGGCCTCTTTCGTGGTGTCGATCAGCTCCTCGCGCAGCGCGCCGAGGATGCCGTTGCGGGCGGCATAGACGGGGATGCCCTTGTCGCGGGCGGTCTCGATGACCCCGGCGGCGGTGGCGTTGATGACGGCGGAGACGCCGCCCGACTGGGCGTAGAGGATCTTACCGGCGGCCATGCTGCGGTTCCTTCTGGGAGCGGTCGAGGGCCCGAGCGTAACCCGTCCGGCGTGCCCGTGGCTTGAAGGCATGGCGGCGCCGCCCGTTTGACGGGGTGGCGCCCCTGCCGTTACCTTGGGACCCATTTTCTTGTGCCCGGTGGCGGGTTTAACCCCACCATCCCGGTAAATTGGAGCATCAATGCGACTCGTGCTTTTCGGCGCCCCCGGTTCGGGCAAGGGCACCCAGGCGGCCCGCCTCAAGCAGGATTTCGGCATCCCGCACATTTCGACGGGCGATCTGCTCCGCGCGGAGATCAAGGCGGAATCCGAGCTCGGCAAGAAGGCCAAGAGCCTGATGGACGCCGGCCAGCTGCTGCCTGACGACATCATGCTCGGCATCATCGAGCACCGCCTGTCCGAGCCCGACGCCAAGCCGGGCTTCATCCTCGACGGCTACCCGCGCAACCTGGCCCAGGCCGATGCGCTCGACGGCGTGCTGGCCAGGATCGGCCAGCCGCTCGACGTGGTCGTCAAGCTCGAGGTGCCCAACGAGGCCATCGTCGATCGCTGCGTCATCCGTTTCGAGGCCGAGGGCCGCCCGGACGACAACCCCGATACCGTCAAGAAGCGCCTTTCCATCTATGCCGAGCAGACCGCCCCGGTGGCGGAGTTCTATGCGAAGCGCGGCAAGCTGAAGGTGGTCGACGGCGTGGGCGAGCTCGACGACGTCACCGGCCGCATCAAGGCGGCGCTGAAAGAAGCCACGGCCGCCAGCGCGTAAAGCCCGGCCCGTGCGCGTCCATATCCTTGGTATCTGCGGCACCTTCATGGGCGGCGTGGCCGCCCTTGGCCGCGAGCTGGGCCTCGAGGTCGAAGGCTCCGACGCCAACGTGTACCCGCCCATGAGCACCCAGCTCGAGGCCCTCGGCATCGGGCTGATGCAGGGCTACACCGCGGAACACCTGCAGCCCGCGCCCGATCTCGTCGTGGTGGGCAACGCCATGACCCGCGGCAACCCGGCGGTGGAGTACATGCTCGACCAGGGCATGCGCTACATCTCGGGGCCGCAGTGGCTGGGCGAAACGCTGCTGGGTGGCCGCGAGGTGCTGGCCGTGGCCGGCACGCACGGCAAGACCACCACCACCAGCCTGCTCGCGCACCTGCTCGAGCAGGCCGGCATGTCGCCCGGCTTCCTCATCGGTGGCGTGCCGGGCAACTTCGATGTCTCCGCGCGCCGCGGCACCGGCAAGCCCTTTGTCATCGAGGCCGACGAATACGATTCGGCGTTCTTCGACAAGCGCAGCAAGTTCGTCCATTACCGGCCGCGCATCGCCATCCTCAACAACCTGGAATACGACCACGCGGATATCTTCCCCGACGTGGCCGCCATCCAGCGGCAGTTCCACCACCTGGTGCGCACGGTGCCCGGCAACGGCCGGCTCATCGTCAACGCCGAAGACCCGTTCCTCGCCGAGGTGCTGGCCATGGGCGCGTGGACACCGGTGGAAACCTTTGGCATCGGCACGGGCGACTGGCAGGCCGAGCTGCTTGCCGCCGACGGTTCTCGTTTCCGCGTCAGCCGGCAGGGCACGGTGCTCGGCGACATCAGCTGGGGCTCGCTGGGCCGCCACAACGTCATGAACGCGCTGGCCGCGCTCGCCGCCGCCACGGCGGCCGGGGCCGACCCCGTCGCGTTGCTGCCGGCGTTCGCCAGCTTCGCCAGCGCCCGCCGGCGCATGGAGGTCATCGGCCAGGCGCGCGGCGTCACGGTGTACGACGATTTCGCGCACCACCCCACCGCCATCGCCACCACGCTGGAAGGCCTGCGCGCGAAGGTGGGCAAGGCGCGCATCCTCGTCGCGCTCGAGCCGCGCTCGAACAGCATGCGGCTGGGTGCGCACGCCGACGCGCTGGCGCCGTCGCTTGCCGATGCCGACCGCGTCGTGTTCCTGCAGCGGCCCGAGCTGCCATGGGATGCCGGCAAGGTCACCGGCGCGCTCGATGGCCGCGGCACCACGGTGCCGACGGTGGATGCGCTTGTCGCCGCGCTGGCCGCGGCAGCGGGCGAGGGCGACCACGTGGTGTTCATGTCCAACGGTGGCTTCGAAGGCGCGCCCCGGCGCTTTTTCGACGCCCTGCGCGCAGGTTAGACTGGCGGGCATGGCCGCGACCACGCCCGCGCTCGACCTCCCGCTGTTCCCCTTGTCGAACGTCCTTTTCCCGGGCGGTCACCTGCAGCTGCGCATCTTCGAGCCCCGCTACATCGACCTGGTGCGCGAATGCGCACGCACCGGCCGTGGGTTCGGCGTGTGCCTCATCCTCGAGGGCCGCGAGGCCGGCCAGCCGGCCATCCCCGCCGCGGTGGGCACGCTGGCCACCATCACCGATTTCCACACGCGCGACGACGGCCTGCTCGGCATCGTGGCCGAGGGCGGCCAGCGCTTCCGGGTCACCCGCACCCGCGTGCGTTCGGACGGCCAGGTGCGCGGCGATATCGCGCCGTGGCTGCCCGAAGAAACCATCGGCGTGCCGGCCGAGTTCGGCTTGCTTACCACTATCCTCGAGCGCCTGGCCGAACAGATGACGCCGCCGTGGCGCAGCGACGTGGCCGCCCGCGCCGACGACGCCAGCTGGGTGGGGTTCCGCCTCTGCGAGCTGCTGCCGCTCGACCCGAACGAGTGCCAGCACATGCTCGAGCTGGACGATCCGCTGCAGCGCCTCGCCGAGCTACGCGACATCCTCCCGCGCTTCCAGCGCGCCTGAGCGTTACCGCCATGGCATCGCTTGCCGGCAAGACCCTTTTCATCACCGGTGCCTCGCGCGGCATCGGCCTCGCCATCGGCCTGCGTGCCGCGCGCGATGGCGCCAACGTGGTCATCGCCGCCAAAAGCGGCGTGCCCAACCCGAAGCTGCCCGGCACCATCCATACGGCCGCCGCCGAGATCGAAGCCGTGGGTGGCCACGCGCTGCCGCTCAAGGTCGATATCCGCGAAGAGGCCGAAGTACGCATGGCCGCCGCCACGGCCGCCGAGCGCTTCGGTGGCATCGATATCGTCGTGAACAACGCCAGCGCCATCTGGCTCGCCGGCACCGAAGCCACGCCGATGAAGCGCTTCGACCTGATGCACCAGGTGAACACGCGCGGCACCTTCCTCGTCACCCAGGCCTGCCTGCCCTTCCTCAAGGACGCGGCCAACCCGCACGTGCTGATGCTGTCGCCACCGCCCAGCATCGATCCGCACTGGTACGCGCCGCACGTGGCCTACACCATCGCCAAGCTCGGCATGAGCCAGTGCGTGCTTGGCATGGCGCCGGAGTTCGCGCCCTTGGGCATCGCGGTGAACGCGCTATGGCCGAAGACGGTGATCGCCACGGCGGCCATCGGCATGATCGACGGGGTGAGGCCCGAAAACTGCCGCACGCCCGCCATCGTCGCCGACGCGGCGCACGCCATCCTCACCCGCCCCGCCCGCGAATTCACCGGGCGGTTCTGCATCGATGAGGATTTTCTCCGTGAAGAAGGTGTGACGGACTTCGACCGCTATGCCGTCGCGCCCGGCCAGCCCCTACTACCCGACCTGTTTCTCTAGCCACCGCAAGCACGGGCCCGGGCGCTGTCTGAGGTAGCCCGTTTGGTGTATGGCCGCATCCGGCATGCCGGGGTAACGTCGGTCAGCGTCGCGAAGTGCCTTTCCACCTTGCGATGTCGTGGGGCTTGCTGGCGTGCAGGGGGTGCCGGCGGCGGGTCCAAGGGTGAACCCGCTTTAGGCCGGGCAGGCCAGAGTTTGGGCGTGAGGAGCAGGCATGTCGCGGGGCGAATCGACGGGGCGATGCGTCGTCTGGGTAGGAAGGCCGAGCGTAGAAGAGCATTTTGGGTTGATCCGGGCCGGCTGGCGCACGCTGGTGGCCGATCCTGCCCGGCTCGACAGCGCGCTGCCGGAATGCGGCGAGACGGCGATAGCGGTGGTGGACCTGCGCGCAGGTGCCCAGGCGGCCGTGCGCGTGCTCCAGGAACTGCGTGACAACCATCCCGGGCTGGCGTGGATCGGCCTGACCGGCCAGCGCACGCCTGCCAACGATCCCTCCATCCAGCATGTGCTGCCGCAGGCGTTCGAGCTGATCGACGGCACGTCGTCGCTGCAGGCCCTGCGCCAGGCTTTGCAACGGGTGCCGGCCGACGGCATCCCGGTGGCCTTCGACGACGACCAGCCCAGCGTCATGACCGGCAACAGCCCGGCCATCCGCGCGTTGTCACAGAACATCCGCAAGTTCGCCCCCGTGGAGCTGCCGCTCCTGATCACGGGCGAGACCGGCACGGGCAAGGAAATGGCCGCCCGCGCCCTGCACCAGCTTTCCGGCCGGCGCGAGAAGCCGTTCGCCGCCATCAACTGCGGCGCGCTGCCGGCCAACCTCGTGCAGAGCGAGCTGTTCGGCCACGAGCGCGGCGCCTTCACCGGGGCCACGGCCCGGCGCATCGGCCACTTCGAATCCGCCGACGGCGGCACCGTGTTCCTCGACGAGATCGGCGACCTGCCGCTGGATGCCCAGACCAACCTGCTGCGCGTGCTGCAGGAAGGCACCATCGAGCGCATCGGCAGCTGCCAGTCCATCAAGGTGAACGTGCGCGTCCTGGCCGCCACCCATGTCGACCTGGAAAAGGCCGTGGCCCAGGGCCGGTTCCGCGAGGATCTCTTCTACCGCCTCAACGTGCTGCGCCTGCGCATGCCGCCCCTGCGCGAGCGCAGCGGCGACATCGAGCTGCTGGCCCAGCATTTCCTCGATGCGTTCCGCGAAAACTACGGCACCCGCGCGCGTGCCTTCAGCACGGCGGCGCGCAGGGCCATGAACAACTTCGCGTGGCCGGGCAACGTGCGCGAGCTGATGAACCGGGTGCAGCGCGCGGCGGTCATCGCCGACGATGCCCTCATCACGCCGGAAGACCTGGAGCTCAACGCCGACACGCCCGGCATCGACAAGGACAGCCTGGGCAGCGCCCGCACGTCGGCCGAGCGCGAGGCCATCGTCGACTGCCTGCGGGCAAGCGCCTTCAACATCAGCGAATGCGCCCGCCGGCTGCGGGTATCCCGCGTCACGGTCTATCGCCTGTGCAAGAAGCACCAGCTGGCCCTCGATCAGTTGCGCTAGCGGCAGGGTTCCCCCGGGAAAAGAAAACTCCCGGTCCTCTGGGGGACCGGGAGTTCCCATTCGTCGTCCGGCTTGGCAGGGTCGTCGGGCGAGCGAACATCACGGCACCGGGGCCTCGCCCTAAGGGAGCAAGCGGCATGCCACGGGCGGCATGCTTTGATTCGCAAGGAATTTCCCCCGCGTTGCCGTTTCCGGGCCGTTCATCGGTTGTAGCGTTCTGTAACAGGGCGTTACAACAACGGTACAGCCGTTGTCCGCGCGGCCCGCGCCTTATACGATGTGGTTTCCCCGCGGCGCAGCATGTGCCGCGCGGGCATCGGATCGATGTCGGGCCGCAGAACGTACCGTGCGATTCCATCCGTTCCTGTTTGGGGCCAGGCGCTGCGGCCGGGCCCGGGAGTCGTTTCCATGTCGTCGCATCCTGTCGAACCCTCCGATCTCATCGGCCTGGGCAAGCGCTATTGGCTTCCCGTGTACCGTCCCCGTGATGTCGTCCTCGACCACGGCAAGGGCGCGCGCGTGTGGGATACCGAGGGCCGCGACTATCTCGATTTCGGCGCGGGCATCGCCGTCAACGCGCTGGGCCACCAGGAGCCCGACCTTGTCGCCGCGCTCACCACGCAGGCCGGCAAGCTGTGGCATGCCAGCAACGTGTTCTGGACCGAGCCGCCGCTGCGCCTCGCCGAGGAACTGATCGGCCACGCGCCCTTCGCCACGCGCGTGTTCCTGTGCAACTCGGGCACCGAGGCCAACGAGGCCGCGATCAAGCTCGTGCGCAAGTGGGCGGCGTCGCAGGGCCGCGCGCCGGAGAACCGCGTCATCCTCACGTTCCATGGCTCGTTCCATGGGCGCACGCTCGCCTCGGTCACCGCCACGGCCCAGCCGAAATACCAGGAGGGCTACGAGCCGCTGCCCGGCGGGTTCCGCTACGCGCCGTTCAACGATGTGGCCGCGCTGGAAGAAGCCTTCGCCAAGGGCGGCATCGCCGCGGTGATGATCGAGCCCGTGCAGGGCGAGGGTGGCGTCACGCCCGCCGCGCCGGGCTTCCTCAAGAAGATCCGCGAGCTGTGCGACGAGCACGGCGCGCTCATGGTGCTTGATGAAATCCAGTGCGGCATGGGCCGCACGGGCGCGCTGTTCGCGCACACGCACGATCATGTCACGCCCGATATCGTCACGCTGGCCAAGGCACTGGGCGCGGGCTTCCCCATCGGCGCCATGCTGGCGGGGCCCAAGGTGGCGGACGTGATGCAGTTCGGTGCCCACGGCACCACGTTCGGCGGCAACCCCATGGCCGCCGCCGTGGCCCGGGTCGCGCTGCGCAAGATCGCCTCGCCCGAGGTGCTGCTCAACGTCGAGCGCCAGGCCAACGATATCCGCAAGGGGCTGGAGAAGATCAACCACGAGTTCCACCTCTTCTCGGAGGTCCGCGGCCGTGGCCTCATGATCGGCGCGGTGCTCGATGGCGCCTTCAAGGGCCGCGCGGGCGAAGTGCTCGATATCGCCGCGGCGCACGGCCTGCTCATCCTGCAGGCCGGCCCCGACGTGCTGCGCATCGTGCCGCCGCTCAACATCACCGATGAAGAAACCGAAGCGGGGCTGGAGCGGCTCCACGCCGCGCTGGCGGAGTTCGCGTCAGGCGAAGCAAAGGTGGCCTAAGACGAAAACGCCCCTGACGGGGCGTTTTTTTTCGCCGTATGTAGGAGCCCACCCCGTGGGCGACATCTCTTCGCGAGAAGCGTTCGCCCACGGGTGTGGGCTCCTACATGGCCATGGTTACGCCTTTAGGGTGGCGAACACCTCATCCGCGATCGCGATCGTCTCATCGATTACCGCATCGCTGTGTGCGCTCGACACAAACCCGGCTTCGAACGCCGATGGCGCCAGGAACACGCCACGCTCGAGCATCCCGTGGAAGAACCGGTTGAACGACGCGACATCCGCCGCCGTCGCCTGGGCGTAGGTCTCCACGGTTTCACCGGTGAAGAACAGGCCGAACATCGCGCCCACGCGCGTGGTGCTGAACGGGATGCCATGCTTCTTCGCCGCCGCGGCGATGCCATCGGTGAGCTTCGCGGTGCGCGCGGTGAGGTCGTCGTAGAAGCGCGGCGCCTGGATCAGCTCCAGCATCGCAAGGCCTGCGGCCATCGCCACCGGGTTACCCGACAACGTACCGGCCTGGTACACCGGGCCCGCGGGCGCCACCTGTTCCATCAGCTCGCGACGGCCACCGTAGGCGCCGACCGGCATGCCGCCGCCGATGACCTTGCCGAAGCAGGTGAGATCCGGGGTGATGCCGTAGTGTGCCTGCGCGCCGCCGAGGGCGACGCGGAAGCCCGTCATCACTTCGTCGAAGATGAGCAGCGCGCCATGCGCGGTGCACAGTTCGCGCAGGGCCTCCAGGTAGCCTTCCTTCGGCGGGATGCAATTCATGTTGCCCGCGACGGGCTCGATGATGAGGCCGGCGATATCGGCGCCGTGCTCGGCGAACAGCGCGTGCGCGGCGTTGATGTCGTTATACGGCAGCGTCAGCGTGAGGTCGGCGGCGGCCTTCGGTACGCCCGGCGACGTCGGCACGCCGAACGTCAGCGCGCCCGAGCCCGCCTTCACGAGGAAGCTGTCGCCGTGGCCGTGGTAGCAGCCTTCGAACTTCACGATCTTGTTGCGGCCCGTGGCGCCACGCGCCAGGCGGATCGCCGACATCGTGGCCTCGGTGCCCGAGTTCACCATGCGCACCATGTCGATCGACGGCACCAGCTTCACGATGGTCTGCGCCATCGTCACTTCGGCAGGGCCGGGCGTGCCGAAGCTCAGCCCATGCTGCGCGGCGGCCACGACCGCGTCGCGCACGGCAGGGTGGTTGTGGCCTACGATCATCGGGCCCCACGAACCCACGTAATCGATGTAGCGCTTGCCTTCCACGTCCCACAGGTACGGGCCATCGGCACGCGCGGTGAAAAACGGCTCGCCGCCCACCGACTTGAAGGCGCGGACGGGCGAGTTCACGCCGCCGGGCATCAGCTGGCGGGCGCGGGCGAAGAGGTCGTGGTTCGTGGTCATCAAAGGATTCCGGGGCGGGCGTCGAAAAGGTCGGCGAAGCGGCGCGTGGCCGCCTGGATATCGGGCGAGGCGAAGAGCGCCGAAACCACGGCGATGTAATCCGCGCCCGCATCGATCACCGGCCGTGCATTGTCGGGCGTGAGGCCGCCGATGGCCACGACGGGAAGGCCCAGCTGGCAGGCCTGCGTCAATACGTCGTGGGTGGTGACCGGCGCGTGCGGCTTGGTCGTCGAGGGGTACATCGCCCCGAAACCAAGGTAATCCGCGCTCTCGTCGCGCATCTGGCGCGCGCGCTCCAGCGAGCCATAGCAGCTGACGCCGATGATGGCGCCAGGCCCCAGCGCGGCGCGGGCCTCGGCGATCGATACATCCTGCACGCCGAGGTGCACGCCGGCGGCGCCGGTCTCCTTTGCCAGCACGACATCATCGTTGATGATCAGCGGCACGTCGTGGCGGGCGCACAGCGAGGCCAGTTCGGCGGCTTCCTGGCGCCGGCGCGCGGCATCGGTGGTCTTGTCGCGGTATTGCAGCAGGCGGGCGCCCCCCGCCAGGGCGGCTTCCACGGCCGCGAACAGGTCGTCGCGCGGCCCGTCGGTGATGGCATACACGCCCTTGCCGCTGAGTCGGGGGTGGGGGAGGGTGGCCATGGCTATCCTTCGGTGTGTGCGGCGCCGCGCTATCGCGGTAACGCCGGGGGTGACAGAATGCGAGACCTTCCAGCTTAACGATAATGCGGCACGCCATGAGCAACGAGACCCCAACCACCCTGCGCAAATGGATGTGCGTCGTCTGCGGCTTCATCTATGACGAAGCGCTGGGCCTGCCCGACGAAGGCATCGAGCCAGGCACCCGGTGGGAGGACATCCCCGATACCTGGACCTGCCCCGATTGCGGCGTGACGAAAGACGACTTCGAAATGGTCGAACTCGACTAACCCTGTTTTCGGGCGGCTCCCACCCGGGCCCCGCCCTTATGGGACCCGGCCCTTGTTATGGGACTTGGCCCCTGTGGGAGCCCGCTTGCGGGCGATAGCCACATCTCCGCCCCAATCCGCCACCCCCAAGGCACAAAACCCTGCTTCCATGATCCCAAGGCCGCGCAACGCGGCCGATTCGAGGAGGAAGCGGCCATGCAGCAGTTCATTCCCTTCAACGACCAGTGGGACGACCTCTCGGCCCTGGTGCCGTACGACGCCGCCGAGGCGCGCCCGGCGCCCGTGGCAGCGCGCGCCGTCGCCCTGTGCGGCAGCCGTTTCGAAGGGGAAGACCTGTTCGCGGGCTGGCCCGAAACCCCGATGCCTCAGCGCACCGTGCCCGGCGCGCCGTCGATCGTCAGCACATCGCCCAGCTTCAGCCCCAGCTTGCCCGCCGTGCCGGCATTGAGCTCCAGGACATAGCGCGCGGCGTTGTCGCCACTCGGGTAGATGGCGCAGGGATCGGCCTTGCAGGGCAGCGCGTTGAGCTGCATGGCGACGAGCTTCCGCGCGCTGTCGAAGTAGAGGATGTCGAGCGGGATAAGAGTGTTCTTCATCCAGAACGCGCGCGGCGCATCGCCAGGGAAGACGAAAAGCATGCCGTGGTCCGCATCCATGTGCGTGCGATCCATGAGGCCGTGCTCGCGTTGCGCGTCGTCGGTGGCGAACTCCACGCTGTATTTCGTACCGTGCAGCGACACCGACGGCGCATCGGCCGCGATGGCCGCGAACGGCGCAAAGCAAAGCGCCGCGGCAAGCATCCATGGCTTCATCGAATCACTCCTTATTAGTGTGGGGGGGAGGGGTGAGTCTATCGCGCCAAACTTTTTCAAAAATATGTCGTGAAACCCCTTCACAGATCGTCGATACGACCCTATACTTTCCTTCTGGTCGCGAACAAAGCAGCCCACGCGACAGTTCTTCGCTTCACCAACCCCCTCGAAAAAATGTTTCACAAGGGTGTTGACGGATACGAAAAACGATATAGAATGGGCGGCTCACTCAGGAC
>NZ_JZRB01000038.1 GCF_000964085.1 Luteibacter yeojuensis
GGGGTCACCTCACTTGCGCGCGATGGGTGCTTACCGCAAGACCCATCGCGCGCAAGCGCGCTCCTACAGGAGAACAGCTTCAGCCGTCTGTTGAGACGGCCAGCGTTTCCCACTCACTGATCGATGCTTCAAACGCGGTTAGCTTGTCGCGCACCAGCTTCAACGCATCGCTCCCAAGCAACAAGTGGGCCGGCGGGTTCTCCGCGGCGATCACCTCCAGCATCGCCCGCGCCGCCTTCACCGGGTCGCCCAATTGCTTGCCGCTCTTTTCTTCGCGGGCCTGGCGGATGGGATCGAAGATGGTGTCGTAGTCGGCGATGGAGCGCGGCGTACGCTGCATCGAGCGCCCTGCCCAGTCGGTGCGAAACGAACCCGGCGCCACCGCGGTGACAGCGATGCCCAGCGGGCCGACTTCCTTGCCCAGCGTTTCGGAAATACCTTCCAGCGCGAACTTGCTGCCGCAGTAGTACGCGATGCCGGGCATGGTGATGTGGCCGCCCATCGAGGTGATATTGAGGATGTGGCCGCGGCGGCGCTGGCGCATGCAGGGCAGCACGGCCTTCATCATGGCGACCGCACCGAACACGTTCACGTCGAACTGGCGGCGCATCTCGTCGAGCGGCGATTCCTCCATGATGCCTTCGTGGCCGTAGCCTGCGTTGTTCACGAGGACGTCGATGGGGCCGACGTTCGCTTCCACTTCCGCCACGACGCCATCGATGGCGTCGAAGTCAGTCACGTCGAGGAGGCGGGCATGGGCCTTGCCCGGCGCGAGGGCTTCGAACGCGCGCTTCGCCTCAGCGTTACGGACGGTGCCGACGACGGCGTGGCCCTGGGCAAGGGCCTCCTGGGCGAGCGCCTTGCCAAAGCCGCTGCTGACGCCAGTAATGAACAGAGTCTTCTTGTCGGTCATGGAGTGCTCCAGTGGTTGATCCTGGAATGCATAATCCACCACCATGGCGGCGTCGATAAGCCGAATTTGGCTTTTTTTCTTGCCTATTACTATGAGCACACCGAAGACTCGCACCCTTGCACTGTTGCGCGAACTGGCCCCGGACGAGGGCTACAACCTCACGGCGGTACCCAGCGTACGCATCCTCCGCTCCGATCGCGCGCTGGCCCGCACGCCCGTGCTCTACGACCCCGGCATCGTCATCGTGTGCCAGGGGCGCAAGCGCGGTTACTTCGGCGACCAGCTCTACCTCTACGACGAGGACCAGTACCTCGCCGTCTCCGTGCCCGTCCCCTTCACCATGGAAACGGATGCGACGCCGGACCATCCCCTACTCGCCCTCTACCTGCACCTCGACTTCGCGCTTGCCGCGGAGGTGGCGGAACAGATCGACCGGGAAGGCCTCAGCGATTCCGTCCAGGCACCGCAAAGCATGATGTCCACGCCGATGGACGAGGCCATGCGCGATTCGGTGCTGCGTTTCCTCGAAGCGATGCAGAAGCCACTGGATGCCGCGGTGCTTGGCCCGGGCCTGCTGCGTGAACTGTATTTCCGCGTGCTCACCGGCGCGCAGGGCAGCGCCATGCGCAGCGCGCTGGCCATGCGCGGCCAGTTCGGCCGGATCAGCCAGGCGTTGCGTGTGATCCACGCGTCGTACGCGCAACCCCTCGACGTGGCCCGGCTTGCGAGTGAAGCCGGCATGAGTGCGCCCAGCTTCCACAGCCACTTCAAGGCGATCACGCAGGTATCGCCCATGCAGTACGTGAAGTCGACGCGGCTGCACCAGGCACGGCTGCTGATGGTGCGGCAATCGCTGACGGCCGAAGCGGCGAGCCATGCGGTGGGCTACACCAGCCCGTCGCAGTTCAGTCGGGAGTTCCGGCGTTTGTTCGGTGCCACGCCAGCGGCGGAGGCGCGCCGGATGCGGGAAAGCTTTGCGATTCCCGAGGCCTTCGCGGATGCGGTGTACGTCTCGTCGCACTAACTGCTGTTTGTAGGAGCCCACCCCTGTGGGCGATACCTGCGAAGCGTGTCGCTAAAGGCGTCGCCCACGGGTGTGGGCTCCTACAACCCGACCGATTATCTGCGTTTTGTCGCCGTGGCCTTGCGGGCCGCTGCGACGCGCTTCTTCGGTGCATTACTCGCGGCGGCCTTTTTCGAGGTGACTTTTTTCACCGCGACCTTCTTCGCCGGCGCGGCCTTCTTCACCGAAGCCTTGCGCAACGTCTTCTTCGCCGCGGCACGCTTGGCGCGCGACGGCTTGGCGGGTTCTTTCGTCGCCAGTTGCGGGGCCTGGCCGGCGTCGGCCTTCTGGCGGGCCGCGCGGCGGGCGGGTTCCGCGCCGGTGTTGAGCGGGCGCCATGAGCGGCCGCCCATGGCGAGCAGCGTATCGGACGAGGCCGGGCCGGCGCTGCCGGAGGCGTAGTTGGGGAAGTCGGCCGGGATGCGCTGGTGCCAGTCGTCGATGATGGGCTGCACGGCGCGCCAGCAGGCCTCGACCATGTCGGCGCGCTGGAACAGCGTGGCATCGCCGGTCATGCAGTCGTACAGCAGGGTCTCGTAGCCCACGTTCGGTTCGGCGCGGAACCAGTCGGCGTATTTGAAATCCATGCGCACGGGCGCGAGTTCCACGCGCGGGCCGGGGCGCTTCACGTCGAACTGCAGCGAGATGCCTTCATCCGGCTGGATCTGCAGCACCAGCCAATCGGGGCCGAACGCGTCCATGCCGGTGCCGCGGAACGGCGCCATGGGCGCGCTCTTGAAGCGGATGGCGATCTCGGTGGTGCGCCGGCCCATGTGCTTGCCGGTGCGCAGGAAGAACGGCACGCCCGACCAGCGCCAGGTATCGATGGCGAGCTTCATGGCCACGAAGGTTTCGGTGACCGAATCGGATGCCACGTCGGGTTCGTCGCGGTAGGCGCGCGCGAGTTCGCCATTGACCGCGCCGGGGCCGTACTGGCCGCGCACGGCGTCCTCGGGGAGGATGGGCCGGATGGCTTCGATCACTTCGGCCTTGCGCGTGCGCACGGCTTCGGCATCGAACGAGGTGGGCGGCTCCATGGCCACCATGGCCAGCAGCTGGAAGAGGTGGTTCGGCACCATGTCGCGCAGCGCGCCGGTCTGTTCGTAGAACGAGCCACGGCGTTCCACGCCCACGGTTTCGGCCACGGTGATCTGCACGTGGTCGATGCGGTCGCGGTTCCATATGGGCTCGAACAGGCCGTTGGCGAAGCGGAAGGCCATGATGTTCTGCACCGTCTCCTTGCCCAGGAAGTGGTCGATGCGGTAGATCTGGTCCTCGCGCAGCACCTTCAGCACGCGCTCGTTGAGCGCCTGGGCCGAGTGCAGGTCGTGGCCGAACGGCTTCTCGATGATGACGCGGCGCCAGGTGCCGCTATCGGCGCCACCATCGTCGGTGAGGCCGGCGTCGCGCAGCTGCTCGATCACATCGCCGAAGAAACGCTCGGGCGTGGCGAGGTAGAACAGCACGTTGCCCTGGGTGCCGCGGCGGCGGTCGATGTCCTTGAGCTTCGTGGCCAGCGCGTGGAACGACGACGCGTCGTCGAAATCGCCCTGGAAATACGTCATCTGGCTGCTGAGCCAGCCCCAGGCCTCTTCGTCGAGGCGCTGGCCGGCGCCGGAGACGTAGCGCTCCAGCGAGGTGCGCAGGTTGCCCTTCCAGGCGTTGTCGCTCATCTTGCCGTGGTTGAAGCCCACGATGGCGAAGTTATCGGAAAGCAGGCCGGTGCGGCGCATGTTGTAGAGCGCGGGCACCACCAGGCGGCTGGTGAGGTCGCCGGCGGCGCCGAAGATCACGACGGTACACGGGTCGGCCGGGTGAGCGCGGGAGGTGGCGCGCTTCGGTTGGGCTTGGCTCATGCACGGACTCCTTGGGGGGCGTTGGATTCGGGGGTGGCGTGGATGTCGGCTGTGGCACTGTAGCCATGCGCCAGGCTAAAGGCGGCATTGACCAGTGCGACATGCGAAAAGGCTTGCGGGAAATTGCCCAGCAGGCGCTTCGACCGTGGATCGTACTCCTCCGCGAGCAGGCCGAGGTCGTTCGTGAGGCCTACCAGGCGTTCGAACAACGCGCGGGCTTCGGCCATGCGGCCTTGCGCCACGTAGTTTTCGACCAGCCAGAAGCTGCACGGAAGGAACTCGCCCTCGCCCGGCGGTAGCCCGTCGACGCCGCTGCGGGTGTCGTAGCGGCGGACAAAGCCATCGACGAGCAGGTCTTCTTCCACGGCTTTCACCGTGGCGACCATGCGCGGATCGTCGGCGGGCAGGAAATCGGTGAGCGTGACGAGGAGCAGGCTGGCGTCCAGCTCCTTCGAGCCGTACGACTGCGTGAAGCAGCCACGCTCGGGGTCGACGCCCTTGGCGAGGATATCGGCCTTGATCTCCTCGGCGATGCTGCGCCAGTGCTTCACGTAATGCGGGTCGAGGCCCTCGCGCTGTTGCTCGGCGGCGCGGGCGAACGCCAGCCACGCCATAACCTTGGAATGCACGAAGTGCCGCGGCTCGCCGCGGATCTCCCAGATGCCTTCATCGGGGTGCCGCCAGATGTTGGCCAGGTGGTCGAGGAACACCGCCTGCACGTTATCGGCCTCGGGGTGCAGCACCACGCCGTGCTTCATGGCGTGCGAGAACGCACCGACGAGCTCGCCGAAGATATCGAGCTGGAACTGGTTCGAGGCGGCATTGCCGACGCGCACGGGCTTGGCGCCTTCGTAGCCGGCAAGCCAGGTCACTTCGTATTCCTCGAGCCGGCGCTCGCCCGCCAGGCCATACAGCACCTGCAGCTGGCCAGGCGAACCGGCCACCGCGCGGCGTACCCAGTCGCGCCACGCGCTGGCCTCGTCGTGGTAGCCGGCGTTGACCAGCGCGGAAAGCACGAACGTGGCGTCGCGCGCCCAGCAGAAGCGGTAATCCCAGTTACGCTCGCCGCCGAACTGCTCGGGCAGTGAAGTGGTGGGCGCGGCGACGATGCCGCCCGTGGGCTGGTAGCTGAGGCCTTTCAGCACGACGAGCGAGCGGCGCACCACCTCGCTCCATTCGCCGCTGGCATTGCAATGGCCCGACCACTCCCCCCAGAACTCCAGCGCCTGTTCCAGCGCGATGCGCGGATCAAGCGGCTCGGGCGGCGGCAGGTGCGAGGGGCCCCATGCCATGACGAAAGGCGCGCGGTCGCCGGCACCGACCTGGAAGCGGGCCACGCTCTCCATGCCCTCGCCTTCGATCTCGACCGGCGTGCGCAGCACGATCATGTCGGGGCCGGCGATGGCGGTGAGCGTGCCATCCTCGAGCGTGGTGACCCATGGCAGCGCGTTGCCGTAGTCGAAGCGCACCTTCAGGCGGCTTTCGAAATCCACGCGCCCCTCGAGCCCGATAACCACGCGGGTGACACCCACCTGCTCGCCCGCGAACGGCATGAAGTCGATGACCTTGGCCTTGCCCGTGGCGGTGGTCCAGGTGGTCTCGAGGACGAGGCTGCCGTCGATGTATTGCCGCGTGCTGGTGGCGTCCGGGTCGGCGGGGGCAAGCGACCAGCGCCCGTTATCCTCGTCGCCCAGCAGCGCCGCGAAGGCCGCGGCGGAATCGAAGCGTGGCAGGCACAGCCAGTCGATGGAGCCGTTGCGCGCCACCAGGGCGGCGCTACGGCAGTTACCGAGCATGGCGTAGTCTTCGATCCGGGATGCCATCGTTCCTCCGATTCGCAGTGGGCTAACCGGACAACGGTAGCCAGCGGGACGTTAGGGCGATGTATCCGGCAAAGTCTTGCGAATGCGTGCCGTGGCAGCGCCGACCGGGCGTGGGCCTAGTGCCCCCCATGCGCGGGCCTGGGCTGCGCCGCCTCGAACATGCTGCGTGCCAGCTCTTGTTCGCCGTACACGACCTCACTGGCACCCAGCCCCGCGAGGTGGCTGACGCAATCGGGCGAGTGGGCGCGCGCGACGATGGGGAGATCGGGGCGGGCCGCGCGCGCGGCGCGTACCACCTGGCCGCCTTCGAAGGGATCGGGCACCGTCACGATGAGCGCGCGGGCCGAGCCGAGGTTCGCTTCGGCGAGGACGGGGGCGGCGGCGGCGTTGCCGATGACGATGTCGGCACCGCCGTGCTCGCGCAGGTCGCGCACGGCGTCTTCATCGGTCTCGATGACGAGCACCGGCGCGCCGGTTGCCTGCAGCTCCGCGAACACGCGGCGGCCCACGCGGCCGAAGCCTACCAGCACGGTGTGGCCGCGCATGTCGGGGTGCTCGTCGGGCGCATCGGCGTCGTGCTTCGCCACCCAGCGGTCGAGTGCGACGAACAGCAGCGGGTTGACGAGGATGGAGACGATGGCGGCGGCGAGGAGGATATCGCGCGCTTCTTCGCTGAGCAGGCCGAGCGATACGCCAAGGCCAGCGAGGATGAAGGAGAACTCGCCGATTTGCGCGAGGCTGGTGGCGATAGTGAGCGCGGTCTTGGTGGGGCGGCCGAACAGGCGCACGATGGCGAACGCGGCGACCGACTTGCCCACGATGATGATGAAGCACGCGGCGAGCACCAGCCACGGCTGCTGCACGAGGATATGCGGGTTGAACAGCATGCCGATGGAAACGAAGAACAGCACGGCGAACGCATCGCGCAGCGGCAGCGTCTCTTCCGCCGCCTGCTGCGACAGTTTCGATTCACCCATCATCATGCCCGCGAAAAACGCGCCCAGCTCGAAGCTGACATCGAACAGGTGCGCCGCGCCAAACGCCACGCCCAGCGCGATGGCGAGCACGGCGAGGCGGAACAGCTCGCGCGAGCCGGTACCCGAGACCGCCTGCAGCATCCACGGGATGGCGCGCTTGCCGATGACGAGCATCACCGCGACGAAGAGCACCACCTTGCCGATGGTGATGGCGACGGTCTGCACGAGTTCACCGGTGGTGGGCGTGGCCGCGCCCCCGGCGTTGCCGCCAAGGAAGCCCGCGAGCGCCGGCAGCAACACCAGGGCCAGCACCATGGCGAGGTCTTCGACGATGAGCCAGCCCACCGCGATGCGGCCCCGGTCGCTGTCGAGCAGGCGGCGTTCTTCCATCGCGCGCAGCAGCACGACGGTGCTGGCCACCGACAGCGCCAGGCCGAAGACGAACCCCTGCGCCATGGGCCAGCCGAGCATCCAGCCAAGCAACATGCCCAGGCCAGTGGCCACGCCCATCTGCACGGCCGCGCCCGGTATCGAGATGTTCTTTACCGCGAGGAGGTCTTTGAGCGAGAAATGCAGGCCCACGCCGAACATCAGCAGGATGACGCCCAGGTCGGCCAGTTCCTGCGCGATGTGCGCATCGGCCACGTAGCCCGGGGTGAACGGCCCGGCGACCACGCCGGCGACGAGGTAACCCGCGATCACCGGCAGGCGGACACGGTGCGCAAGCGCGCCGAAGATGAAGGCGAGGACGAGGCCCCCGACGATGGTGGCGATGAGTGGCGTGGCGTCGTGCATGGGGGCTCCCTTTATCACCTTAGGGTTGGGGATAAGGCGTTGCGGATGCAAGCGCCGGGGCGGGATTTCTCTAATAAATTTCAGGACTTGAGAATATACTCATCGCACTCGTCCTGCCTTGGTGTCGGTTCATTCGCGATAGCGAATGAACCGGTTGGCGTGGTCTATTCGGCGGCGGTGAGGACGGCAAGAAAGTCTTTGCCGTATTTCTTGAGCTTGCTGTCGCCCACGCCGCTGATGGCGGCGAGTTCGCTTTCATCCTGTGGCAGCGAGCGCAGCATGGCGAGCAGCGTGGCGTCGTGGAAGATGACGTAGGCAGGCACGCCATGGGCCTTGGCCAGCTCGGCGCGGACGCGGCGCAGGTCGTTCCACAGGGGCTCCTCGGTAGCCTCGATGCCCAGCGAGCTGCCACCGGCCGGCGCGCTGCTGCGCGTGCGGCGGCCCTTCGCGGGCCGGGCATCCTCGCGCAGTTGCACGGGGCGCTCGCCCTTCAGCACCGGGCCGCTCAGCGCGGAAAGGCGCAGCGTGCCGTAGCCCTCGGGATCGGCCTCGACAAGGCCGGCGGCCAGCAGCTGGCGGAACACCGAGCGCCACTGCGTGGCATCCATGTCGGCCCCCACGCCGAAGACGCTGAGCTTGTCGTGGCCCAGGTCGCGGACGCGATCGCCTGCTTCGCCACGCAGGATTTCGATGAGGTGGCCCGCGCCGTAGCGCTGGCCACTGCGGTAGATGGCCGACATGGCCTTTTGCGCGGCGAGCGTGGCGTCCCAGGTTTTTGGCGGCACGAGGCAGTTGTCGCAGTTGCCGCAGTGGCCCGGATGGGTTTCGGCGAACGCCTCGAGCAGCAGCTGGCGGCGGCAGCGCGTGGCCTCCGCGTAACCGAGCAACGTATCGAGCTTGAGGCGCTCGATGCGCTTGCGGTCGTCGCCCGATTCGGACTGGGCGATCATCTGGCTCATGGTGACGACATCGCCCAGGCCATAGACCATCCACGCCTCGGCGGCCAGGCCATCGCGGCCGGCGCGGCCGGTTTCCTGGTAGTAGCCCTCCATGCTGCGTGGCAGGTCGAGATGGGCCACGAAACGCACGTCGGGTTTGTCGATGCCCATGCCGAACGCGACGGTGGCGACCATGACGATGGCGTCCTCGCGCAGGAAACGCTGCTGGTGGCGCTGCCGGGTCTCGGCATCGAGGCCCGCGTGGTACGGCAGCGCGTCGACGCCCGCCTCGGCGAGCCACGCGGCGGTCTCGTCCACCTTGCGCCGGCTGAGGCAATAGACGATGCCCGCATCGCCACGGTGCGCGTCGAGGAAATCGAGGAGCTGGCGGCGCGCGTTTTGCCTCGGCGCCACGCGGTAGCGGATGTTGGGCCGGTCGAAGCTGGCGACGAAACGGCGCGCCGCGTGCAGGCGCAGGCGCTCGACGATCTCTTCGCGGGTGCGCTCGTCGGCGGTGGCCGTGAGCGCGATGCGCGGCACCTCGGGGAAACGCTCGTGCAGGATGGTGAGTTCGCGGTACTCGGGCCGGAAATCATGGCCCCACTGCGAGACGCAATGCGCTTCGTCGATGGCGAACACGGCGATGGGGATGCGATCGAGCAGCGCGAGGAAGCGCGGCGTGAGCAGGCGCTCCGGCGCCACGTAGAGCATGTCGAGCTCGCCGGCGAGCAGTTTGTCTTCCACCTCGCGCTGGGTGAGCGCGTCGAGGCTGGAATTGAGATAGCGCGCCCTGACGCCGGCTTCGATCAGGGCATCGACCTGGTCCTGCATCAGCGCGATGAGCGGCGACACGACGATGCCGGTGCCGTAGCGCATGAGCGCGGGGATCTGGTAGCAGAGCGACTTGCCGCCGCCCGTGGGCATGAGCACCAGGGCGTCGCCACCACCGGCGACCTCCTCGACGATGGCTTGCTGCTGGCCACGGAACGCGGGGTAACCGAAGACGGAATGGAGGAGATCGAGGGCGGAGGACTGCATGCCGCAATGCTACCAAACCGGCCCGCGCGGTCTGTCGGCCTACACTGCAATCGGCGTAGGCCTACACCGACATCAGCCGACGGCGATTGCCTCTACGTGCTCGCCGGGCGCGCAATGGAGCCGGGCCACCGGCCCGCCAGCCGCCGGCTTTTTCCGGCGCGTTCCAAGGGGGTCCCACCATGCGCATCGCCACCGTACTTGCACCCTTCGCCGTCGCGGCCGCCCCGGCCGTCGCGAGCGGGGGCACGCTCATCTTCGCGGGCGCCATCCGCGAACCGACCTGCGCCGTGGCGAACACGGCGGCAGCCCCGCCCTGCCGCCAGGGCGTCGCATCGACTGGCCGCGAGGTGCCGGCGTCCCGCCTTGCCGGGGTGCCGTTGTTCGATTACGCCGTGGCCCGCGACCCGGCCGTGCGGTGGCGGGTGGTCGAGGTGGTGTACCGCTAGCCGCCCGGGAAGCCCCAGATGGCGCGATCCAGGTCATGGTCCAGGCCGAACGCGCTCATCGGCACGCGGCCGTCCTTCACGGTCACGCCTTCCGCCTTCAGCCGCTTCACCTGCTCCCGGTACCCCCGCGTGCCCGCGGGGATGCCGATGCGGCCATCGGCCCGCAGCACGCGGTGCCAGGGCAGGTCGGGGCGGTTGGGGGCATCACCCAGCACCCGGCCAATGAGGCGGGCGCGGCCGGGGTAGCCGGCGCGGGCGGCGATGGCGCCATAACTGGCCACGCGGCCAGGGGGTATCGCGGCGACCGCCTCGATGATCCGTTGCGCGCGCAGGGCGCGGGCCTCGTCGTCGTCCAGCTCGTCAGTGGGGGCGTCAGTGGTCATCGCAGGTTCGTGCATGCCAATCGAAACACGACGAGCGTACCATCGGTGCTCCACGATCCGAGCCCAAGGCCAGGCCATGCGTCACTTCGAGGCAATCCGCTCCCACGTGGGCGCCGTCCACAAGCTGCGGCAGAACGA
This sequence comes from Luteibacter yeojuensis, assembly GCF_000964085.1. Classification (GTDB taxonomy): domain Bacteria; phylum Pseudomonadota; class Gammaproteobacteria; order Xanthomonadales; family Rhodanobacteraceae; genus Luteibacter; species Luteibacter yeojuensis_A. Next base: position 10,371 of record NZ_JZRB01000038.1, read on the forward strand.
GCCGTACGTCATCAGCTTCGACCTGGAGCTGCCCGATGGCCGCCACCAGGGCATCTACCTGGCGGAACTGGAAGACGCCGATGGCCAGCGCTTCCTGCGCGTCTCCACCCCCGTGGGCCCGCTTGCCGGGCTGGACGCCCGCCGCTGCCTGCGCTTCAACTGGGAGCAGCGCACCGGCTACCTGGCCGAGGCCGACCTCGACGGCTCGCCCTACCTGCACCTGTGCGAGAACCGCCCCTACGACTACCTCGACGAGCGCGAGCTGCAGCGGATCATCGAAGAGCTGGGGGCTACCGGCGACCAGCTGGAGCAGGTTGTCAACGGCTCGGCTGACGCGCTTTGACTTGACGTTGATCTGTTTTTTTGCGCGAGCCAGTGCTGCAACGCGCGGTGGCGTCGGTTCATCCGCATGCGCGGATGCGTGGTTCGAGCGGCTTGCGCCGCCTAAGGCTGGTGCGGTGTCGCCAGTCGGTGGCGGGTGGGCCCCTGGGGCCGCCAGTCGCGGACCTGCGGACCGGGCCGTAG
>NZ_JZRB01000039.1 GCF_000964085.1 Luteibacter yeojuensis
CCCCAGCCACGCCAGCGCCTGGCGCAGGGCCGGCAGCGGGTCGGCGGGGTCGACAGGGAGGGCTTTGTCCGATTTGGAGAGCTTGCGGCCCGCCGCATCCACCACCAGCGGCAGGTGCAGGTAGCCGGGGCGGGGCAGGCCGAGCAGTTCCTGCAGGTAAAGCTGCCGGGCCGTGGAATCGAGCAGGTCGGCCCCGCGCACCACGTGGGTGACGCCCTGGAACGCGTCGTCCACCACGCAGGCAAGCTGGTAGGCCCACAGGCCTTCGACGCGGCGGATGACGAAGTCGCCCGCCACCTCGCGCAGGTTTTCTTCCTGCGGCCCCTGAAGGTCGTCGTGCCACGCGATGGTCCGGTCAGGCGACCGCAGTCGCCACGCCGGTGGCCGGGAGGCATCGGGCGCGGCGATGCAGTGGCCGTCGCGGTGCAGGCCCCCGTGGGCGGCGAGGTCGGCGCGGCTGCACCAGCAAGGGAAAAGATGGCCGCCATCCTTTAATGCGCGGAATGCTGCGTCGTACGCCTCGCCGCGGCGCGACTGGAACACCGCCGGCGCGTCGCCCGCCATGCCAAACGCAGGCAGCGCGCGGAGGATGCTTTGGGCCGAACCGGGAACCTCGCGCGGCGGGTCGATGTCTTCCACTCGCAGCAGCCACGCGCCGCCGTGGTGGCGAGCCACCAGCCAGCTGCCGACGGCCGCCACCAGCGATCCAAAATGCAGGACGCCGGTGGGCGACGGCGCGAAGCGTCCGCGGTAGCTCATACGTGGAAATGTGACACAGGTTGAGACGTTTCTCACGGCGTCAACGACGCGACCGCGACAGTGTAGGCGATCACCCTGCCGTGCGGCCCGCGCACGGCATGGCGCGGGGCCTCCGGGCATTGAATCATTCAGTCTCCGCCCCGAAAACTTAGGCATTGGCGGCGCCACATAGCCAGCCGCTTTGAGAGAGAAACCATGTTCAAACGCATCGTCCTTTTCCTCGCCACCAACATCGCGGTCATCGCGCTGCTCTCCATCGTTTGCCACCTCCTGGGTGTCGACCAGTGGGCTGCCCAGCGCGGCATGGGCATGGGTGGCCTCATCGTCTTCGCGTCCATCTTCGGCATGGGCGGCGCCTTCATCTCCCTCGCCATCTCGAAGTGGATGGCCAAGATGAGCACGGGCGCCCAGGTCATCACCGAGCCGCGCAACGAAACCGAGCGCTGGCTGCTGGAGACCGTCCGCCGCCACGCCGAGAAAGCCGGCATCGGCATGCCCGAGGTGGCCGTCTACGACGCCCCCGAGATGAACGCGTTCGCCACCGGCATGTCGCGCAACAACGCACTGGTGGCCGTCAGCACGGGCCTGCTCCAGCAGATGGACCGCGAGCAGGTCTCCGCGGTGCTCGGCCACGAGATCGGCCACGTGGCCAACGGCGACATGGTGACGCTCACGCTTATCCAGGGCGTGCTGAACACCCTGGTGATCATCGCAGCCCGCATCGTCGGGCGGCTCATCGACAGCTGGCTCAGCGGCGGCCGCGAACGCGAAGGCGAGGGCGGCATCGGTTATTTCGTGACGGTGATGGTGCTGCAGATCGTGTTCGGCCTATTCGCCTCCATGATCGTCATGTGGTTCTCGCGCTGGCGCGAGTTCCGTGCCGACGCGGCGGGTGCGAACCTGGCCGGCCGCGCATCGATGGTCTCGGCCCTGCAGCGGCTGTCGGGCAACCACGGCGACACGACCCTGCCGCAGACGATCCAGGCGTTCGGCATTTCCGGGCACCTGGCGTCGGGTGTGAAGCGGCTGTTCATGAGCCACCCGCCGATCGAGGAGCGCATCGCGGCGCTGCAGGCGGCTCGGTGATCGCGCGAGATGGGTAGTGGGTGGTGGGAGTGGCCTCCTGCTGCCACTCCCACCACTCATCTCCCACCCCCGCCCTTTTTCCTGGCGGCGCCTGTCCCCATAATTCAGGGTCTGTCCTACCCTGAAGGAACGGCCCCGTGAGCCAGGAAACCCGCAAATTCGAAGCCGAAGTGGCCCAGGTGCTCCACCTGGTCACCCACTCCCTCTACTCGCACAAGGAAATCTTCCTCCGCGAGCTCATCTCCAACGCCTCCGACGCCTGCGACAAGCTGCGCTTCGAGGCCATCGCCCACCCCGGCCTCGTCACCGAGGACGCCGAGCTGCGCATCCAGGTCACGTGGGACCCGGATGCCCGCACCATCAGCGTGCGCGACAACGGCATCGGCATGACCCGCGAGGACGTGGTCGCCAATATCGGCACCATCGCCAGCTCCGGCACCCGCCGTTACCTCGAGGCCCTTTCGGGCGAGCAGAAGGCCGATTCGCGCCTCATCGGCCAGTTCGGCGTGGGCTTCTACTCCGCGTTCGTCGTGGCCGACAAGGTCACCGTCATCACCCGCCACGCGGGCCAGCCCACCGAGGCCGGCGTGCGCTGGGAGAGCGACGGCAAGGGCGAGTACACCCTCGAGGAAGCCAACATCACCGAGCGCGGCACCACCGTGGTGCTGCACCTGAAGGATGGCGAGGATGAGTTCCTCAAGGGCTGGCAGCTGCGCCAGCTGGTCACCAAGTATTCCGACCACGTGGCGTTCCCCATCCGCATGCCGGAAGACAAGGACGGCAAGCCCGACCCGACGGAATGGGTGACGGTGAACTCCGCCTCGGCGCTGTGGGCACGGCCGAAGAGCGAGATCACCGACGAGGAGTACATCAACTTCTACAAGGCGCTGGGCCACGATTTCAACGACCCGCTCGCGTGGGCGCACAACCGCGTGGAGGGCAGCCAAAGCTTCACCACGCTGCTGTACGTGCCCGAGCAGCCGCCGTTCGACATGATGATGGGTGGCGGCCGCGAGGAGCGGAAGGGCCTGAAGCTGTACATCAAGCGCGTCTTCATCATGGACGCCGCGGAAGAGCTGCTGCCCAACTACCTGCGTTTCGTGCGTGGCGTGGTGGATGCCGACGACCTGCCGCTGAACGTGAGCCGCGAGATCCTGCAGCAGAACCGCCAACTGGAGAAGATCAAGGCTGCCTGCGTGAAGCGCGTGCTCGACCTGCTCGACAAGGTGTCGCGCGACGAGCCGGCGAAGTTCGCCACGTTCCTCGCCGGCTTCGGCAACACGCTGAAGGAAGGCATCGTCGAGGACGCCGCCAACCGCGAGCGCATCGCGAAGCTGCTGCGTTTCGCCTCGACCAAGGGCGAGGGCGCGGAGAAGAACGTCTCGCTCGACGACTATATCGGCCGCATGGCCGTGGGCCAGGATGCAATCTGGTACGTCACGGCCGATAGCTACGCGGCGGCCGCCGGCAGCCCGCAGATCGAGGCGTTGAAGGCCAAGGGCATCGAAGTGCTGCTCATGTCCGATCGCATCGACGAGTGGATGCTTGGCTACCTCACCGAATACGAAGGCAAGCGCCTGCGCAACGTGGCCAAGGGCGATTTCCCGCTCGACGAAGCCGACAAGGCGAAGCAGGAAGCCGCGAACACGGCCGCCGCGCCGCTGCTCGAGCGTGCCAAGGGCCTGCTCGGCGACAAGGTGGGCGATGTGCGTGTGTCCGCGCGCCTCACCGATTCGCCGTCGTGCCTGGCGCTGTCGGATTTCGACCTCGCCCCGCACCTGGCCCGCCTGCTGCGCGAAGCCGGCCAGGACGTGCCCGAATCGAAGCCGGCGCTCGAGCTCAACCCCGGGCACCCGCTGGTGAAGCGCCTCGCCGGTGAAACCGACGACGCCAAGGCCGGCGACCTCGCCAACCTGCTCCTCGAACAGGCCGAGATCACGGCCGGCGCGCAGCTCGCCGACCCGGCCGGCTTCGTGCAGCGCATGAACCGCGTGCTGCTGGGCTAAAGCCCATACCCGCCCGTGTAGGAGCCCACCCTGTGGGCGACAGCTCTTCGCGAAAGGCTGTCGCCCACAGGGTGGGCTCCTACCGGGTATCGTCTCCCCATGTCCGCGCTACTCATCCTCTTCGTCTGCCTCGCCCTCGGCATCCTCTGCCGGCGCTACGCCAACCTGCCCGAGGGCATCGTCCCGGGCATCAACTGGTGGGTGCTGAACATCGCGCTGCCGGCGTTGGTCTTGGGCCTGGTGCCGCATGTCACCGTGGACGCGCACCTGTGGTTCCCGGTGGCGGCAATGTGGCTGGCGTTCTTCGGCGCATGGGCGGTGTTCGCGGTGTTGGGGCGCCTGCTCCACTGGTCGCCGCAGCGCGTCGGCTGCCTCACGCTGGTGTGCGGCCTCGGCAACACGTCGTTCATGGGCTACCCGATGATGGAGGCCCTGCATGGCAAGGCCGGCCTGTCCGTGGCCGTCATCGCCGACCAGCTGGGCTGCTTTCCGCTGCTGGCCGCGGGCGGCATCGTCGTGGCGTCGATGTATTCAGGCAAGGGCGCCAGCGGCGCGCTGATCGCGAAGCGGGTGCTGACGTTCCCGCCCTTCCTTTGCCTCCTGCTTGGCGTGCTCGTGGGCGTGGCCGGCGGCTGGCCCGCGGCGGTCGACAAGCTGCTCATGCAGATAGGGCAGACGCTGACCCCGCTGGCATTGTTCTCCGTGGGCCTGCAGTTCAAGCTGCACCTGCAGCGCGAGCAGGCGGGGGCGCTGTTGGCCGGCCTGGGCTGGAAGCTGGTGCTTGCGCCGCTATTGGCCCTGGGCCTTGGCCTCGCGGCGGGCGTGGGTGGCGTCATCCTCACGGTGGGCGTGCTGCAGGCGGCCATGGCGCCGATGATCTCCGCGGCCATCCTCGCCGACCAGCACGGCCTGGAGCTGCGCCTGGCGAATACCGTGCTGGGCGCGGGCATCCTCATCTCGCTGGCCACGATTCCACTGGGCAACCTGTTCCTGCCGGCCTGACGCTTGGGTTTACGCCCGGGCGGCCGCACACTGCCTGCATGACCGAGACCGTGACGAACGCAGGCGTCCGCGCCGACGTGTGGCTATGGGCCGCGCGCTTCTTCAAGACCCGCAGCCTGGCCAAACAGGCCATCGACGGCGGCAAGGTGGAGCTCAACGGCGCCGCCTGCAAACCGGCGAAGACGGTGCACGTGGGCGACCAGCTGCGCATCACCCGCGGCGAGGAACGGCTGGCCTGCGTCGTGGCCGGCCTGGCTGAAAAACGCGGCCCCGCGCCCGAGGCGCAGAAGCTCTACCAGGAAACCGCGGAAAGCGTCGCCGAGCGCGAACGCCGCCGCGACGACCGCCGCCTCACGGGCGGTGCGCTGCTGCGCCCCGACCAGCGCCCCGATAAACGCGACCGCCGCCTTATCACGGACCTGAAAAAGACCCTCTAACCCACCGATGTAGGAGCCCACACTGTGGGCGACGCCTTTCGCGACAGAGCCACAGGACCTGATGCGCTCGGCGAAACGATGTCGCCCACGGCGTGGGCTCCCACAAGAACTTTCATTGCGCCCTGTGATTTTGTAGCCTCATCGGGCCCGGTGCGTCCCCCACCGGCGGAGGGATTCGCATGGTTCCAGCGTCAGGCATCGCACCCGGCCGGCTAGTCAGCCGCCATGGCCGGACGCGAGCGCATGCCATCGTGCTGGCGATGGCCGCCATCTTCCTGGCCATCGGCATCGCGGTGCCACTCATCGCCGCCGGCGGCGGGCCGCTCGATGCGCACCCCGGCGCCACCTCGGCTGCCGCCGTGTGCTGCGGCATCAGCCTCGTGCTCGCCGTGGCGTGGAAGGCGATGGAGCCGAAGGTGGTTCTGGCGCTGCACGAGCGCGGCGTGGTGGTGCACCACACCCGCACGCGCAGCGACGACTTCGTGCCCTTCGCCGCGATGGGCGACCTTTACCTCTACCGCACGGGCCACCACGGTGGGCTGGTCAACGCGCTGGCCTTCCGCCGCGATGCGGCCTCGCCGTGGGCTTACGTGCTCGATAGCGTCGGCAACGCGTTCCGCCTGCGCGGCGCGATCATCGAAGGCCAGTTGCGCGAGCGCGGCGCCGTGACCTTGCGCGCGCTGGAGGCGGGCGAGGGCGTGGTCTTCCACACCGTATCGGATGATGAACGGAAGGCGCGCCGCGACCGCCGCACGCTGCCAAGCGATGTCGACGCGAAGGCCTTCGTGCTGAGCTCGCTGGGCGTGGAGTTCGCGGACCACGTCATCCCCCTCGCCGACATCGCGTCGGTGGACGAGGGCACCAGCTCAGGCTCGCTGCGCCTGCTGGACGCCAACGGCGACACACTCTGGGGCGTGCACTATCTCTCGCTATTCAGCGCCGACCTGTTCATCGTGCTGATGCGGACCCTGATCGAAGCCCGGCACTATGGCCTGGGCGGGGTCACGAGCAACAAGGGCTACTAGAAACGCGCCTTCCGCCCCGGCCACCGGGCTGCTGAATTCTCGAGGCGGGGCGGAAGGCATCACGGCGCCGATGATGGAGAGTCGATGGGCGCCGCGACGGTTGCACTGTAGGCCCCGCGTTCCCCCATGGGAATTCGATTGTTCGAATCACGCCGATAGCCCGCAGCTATCGCCACGCCTGTCGCTGCGCCAGTGTAGGAGCCCACCCCGTGGGCGACGCGTGTAGCGACAGAGCCACAGGCCCTGTTGCTCCTCGAGAAAAGCTGTCGCCCACGGTGTGGGCTCCTACCTCAGCATCTTGCGCAGCTTGTAGAGCTGCTCCAGCGCCTCGCGCGGGCTCAGGTCGTCGGGGTCCACGCCGCGCAGGGCTTCTTCGACGGGCGAGGGCAGCGGCGGGGCGAACAGGCCCATCTGCGGCGCGGGGTGGGCGGGGGCGGCGACGGCGGCGGTCACTTCATGGCCTTGTTCCAGCGCGGCCAGGTAGCGGCGGGCATCGGCGATGACGGTCTTCGGCAGGCCGGCCAGGGCTGCCACCTGCAGGCCGAAGCTGCGGTTGGCCGGGCCATCCTTCACCGTGTGCATGAACACCAGCTGCTCGCCGTACTCCACGGCGTCGAGGTGCACGTTGGCGATGGTGCGGTATTCGCCGGCGAGCTCGGTGAGCTCGAAGTAATGCGTGGCGAACAGCGTGAACGCGCAGCTGGTGGCCGCGAGGTGCACGGCGGCGGCGCGCGCGAGCGACAGGCCATCGTAGGTGCTGGTGCCGCGGCCCACCTCGTCCATCAGCACGAGGCTGCAGTCGGTAGCGTTGTGCAAAATATTCGCCGTCTCGCTCATCTCCACCATGAAGGTGGATTGCCCGCGCGACAGGTCGTCGCCCGCGCCGATGCGGGTGAAGATGCGATCGATGGGGCCGATGGTGGCGGCCGACGCGGGCACGTAGCTGCCCACGTGGGCGAGCAGCACGATCAGCGCGTTCTGGCGCATGTAGGTCGATTTACCACCCATGTTCGGGCCGGTGATGACCAGCATGCGGCGCGTTTTTTCCAGGCACAGGTCGTTCGGTTCGAACGGCTCGTCGCGCACCTTCTCCACCACGGGGTGGCGGCCGCGCTCGATGTGGATGCCCGGCACATCGGTGAGCACGGGCTGCGCCCAGTCGAGCGTTTCGGCACGCTCGGCGAGGTTGGCCAGCACGTCGAGCTCGGCCATCGCCGAGGCGGCGAGTTTCAGCGCGGGCAACTGGTTGGTGAGCTTGTCGAGCAGCAGCTCATACAGCGCGCGCTCGCGCATCAGAGAGCGTTCCTTCGCCGAGAGCACCTTGTCCTCGAACTGCTTCAGTTCCTCGGTGATGTAGCGCTCGGCGTTCTTCGTCGTCTGCCGGCGCGTGTAATGCGTGGGTGCCTTCTCCGCCTGCGCTTTGGTGATCTCGATGTAATACCCGTGCACGCGGTTGTAGCCCACCTTCAGCGTGGGGATGCCGCTGGCGGCTCTCTCGCGCTCCTCCATGTCGACCAGGAACTGGTCGGCGTTGGTGGAAAGGCGGCGCAGCTCGTCGAGTTCGTCGTCGTAGCCATCGGCCAGCACGCCACCGTCGCGCAGCAGCACGGGCGGCTGCTCGATGACGGCGCGCGCGAGCAGGGCGGCGGTGTCGGCGTGGTCGCCGATGCGTTGCACCAGTTCATGCAGCAGGGGGCTGTCGACGCCGTCGATCTCCGCGCGCAGCCGGGGCGCCGCGGCCAGGCCATCGCGCAGCGTGGAGAGGTCGCGTGGGCGCGCGGAACGCAGCGCCACGCGGGCCAGGATGCGTTCCAGGTCGCCCACGCCGCGCAGCGTCTCGCGCAGCGTGCCGTGGCGGCGCGCGTCGATGAGGCTGCCGATGGCCTGGTGGCGGCCGCGCAGCAGGGTGCGGTCGCGCAGGGGCCGGTTCAGCCAGCGGCGCAGCAGGCGGGCGCCCATGGGCGTGACCGTCTCATCGAGCACGCCGAGCAGCGTGTTGTCGACATTGCCGCTCTGGTGCGTGTCGATTTCCAGGTTGCGGCGCGTGGCGGCGTCCATGGCGATCGTTTCGCTGGCGTTCTCCACCGCCATGCCGGTGAGGTGCGGCAGCGCGCTTTTCTGGGTTTCTTCCACATAGCCCAGCAGGCAGCCCGCGGCCGCCACCGCGAGCGGCAGGCCGTCGACGCCGAACCCGCGCAGGTCGCGGGTCTTGAAGAACCGGCAGAGCTCGCGCGTCGCGGCATCGCCATCGAAGTGCCAGGGCTGGCGCTTGCGCAGGCCGGGCAGGCCGCTGACCAGCTTGGGCCACGCCACGTCCTCGCTGACGAGGGTCTCCGCCGGCTGCAGGCGGGCCAGCTCGGCGGCGAGCGACTCCGGCGTGGCGGCTTCGGTGAGCAGGAAACGGCCCGTGGAGAGATCCACCCAGGCCATGCCGTAGCCCTTCGGGCCTGCGGCGATGGAAAGCAGCAGGTTGTCGCGGCGCTCTTCCATCAGTGCGGCATCGGTGACCGTGCCCGGCGTGACGATGCGGACCACCTCGCGCTTCACCGGCCCCTTGGACGTGGCCGGGTCGCCGATCTGCTCGCACAGGGCCACGGATTCGCCAAGCTTCACCAGGCGCGCCAGGTAACCTTCCACGGCGTGGTAGGGCACGCCCGCCATGGGGATGGGGGCGCCAGCCGACTGGCCGCGCTGGGTCAGCGTGATATCGAGCAGCCGCGCCGCCTTGCGGGCGTCGTCGTAGAACAGCTCGTAGAAATCGCCCATGCGGAAGAACAGCAGGATATCCGGGTGTTCCGCCTTCGCGGCCAGGTACTGGCGCATGAACGGCGTATGCCCCGCGGCCGAGGCAATGTCTTCTGCTAAAGCCATGATTTTCCGAAACTAAGTAGGCAGTGCGCGCCACCCGTGGCACGCTGGCCCTACATGATAGCGGCTCATGGCGCTGGCGGTGCCGGGGGAGCCCCGCCAGGCGTAGGCCGGGCTGGCCCAGGCCCCGGCCCAGCCTAACGGCAGGGTGCTACCGCTTTCTCCCCCGAATGCACGAAACTTAGGGCTGGCATGTCGCGAGAGAACCAAGGTGGACAAAGAAGCACTCGACCTTACGCCTCTGGAAAGCGCCGTGCGGCGGCTTGGCGAGGGCTTGCAGCGCTATGAGCAGGACATCACGGACGACCAGATTCGCGATGGCCTGATCCAGCGTTTCGAGTACACGTATGAAATCAGCCACAAGATGCTGAAGCGATTCCTCGAGAAAACGTCAGCAAACCCCGCCGAGTTCGATGGCATGACATTCCAGGACCTTATCCGCACGGGTAATGAGCGCGGCCTGTTGCTGGGTGATTGGCCGGCGTGGCGCAACTATCGCGATATGCGCGGGCGTACGAGCCACACTTACGCTGAAGCGGTCGCCCTGCAGGTCGTCGGGGGTATCCCCGATTTCCTTGCAGAAGCCAGGCACCTTCTTGGCAGCCTGCGCACTGCCGCATGAATGAGGTGATGACACCGGATATCGAGATTGAAGCGCCGCAATGGCGCATTGTCAGCGGCATCCTCAGGAAGCATGTGTCGGCACTGGATGTCTTCGCGTTCGGATCCCGCGCAAGGCGAACCGCAAAGCCGTTTTCTGATCTCGATCTGGTCATCATGACGGAAACTCCATTGCCCATCGCCGTCATAGCGGCACTTTCCGAGGCATTTTCCGAATCGGATCTACCGTGGAAGGTCGATGTCGTGGATTGGGCTGCAACCAACCAGGAATTCCGGGCGATTATCGATCGGGGAAAGGTGTTGCTCCAGCGCGGGTCGGCCGCGGGTAGTCATCCCTGACGGATATTCCGAGACGCCGCCGACCACCAAGACGGGCGCCAATCTCCCCTGCGTCGAGGTATGGTGCGACCAAGTTGCCACGACGTGGAGGTCATCACGGACCCCTTCACAAACCCGCTGGTAACCTCCCGCGCGGGAACAGGATGACCTCAACAGGAGTTCCAATGCTCGTGTGTAAGGATTCGACGGCGCGCCGCGGGCGCGCCTGGTGGCTCGGCACCATGGCCCTCTGCCTCGCGGGCGCCGCCTCGGCCGCGCCGCAGGACACCACCGCCGCCTACGACACCCAGGACGCGCGCCTCAACGCCGCGTACAAGGCACTTTCCAAGACCCTCGACGATGCGGGCCGCAAGGCGCTGCGCGACGAGGAGCGCCAGTGGATCACCGGCCGCGACACCGTGTGCACGGTGCCCGCCGGCACCGTGGTGAAGAACCAGTGCACCACCACCCAGACCAGCTTCCGGGCCGATGAGCTTGAGAAGCGGGCGAAGGGTGGGGTGGCCAGCCCAGGCATCCATGGAAACGTCGCAGGCGTCGCGGGTGATTGGGCGTACAGGAGCAAATGCAATTTCGGACACTTCGTCGAACTGACCGTGACGGGGGGCGGATCGACGGCACAAGGAACCTGGTCTGACGGCACGCGGGTTCGCGAGAACGAGGGAAAGGTACTTGGCGAGTGGAAGGCTGATCGGCTTTACCTTCGCTTTTGTGCCGACAACGAAGAGCGCGGCGGTTTTCCGGTGTGCCCCGCATTCAGCGATGTTGCGGCTTATGTCGTCCCCGAAGGAAATGGGCTTGCCTGGTATCGCACGTGGGGTCCCAAGGAGGAGGGTGCATTCACGAAGTATGTAGTGATGACCCGTAAGCCGGCGCAGGGGCACGTCCCCGATGACACGCATTGCACCGAAGACAACTAAGGATTCGAACGGAAATCGACATGACAGCCCTGACGGAAAATGAAAAGCGCGGTCTTCTGTATTTCGCCATCGGCGTGACATCGGAGGGTGCGGACCAAGGCTACCGGCTGAGCCTCGCGGGTAACCAGGAGCGGCAGGCCGATGGGTCGGTCATCTTGAAGCCGCGCGAGAATAGCGGCTACTCCATGGGAACGCTGCAGACCGACCTGGGCCAGCATCCCGAGGTGGCGGCCGACCTTGTTGCTTCCTATCAAACATGGGCAACCGCTAACCACCCGGATTGGGTGCTTACCCAGCGCCAACAGGACCAAGCGGCGGCCGACCTGGGCCGCGACGGGCATACCATCACGGCGCAAAAAGGCCGACCGATGGATGCTGCCGTCAAAGCGCATCTCGATGCATTCATGGCTTCCGACGGCGGCAAATCGTTCGTGCATGGCCACGACACGGCGCAGGTGGATCGCCTCATGGATCGCGTGGTCACGCCCGTATCGGCGACGCGCCTTTATCAAAATGCATCGGAAGAGGATCAGGCAAAACTCCTTACGATGACAGCCAAGCTCTACAACCAGAATGAGTCGCTCGGCCGGCGGATGGTGCAGGGTATCGCGGATGGCAAATACGCAAGCGTGGATGCCGTTAACCAGGCGATGGACCACTATTCCGACTCCATCACGGAAGGCCGCGATCACGCTTTGCAGGGCGCGGCCATGTTCCAGCAACTTCGTGCGCTGCCCTCTGATCATCCGCTCAAGGCGTCCTGGGATAACGTCGTTTCCAATCCATTGATTGACCCGACGCGCCTCAACACAGATCCGGCGCATCAAAATCTTCCGCATGAGTATGCCGTCATCAAGGATGCGTTCATCGATCCGGCGCATGCGAGGCCGATGATCGAGGCGCTGGGCGAAGGCGGTTCTTACGCGAAGACGGCGGGGCATCGTGGGTTCTATGCCGAAGGCCATGATCTGGTCGTATGGGACAAGGCGGGCCAAGGCCATGCCCTTCAAAATGGGAGCTGGCGATCGGTCAACGGCAGCGAGATCTCCACGCACGTCAACGCCGACAAGACCATGGACGTAACCCTGCGCCACAACGGCCAGGACGAGCGCCTCCTGCACATCACGCACCCTGGCAACGCACGCGGCCACACCGCCACGCCGAACCACGCCACGCGCGACCACGTGCAGCATGCCGGCACGCTCCGCGAGCATGACCATTCACCGAAGGTGGGCGAGCTCCAGGCTGGCCTGGCCGCCCTGGGCTACCGCGGCGCCAACGACAAGCCCATCACGCCCGACAATGACTTTGGTGGCAACACGAAGGCGGCCCTGCAGGCGTTCCAGCGTGCCCACGGGCTCGATGACGACGGCATCGCCGGCGCCAAGACCCTCGAAGCCATGCGCGCCGCGCAGAAGTCCCCCTCGCTCGTCGACCCGGCCCACCCGGGCCACGGCATGTACGAGCAGGCGATGACGGGCGTGACGGCGCTCGACGCGCAACACGGCCGCGCCAGCGACCAGCAGAGCCGCAACCTTGGTGGCGCGCTCGCCAACGCCGCCCACGCACAGGGCCTCACCCGCATCGACCACGTGGTGCTAAGCGACGACGGCTCCCGCGCCTACGCCATCCAGGGCGACCTCAACTCACCCTTCAAGCAGATCGCCCAGATCGACACCGCCCAGGCCGTGAAGCAACCGATGGAACAGAGCGGGGCAACCTGGCAGGCACAAAACCAGGGCCAGCCCCAGGTGCCGGCACAAGACCAGCAACAACAGCAACAACCGACAATAGGCCGCTAACTGGCTTTGTGGGAGCGCGCTTGCGCGCGATCGCGCGCAAGCGTGCTCCCACAGCTACTTTAAGTTCCCGGCCTATCAGGGCCCATGCGGCCGAGGCCCAGCCTGCGACTGGGCTTGCATTTGCTCCTGGGCTTGCTGCTGCACTTGAGCCTGCTGCTGGTACGCCTCGGCAGCGGCGATCCACTGCTTCGAGCTCTCCTCGACGGGCGTCTCGGTCGCCTGCGCAGTATCCACCTGCACGATCTGCTTGAAGGGTGAGTTCAGCTCACCCTGCACCCCAAACGCTTTGCTCCCATCCTCGTTGAGCACGACGTGGTCGATGCGCTTCAGGCCATCGCGCGCCGCAGCGACCGCGAGCGCGCCAGCCACTTTCTCCGTGGCGGCATCGGGTGTACGCCCGAGCTGTTTGTCGACTTGCTCGACACCCTTGTGCGCCTGTGCGTAGAGCTCGTGCCCAGGATGATCGTGGCGTCGCATATCGGCGTTGTTGGATGGCACGGCAGCCGGTGACATACCGTAGGTAGCGCTTCCCAAGGCGTTCGCCATGCGCGGATCGGAGAAGGTCTCCGCGACGCGATGCGCCGCATGCTGGGCAGCCTCGGCCACACTTGCGGCTCCATCTCGAACTGCCTGAACGCCGCGGGGCGCCTCGCCCACGACGAAGAGCCCTTCGCCCAGCACCGCGGCGCCGACGGCGCGGGCCGGCCCTTGCATGGCCCGCACGCCGATGAGCGCGGGTTGATCGAGTTGCGATGTCAGGAGCGTGCGCTGATTCAGCAGGTCACTGCGAAAGTTGTCGATAAGCGATCGGTTGTCTTCGTACCGGCGGGCATTGGTTGCGTCGGCAATGCCTGAGCCGTTGGGCTTATCTTCGAAGTTGCTCATGGAGTGAGAGCTGACTCTCATGGACCCGAGAAGCGCTGCTGAGCCAACCTGCGACGTACGGTCGTAGCCAGCCGCCTGCAGTAATTCGATGTCATCGGCTGTAGCGTAGACACGAGTCTCTCCAAAGTGCTGGCTTGCGGCGCTTACGGGATCGGTCGCGCGCATGTGGTTAATGACCTGCGTGCCGCCACCTACGTCGTGACCTCGCATGCCTACGATGCCATAGGGGTTGAATGTCTCTCCCTTGAGGCCGAATTTTTCCGCATTGAGCTGGGCGAGTCCGCCGCCGAGCGAATGGCCAGTTACCAGGACTGGCGCCGAGTAGCCCTGTTTCTCAGCGAGCTTCGCCGCATCCCTCATCGTCTGCTTCGTGTACATCTCCGATTCGATTGATTGCGCATTCAGGCGGGTACCCACCATGGCAAGATCAACAGCGCCATCAAGGAGGTCGTCCGTGCCTCGAAAGGCGATGATGGCTTCCCCGGAGGCTTGGTCGCGATAGGTGCGCGCGTAGAAGCCAGTTGCCACATCCATGGCGGAATCGACTACTACGTAGCTATGACCCTTGTTGTGCACGAGATCGTCGTCCCGGCGTACTTTGTACACGTCGGCCGCCAGGAAAGCGAAATCATCTGTTGTCTGGGTCATGTGTGGCCTCCTTGGCCGTCATATTGATCGTAAATTTTTCTGTGCCAGGAGCGAAAACTTCAGGGTTTCGCAAACCGACGACTTTCAAGGGGTCGTTGGCGTTCTCAAAAGCGGATTTGGCGAAATACAAGCGACTGACGCTTTCCGCCGTCAGGTCGGCCGTGCCGATTGATGCAATGAATGTTCGCTTGTCCTTTGTCGCCACGACGGTGACGGCATTTATGCCCCAATGACACGTTCCTTTTCCGAAGTAATCGCTATCCAGGTACGGGTCACCGACGAATTTTGCGGTGTACGTGCCGTCGGCTTGCTTAGTCAACGTGACTGGGATGTCGCGTCGCGGAGCGTCATGGACGCCTGATATCGCCTGAGCAGGGGCGCACAGATCATTGGTAACCTCATAGAAAACCCGGCCCGACATCTTGTCGAATGCTGCGGGCGCGCCGTCGAGCTTCACGAGCAGGACATAAGTCTTCGATGGGGCTGGGTTCTCTTGAATGTCCGGGGCGCCGATGTGGCTTGAGCATGCAGCTACCAGTGTCGTAACTACGGCGATGGCTAGGCTGGACCTTCGAAGCTTGGTGGTTTCGGTCATGGACAGTCCTCCCAGCGAAATCTGGCGATTCATCCGAAACATGTTGTGCCTGTCCGCGAGTAGGAGTCGAGAGCACATGACGCGGCACTACTTTCTGTCTGGCACATGCGCATCATCCTTGGCGGTAACTGTCACCGTATAGATTTTTCCCGACTGGCTCATTTCCGCGGCTTTCCGGTCAGTGAGCGCATACTCTGGCCAATCTGTAGGGGCAGACATGACCGACCACTCCGAGATGTAACTTCGAACCGAGCCGGATGCAAGGATGCCTTCGCTCCCCATGCCTGCCCTCAGGTCACGCTTTCCATGTCGTAATCTGAAGTCGACCGACGAGATCTTCCAGTGGCAAACGCCGCGGCCGTGGTAGTCATCATCCTCAAAGCGATCGAGCGGCACCTTCGCTTGGAATGCATGCGGAGAGACCTTCCGTGGGTCGATGTAGGTTGTGACGAATGGCTGACCGGTGGCTCCCGAGATCATCAGCGGCTTCAGGCAGCTGATGTTCTCGATCGTGTAGGTCGCCGTCAGCAGAGCCGAATCAATAGGGATCGGAAGGTCGCCGACGTCAACTTCGATGGCGACCCATTCCCGTGGATCCTTGTTTTTTGCTGGCGAGTCCGGGGTGTCGCGCAAGAAGAAATACAGCACAACACCTGTGGTTATCGCCATGCCGGCGATGCGATGGGATTTCAACATGCCAAGTCCATGGCCGAATTATCCCCCATCCCACTAAACCACGAGCTGAGGCACGTCAATTTTCGGCATCAATCGCGACGTAAAGTACCTATCCTGGTAATACTTGATCTTCTCGCACATCACCGGGTGCGGGATGCCCTCGTAGAAGAACACCTCCTTGTCCGTACCCATCGCCTTCAGCTCCTGCGGCAACATCAGCGCGCGTTTCTCTTCGGTCTTGCTGCGCGTGTCGCCGCCCTTGCTCTTGGTGATGTTGGTCTTGGTCACCGTGGTGTAGCCGAGCATCTCGGAGTAGTCGTTGGCGTCCTGCTGTTCGCGGGGCGCGTAGACGATCTGCAGCGCGTGGTTGGTGATGACCGTGCGCGACACGTCCTTGCCGTATACCGCGTCGAGCTGGGCCATGCTCTGGATGATGGGCAGCAGGCGGATGTTGTAGCCGGCCATGTAGGAGACCGCCGAGGCGATGATCTCCACCTTGCCGATGGAGGTGAACTCGTCCATCAACAGCAGGCACTGGTGCTTCAGGTCGGGGTTGTTCTGCGGCAGCTCCTTCGTGTTGAGGTTGATGAGCTGGCTGAAGAACAGGTTCACGATGAGGCGGCTTTCGGCCAGCTTGTTGGGCTGGATGCCGATGTAGATGGTCATGCGCTTCTTGCGCACGTCGGTGAGCTGGAAATCGTCCTCGCTGGTGGCCGCGTCGAGCACGGGGTTCAGCCACGCGTTCAGCGGCTCCTTGAAGGTGCCAAGGATGGAGGCGAACGTTTCCGCTGCCTGCGAGAGCAGGTTGGCGAAGGCCGACCTGGCGTTGCTGCTGAGGAACGGCTTCTGGGCCAGGGCGCCGTAGAGCTCGCGCAGGTCGGTGCCATCGCCGGACGAGAGGCGGTAGATCATGCCCAGGGTCGGCTTGTCGCGCAGCATCAGCGGCAGGCCGTTTTTCTCGTCGTGATCCCACTTTTCGCAGAGGTAGAGCGAGAACGCCATGAAGGCGTTGCGGGCCTGGCTGACCCAGAACTTCTGGTCGTCGGAGCCATCGGGGTAGAGCATCGAGGCGATGCTCATGAGGTCTGAGACGCGGAAGGCCGGGTCCTTCGACACGTAGCTCAGCGGGTTCCAGCGGTGCGTGCGGCGGTCTTCGGCGAACGGGTTGAACAGGTAGATCTCCTGCCCCTGGCTGGCGCGCCAGCCGCTGGTGAGGTCGAAGTTCTCCTGCTTGATGTCGAGCACCACCACCGATTCCTGGTAATCGAGGAGGTTGGGGATGACGACGCCCACGCCCTTGCCCGAGCGGGTCGGGGCGGCGAGGATCACGAACTGCTGGCCGGGCAGGCGAACCAGGTCACCCTTGAAGCGGCCGACCAGCACGCCGTTGGGCGCGGGGTCGAGCATCTTCTGCTTGCGCAGGTCGCCGGCGCGGGCGAAGCGGGCGTCGCCGTGCATGGCCTGCTTTTTCTTCCTGAGCAGCAGCACCAGCACGACGAGCCACGCGATGAGTGGCACGCCAAAACCGACGGCACCGGCCGCCTTGATCTTCCATGCATAGGGGGCGTACTGGGGGACGTCCAGCGCGCGCACGTAAGCCGCATAGGTGGTGAACGCCAGGGCCGCATCCTTCAGCCCCAGGAACGCCAGCACCAGCCAGCCCGAAAACATCTCGCCCACCAACAGGGCGGCCACGAACAACCCGGCCGCCCAATACCCCTTGGTTTTGCTCATCGCTCTTTTCCGTTTGGTTTTTTACATGCCGTGCGCGGGTGCCTGCGGAGGCACCTGCGGGTCGATCCGTGCCGCCGGGTGGGTCGCTGCCTGGTTCTGGCGTGCGAGTTCCGCCTGGCGTTGCCACGCTTCACTGCTTTGCTGCAACGAGGTCTGGGCGGCTGCGGCCGTGTCGACATCGGTGAGGCGGCGGGTGGGTGAGTCCGGCGAGCCCTGCACGCCGTAGAGGCGGCGGGTATCGTCGCTCAGCACCACGCTATCCACGTGGGCGAGGCCATCGCGGCGTGCCCCCACGACAAGCGTGCCGGCGATCTGGTCGCTGGTCTTGTCGGGCGTGCGGCCATGCGTGGCATCGAGCGCGTGCACCGCGCCCTGGGCTTGCTTGAACAGCGCATGGTCCGGGTGGTCGGGGTGGTCGAGCGTGACGGTGGGCTTGTCGTGCTCGAACCACTCTTTCGGGTGGGTCAGCGTGTGCCACGCGCTGGAGGCTCGCTCCTCGACCGCGTGGATGCCTTCCTTCACGTGCTCGAACCCATGTTCCACGGCAAGGACGCCTTCGCCCATGAGCTCCGCGGCCTTGTGCTCCACCGTGTCCCTGAACTCGCCAATGGCCTTGGGGATTTCCCACGGGGCCGAGATGCCGAGGCGGATATCGGCCACGTCGTTGCGGTAGCGGTCCACCATGCCCTTGTGGGCCTCGTAGCGCGCCTCGTTTTCCGGCGCGATGATCGACTGGCCCAGCAGCTTGCTGTTGGGCACGAAGTTGTCGATGGCGTGGGCGTCGAAGTCCGTGGCCTTGAGCGGGTTGCGCAGGCTGAAGAGGCCGCTATCGTCGTGGTAGCCGGCCTTCTGCAGGGTGTCGATGTCCTGCTGGGCCGCGTACACGCGCACCTGCCCGTAATGCGGGCTGGCCGCGCTGACGAGGTCGCCAGCACGGACGTGGTCGATGACGGTGTCGCCCCCTTCCGGGATGCCTTTCAGGCTGGCGGCGCCGTAGGCGTTGAAGGTCTCGCCGTGCAGGCCAAACTTCGCGGCGTTGATCTCGGCCAGCGTGCCGCCGAGGGAGTGGCCGGTGACGGTCACCTCGATGGGGTGCGCCGAGCGCTCGGATTCCTTGTGCACGCGATCGAGCACGCGCTGCGTGAACGCCGCCGAATCGCTTTCCTGCAGGTTGATGCCGGCAAGCACCATGCCGGCGTCCACGCCGCCATCCTGCACGGGCTCGCGGCCGAACTCCGTGCCGCGGTAGGCGATGACCACTTCGTGCGTGTCTTCGCGCTGGTAAGCCGTGGCCTGGAAGCCCGTGACCGGGTTGTTCATGGTGTCGATGGCACGGTACGTGTGGCCACCGAGCTGCACCGGCTTGTTGAGTTGGGGGTCGTGGTAGCTATCCTGCGCGAGCAGCGCGTAGTCAGTGGATGCCATCGTCACTGATGCATCTCCTCGGCGGTGAGGGAGACGGCGAACGTGTCATGCGCGTTCTTGTAGCCCGCCGGGCTGCTCTCGCCGATGTCGACGCGCTCCATGTCGTTATCCGCGTACGAGCCGTTGGCGAAGTACCTGGTGATGGTCTTGCCGGCGAGGATATCGTCCTTGTAGATCGCCGGGCTGAAATCCACCTTGCGGGCGAAGAGGTCGGCGCTGGCGGCGACGAGGCCCCAGTGGCACACGCCCATGCCGAAGTAATCCTCATCCTGCAGCAGGTCGACGACTACCTCGCCCTTGTACACATTGCCGCCAGCCGGCGTCAGCTGCAGCGGCACGCGCTTCTCGGGCGCAACCGTGGCACCGGTGACCTTGGTGAGCGGCACGCAGTTCTCGTTGCTTACGCGGTATTCCACGTAGCCTTCGATGCGATCGAAGGGGCCCGGCGCGCCATCCACCTTCACGGTGATCGCGTAGCGCATGCGCGGGTTCGGGTTGAGCTTGACGTCAGGCTTGTTCATCGTGGCACCGGAGGCGGAAAAGGGCAGGGTAAGCAGCAGGGAAACGGCGATGGCATGGGGTCGCCATCGACGGGGCCTCACGGGTGCCTTAGCAAGTTCGTTTGCCATGTGTAGCTCCTGGTTGACGTGCTTAGAGACCCGGCGCGGGCTGCGTGGCCTGCGGGGCCGGCGTGTGCTGCTGCGGTGCCTGCGCCTGCGCCTGCGTGGCGGCCTGCTGGTCGGCGACCTGCTTCCACTGCGCCGAGCTCTGTTCGAGCGAGGTGTTCACCGCCTGCTGCGTGTTCACCTCGGCCACCTGCTTGAACGGCGAGTTCATGTCGCCCTGGACGACGTAGACCTTGCTGCCGTCGTCGTTCAGTACGGCGGAGCTGATGCCGGTGAGGCCTTCCTTGCGCGCGGCGACGGTGGCGGCGGCCGAGAGGCGGTCGCTCACGTGGTCCGGCGTGCGGCCCTGCTGGGCGTCGAGCGTGTGCACGGCGGCCTGGGCTTCGCGGAACAGCTTGTGGTCCGGGTGCGCGGCGGAATCAAGGCGCGGGCCAGCCTTTTCCTGCGCGTGCAGCGCGTCGAGCGTCTTCTTGCCGACCATGCCATCGGCCTCGAGGCCGTGCGCGCGCTGGAAGTTCTCCACGGCCGCCTTGGTGTGGGCGCCGAAATGGCCGTCCGCGATCAGCGTATGGCCACGTTCATCGCGGAAGCCAAGCGCATTGAGCTGTGCCTGTACGGCGGTGATGTCGTCGCTCTTGTCGCCCACGCGCATGGTGCCGTGGTGGGCGGCGGGGGCCGCGTGGCCGGGCTGGCCGTGCGCTGGCTGGGCGTGCCCGGGCTGGCCCGGCGAACGATTACGCCAGAACTCCTCCGGGTTCACGGCGTGGCCGTCCTTGTCCTTCATCTGGTAATGCACGTGCTGCGCGTACTGCGCCGAGCCCTTCGGGCCGCGGCCACCCATGTGGCCGATCTCGTCACCCACCTCGATGTGCTGGCCGACCTTTACCGATTGCGCCTGCGTGTGCAGGATCTCGTGGCTGTTGCCATCGGCGTCGCGGATCTTGATGGTGCCGTACTGGCCACCCACGAAGGTGACCTCACCGCTGATGGGCGAATGGATGGCCGGGTGCTCAAGGTTCACACCCGACTGGCCGCCGGCGTAGTTGAAATCCGAGCCGCCGTGCGGACCCTTCTGGCGAACTTCGCCATAGTGCCCGGTGATGTGCGGCGCGGTGCGGCCCTGCGCGGGCAGCATGGTGTTCATGACATCCTGGTAAGACATGCGTGTAACTCCTGGTCAGAGGGAATCATCCTCGGTACGAACCAGCTGCCAGCAGCCGTCCGCCGAGCGGAAATGAAACGTCATCTGGTAATCGGTATCCGGCTTGGCCAGCTCCACGGCGTAACCCGTGTCGCCTTCCGCCGTCTTCTTCATCACAAGGCCATCCTTGCCCTGGCGCGCCGAGTCCGGGATCACCGGGAAGGTGACCTCGGCCTTCGACAGCATCTTCTTCACCGGCGCGGGCTCGGGCTCCGCGTTGGCATCGACGGTATCGCTTTCCAGCGGATCGGCGATGTAACGCTTCTGCACGGCCGGGTCGTCCGTGAACTGCTTCAGGAAACCGTCGAACGTCGGCGCGGGGCACGTGCTCGACGGGCCGGCGGCCACCGCGGGTGCGGCGGCCTGGGGTGCGGTGGCGGCAGCGGCAGGCGCCGCGGCCTGCGCGGGTGGTTGCGAGGAGTCGCAGGCGGCCAGAAGGGTGGTGAGGGCCATGGCCATCGCGGTGAGGCGGATGGTCGTGAGGGCTTCTGCGCGCATGGGGTGAGGCTCCTTACCTGCCGGGTTGTTGGGTCTGCTGCTGTTGCTGTTGTTGCTGCTGTTGCTGCGATTCGGCCTGCGGCGTGCCGGCCATCTTTGCCGTGCTCTGTTCCATCGGCGTGTTGACGGCCTGCGCGGTCTGCACCTCGGCCATCTTCTTCAGCGGCGAATTGAGATCGCCCTGCACGGCATAGGCCTTGCTGCCGTCGTCGCTGAGCACGACGTGGTCGATGCGGGTGAGGCCGTTCTGCTTCGCCTTCGCGGCGAGGGCGCCGGTGAGGTTTTCGCTGGCCTGGTCGGGCGTGCGGTTCATCTTCGCGTCGATGTCGTGGACGCCCTTGCGGGCCTGGTCCACGAGCGCCCTGTCGAGGGCGGTGGCGCCGGCCTTATCGATCTTCTGGTTGTCGAGGTGCTTCTGGGCCCCGATGGCGTCGCGCGTCTTCGGGCCGGCGATGCCGTCGGCCTGGAGCTTGTGGTCGCGCTGGAAGGCCTGGAGGGCGGCCTGCGTGCCGGGGCCGAACTTGCCATCGGTGTGGAGCTCGCGGCCGTGGGCGTCCTTGTAGCCAAGGCGGGCGAGGTCGGCCTGCAGCTTGCGGACGTCCTCGCCGTTCATACCTTCCTTCAGCGTGCGCTCGGCGGCGGGGGCCGTCGGCGTGGCGGGCGTGCCGGCCGTGCGGCCCACTTCGCCGCTGGCGAGGCGGTTCATGACCTCGGGCGTGAGGCGCTTTTCCCAATCGGCGTAGCGGTGCTCGCGGTCTTCGAGGCCGTTGTACTTGCCGTTGACGGCCTTGGTGGCGGCCTTGACGTCGTCGCGCGCCGCTTCAGGCACCCGGTTCTCCCAGTACCACGTGGCGATCTTCGACGCGTTCTGCGGCTCGGCGGCGAGTTCCGGGTGGTTGATCAGGTCGAGGTCGAGGGCCTTGCCGGCGGCACGGTAGTTATCCTTGCCGGTGAGCTGGATATAACCGCGGCCGTGGTACTTCCACCCGTCGCCGGGTTCATCGTTGCCATTGCGGCCGCCGTACATCAGCTCGGCGAGTTTCTCCGGCTTGCCCTGCAGGGCTTCCTTGCGTGCGGCATCGAGGGCCTCGGGGCCCTGGCGCCAGGCGGACTGGACGGGAATCTGCTGGATATTGCGTGTGTAGCGGAAGCTCTCTTCGAGCCGGTTCAGCCCATTGGATTCATGGGTGACCTGGGCCATGAAATTGGCCAGTTCCTTTGGGTTCCTGATACCGGCCGCATAGGCGTCCGTCAGGACCTGTGTTTCACGATCAATCGCCATGTGGAACTCCTGTTTGACTTACGGGTGCCCGGTTTGGGCCTTTCCACCGCTTAGGCTGCGCGGTGTGTAACTGCTACGGCAGATGTGCCTCCGGCACATGCGTGGGATCGAAGTCCCTGAAGGCTACACCGCCGAGGTCCTTTGCCGTGAGGTCCACGACCTTTTCCTTGCCGGTTTCGCTGTCAGAAACCTTCCTTACCACGTGGGTGGCCAGCCAGTCCTTCCTGGCCGGTGACCAGGTAAACGTGTATTCATCTGACCACCGTTCACGGCTACCCCCGCCGACGACGATGGTGAACTCGCCCTTGAGAACCTTCGTATAACCGTAGGGGTCGCCCGCGACACCGCCACAGGTAGCGCAGGGGACGATGCGGGCATTCGAGGCGGCCCTCTGCAGGTGGCCCGAGGCATCGGGCACGACCAGCACCACGTCGCGGGCAGGGCCCTCGCCCAGCTTCGCGTCGGCGCCACCTGGCGGATCGATGACCAGCACCGCGCCCTGGCGCCCGTCGCCGGTCAGGTCGCCCCGCGTGGCCTCCAGGACCTTGGCCCCACCCGTAGCGAACGCCTTGAGCTCATCCATCTGGTTTCCTTTGTCCTGGCTGGCGGACGGTGCGGCGGTGGGTTTGGCGTAAGGGTTGGCGACCTGTGCGTAGGCCCATGCCGGCAGAGCGAGTAGGGCGAGGGCGGCCAGGCGGTGGCGCATCGGTAGTTTCATGTCTGCGTGTGTCTCCGCGGTGGCATGGGGTTTACGACGGGCGAGGCGCGATACCAAGTCGACAGGGTATATCAAGGCTCAAGGGCTGGCGTCAGCGGGATCCTTGACGCTCATCGTCGCGGACTTCATCGCCGCACCGGCGAACGCCTGCGGGCAGACGGTTGCGAACAACGTGGCGGAGACCGGATTGAAGCAGTACCAGTTCGACACACCGTACGTGCCAAGTTCCTTGCTGATCGGAAACCAGCAATCCTGCGGCACACCCAGCGTGCAGAACAGGAAGGGATTGTTGCCGTAGTACGGGATGAACTGGTAGCCCGCGGAAGCGCCGGTGCTCATGCCGCCGAGGAACATTACGAAAAGGAACTTTTTCATCTCTTTCTCCTTGAGTTTGAAGCGCTGCCAATCAGGTCTGAACATCTTGGAAGAACATCTGAAGGGCCGGGCGGGACATCATCTCGGCGCTGCCGACCCGGATGTGACGCTGCAGCTTTCAAAGTATCCGCATCGCAGATGACGATACCGACATCCTCTATTGCACCCCAACGGGGAGGCTACACACCGAGTAGAGGATTCTGCAGGAAGCTTCCTCTGCCTTGCATTTCGAGATAGCACCACTCTCGGCCTTTGCTGATACTTTCGATGAGTCGAAAAAAAGGTTTGTCTGCCCGACGGATGGCGAGACACGTATTGCCTGCGGATCCGAGAATTTCGCACGATTTTCCACCCTTCGTATTGCAATCATCCAATACAGCGACCTTGGCGGCGTCTTCAGTCCTTTGGCCTGTCGCACTGCCGACGATGCCGATCGTCTTGTCACCAGCCACGGCCTGCCACTGCGGAACGTACGCGGGTTCAGGCGGTGCCTGTTGCTGGCTGGGAATAGGGCCGCATGTGGACATGCCGGTTCCACCATGCGGAATCTGCCCGGGTGGGTAGCCCTGTTCGGCGAGCGCAGGCCTGCACGCCAGGATGCCGACAACGAGGATGAGATAGCAGGTCAACTTTAACATCCAGTGCCTCATGGACAGTTCGATCTTCGACCCTAAGCGGCTAGTTGATTCGTTGGGGTGTGCTGCACTTCGAGTGGTACTGGTGACATTCGGTGTAGCCCGACGAACTGCACGCCTGCATAGCATCCGCCAGGGCATCGTCCTCCGACTGTCCGAAGCGGATCTTTGAGCCGTTATCGCCGGCCGCCACTGCGATGCACTGGTTTCGATAGGTGTTGGCCATGTGGCATCCCTTGCCACCATAGGCTTCGCAATCTCGGATGGCTGCCTCCACGGCAGAACTTTCCGACGCCTTGTTCGAAGCCTCGCCGTTCAGCTGGCCATCTGCTGTTACAGCGAGCGCTCCCCAGCTGTCTTTCCACTGTGGTGTCGGTTGCGCCACAGCGGCATTGCTATTCGATCTTGGGCCGGGGACGCATGTCCGCCAGCCTGGTCCTTCTTGGGGATACTGTCCTTGGGGGCACCCACCTTCCGCATGAATGGCAGACGACGCCAGCGCAAAGAAGGTCGCGAGAATGAATGCTTTCGTTATTGTCATGTTTGATGCGAGTGACGCTCGGTCCCATTTTTGTCGCACGTGGCGTTGTGGTCGAACTTGACTTATGGATGCGGTCTGCTCTGACATGTGAACGACGTTTTAGCGCGGCTAGTGACTACTGCACTCGTACTGGCAGGTTGCACGATGAGTAATAGACTTGGCAGGAGGAGTCGCCGCCCTTGCACTTGGCCAACGCTCCCCCATCAGCCTGGCTCTGAGTTGCCCCGCCGTCGGTCCAGATCTGCCTTGCGCCCGTCACCATTGAGAGGCAGCCATTCCCCTGGGTGAAATAGATTTTGCAACGGGAGCCACCCTTGGACGTGCAATCAATCAATGCGGCTTGCTGAGCTTCCGCAGAATCCTTTTTTCCACGCGACGTACCGAGGACGGCCGCTTGGGCATCCCCAGCAATTGCCTGCCATTGCGGCACCCAAGCGGGATCGGGATTGGCTGGCTGCTGCTGACCTGGAATAGGGCCGCAAGTGGACATGTTCGTTCCGCCATGGGGGATCTGGCCCGGTGGGCAGCCCTGTTCGGCAGGTGCAGCCATGCTAAGCACGGTGCCGGCCGCTGCAAGGAGAAAAAGCGCAAATGTTCTCATCGTCTGATCCTTCGGTGCCCCTCTAGTCCTGAAAGCATTCTGCAGTAGTGCCGGTTGTGAATGGTCTTCAACAGGTTGTTGGGTGTCGGCATGTGATCACGGTTCGATCTCTCGCGGAAAGGCAGCGATTTATCGTGCAGCCGCCCCAGACGGGACGTTGCACGCGTCATGGTAGATGTGACATCCACCACCGAAGCGCTCACATTTCGCCATTGCTCCGTCCCTCGCTGCTTCGATGGTGGCCTTTGCCACCACGCCGTAACCTGAGTCTCCCGTGGCCATCGCAACACATCCGTTTACGTAGCTAACAGCGAGGATGCAGTCAGTTCCGCCGGCTTTAGTACACTCGCTGAGGGCATCCTTCTTCGCATGCCGTTCGGAATCAGCGTTTTCCTGCGTGCCAATGATGCCTTTCTTGGGGTCAACCGCTAGAGCACCCCAGTGCGAGTAATAGGTGACGGTAGGTTCTGCTGGCTGCTGACCTGGAATAGGGCCACACGTGGACATGCTTGTGCCGCCATGTGGTATTTGGCCGGGCGGGCAGCCCTGTTCCGCATGGGCGAACGTGGCCCACAAGAGGCCCGTAGCGAGAACGAAAACCGTGGAAAAAAAGCGCTTGTTCATGGAAGTGCTACCTGATCGTGAGCGGCCGACTGTCTGCAACCTTGGCGCCTGCCTATGCGATTCTGGGGAGGCGGCCTCTTCGCATGCGCTGCAGATGGTCCTTGGCTGGAGAATGCAAGCATTCGAAGTGGCTACGCTGTTACCTGATACGCAACGGCAAGCTACATCCCGAATAGTATTCGTGGCAGCCCGATATGCCGGCGGCACTGCAGTCGTGCATAGCGTTTCGAGTTGCCTCTGATTTCGAAGATCCGCCACTAACCCTGGTGCCTCCGTTGCCGGAGGCCACAGCCATGCACATGTTTCGATACGCACCAAAGTTGTGGCATTCCTTCCCATCAATGGCGTGGCAGTTAGCGATCGCTTGCTCGACAGCGGCCGTCCTTGATTCTTGATCTGTCGATGCCCCGTTCAAGTCCCCATCCGTATTGGCTGCCAAGGCGCCCCACTTGTCGACCCAATAGGGTTGGGGTGCTGCGGACTGGCTGCCTTGGGATGCCCCCGGCAGTGGCACGCACGTTCGCCAACCGGGACCTTCCTGCGGATATTGCCCTCCCGGGCACCCGCCCTCTGCGATCGCCGTCGACATGCAAAGAAGCAAGAATAGGGCGATTAAGTACTTCATGTTTGAGATCAATCCTTGAAGTTAGTACGTCGCGCTCAGGACGTTACCGGTGCCGTCCCAGATACCACTCACTCATGTCATCAGTTGACAAACACGGGTGCGCTGCAACCTGAGTAATAGATGCCGCACTTTCCCGAGCTGTGCCCGCCACAATGCTGCAGACCTTTGGATTCGACTTCAGACTTTGACCCGGCTCCGTCCGTAAAGACGCCGTCGGGAGTTACCGTCATGGCCATGCATCCGTTGGCGACTCTGATCTTTACTTCACACGATTTCCCACCCTTCGACTCGCAATTGGTTAGCGCGGCGGATCGGGCCGAAGACTCCGACCTGGCTTCGAGCGCAGTGCCCATCACGCCACGCTGCGCGTCAATAGCGATCGCGCCCCAGCGATTCTCGAATGTTCCGGTCGATGGCTGGTTGGTGCTCTGACTTGCGGGGAAGGGTATGCACGTGCGCCAGCCCGGACCTTCTTGCGGATACTCGCCCTGAGGGCATCCGCCTTCGGCGTATGCCGTGCCGAAGAACGCGGCGAAGGCGACAAGAGCGAGGATCGTGATGAGCTTCAATGGTCGTACGCCTACGTTGAGATTCGATTCTTAGGTGCGTTGAAGCTCAAGGGTGCAGAGATGCTCGGCAGTCGGAAGGAACGCGTCTGAAGCATCGCGGCATACGCTTCCGTTCGGCGGTATCAAATGCCGCTCCGATCCTTTCGTGCGAACTCAGTTCGCGCGATATGGCGAAGCACACTCGGAGTAGTAGACGACGCACTCTGTGTCCCCGGAATTGCACAGGGACATGCCTGCTTGTTCAGCGTCTTCTTTACTCTTCGCCGCTTTCGCATTGAGCGTTGATTTTCCAACGATCATGGCAATGCAAGCATTCTCGACGGATGCATAGACATCGCAAGATGATCCGCCTTTGGCCTTGCACTCTTTCGATGCGGTGGCCTCGGCGGCTGAAATAGATGAAGCTGTCATGGTGGCGCCGATGACACCGGCTTTTGCATCCACGGCGAGCGCCCCGAAATGTGACCGATAATAATTTTGGGCTTGGGCGGGTTGGCTCTTCTGGTATCCGGGAATGGGAACACATCCTTGCCACCCTGGGCCCTGTTGGGGGTATTCGCCGGCGGGACATGCACCTTCCGCAAATGCATTGTACGAACCTAATAGCAGGAAGGTCGCGCTAATAAGGCGGATTTTGTTCATCGTTATGGTGCCTGTGAAGTTTTGACTTCATCGCGATGTTGCTGAGGCGACTGCCCGGAAACGCGGAACGCATTTGCATCGTGCTGAGTCAGTCCGCCGCGTTGATTGTGAGTCTGAGTCGGAGTTTGCCCGGCCCAGGCGCCGGCAGGCTGTCCTTGCGGACCAGGCTGGCCACCATCAGGACGGAATGCCGAATACGTAAGCGCCGACCCCAACGTACCCTGGAAGAACATCGCAGCCATC
>NZ_JZRB01000004.1 GCF_000964085.1 Luteibacter yeojuensis
ATCGCGCACCAGTGCGCTCCTACATTTCCTCTTACTTCTTTTTCCAGTTGCCTTGCGCAGCGAGGCTGTTTTCCTTCGCGCGCTCGACCACCGTCTTCTGCGCGGCGTCGTAGTTGGCCTTCTGGTCCTTGGCCCAGGTCTCGAGGGCGGCGGACACCAGGGCGCGGCCGTACGAGAAGCTGATGGGCCAGGGGTGCGGGCCCTGGGCGTTGATGAGGTTGAGGTGCTGGGTGGCCTGCAGGTCGGTCTGGCCGCCCGAAAGGAACACGATGCCGGCGATGGCGGCCGGCACGGCGTGCTTGAACACGCGCACGGTGGCGTCGGCCACTTCTTCTGCATCCACCTGGTCTTCCTTCGGCGCGTACTTGCCCGGGATGACCATGCTCACCTTGAGGATGAGGCCCTCGAGCATCACGCCGAAGAGGTTGAGGTTATTGAAGAGGCTGTGCAGCACTTCCTCGTGGACGAGGTAGCTGGTGTTGAGGTCCTGGACGTTGTCCTTGCCGTCCATGACGATTTCGGGCTCGACCATGGGCACCAGGCCCACTTCCTGGCACAGCGCGGCGTAACGGGCCAGCGCATGCGTGTTGGCTTCGATGGCCGCCGAGCTCGGGGTGTCCTCGCCAATGTTGATGACCGCGCGCCACTTGGCGAACTGGGCACCCAGCTTGGCGTACTCCTGCAGGCGCTCGCGCAGGCCGTCGAGGCCCTCGGTGATGAGCTCGCCCGGCGAACCGGCCAGCGGGTGCGTGCCCTTGTCGACCTTGATGCCGGGGATGATGCCGGCGGCCTTCATGGCCTCGACCATGCTGCGGCCGTCGTCGGTCTTCTGGCGGATCGTCTCGTCGAACAGGATGGCGCCGGAGATGTACTCGCCCAGGCCAGGCGCGGTGAGCAGCAGCTGGCGGTATTTGCGGCGGTTTTCTTCCGAATTCTCGAGGCCCACGGCCTCCATGCGCTTCTTGATCGTGGCGGTCGATTCGTCGACGGCGATGATGCCCTTGCCCGGCGCGACCATCGCCTGCGCGACCTGTTCGAGGTTTTCGATGCTCATGAAGACTCCGTGTAAGTAGTGGTATGCCCCGCGCTGAGGTGGGGCTTTAGTGCGAAAACCGGCGGAGTATAGGGGAATACCCCGTGGAACCTGTTGTGCGGCGCAGCCGCGGCATCAAGTGGTCTGGTAACCCGGCAGTGCGCACTGCTTGAGGATGGCGGCCTTGCGGGCGGGATCCTCGGGCAGGTTGAAGCCCACGACGTAGTACGTGGAAACCGGCTCGGCGGCGCGGTTCACGCCGGTGGGGCCGTAGCGGAAGTTCTTCACCGCGCTGGCGCCGACCTGGGCGAGGTCGCCCTCGGGCACGGTCTTGGCGGCCACGACGTTCTGCGTGCGGCCATCGGACCCGATGAGGTAGGTGACCGCCACGCAGCCCGGCTGGTCGAGGTTCTTGCCCGTGTTCGGCACATCGGCCTCGACCGACGAGTTGGTGAGCACCCAGTAATACGGCAGGCGCTCGGGGGCGACCTTGCGGGTGGTCTGCGCCGCGGCGGGGCCGGCGGCAAGCAGGAGGACGGCGGCGGCGATGGCGCCGGCTTGGAGAGTAGTGCGGATCATGACGCCCTCGATGGTGTGCCAGGGCCCAGAGTTTAACCCCGTCCGGCATTCAGAGCGTGTGGATTTGTGTTGTGGGAGCGCGCTTGCGCGCGATGGGCGGTGCGGTGGCCCCATCGCGCGCAAGCGCGCTCCCACAAGTGCGCCTTTACAGGTCGCGCAGGCTATCGGCGATGCCGTCGTCGCCGATCACCAGCAGCTTCAGCGTATTGGTGCCGCCATGGCGGCCGATGTGGTCGCCGTGGGTGAGGATGACGCGGTCGCCCTTGGCCAGCTTGCTGAGCGAGAACAGGTGCTGCAGTGCCGCGCGGGCGGTGTGCGCCGGGTCGAGGTCGCCGGTTTCGAAGGCCACCGGCTGCACGTCGCGCAGCATGAGCATGCGGCGGCGGGCCTTGTCCGACGGGCTCATGGCGTAGATGGGCACGGCGAAACGGTAGCGCGACAGCCACTGGGCGGTGGCGCCCGACTCGGTCAGCGAGACGATGGCGCGCACGCCGATCTGCGAGGCCAGCACCATGGCGGCCAGCGCGATGGCCTGGTCGGAGCGGTCGAGGCTGGTGGCGGCCGGGCGCAGGTCGTCGCGCGGCTCGAACTGGCGCTCGGCACCCAGGCAGATGCGGCGCATGGCGGCCACGGCCTTGTCCGGGTGCGCGCCCGCGGCCGATTCTTCCGAGAGCATGACCGCATCGGTGCCGTCGATGACGGCGTTGGCCACGTCGAGCACTTCGGCGCGGGTGGGGATCGGCGCACGCACCATCGACTGCAGCATCTGTGTGGCGGTGATCACCGAGCGGTTACGCATCACCGACTCGCGGATGATCTTTTTCTGAAGGCCCGGCAGCTCGGCATCGCCGATTTCCACGCCCAGGTCGCCGCGGGCCACCATGACGACGTCGGAGGCGTCGATGATTTCGCCCAGCACGGGGATGGCGTCGGCACGCTCGATCTTCGACACGATGGCGGCATCGCCACCGGCTTCGCGCATCAGGCGGCGGGCTTCGTGCAGGTCTTCGGCCTGGCGCACGAACGAGACGGCAAGGAAGTCGGCGCCCATCTCGGCGGCCAGCTTGATGTCGTTGCGGTCCTTGTCGGAAAGCGCCGACACGCTGAGGCCGCCACCCTGGCGGTTCAGGCCCTTGCGGTTCGACAGGCGGCCACCGATGGCCACGCGCGTGTGGATCTCGGTACCGGCCACGTCGACCACCGCCAGCGCGACGAGGCCGTCGTCGAGCAGCAGGATGTCGCCGGCCACGACGTCGCGCGGCAGGTCGTAGTAGCTGACGCCCACGCGGGTCTGGTCGCCGGCCGGGGCATCCGGGCGGCAATCGAGGACGAAGCTGTCGCCCGGCATGAGGTCGATGGGGCCGTCCGCGAACTTCTCGATGCGGATCTTGGGGCCCTGCAGGTCGGCGAGGATGCCCACTTCACGGCCCACGGCCTCGGCGGCCGCACGCACGGCGGCGGCGCGGGCGCGGTGGTCGTCGGGGGTGCCGTGCGACAGGTTGAGGCGAACGATATCCACGCCCTCCTCCAGGATCTTCTCGAGCATGCCCGGCGCGTCGGTGGCGGGGCCGAGGGTGGCGACGATCTTGGTGCGGCGTACCTGGATATCGGTCATCGTTTCTTACCTTTTGTCTTTGTCTTCGGGATGCGGTGGGCGCGCGGGCTCAGTCCAGCGTCTTGTTCAGCAGGGCGGCCAGCCGCGTGCCGGCTTCGCGCAGGCGCAGCTCGGCGGTGGGCAGGTACTTCGCCACATAGGCGTCATCCACCTTGTGGCTGTCGGGATAGAAGCCGGGCTGGGCCACCACCTGGCAGCTTTCCTCCGCCCACTGCGCGTAGGGATTGTCGAGCGGCGGCATGGGCTTCGGCAGCTTGACGGGGCCTTCGGCGGCGAGCTTGTCCGCGTAGGGCTTCCACTCGAGGTTCTTGGTATAGAGCATCTTTGAATCCCACACGCTGTGCAGGTTGGTGCCCTTGCCGTCGAACTGCACCTGGTATTCGTTGCCGCCCTTGTCATCGCGGTTGCCCGCGTGCAGCGGCTGGTGCACGTCGCCCACGAAATGGACCACGAACTTCAGGGCCTCGGCACGCTCGGCGTTCGACTTGCTGCGGTCGCCCAGGATGGCCACGTACTTCTCGAGGCCACCCACCACGCACTTGCCGTCGGCGCAATCCACCGGCGGGTTGTAGTGGC
Organism: Luteibacter yeojuensis; assembly: GCF_000964085.1. Classification (GTDB taxonomy): domain Bacteria; phylum Pseudomonadota; class Gammaproteobacteria; order Xanthomonadales; family Rhodanobacteraceae; genus Luteibacter; species Luteibacter yeojuensis_A. Next base: position 3,804 of record NZ_JZRB01000004.1, read on the forward strand.
ACCTGGGGTCGTGGAAATCGGCGTAGTGCAGCGGCGCGGTGGCCTTGCCCAGGTCTTTCTTCTCCGGGTCGTTGCGGAGGTGGTCGGGCCAGCTGGCCACGTCGGCCAGGGAGTCGTCCCCGTCGGCCTTGAGCAGGCGCTCCACCTCGGCCTTGGCCGACGGGTCGAGCTGGCGCCAGGCCAGGTCGGCCACGATGCGGTGGCCGATGTCGCCCCAGGCGCCCGCCGTACCGGCCATGGCGGCGAGGGAGAGGGCCACCAGGGTGGCGATGGTGCGGCGCTTATGGGGCGTCTTCATGGGACAGTAAACGTTTCCGGGGCGGGCCAACGGCCAAGTGTGCCACACCCGGACTGAGGGGCGAATGACAAATCGCGGCGGTGCAGCAAGCCGCCCCTGGCGCCCTTCCGTTACCATGGAGGTTTACGCCCCTCGCCCATACGCAATTCCCACCCGGAGGCAAACCATGACCATCAAGGTCGCCATCAACGGTTACGGTCGCATCGGTCGCAATGTCCTGCGATCGCTCTACGAGTCGAAGAAGAATGGCCAGGATATCCAGATCGTCGCGATCAACGATCTCGGCGACGCGGAAACCAACGCGCACCTGACCCAGTACGACACGGCCCACGGCCGTTTCCCGGGCGAAGTGTCGGTGGACGGCGGCGACCTGATCGTCAACGGCGACCGCATCAAGGTGTTCGCCGAGCGCGACCCCGCCAAGCTGCCCTGGGGCGAGCACGGCGTCGACGTGGTGCTCGAGTGCACCGGCTTCTTCACCTCGAAGGCCAAGGCCAGCGCCCACATCGCCGGCGGCGCCAAGAAGGTGATCATCTCCGCCCCGGGCGACAAGGACGTGGACGGCACCTTCGTCATCGGCGTCAACGACGACAAGCTGCACGCGGGCCTGCAGGTCATCTCCAACGCCTCGTGCACCACCAACTGCCTCGCGCCGCTCGCCAAGGTGCTGCATGAGAAGGTCGGCATCGTCCACGGCCTGATGACCACCATCCATGCCTACACCAACGACCAGGTGCTGACGGACGTCTACCACTCCGACCTGCGCCGCGCCCGTAGCGCCACGCACAGCCAGATCCCGACCAAGACCGGCGCCGCCGCCGCGGTGGGCCTGGTGCTGCCGGAGCTCAACGGCAAGCTCGACGGTTTCGCCATGCGCGTGCCGACGATCAACGTCTCGGTGGTCGACCTCACCTTCACCGCCGCCCGCGAGACGACGAAGGAAGAGATCGATGCCGCCATCAACGAAGCGGCCAACGGCAAGCTGAAGGGCATCCTCGGCGTCAACACGAAGCCGCTGGTGTCCATCGACTTCAACCACAACGCGCACTCGTCGATCTACGACGCGACGCAGACCCGCGTCATGGGCGGCACGCTGGTGAAGGTCCTCTCGTGGTACGACAACGAGTGGGGCTTCTCCAACCGCATGCTCGACATGGCCAAGGCCCTGATGGCCGCGAAGTAAGCCCCCCCCCCTGTAGGAGCGCGCCTGCGCGCGATGCTCCTACATCGAAGCGACACAGAAAAGCCCGCATACTTCGCGGGCTTTTCTTTTTCCCAAGGACCGGACATGAAACGACGCCTAGCCACCCTCGCCTGCCTGGCCTTCGCCACGCACGCCATCACCGCCGCCGCCGCCGACTGCACCGCCACCGCGCCGCCCACCGGCGAACTCATCGGCACCGGCCTGCTCGACCCGAACACCCCCGAACCCGAGCGCCAGCGGCTTGCACAGTTGCTCACCTGCACGGCTCTCGCCGGCAACGCCAACAGCATGGATGTTGCCGGCTCCCTCTACCGCTGGGGCCCGCGCCACCCGGCACATCTCTTCCCCGAAGACCACGACAAGGCCCGCGACCTGTTCACGGCCGCGGCCAGCCAGGGCCGCCGTGGCGCCATGATCAAGCTGGCCGAGCTGGAACTCGCCGACGGCCACGCGCGCGAGGCCATGGTGTGGTACCAGATCGAGAACGCTTATTACATCCGGTCGAACGGCACGCCCGGCGCGGGCGACGCGCAAAAAGGCTCGGGCTACTACACCATGCTGCTCAAGCGCATCACGGATGCGCTGGGCCCCTTCGATGAGCAGGCGCTGATCCGCGACGTCAACGGGCGCATGGCGGCGCTGGACAAGCAAATGGCGGCGAACCCGCCGCGCCCCTCCAGTGGCCCCGGGCTCGGCAAGGCCCGCATGCCCGCACGGGCGCGCCTGGGCGTCACGACCAAAGCAGAGAAGGACGACGGCGCATTCGCGCAGTATTTCGTGGAGGTGGGGCCCGACGGGTCGATCACGCGCCGCTGGCTGATCGATGCCTACCCCGACCCCGCGAGCGGCATGCGCCTGGCGCGTGCGCTCGACCAGACCCACTTCGACCCACTGCCCGCGGGTGGCAAGGACATGCGCTACGCGTTGTTGCCGGTGTCGTTGCGCAGCATCCACAACGGCGTGCAGATGCAGCAGCCTTAGTGGTGGTTGTAGGAGCCCACCCTGTGGGCGACAGCTCTTCGCGAAAAGCTGTCGCCCACAGAGTGGGCTCCTACGACTTCTAGGCCCGGCAGATATCCTGCTCGATCGAACCAAAGATGGACTCGCCGTCCTTGTTCGTGACGTCGATACGCACGGTATCGCCGAACTTCAGGAACGGCGTGGCCGGCTTGCCGTCGCGCAGGGTTTCCACCGTGCGCTGCTCGGCCAGGCACGAGGCGCCCTTGCTGGTGTCTTCGTTGGCGATGGTGCCCGAGCCGACAATGGTGCCGGCCGTGAGCGGGCGCGTCTTGGCGGCGTGGGCCACCAGCTGCGCGAAGTTGAACTGCATGTCGACGCCGCACTCGGCCTCGCCGAACCACTGGCCGTTGATCCACGTGCGCATGGGCAGGTGCAGCTTGTCGCCCTGCCAGGCATCGCCCAGCTCATCGGGCGTGACGAACACCGGCGAAAGGGCCGAGCGCGGCTTCGACTGGAGGAAGCCGAAACCCTTGGCCAGCTCGTTGGGGATGAGGCCGCGCAGCGACACATCGTTGACCAGGCCCACGAGCTGGATGTGGCCCGAGGCAACGCCCGCGTCGGCAGCCATCGGCACGTCGTCGGTGATGACGACCACCTCGGCTTCCAGGTCGATGCCGTACTCCTCACTCGGCACCACGACCGGGTCGCGCGGGCCGAGGAAGCCGGCACTGGTGGCCTGGTACATCAGCGGGTCGCTGTAGAACGACGACGGCACCTCGGCGCCGCGGGCGCGGCGCACGCGCTCCACGTGCGGCAGGTAGGCGCTGCCATCGACGAACTCATAGGCGCGCGGCAGCGGCGCGGCGAGGCGCGCCATGTCGAGCGGGAACGCGCCGCTGGCCTTGCCGGCGGCGAGGTCTTCCGCCAGCGCGTTGAGGCGCGGCGCCACGGTGTGCCAGTCGTCCAGCGCGGCCTGCATCGTGGCGGCGATGCCGGTGGCCTTCACGGCCGTGGCGAGGTCGCGGCTGACCACCACCAGGGTGCCGTCGCGGCCGCCTTCCTTCAGGGAAGCGAGTTTCATGCGTGTCCTTCGGTTTTCTCAGGCGCCGTGGGGGTCGAAGTGCTTCTTCAACCCGCGCCAGCATTCGTAATAGTCGCCCTGCAGCGCGGCGGAATCCAGCGCCTGCTGGCTCGGCCGGATGACCTTGCGGGTTTCGAACATGAAGGCCATGGTGCCCGTGATGTGGTCCGCCTTCGACACATCGGCGTTCGACGCCTTCTCGAAGCTGGCGTTATCCGGGCCGTGGCCGCTCATGCAATTGTGCAGGCTGGAGCCGCCCGGCACGAAACCACCTGCCTTCGCGTCGTAGGCCCCCGTGATCAGGCCCATGAACTCGCTGGCGATGTTGCGGTGGAAATACGGCGGCCGGAACGTGTGCTCGGCCACCAGCCAGCGCGGCGGGAAGATCACGAAATCCATGTTGGCCACGCCCGGCGTATCGCTGGCCGAGGTGAGTACGGTGAAGATGCTCGGATCCGGGTGGTCCACGGCGATGGAGCCGATGGTGTTGAAGCGGCGCAGATCGTATTTGTAGGGGGCGTAGTTGCCGTGCCACGCCACCACGTCGAGCGGCGAGTGGTTGATGTCGGCCTGCCACAGCGTGCCCTGGAACTTCGCGATGAGCGCGAAATCGCCGTCGAGGTCCTCGTACGCCGCGACCGGCGTCAGGAAATCGCGCGGGTGTGCGAGGCCGTTGGCGCCGATGGGGCCGAGATCGGGCAGGTGCAGCGGCGCGCCGAAGTTCTCGGCGATATAGCCGCGCGCCTCGCCATCGGGCAGCTCCACGAGGAACCGCACGCCGCGCGGCACCACGCCGATCTCCAGCGGCTCGAGGTCGAGCACACCCAGTTCCGTACGCACGCGCAGGCGGCCCTGCTGCGGCACGAGCAGGAGCTCGCCGTCGGCGTTGTAGAAATAACGGCCCGCCATGGAACGGTTGGCCAGGTACTGGTGGATGCCGACGCCCGCCTGCTCGGCCGGGCCGCCGTTGCCGCCCATGGTGAACAGGCCATCGACGAAGTCGGTGCCGGCCGCCGGCATGGGCAGCGGATCCCAGCGCATCTGGTTCGGCGTGGCCGGGGCCTCGTCGAAGCGATTGTGGAAGGTGGCGTGCGCCAGCGCGCGGAACGGCGAATGCTGCGCCGCTGGCAGGATGCGGTAGAGCCAGCTACGCAGGTTGCGGTGGCGTGGCGCGGTGAACGCGCTGCCGCTCAGCTGCTCCGCATAGAGGCCCTTCGCCACCTTCTGCGGCGAGTTCTGGCCCGTGGGCAGCACGCCCGCCACCGCTTCGGTGGCGAACTCGTTGCCGAAGCCGGTCTGGTAGCCGCTAGTGTCGTTTGCGTGGCTCATCGTGAGAGTTTCCCAATGTGGGAGCGCGCTTGCCCCCGAAGAGGGGGTAAACGCGCGATGGGGCGTGTCGCCGACCCTATCGCGCGCAAGCGCGCTCCCACAAGATGGTGCCAATAATTCGCTTAGATGACGCCGCGGCGCATCTGGTCGCGCTCGATCGACTCGAACAGCGCCTGGAAGTTGCCGTTGCCGAAGCCTTCGTTGCCCTTGCGCTGGATGATCTCGAAGAAGATCGGGCCGATGTTGTTCTGCGTGAAAATCTGCAGCAGCAGCTTCTTGTGCGTCTCGGGGTCGGCGTCGATCAGCAGCTTGTTCTTCTGCAGGCGCGGCACGTCTTCGCTGTGGCCCGGGATGCGGATATCGATGACTTCGAAATACGTATCGGGCGTATCGAGGAAGGCCACGTCCTTCTCGCGCATGGCTTCGACGGTTTCGTAGATGTTATCCGTGAACAGGGCGATGTGCTGGATGCCTTCGCCGTTGTATTCGCGGATGTATTCGTTGATCTGCGAGCCGTGGTCGGAGCTCTCGTTCAGCGGGATGCGCACCATGCCATCCGGTGCGGTCATCGCTTTCGACACCAGCCCGGTCTTGGCGCCCTTGATGTCGAAGTAGCGGATTTCGCGGAAGTTGAACAGGCGCTCGTAGTAATCGGACCACTTCTGCATGTTGCCGAAGTGCAGGTTATGCGTCAGGTGATCGATGAAGGTGAGGCCAAAGCCCTTCGGGTGGCGTTCGACCCCCGGGAAGAAATCGTACTCGGCGTCGAAGCAATCGCCCTTGGCGCCGTAGGTGTCGATGAGGTACAGGCAGGCGTCGCCGATGCCCTTGATGGTGGGCACGTCGAGCGCGAGCGTATCGATGAATTCCGTGACCAGCTCGGCGCCGTTCGACAGCGCGGTGGCCTGCACGTCGGTGGCCGGGCGGTTGAAGCGGATGGCGAAGCCGCAGGCGCAGGGGCCGTGTTTGGCGACGAAATCGGCCGCGAACGAAGCCGGCTCCTCGTTCACCAGGAAATTGCACTCGCCCTGGCGATAAAGCGTGATCTGCTTCGTCTTGTGCTTCGCCACGGCGATAAAACCGAGACGCGGGAACAGGTCGTGGAGTAGCTTGGCATCCGGCGCGGCAAACTCGACGAACTCGAAACCGTCGACACCCTGGGGGTTTTCGAAGGTGGTGACTTCCATACCGATATTGGGCTGGGCGCTCATAAGCGATACTCCTGGCTACGGGGGCGGCTTTCGCCGTCTACCGCGACCTTATAGTTTCACTTGTAACCAATTGCAAGGATCGGCGCAGCAATGACCCTCGAAACCGTCTCCGTCCCCGCCCACGCCCCGCTGGAGCTGGAGCATTTCCTGCCCTATCGCCTGTCGATCCTTTCGAACACGGTCAGCCAGTCGATCGCGGACGAGTACCAGGGCCGATTCCAGCTCAGCATGACGGAATGGCGCGTGATGACGATCCTGGCCCGGTTCCCGGCCAGCTCGGCCACCCAGGTGGTGGAACGCACCCGCATGGACAAGGTGGCCGTGAGCCGGGCGGTGGCCCGCCTGGTCGAGGCCGGCCGGGTCGACCGGGGCACCTACGACGGCGACAAGCGCCGCTCGGTGCTGCAGCTCTCCGAGGCCGGCTGGGCCATCCACGACGAGGTGGCCCCCCTGGCCCGCGCCCACGAGCGCGAGCTGCTGGGCAAACTCAGCGAGGACGAGAAGGCCTGGCTGGAGAAGATCCTGGACAAGCTGCTGGGCTAACGGCCACTCGATTGTAGGAGCCCGCTCGCGGGCGACATCTTTCGCGAAGACGCTACAGGGCCTGTTGCGTTTGGGCGAAAGATGTCGCGCGCAAGCGCGCTCCTACTTGATCCCGTGCATCAGCCTGTTGATCAGCGGTGCGATGAGGAACAGCAGGATGCCCGCGCCGATCAGCAGTTCGAAGCTGAAGGTGAAGCCGGACAGCGCCGAACCCACCGTCATGCCGCTTTCGCCGCTGATATGGCCGGCGAGCAGGCCCGAGAGGTTGTTGCCGATGGCGGTGGAGAGGAACCAGCCGCCCATGGCCAGGCCCACCACGCGGATGGGCGCCAGCTTCGTCACCATCGACAGGCCGATGGGCGACAGGCACAGCTCGCCGATGGTCTGGGCCACGTAGCAGGCCGCCAGCGGCCAGAACGGGATGAGGCCGCGGCCGTCGACGAGGCTCTTCAGCGCGTACATCAGCACCAGGAAGCCCAGGGCGTTGAAGATCAGGCCCAGGCCGAACTTGCGCGGGATGGAGGGCTCCATGCGGCGGCTGGCCAGCCAGGCCCAGACGATAGCCACGGGCGGTGCGAACACGAGGATGGCCGCGGAGTTCACCGACTGGAACCAGCCCACGGGGAACTCCCAGCCGAACATGATGCGGTCGACCAGGTTCTGCGCCAGGAAGTTGAACGAGCTGCCGGCCTGCTCGAAGAACATCCAGAACAGCACGTTGAAAGCGAACAGCACCAGCATGGCGATGACGCGATGGATCTGGATGGTGTCGTGGCGCACGGCTTCCAGCACCAGCATGACGGCCACGCCGACGAACAGCGCGCCCAGCAGCCACGCGATGAAGATGGCCCCGGCCTTCGCCATGAGGAGATAGACCAGCGGCACGGCGATGACGATGCCGACGATGACCGCCAGCAGGCTCTTGCCCTCGTGGCGTTCCGGCGGCGGCACGCCGACGCCCTTCAGCTGCGAACGGCCGATGAGGAACCAGATGAAGCAGATGACCATGCCGATGCCGGTGGAGGCGAACACGGCGCGGTAGTTCTGCTGCAGCGGGGTATCGGTGAGCACCGAGGCGATCCAGCCGGTGACCAGCGGGGCAAGGAAGCCGCCCAGGTTGATGCCCATGTAGAACAGGGTGAAACCGCGGTCGCGGCGCTCGTCGCCCACCGGGTAGATCTGCCCCACCAGCGAGGAGATGTTCGGCTTGAAGAGGCCGTTGCCGACGATGACGGTGGCGAGGCCCGCGAGGAAGATATCCTGCTGCGGCACCATCACCATGAACAGGCCAAGGCCCATCACCGCGGCGCCCAGCAGGATCGAGCGCTGGTAGCCCAACACGCGGTCGGCCACGTAACCGCCGAAGATGGCCGAGGCGTACACCAGCGCCAGGTAGGCGCCATAGGTGCGGCTGGCATAGCCCTGCCCCGCCGCGTCGCCGTTGAAGAACTCCGCCACGATGTACAGCGCCAGCGCCCAGCGCATGCCGTAGAACGCGAAGCGCTCCCAGAATTCGGTCATGAACAGCATCCATAGCGGACGCGGGTGGCCCATGATCTGCGGGTACTCGGGCACGTGCTGTGCCTGGCTGGGGGCGGTTGGAGTCATGGCTTCCCTTGGCGTGGATCGATGCGGGTGTTTAACACACCTTGTGGGAGCCGGTCAGGTACCCAGAAGCGTGCGGACTTCGATCAGCTCGGGGAAGAAGCTTTGTTCCAGCGCCTTGCGCAGGAAGGCCACGCCGGACGAGCCGCCGGTGCCGGGGCGGAAGCCGATGATGCGTTCCACCGTTTTCATATGGCGGAACCGCCATAGCTGGAAGTTTTCTTCGATGTCGACCAGCAGCTCACTGAGATGGTACTCAGACCAGTAGGCCGCCGTGTCCTCGTAGATGCGCTTGAGGATGGGCAGCAACGCCAGCTGGCTGCGCCAGGGCTGGGTGAAATCGCGTTCCAGCAGGTCGACCGGCACCGGGTGGCCGCGGCGGGCGAGGAAGCGCAGGTACTCGTCGTAAAGGCCGGGCGCCTCGAACACCGCTTTCAGGCGCGCATGGGCGGCCGGGTCGTGCTCGAACACAGCCAGCATGTCGCCGTGCTTGTTACCCAGCAGGAATTCGACGACCCGGTATTGCAGCGACTGGAAGCCCGACGACGGGCCCAGCACGTCGCGGAATTGCAGGTATTCGGCCGGGGTGAGCGTTTCGAGCACACCCCACTGTTCGTAGAGCTGGCGCTGGATCTGCTTGACCCGGGCAAGCACTTTCTGGGTGCCACCCAGGTCGTCGGCGCGCAGGCGCGCCAGCGCGGCGTCCAGCTCGTGGATCATCAGTTTCAGCCAGAGCTCGGCGGTCTGGTGCTGCACGATGAACAACAGCTCGTCGTGGTGCGGCGGCTGGCTCTGGGGGTGCTGCGCGGACAGGACCTGGTCCAGGCGCAGGTACTCGCCATACGTCAGCGCACCGCCAAGATCGGTGCGGATGCCGGGTTCGAGGTCGCGCTGGGGGTGGGCCATGGGTGCCTTCACATTTGGGGGGAATGGCGCGCGAACCGCGCCACGACGCCATTTCACGGGCGGCACGGGGCGGGGCCATGCTGCGCCGTGCCTTGCCGGGCCATAATACCCCTGATATCTAGTCCGGCTCGCAAGACCTGATAAGCCGTTCGCGCCCCGCTGGATGGGCCCGTCCGCTTCCCCCATCGTGCGTGTCGTTTCTAACCTTCCCCTGGGAGCGAGTCGTGTCCATCGCCGCCAAGTTCGAAATTGAATACCTGCAGTACCTTGACCAGGATGGCAAGGAAACCGGCAAGGAAATGCCCGCCTTCGCCAAGGATCTCGACCACATGGTCGAGCTCTACAAGCTCATGGTTTCCACCCGCGTGTTCGACGCCAAGTCGATCGCCCTGCAGCGCACCGGCAAGCTCGGCACGTATGCGTCGTGCCTGGGCCACGAGGCAGCGCACGTCGGCATCGGCAGCGCCATGCGCCGCGAGGATTCCCTGGCCGTGTCGTACCGCGAGTACGGCGCCCAGCTGTACCGCGGCGTGAAGCCGCGCGAGGTCTACACCTACTGGGGTGGCGACGAGCGCGGCAACGATTTCCAGGACGCCCCGGCGCACGACTTCGCCTGGTGCGTGCCCATCGGCACCCAGTGCCTGCACGCCGCCGGCTCGGCGCTGGCCTTCAAGATCCGCAAGGAACCCCGCGTGGCCGTCTGCACCATCGGTGACGGCGGCTCGTCCAAGGGCGATTTCTACGGCGCCATCAACGTCGCCGGCGCGCAGCAGCTGCCGCTCGTGGCGGTCATCGTGAACAACCAGTGGGCCATCTCGGTGCCGCGCCGCATCCAGAGCGGCTCGGGCACGCTGGCCCAGAAGGGCATCGCCGCGGGCCTGTTCTGCATCCAGGTCGACGGCAACGACATCATCGCCGTGCGCAAGGCCATGGAAGACGCGCTCGAGCGCGCCCGCTCCGGCCAGGGCGGCACGGTCATCGAGGCCGTCACCTACCGCCTCGGCGACCACACCACCGCCGACGACGCCCGCCGCTACCGTGGCGAGCAGGAAGTGAAGGACGCCTGGGAACGCGACCCGGTGCCGCGCCTGCGCAAGTGGCTCGAAGCCAAGGGCAAGTGGGATGACGCGAAGGAAGAGGCCTGGAAGGCCGAGTGCGACGACTGGATGGACAACGAAGTGAACGCGTACCTGGAAACGAAGAACCAGCCGGCGACGGCCATGTTCGATTACCTGTACGCCGAAGTCCCGGCCGACCTCGAAGCACAGCGCGAGCTCGTCGCTTCCCTCGATCGCAAGTCGTAAGGATCACCCACCATGGCACAAATCACTCTTATCGAAGCGGTGACCCAGGCGCTCGCCTACGAAATGCGCAACGACGATAGCGTCGTGGTGCTCGGCGAGGATGTCGGCGTCAACGGCGGCGTATTCCGCGCCACCCAGGGCCTGCAGGAGCAGTTCGGCGAAGAGCGCGTCATCGACACGCCGCTCGACGAAGGCACCATCGCCGGCCTCACCATCGGCCTGGCCGTGCAGGGCATGAAGCCGGTGGCCGAGGCGCAGTTCGAGGGCTTCATCTACCCGATGATGGAGCACATCGCCTGCCACGCCGCCCGCATGCGCAACCGCACGCGTGGCCGCATGACGGTGCCCGCCGTGTGGCGCGCCCCCTGGGGCGGCGGCATCCGCGCACCGGAGCACCACTCCGAGGCCAACGAGCACCTGTTCACCAACATCCCCGGCCTGCGCGTCGTCATGCCTTCCTCGCCGGCCCGCGCGTACGGCCTGCTGCTGGCCGCCATCCGCGACCCGGATCCGGTCATCTTCTTCGAGCCGAAGCGCATCTACCGCCAGTACAAGGAAGAGGTGCCCGACGACGGCGAGGCCCTGCCGCTCGACGTCTGCTTCGTGCTGCGCGATGGCACCGATGTCACGCTGGTCACCTGGGGCGCGCAGGTCAAGGAATGCCTTGAAGCCGCCGACGAGCTCGCCCAGCAGGGCATCAGCGCCGAGGTGATCGACGTCGCCACGCTGACCCCGCTCGATTTCGACACCATCGCCGAATCGGTCACCAAGACCGGCCGCTGCGTCATCGTGCACGAGGCCCCCAAGACCGCCGGCTTCGGCGCGGAAATCGCCGCCCGCCTGTCCGAAGAATGCCTGTACAGCCTGCTCGCCCCGGTCGAGCGCGTGACCGGCTTCGACACGCACATCCCGCTGTTCCGCCTGGAAATGAAGTACCTGCCCAGCGTCGAACGCATCGTCGAAGCCGCCCAGCGCACGCTCGCCGCCTCCTGAGGAATCGATAGACATGGCCGACATCAAAACCTTTTTCCTGCCCGACCTCGGCGAAGGCCTGCCCGACGCGACCGTCGTCGAGTGGCACGTCAAGGAAGGCGACACCATCAAGCTCGACGCCCCGCTGGTGTCGATGGAAACCGCCAAGGCCGTCGTCGACGTGCCGTCGCCCTACTCGGGCACCGTAAAGAAGCTGCACGGCGCCGTGGGTGACATCATCGAAACCGGCGCATCGCTGGCCGATTTCGAGATCGACCCGAACGCGCGCCAGCGCGCCGAGGCCGAATCCACTGGCCACCACCATGGCCCGAAGAAGAGCGTCGGCTCGCCCGCGGCGGATGATTCGTCAAAGGTCGTTGCCTCCGACGACGGCGGCGAGATCGACCCGCCGAAGGCCGGCGCCGACCGCGAAGACGAAGGCACCGTCGTGGGCGCCATGGTGAGCGGCAATGCCGTGCATACCGAGCAGGTCTCCAGCGCCGGTGGCGTCAAGGCCGTGCCGGCCGTGCGCGCCGCCGCCAAGAAGCTGAAGGTGGACCTCACCCGCGTGCAGCCCACCGGCGCCGGTGGCGTCATCACCATGGCCGACGTGAAGAACGCCGCCGCCAACGGCACGGCTGCCGTGGGTTCCGCTCCGGCACGCCCGGCCGCCGCCCAACACCTCGCGCCGTCGCTGCCGGAACCGGGCCCCGCCCCGACCCGCACGCCGGTGTCGCTGGCCGGCAAGGCCGTGCGCACCGCGCCCCCGGGCAAGGAGGCGATGGGCCAGCCGGAGCAGCTCAAAGGCGTCCGCCGCAACATGGCGCGCGTCATGGCCGATGCCCACGCGCAGGTCGTCCCCACCACCCTCGTCGACGACGCCGACCTGCACGCCTGGATCGGCAAGCAGGACATCACCGCGCGCCTCATCCGCGCCATCGTCGTGGCCTGCAAGGCCGTGCCGGCGCTGAACGCGTGGTTCAACGGCAAAGACCTCACCCGCACGCTGCACCCGCACGTGGATATCGGCATCGCCGTCGATACCGACGACGGCCTGTTCGTGCCGGCCCTGCGCAACGCCGACGTGCTCGACGGTGCCGGCGTCCGCGCCGCCATCAAGCGCCTGCGAGCGTCGGTCGAGGACCGCAGCATCCCGGCATCGGAGCTCTCGGGCTACACCATCAGCCTGAGCAACTTCGGCATGTTCGCCGGCCGCTACGCCACCCCGGTGGTCGTGCCGCCGACGGTCGCCATCGTCGGTGCCGGCAAGCTCAGCCACGACGTGGTCGCTGTCATGGGTGGCATCGAAGTGCACCGCCGCATGCCGCTGTCGCTCACCTTCGACCACCGCGCCGCCACCGGCGGTGAAGCCGCGCGCTTCCTGAAGGCGATGCTCGACGACCTGGGCCTGCCGAATTAAGGCCTGAAACAATGTGGGAGCGCGCTTGCGCGCGATGGGCCCCGCGGCAAGCCCATCGCGCGCAAGCGCGCTCCCACAGTCGTTTTTGGGGGTATCCTTGCGCGATGCTCAACAACGACACCCTCCGCAGCATCCGCTACATGCTCGACCTCGGCGATGTCCACGTCGTCGATATCCTCGCGCTCACCGGCTTCAAGGCCACCCGTGAAGACGTGGAGGCCTGGCTCAGGAAAGACGAGGCCGAGCCCGGCTTCGCCGCCATGCCCGACGTGGCCATGGCCCACTTCCTCGACGGCCTCATCATCCACCGCCGCGGCCGCGACGAAAGCCAGACGCCCCGCCCCGTGGAGCCGCGCGTCAACAACAACACCGTGCTGAAGAAGCTGCGCGTCGCGTTCGAGCTGAAGGAAGACGACATCCTGGCCATCATGGAGGGCGCCGGGTTCCGCGTTTCCAAGGGCGAAGTGAACGCCCTCTTCCGCCAGCCCAAGCACAGCAACTTCCGCCTCTGCGGCGACCAGTTCCTGCGCAACTTCCTCAAGGGCCTGACCCTGCGCGTGCGCGGCTAAACGGCCGACGGGTAGGAGCCCACACCCGTGGGCGACCGCTCCTCGCGATGAGCCTAATGGCAAGCACCCATCGCGCACAGGGTGCGCTCCTACATGATGAGCCTTGTGGCAAGCACCCATCGCGCACGGGTGCGCTCCTACCGCGGGCGTCGGCGCCATGTGACGTGGCGGACTAGCAGCGCCACGGCCAGCACCGCCACGAACGCCCCGTAGCCATACAGCGCTGGCACCACCTGCTGCCAGATCGCCCCACTCTTCGGCCCGAATTCATCGGCAGCGGGCAGTTCCACCGCGTCGAAGACCATCAGCGCGGCCTGGATGGAAAGCACCACCGACGCGAGCAGCGCCAGCGCGTCGAACACCCGCCGCGCGGCGGTGCGCGGCAGCGTCTTCGGGTAATGCCAATAGGCCCAGCCAAGCACGATGAGCCACGGAGCGAGCAACATCAGCGCGAGGTAGCGCATGGGCGTTATTCCTGGGCGGCGGCGAGCGCGTCGAGGGCGGCGCGGAGGCGGAGCATGGCGGCGGCGCGTGCCACCTCGTCGGGATACGGCTGGCCCTGGCCGACGATGGCACCGTCGACGAGCAGCACGACGTGGTCGCCCTGCGATTCGATGGCGGCAGCCGCGCCGCCCACCACGGAGAGCGCCTGCCGCGCGACGCCGGCGGCCTTCGGGTCGGCGAACGGCACCGACAGCAGCAGCTCCTCGCCATCCGCACCAAACAGGCGGAAGCGGAAGCTGCCATCGGCCTCGCGGAAGCTGGCGAAGCGCGGCGGCTTCGCTTTCGACGCGGGCTTGGTGGTGGCCGGCTCGACGGCCTTGGCCACCGGGCGGAACGTGCGCAGGCCCACGGCATCGCGCAGCTGCTCCAGCAACGGCACGGCGATGGCGCGGGCCTTGGCGGCACCGGCCAGCAGGATGTCTTCCATGTCGTCGGGGCGCGCCATGAGCGAGTCGTAGCGCTCGCGCATGGGGGCCACGTCGGCTTCGATGCGCTCGAACAGCACCTGCTTGGCTTCACCCCAGCCGAGGCCGCCATGCAGCGCATCCGCGAACGCGGCGGACTCCGCCGGCGTGGCGAAGGCCTTGAAGATCGTGAACAGCGCGGAATCTTCGGTCTCTTTCGGCTCACCCGGTGCGCGCGAGTCGGTGACGATCTTCATGATCGATTCGCGCAGCGCCTTCGGGCCGCCGTCGAACAACGGGATGGTGTTGTCGTAGCTCTTCGACATCTTGCGGCCATCGAGGCCGGGCAGCGTGGCCACCTGCTCCTCGATCTGCACCTCGGGCAGCACGAAGTAGTCGCGCCCGTAGATGTGGTTGAAGCGCTGTGCGATATCGCGCGCCATCTCGATGTGCTGGATCTGGTCGCGGCCCACCGGCACCTTGTTGGCGTTGAAGGCCAGGATGTCAGCGGCCATGAGCACCGGGTACATGTAGAGGCCCGCGGTGACGCCCGCATCGGCGTCCTCCTGCTCGGCCACGTTCTTGTCCACCGCGGCCTTGTAGGCGTGGGCGCGGTTGAGCAGCCCCTTGGCGGTGACGCAGGTGAGCAGCCACATCAGCTCGGGCACTTCGGGGATATCCGACTGCCGGTAAATGGTGGCGGTGTCGGGGTCCAAGCCGCCGGCCAGCCAGGTGGCCGTGATCTTCATGCGCGAGGCCGCGACGCGCGCGGCGTCGTCCGCCTTGATCAACGCGTGGTAGTCGGCCATGAAATAGAAGGCATCGACGCCGGGATCCTTGCTGGCCACGATGGCCGGGCGGATCGCGCCAGCGTAATTGCCGAGGTGCGGCGTGCCGGTGGTAGTAATGCCGGTGAGGACACGGGTACGCATGGGGGCCTTGGGTTCAGCGGACGGAAACCGGCCGAGTGTAGCCCGCCCGCCCCCGCCCGGGCGACCCCCAGGCTACCGCGCCCCCCTGTGGGAGCGCGCTCGCGCGCGATTACCGCATCAGCGTCGACTTCCCAAACAGGGACTCGACCAACTCCACCGCCAACTTCGCCGTCTGGTTCCGCTTATCGAACGCCGGGTTCAGCTCGACGATATCGAGCGAGCCCACCCGCCCCGTGTCGGCGATCATCTCCATCACCAACTGGGCCTCGCGGTAGTTCGGGCCGCCGCGCACGGTGGTGCCCACGCCCGGGGCGATGCTGGGATCGAGGAAATCGACGTCGAAGCTCACGTGCAGGTGGGTGTCGTCATCCACCCCCGCCAGCGCCTCTTCCATCGCGGCCTTGATGCCGATCTCGTCGATGTAGCGCATGTCGTAGATATCGATGCCCACCTCGTGCACGAGGCGCTTCTCGCCCTCATCCACCGAGCGGATGCCGATCTGGCGGATGACATCGGGGCTGATGGCCGGCGTGGTGCCGCCGATGCCCGTGAGCTCCGCCGGGCCGTAGCCGCAAAGGCAGGCCACCGGCATGCCGTGGATGTTGCCCGAGGGGGTGATGTCGCTGGTGTTGAAGTCGGCGTGGGCATCCAGCCACAGCACACGCAGCTTCTTGCCCTTCTCGCGGCAGTGCCGCGCCACGGCCGAGATGGAGCCGATGGCCAGGCAGTGGTCGCCACCCAGCATGATCGGCAGGTGGCCGTTTTGCAGGGCGCTGTAGATGGCCTCGTGGGTAGCCGTGTTCCACGCCACGGCGGCCTCGAGGTGCCGGTAGCCGTTGGTGGGCGGCTGCCAGGGATTGAGCGGGCCGGTGACGTTGCCGTGGTCGACGACGAGCATGCCCCGCTTCGACAGGCGCTCGGCCAGGCGTGCGACGCGCAGGGCCTCCGGGCCCATGGAGCTGCCGCGGTGGCCGGCGCCGATATCGGTGGGGACGCCAACGAGGGCGACCGAACGGGTGGTGGGGCTCATGGTCAGGCTCAGTGGTTGGGGCGTTCTTGCACCAGCGGGCGGCCATCGGCGCGCCATGCGTCGGCACTGCCTTCCAGCAGGTGCACGTTGGTGTAGCCCAGGGATTGCAGGGTGTCGCGGGCACGCGCGGCGCGCTTGCCCGATTTGCAGTAGACGACCAGTTCCTGGTCGCGCCTGGCGCCGATGGCACCGCTCCGGGCACGCACTTCATCCACCGGCACGTTCAGCGCACCGGCCAGGTGGCCATCGCGGTATTCGGCGGGGGTGCGGACATCGAGCAGCACCGGGGCATCGTGCGCCGCCATGCGCGTGGCCATGGCATCACGGGACACGTCCTGCGCCCACGCCAGCAAGGGCATGCACGACAGGCCGACCAGCAAGGGCACGCGGAGGCGGATCATCCGTGCATTTTACACCGCCCCGTGTCACAGCCACGTTGCACTGCGGCAGGGGCTGCGTAGGCGGCGGCTGACGCGAACCGCCGCCCCGCGCTGACGCGCCATGCCGGTCTACGCCGCTTATGGGGCGCTGGCGTGCTCTGGCGGAATGGAGGCCTTCCAAGGAGGAACCCATGAGTACCCGAGTCGCCGATGCCGCCCGTTCCATCTATGTCGCCTTCGCCTACCCCTTCAAGCCCATGTCACTGCTGCTCGGCATCGAGATCGAATCGCACGCCGATATCGTGCGGCTCGTCCAGCGCGGCATGCCCGCACCCATGTACCGGCGCGTGGCCGAGCGCCTTTGCATCCCCGCCAACCTCATCGCGCCCTCGCGCACGCTCACGCGCCGCCTGGCCAAGGGCCACCTCAGCGATCTCGAAACCGAGCGTGTGCTGCGCATCGTGCGGGTGTTCGTGCAAGCCATGCGTGTGCATGGGCGCGAGACGAAAACCCTGCAGTGGTTCACCACGCCCGCGGCACTTCTCTCGGGCGAACCGGCCATCGCACCGATCATCCTGGCGGCGTCGGATTCGGGGGCGCAATTCCTGCTGGCCAAGCTGATGGGCATTGTTGACCCGATGCGCTGACGAACGCAGGCCGACACAAATTCGGCCTGCGCCTACTCGCCGAGCCGATTCGGGCGACCTATAGTTTCTATAGGTCGCTCTTTCCCCCGACGCTCTTAGGTCACCGTCTACTCACTAAGCGCCGAGCACATCTCGGCCGACGACAGGATCGTATTGTGGCCAGCGTCGACATGCACCCACTGCGTCGGCGGTTGCGGCAACGCGCGTACCAGCGCCTCGGTGCGCGCGGCGGAGATGACCTCGTCGTGGATCGCCTGCAGCACGACCACCGGCACGCCGCGTAGCGTTCGCGCGGCCGCTGCACTGTCGAACGTGTCGCGCATGACCAGGCTCACGGGCAGTCCGCCCATCTTGTCGTTAGCCACGCGTTTCATGGTGTCGTACGGCGTAACCAGCCACAGCTTGTCGGGCCGGCGCGCGGCCGCGACCTGCGTGGCCACGCCCGTACCGATGCTGATGCCAAGGATGCCGACGTGCGCGTGTGTCTTGCGCACCTGGTCGACTAGCGCGATGCCGTCGGCCACGAAGTCGCGTTCACGCGGCATGCCCATCTGGCCTTCATAGCCACGGTAGGGCATGAGATAGACCGCACGCTTTGAGCACGCGTCCAGGCGCGGCGCGTAGTGCGAGAGGCTCATGCCGTTGCCACCGAATACGACCAGCGCGTCGTCGGCATCGGGATGCAGAGTCCAGCCGCGCATGACACCGTCGGGGCGCTGCACTTCGAGATCACCGAGCGGGAGGGCCGCCTGGGCGCCCGGATACAGCAGCGTATCCTGCATCGAGTACAGCGACGCCGCCGCGACGGCGGCGGTCAGCACGACGAAGGCAACGAACAGTAGCGACCAGCGGACGAGGCGTGTCATGGCGCTCCAGGCTCAAAAAAAACCCGCATCACTGCGGGCTTTCGGAGTTTGGTGCCGGCACCCGGATTCGAACTGGGGACCTACCGCTTACAAGGCGGTTGCTCTACCAACTGAGCTATGCCGGCGAAGGCGGGGAGTTTATCAGAAGCAACCGGTGGAGCGCGCTGTCACGCCCGGCGTGCGGATGCCGCGGCGGACATCGTTGCTGGCGTCGTCGGGGACGACGACATCGAGCCACCACACGGGCGTGGTCTCGGTGCGCTCGCTCATGCGGGCAGGGAAGCCGGCGGCGATGACCTCGTCGCGGCGCTTGCGCGCGTTGGCCGGGTCGTGGAACAGGCCCAGGGCCACGGAATTCTGTAACTCGCCCTGCACCGTGACAACGAAGTAGTCCTTCACGCCCTTGGCTTCGAGCCGCTTGGCCTGGGCCAGGGCGAGCTCACGCGTGGGCTGCGCGGGAAGGAAAACGCGCCAGCCGTGGGATTCGGTGGTCTGTTCCTGGCGCTGGCGGCTGCGGACGGTGCGCGACGCGAGCGCGGTGCGCGTGCTGCGCAGGTCCACCTGCGTGGCGAACGGGCCGACGGCGAGGCAGCGGTAGCTGCGCTTGGGGCTGGTGGGCACGGTGGCAGGCGGCGCCGACGTGGCGGCGGCGACCTTGGGCGCTTCACGTTGCGGTTCGGGTTCGGGGGCTGGTGCCGGCACCGGCGCGCTCGCGGCAGCGACGGGTGCCGCGGCCACCGAGGCGGAACCTGCGTGGGCCACGGCCGTGCCTGGCGAGTTCACGGCAGGCATGGCACCGGCAGATGCCGCCACGCCCGGCGCACCCGCGGCAGAACCGCCCGCAGGCACCTCGGTGAGCAGCTTCAACTCCGGCACGCCCTTGTCCGACGGTTCCACCGCGTGCGAGCCGCTCTCACCCAGCAGCAGCCAGGCGGCCACGGCGATGTTGAGGGCGATCAGCAGTACGAACAGCAAACGCAGCAGCATGGTGGCCTTGGGTGTCGAGTGGGCCTGCGCGCGTTCCCCTGTAAGAACCGGCAGCGTCTGGATTCTAGGCGGTCCGGGCCCACACGGCGAGACCACGCAACACCGCATCGGGCACGATGCTGACCGTGTGCTCGAGCAGGGGAGCCAGCAGCTCGGCATCGCCGCCGCCCAGGGTCACCGTGGGGGCACCGCCCAGCTGCGGGGCGGCGCGCCGGACGAAGCGATCGACCAGCGCGGCGCTGGCCTGCCAGCACCCGGAAGCGAGCCCATCCGCCGTGTTGTCGGCCAGGTCGCGGACGGCCCCGGCGTGGTCGGGGCGCACCTGCACGGTGGCACCCAGCACCGACTGCTGCATCAGCAGTGGGCCCGGGGCGATCCAGCCACCCAGGTGCCGGCCTTCGGCATCCAGGGCATCCAGGGTCAGCGCCGTGCCCACACTGGCGAGGACGCACGGCGCGCGGCCGGCATCCCACGCGGCGACCATGGCAAGGAAGCGATCGACACCCAGCCGGTGCGGCTCGGCGTACGCGTTGGTGACGCCGCAAGCCGATGCCGGTGTGCGTACCCACGCGGGCTCGCACCCGAAGGCGCTGCCGGCGGCGACGGCGACGGCGGTTTCGCGTGCCGGGTCGACAACGGAGGCACCGATGACCCGCGCGGGCTTCGGCCACGCCGCCCACAGCGTGGCCAGCTCGTGCGCGATATCGGCTTCCCAGCCAAACGCGCCGCGCAGCGTGAACTCGCCGCCATCGAACAAGGCGAATTTAAGCCGGGTGTTGCCCAGGTCGAGCAGCAGGATCATGCGCCGCTCCGGCGCACGGAGACTTCGGCGCTGTCGACGGTCACCAGGGTGCCATCGCCGCGGCGCACGCGCAGGGCGCCGCGCTCGTCGACGCCCTCGCCCGTGGCGACGTACTCACCGCGCGGGTCGATGATGCGCAGGGACTGGCCCTGCAGCAAGTCGTTGGCGGCGTACTCCCTGGCGAACGCGGCAAAGCCGTACCGCTCGAAGCTGCGCAGGCCCTCGGCCAGCGAACACACTACGGCGGCGGCGACACGGTTGCGGTCCGGCGGCTGGCCACCCGTGAGCGCGGCGAGATCGGTGATGGCCTGCCCCGCGCGCTCGTGCAGGCTATCGGGCAGGCGGATGTTCAAGCCCACGCCGATGATGGCCGCGCAGGGGCCGGAGTATTCGCCCGAGAGTTCGACGAGGATGCCGGCGAGCTTCGCGTTGCCGGCCAGCACGTCGTTGGGCCACTTGAGGCCGGCGGTGCGGATGCCGACCTCGTCGAGCGCACGCAGGATCATGACGCCCACGGCCAGCGACAAGCCCGACAACGATGCGAAGCCCCCGTCGAAGCGCTTCAGCACCGAGAGGTAGAGGTTCATGCCCGGCGGCGAGAGCCAGGTGCGCCCGCGGCGGCCACGCCCCGCCGACTGCGCCTCGGCCAGGCAGAACGACAGGTCGTCGAGCACCGGGTTGCGCCGCGCCAGTTCGCTGGACGTGGAATCGATCTCCCAGTGCACCTCCACCATGCCGATGTGCGGCTGCACCGCGACAGGGCAGGCTGCGCGGATGGCGGGGCCATCGAGCAGCTGGGTGGCCCAGGGCAGGCGGTAGCCACCGCCGACCTTGGCCTCCACGGGCACGCCCTTGAGGCGCAGGGCCTCGATCTGTTTCCAGACCGCGGCACGGGTGACGCCCGCCTGGCGGGCCAGGGACGCGCCGGACACGGCGTCGCCGCCGGCAAGGGCTTCGAGGAGGTCGCGTGCAAGCATGGATATGTGCCGTCGGGCCGTCAGGCCGGGGGATGGGGAAACGGAGACATCCGCCGATTCTAGGGCAGCCGGGCGGTTTTCGCCCGCCTCCGTGGCCGACGAACCGCACTGGCGCCTCCGTCAATTTTCTGCGACGATCGGTCGTCCCCCCGTTTGTCCGGGGGCCTTTGGGGTTTACCGATGAACGCCAGACCCTACATCTTCGGATGTCTGTGCCTCGTCGGTGCCACCGGCACCGCCGCCGCTTCCGACATCGACCCGATCTCCGGCCTGTTTTCCGCGGGCGGGAACATGTCGTCGTCGTTCGATAGCTCGGCCGGCCGCAGCCAGGGCGGTACCTCGCACGATTCAAGCGCCACCGGCAGCGATGTCATGTCCACGCGCCCGGGCGGCTCGTCCGGCCGCGCCAGCAATGGCGGCGGCTCGCCGGCCACCTCGTCGGCGTCGGGCGATGTCGACGACAGCACCCGCGAGGGCCCGGCCCCCGTCCGCGCGCCCGTCCCCAGCTGGCAGTCGCTGCTCCCGGGGTCCATGCTCTGATCCTACGCGCGTGGCAGTCGTTCCTGTCGCGTTTCCGTGCGCCTGTCCCGCCGGTCGATGATGCCCTTTGGCGGCAGGCTGTGGCCCGCGTGCCGCTGGCGCGCGCCCTGGATGCGCCGCGCCTGCACTACCTGCGCCAGCTCAGCGCCCTCTTCCTGCACACCAAGCGCTTCCACGCGCTGGGCGGTGCCGAGCTCGATGCGTTCTGGATGCTGGTGATCGCCATGCAGGCCAGCCTGCCCGCCCTGCCCCGTGGGCCGAAGGCGTTCAAGGGCTGGACCAACGTGCTGGTCTATCCCGGCGAGTTCAACGTGAAGCGCAGCCACCACGACGCACGCGATGGCGTGGTCACCGAGCGCGACGATACGCTGATCGGCGAAGCCTGGGATCGCGGCCCGATGGTGCTCTCGCTCTCTGACGTGAAGCTTGACGTGGAAGGGCCGTGGGATGGCTTCAACGTGGTGGTGCACGAGATGGCGCATAAGCTCGACATGCTGGCCGCGCCGGCGAACGGCGTGCCGCCGCTGCTGCCCGGCATGAACCGGCGCGAGTGGATCGCGACGATGCAAGGGGCGTTCGATGCACTGGTGAAGCAAGTCGAGCGCGGCCGCCACACGGCGATCGACCCCTACGCCGCCGAAGCGCCGGAAGAGTTCTTCGCCGTCACCAGCGAGCTGCATTTTTCGCAGCCCGCGCTGCTTCGCGAGGCCGCGCCGAAGGTGGCGAAGCTGCTTGCCTCGTTCTATGGGCCCTCGCCCGCGGGCTAGCCCGGTCAGGCCGGCGGGATGCTCACGCTGAAACGTGCGCCGCCCAGTTCCTCGGAATGGTCGACGTGCAGCGTGCCCTGGTAGGCCTTGATGATGTCCTGCACGATCGACAGGCCGATGCCGTGGCCTTGCACGCGCTCGTCGCCGCGCACGCCGCGCTGCAGGATCTTCTCGATCTTCTCGTCCGGGATGCCGGGGCCATCGTCTTCCACGATGAGCTCCAGGCCGCGGCGCCCGCTGCGGCCCTGCGGCGCCGTGCGCACGGTGAGCAGCACCCGGTGCTTCGCCCACTTGAACGCGTTCTCGACGAGGTTGCCCATCAACTCGAGCAGGTCGCCCTGCTCGCCCGGGAACGCGACGCCATCTTCCAGTTCGAACTCGCACAGCACGTTCTTGGCGGCGTAGACCTTCTCGAGACTCTGCACCAGGTCTTCCGCGTGGCCGGCGATGGGCTCTTCCGAGGCGATGGTGCGGCGGCCCGACGTGGCGGCGCGCGACAGCTGGTACGCCACGATCTCGTCCATCTTGCGCACCTGGTCGAGGATATCGCCGCGCAGCGTATGCGCATCGCCATCGGTTTCCAGCTGCGAGCGCACCACCGCGAGCGGTGTCTTCAGGCTGTGGGCCAGGTCGGCCAGGGTATCGCGGTAGCGCGAGCGCTGTTCGCGCTCGCTATCGATGAAGGCGTTGAGGCGGCGGGTGAGCACCGTCAGCTCCATCGGGTAGGGGCCATCGAGGTGGTCGCGCGTACCACGTTCGATATGGGCCAGGTCGCTGGAAACGCGGCGCAGCGGCAGCAGGCTCCAGCGCAGCAGGAACAGCTGCAGCAGCATCAGCATCATGCCGAGCATGGCCAGCCACAGGAACTGCGTGCGGCGGTAGGTGGCCACCTGGCGCTCGAACTGGTCCTCGGTCTGCGCCACCGCGAAGGTCAGCGGCACGCTGCGCTTGTCGGTGGTATCGAGCGTGACGCCCCAGCTGAAGACGTAGAGCTTGCCGCTGCGCGTCTCCACCGGCTCGAACGCCGTCTCGCCCGGCGAGAGCATGCGCACGAAATCAAAGTTGCGATCGAGCGCCGACGACGACTCCCAGCGGAACCCGTCGTTGCCGATGATGATGGCGTACAGCCCCGAGCCCCAGCGGGAGAAATCGGGGTTGGGCGCGCTATCGGGCACGGTGACCTTGCCGCCGCGCGTGATGTCGGTGCCGGCGATGTACGCGAGCGTGTAGTTGTGCAGCCGGTCGTGCATGGCCGACAGCTCGGACGCGTAGTTCGCCTTGTTCTGCGCAAGGCCGGTCAGGCCAAGGAACGCCGCCAGCGCGAAGCCGGTGGCCAGCGCCGCGCGCGCGGCCAGCGACAGGGGGCGGCGCTTGGTGGGTGGAGCGGTTTCCATGCCTGGCGGTGCCTTGGCCGCGGCCTGGCGTCATGCCAGGCCGCCGCGGTGTGCTTAGTCTTCGTCCGCTTCGTTGCGCGGGATGGCGAAACGGTAGCCGCGGCCGCGCACGGTTTCGATCGGCTTGAGCGCGCTATCCGGGTCGAGCTTGCGGCGCAGGCGGCCGATGAACACCTCGAGCACGTTCGAATCGCGGTCGAAGTCCTGCTGGTAGATGTGCTCGGTGAGGTCGGCCTTGGAGACCAGTTCACCCGCGTGGAGCATGAGGTACTCGAGCACCTTGTACTCGTAGCTGGTGAGGTCCACCTGGCGGCCTTCGACGGTGACCGTCTGGGCCGTGGTATCGAGCTTGATGGGGCCGCAGGCCAGCACCGGCTTCGACCAGCCGCTGGCGCGGCGCACCAGCGCGTTGATGCGGGCGAGCAGTTCCTCGACGTGGAACGGCTTCACCAGGTAATCGTCGGCGCCGTGCTTCAGGCCCTCCACCTTGTCCTGCCAGCTGCCGCGGGCGGTGAGGATGAGGATGGGGTAGCGCTGGCCATGCTCGCGCAGGGCCTTCACCAGGTCCATGCCCGAGAGCTTGGGCAGGCCGAGGTCGATGATGGCGAGGTCGAACGGCACCTCGCGGCCGAGGTACAGGCCTTCTTCGCCGTCCTGGGCGGCATCGACGGCGAAACCGTCGCGCTTCAGGCGGGCCGCGAGGGTTTCGCGCAGCGGGGCCTCGTCCTCAACGAGCAGGATTCGCATTAATGTCTCTCCTTGTTATCCCCGGCCGTAGCGTCCAGGGGCTTGGGGGTTTCAGTACGTAGGGGCACCACCTTCACGTGCCCGTCCAGGGTCAGGACCTTGATCCGGTATTCGGTGATGCGGCCGCGCTCGATGAGACGGGTATCCGCGGTAAGCACTTTCCCCCCGGTCTCCTTCTGCACCTTCGCCACCGCCTGTTCCAGCGTCATCGACTGCTGGGCCAGGGCGGCAAGCGGCGTGCCGGCGCAGATGGCGGCAAAAAGTAGCGGACGAAACGTGATTTTCATGTCTGGCGCGGCGTCATGCGG
Source organism: Luteibacter yeojuensis (assembly GCF_000964085.1). Lineage (GTDB taxonomy): Bacteria > Pseudomonadota > Gammaproteobacteria > Xanthomonadales > Rhodanobacteraceae > Luteibacter > Luteibacter yeojuensis_A. Next base: position 28,491 of record NZ_JZRB01000004.1, read on the forward strand.
TCGCGCCGACTATGCCGAGCCTCGCCCGGCCCGAAGCTGAACGGATGGAAAGAAGGCGTCTATGGGTAGGCGCGGGAAGCGCCCGTGCCGCCTATCAGGCGGCCTGGCGGAACGGGGCGAGGGCCGATTCGATGAGCGCCCAGTCGGCGCCCGGCAGGTGGGCGCCTTCGCTGAGCATGCGGCGGAAGCCCCGGGCACCCGGCTCGCCCTGGTACAGGCCGAGGATGTGGCGGGTGATGTGCTTCAGTGCCGTGCCCCGGGCCAGCTCGGCCTCGATATAGATGCGCATGCGCTCGAGCACATCGGTGCGGTCGGCCAGCGGGGCACCGTAGAGCGCCGTTTCCAACTGGGCCAGCACGAACGGGTCGTGGTACGCCGCGCGGCCCAGCATCACCCCATCGACGTGGGCCAGGTGCTCCTGCACCGCCTCGACCGTGGTGATGCCGCCATTGATGACAATGGTGAGGTCGGGGAATGCCTGCTTGAGACGGTAGACCCGGCCGTAATCGAGCGGCGGGATCTCGCGGTTTTCCTTCGGGCTGAGGCCCTCGAGCCACGCCTTGCGGGCATGGACGATGAGGATCTTCACGCCCGCCTGCACCATCACCTGGGTGAAGTGCTGCAGGTCGACGTACTCATCCTGGTTATCGACGCCGATGCGGCACTTCACCGTCACCGGCACGTCGACCACGGCGGCCATGGCCCGGACGCACTCGCCCACCAGTTCGGGCTCGCGCATCAGGCAGGCGCCAAACTTGCCGGACTGCACCCGATCAGAGGGGCAACCCACGTTGAGGTTGATCTCGTCATACCCCGCCCGGGCCCCCAGGACGGCGGCCTGCGCCAGCTCGGCCGGGTCGCTGCCGCCGAGCTGCAAGGCCACGGGATGCTCCTCGTGGCTGTGCTCCAGCAGCCGCACCTGCCCACCCCGCACCAGCGCGGCACTGGTCACCATCTCGGTATAGAGACGGGCATGCGGCGACAGCAGGCGGTGGAAATAGCGGCAATGCCGATCCGTCCAATCCATCATGGGCGCGACGGTAAGGCGGAAGGCGGAAGGGTCGATGGGCTGCATGCCCGCCATTTTACCAACAACCCTCCCTGTGGGAGCGCGCTTGCGCGCGATGGCCTCCACCCTCCGCAATTGCATGGCACGGCATCGCCGCCATCCGACGTCAATCCTCGTCCATGAACCAAGCGCACCCTATGCGGTCCTGGGCGATGACAAGGATGCCGCTATCAAACGTCGCGCCAGTCGCTGGGTTCCATGTGGGGCCGACGCCGCTGCTGTCGCGAGGCAATCCAAACGTTCCATTGGTGAAATAGACGGGCGCTTGGCCGGCGAACACATCGACGAATTCGGCCGACAACTGGTCAGCCATTGTCGCGGGCATGAGCTCGCACCCATAGGCCATGTCGTGGGCCAACAGCGAACGAAGAACAGCCTTGGCGCGTTCGGGGCTGACCTCAAGATAGATGCCACTTGAGGCCGAAAGCCCGAATCGACCCGCGGCCGCCTCGACGGACGATACGACCTCGTACTTGACACCCACACGAACTTCGCCCGCTTGCCTGGCCTGGACGATACGTTGCTCGAGACCCAGCGAATCAGCCAAAACCCACTCCTGCCTGCACCATCCTCCATCGACGGCGCCCCATCAGCCCCGGCCCGTACCCGAAGCACGCGACTGGAGGATCAGATCGTAGACCTTCTTTGCGTCGCTGATGAGATCGAAGCGGGGCGCCAGTTGCTTCGATGCGCCAGGCCAGGGTACCCCGACGAAAAGTGACCGGCCCGGCATGGCGTCGTTACCGAACTGGATGGAGCCCGAGCGGTCCGGTCGCTCCGAGAGCGTGATATCGGCCATCGAGGCCAAAGGCAGGCTCTTGACCTCGCTGGTGAACAAGCCGGAGACGATGATCGCGCGTTGGTCTGTGACGCCATAGGCGGTTCGCGAGCGTACGAAGGCATCGGCGAAGAATCGCCCGATGATCATGTACAGGCCAACCAGGATGAAGGGGATGCCCCATAGACCAAAGAAGGCAGGGGCGCCCCCTTTGAGAACCGAGTATTCCCAGAAGGCGACGAAGCCGCCCCACAACAAGCTGAAGGGAATCGCCAGCGCATCGCTCGGTCGCAGCAGCAGCCCTCGTCGCGGTGTTCCACTCCACGCCAGCCATTCCCCTGGCCCAAGCTGCCGTTTTAGCAACTCAACACTTTCCTGGTTCAAAGCAAACCTCCTGTCATCGGCAGGGGGCATAGTGGCCCCCCCAACACTCACGCTTTCCCTGATCTCACTCGACCACGGGAGGCTAGCGAGCACTGCCGGGCGTGTCCAGCCCACGTCATGGCAGGGGCAAGCGCGCTGAAAACAACGCGCGGAGGGCTCGCAATCGAATGCCCCATCACGGCATCGGCCAAGACAGCGACGAGCGATGCGGACTGATCAGTCCTGACGTCCATGGCGTACACGAGGCTTGGAAGTGTGGTAGTACGCATTGATCGCGGAATCGAAGTGACGGGAGATCACGAATGAAGGCATGGGCGTTTATTGGTTGTCTCGCCCTCGCCGGGGCGGCCGTGGCTGACCCCGCGCCCAGGCCTCACCTGGTAACGCGTGTGGAAGCCACGGACGCGGCAGCCAACAGGACTGGCATCGTCCGATTCTTCGTGACAAATGATGGTGACAGCACCGCGTACACCGGTAAGAACCAATTACCCACCGTGAACGAGGATGGCAAGCTGCGCAACCCCATCATGAAGGTAACTCGAGGCGACGGCACGCCGCTGACCTATTTCGGTATTTTCGACGAGGGCTCATCCGGCCCTGAGGTTATCGAACCTGGAACGACGCGGACCTACGAGGTCGATATCGCACGCAACTTCGATATTTCGGCAGGGCTCCACCGCATTCAGTTTGACTCTTTCCTCTACTTCGACCAGCCGGCGGAGCACAGAGACGCGGCCACGATGTTCATTAGCGACAAGTCCAATACGGTGGAAGTATGGTTTACGAACGCCGCCGGCAAACCATCCGTGGTACGTCCTGTCATCGAGTGACGCGCACCACGCCCGGCCGTATCACTGCCCCGCCGGCGGTTCCCAAAGCTCCACCTTGTTGCCTTCGGGGTCCACGACCCAGGCGAACTTCCCAAACTCCGATTCGTCGACCTTGTCGAGCACGTTGCAGCCTTCTTCGCGCAGCGCCTTGACGAGGCCGTGCACGTCGGCGACGCGGTAGTTCACCATGAAGTTGGCGGTGCCCGGTTCGTAGGCGCCTTCGGCAAGGTCGCCGATGAACCACGCCGTGGTGCCGCCCACCGGCTTGCCGTCATCGTCCTTCCATTCAAACGCCGCCCCGCCCCATGACTGCACATCGACGCCGAGGTGCTGCTTGTACCAGGCCTGCAAGGCTTTCGGATCCTTCGCCTTGAAGAAGATGCCGCCAATACCGGTGACTCGTTTCATGCCGTGCTCCATCAAGGGCTTGAAGAAGGGGAACCACGGCCGGATCTTACGCTGATCCCGCGACACTGACGCTACCGACGGAAGGGCTCCCCCGCATGTCCAGTTTCGACGACCCGAACGCCGTCGCCCGCTATGCCGAAGGCCCCGTCCGGCAGGTGCCGGGCTTCCACGGCATGCAGAAGATGACCGAACTCCTGCTGGCCGAGGCCGTGCCCACCGATGGCCATGTCCTGGTGCTCGGCGCGGGTGGCGGCCTAGAGCTCAAGGCCTTCGCGGATGCGCGGCTGGGCTGGCGGTTCACCGGCGTGGACCCGTCGGCTGAGATGCTTAAGCTGGCCGCGGCCACGCTGGGGCCACTGGCACCGCGTGCGCAGCTCCATGAGGGCTATGTCGACACGGCGCCGGAAGGTCCGTTCGATGGCGCCACGTGCCTGCTTACCCTGCATTTCCTCACCGCCGATGAGCGCCTGCATACGCTCAGGGAACTGCGGCGGCGCATGAAACCGGGCGCTCCGCTGGTCATCGCGCACCACAGCTTTCCCTTGGACGATGGCGGGCGGGCGCGCTGGCTTGATCGGTACGCGGCGTTCGCGGCCGCTTCGGGCGTGCCGGAGAAGGACACGAAGAACGCGGCAGCCGCGATCAGTGCGCGGCTACCGCTGCTGCCCCCGGAACAGGACGAAGCCCTGCTTCATGAAGCGGGCTTCGAGCGGATCGAGATGTTCTATGCCGCGTTCACGTTCCGTGGGTGGGTGGCTTATAACCCCGGTTGATTCGCGTCGCCCTGGCGATGCAGCGACAGCGCGGCCACGTCCCGCAACGCATCGCTGATGTGCTGCAACGTGCTCGACCGCACGCTCGCACACTGCCAGTAAAGCGGCACGTCCAGCGTGCGCCCCTCGTCGATGATGACGATCTGCCCCGCGGCCAGCGCGGGTTCGGCGAGCAGGTCCTGGGCCAGGCACCAGCCCAGCCCGCGCCCCGCCGCCTCGACGAAACCGGTGGACGTGGGCAGGTAGTGGATGGGTGGTGATAGCTGCGCGCGGGTGATGCGGCGGACGAAACGCCACTGCAGCTCGTCCTTGCGATTGAAAACGATGATGGGCGCATGGGCCAGCGAGGCCGCATCCATGCCGTTTCGAAAATACCGCTCGGCGAATTCGGCCGATGCGATGGCGTGATAGCGCATGCGGCCGAGCGGGTAGACGTTGCACCCCTGCAGCGGCTTCCGTTCGGAGGTGACCGCGCCCAGCACGGCGCCTTCGCGCAGGTGGTCGAGGGTGTGGTCCTGGTCGTCGACGCGCACGTCGAAGACGTAGCCGTGCTCGTCGTGGAGGCGGGCCAGGGCCGTGAGGAACCATGTGTGCAGGGAGTCGTCGTTCACCGCGACGGCGATCGAGCGGGCCCTCGGTTGCCGAGCTTCTTGCGGCAGGAAATCGGCCATCGCCTCGGCTTCGAGCGCCTGCATGGGGCGCAGGCGTAGCAACAGGCGCTCGCCGGCCGCGGTGGGCTTGCACGGGGCCTGGCGCACCACGAGCACCTGGCCCAGCCGATCCTCCAGTGCCTTGATGCGCTGGGAGACGGCCGAGGGTGTGACCGCCAGGCGCCGCGCGGCGCTCTCGAAGCTGCCTTCCTCGATGATGGCGGCGAAGGCGGCGAGCTGGGGATGCAGGAGGTCCATGCGATGGATTAGCGTTTCTTAACTGGCCCAAGTTTCTTTAGTTTGTCTAAGCATGCCCCAGCCTTCAACATGGCGCCATGATCATCACCACCGCCATCGCCGGCTTCGCGGCCAGCGCCGGGCTCATCATGGCCATCGGCGCCCAGAACGCGTTCGTGCTCCGGCAGGGGCTGCAGCGCTCACACGTGGGCGTCGTCGTGGCCATCTGCGCCACGAGCGATCTGCTCCTCATCCTCCTCGGCGTGGCCGGCATCGGTGCGCTTGTGCGGCATGCGCCATGGCTCCTGGAGGCCCTCCGCTATGGCGGCGCCCTGTTCCTCGGCGCCTACGCACTGATGGCCGCCCAGCGCGCCTGGCGAGGCGGTGGCGGCATGACGGCCGAGGGCGCCAGCCAGCCAGCCTGGTACAAGGCCGCCCTCGCCTGCCTCGCCTTCACCTTCCTCAACCCGCACGTGTACCTCGACACCATGATCCTGCTGGGCAGCCTTTCCACCGGCTACCCGGGCAGCCTGCGCTGGGTATTCGCGGCGGGCGCCTGCGCGGCGAGCATTACCTGGTTCCTTGCGCTGGGCTATGGCGCGCGGCTACTTACCCCTGTGTTCCGCAACCCCACCGCCTGGCGCGTCATGGATGCGGCCGTGTCCCTGTTCATGCTGGCCCTGTGCGTGTTTTTATTGGTGCGCCCACTCTCGTAAACACACGCCAGCCATCCCCATGTATACGCCCGCCCTGTTCGCCGAGACCGACGCCGCCACGCTTCACGCCCTGCTGAGCGAGCATTCCCTGGGCATGCTGGTGACACACGGTGCCGGTGGACTCGACGCGAACCACATCCCGTTCCTCCTCGACGAGGCACGTGGCCCGGCGGGCACGCTGGTGGCCCACGTGGCACGCGCGAACGCCCTGTGGCGCGACGGCCGCGATGGCGACGAGGTGCTGGTCGTGTTCCGCGGGGCCAGCGGCTATGTATCGCCCAACTGGTACCCGAGCAAGCACGAACACCACCGCCACGTGCCCACGTGGAATTACGAGGCGGTGCACGTGCACGGCACGCTGCGCATCATCGATGATGAAAAGTACGTGCGCGGCGTAGTCGCCCGGCTCACGCGCGAGCACGAAGCGAAGCTGCCCGAACCATGGCGCATGAGCGACGCCCCCGCCGACTACCTGGCGGAGCAGCTCGCCCATATCGTCGGCATCGAGGTGGCCATCACGCGCTGGGAGGGCAAGCGGAAGCTATCGCAGAACCGCACGCCTACTGATTTCGAGGGTGCGGTGGCGGGCGTGGAAGGCAGTGGCAACGTGGCGCTGGCGGCCGCCATGCGCGGCGCGCGCAAGCCCGGCATGTGACACGAAGGTGCAACCTCGGGCGTCACGCCCGGGGAAACCGCCGGTAATGAAGCCTCGGTACCGTCAGGCATGACATGCCCACGGATCCAGCAGGCAGGACTGGGGTACGGCATGCGCAGGGAATCCATCGAACCTCCGCCCAGGCATCGCGCCACGGCGGACGTGTTCTTGCACCCCCATTCCACTCACGAGGCCCAGAATCATGACGAAGCAAGCGACCCGCCGCGCCCTTACCCTCACCCTCGCGACCGCCATGGCCGTCGCGGTGCTGCCGGCTGCGGCCGCCGGCTACCAGCCGAACAAGAATGTCTACGTCGTCAACCAGATCGACAACACCGTCTCGGTGATCGACAGCAACAACCGGGTATCGGCCACGATCCCGGTGGGTAATTTCCCGCAGGGCGTTGCGGTCAGCATCGATGGCTCCAGGCTGTTCGTTTCCAACGGCTTCGACAACACGGTTTCGGTCTTTAAAACCAGCAACAACGCCAAGCTGGCGGACATCACGGTGGGCAATTTCCCCTGGGGCCTGGTGGCCAGCCCCGACGGCCGATATGTCTATGTGGCCAACGCCAATGACAACACCGTCTCGGTCATCGACACGACTACCTACGCCACCGTCGGCGCGCCCCTGCAAGTCGGCTTCGAGCCGCATAGCGTGTCGGTCAACCTCAAGGGCGACCGCCTCTACACCTCGAACTACCAGGACAACAGCGTTAGCGTGTATGACGTGAGCAAGCCGGCCGCCGCGAAAGCCCTCGCCACGGTCGCCGTCGGCTCGCAGCCGACCAGCGTCGACGTCGGCCCGTTCGGCGCCTACGCCTACGTCACCAACAGCGGCTCGAACAGCGTGACCGTCATCGATACCAAGACCAACCAGGTAAAGCCGGCAGCCATCGCCGTCGGTAACCAGCCGTACGCGATCGCCGCGGCCGGTATCGCTTCGTTCGTTACCAACCTGGCCGATGGCACCGTGTCGGTCCTGGACCCGAGCGGGAAGACCTACGACACCGTGGCCGTGGGCAGCACACCCGATGCCGTGACCGTCAACGCCGCGACCGTGCGTGCCTACGTGGCCAACTCGGGTTCGAACACGGTCTCGGTGCTCACCCCAATCAAGCCGGGCAAGGATGGCAAGAAGTTCACCGTCGTGACGGTGCCGGTCGGTACGTTCCCGGCCGCGATCGCGTCGCAGCTGCTGCCGTAAAGGGGCGCCAGCCAAGGACGGCCACCTGCGGGGTGGCCGTTCGTCAGGGCCGCGGTGCCGCGGGCTTATTCGCCTCGGCCTTCTTGGACGCGGGTTTTCTGGTGGGAGCCTTCTTCGACGCGTTCAATGCGGCCGCGGCTTTCACCAGGGCCTTGAACTTCGCGGCATCGACCTTCGCATCCTTGCCGATATCGAGCGCACGCCGCACGTTGCCATCCAGGCTCGCATTGAACAGCTTGCCCGGGTCGGGCAGCGCCGCGCCCTTGGCGAACGTCAGCTTGATCTTGTCCTTGTAGCTTTCGCCCGTGCAAAGGATGCCGTTGTGTTCCCACACCGGCGTGCCCATCCACTTCCAGGTTTCGACCACGTCCGGCAGCGCCTCGTGGATGAGCTTGCGCATGCGTGCGAGCGCCTCGCCGCGCCAGTCGCCGAGTTCGGCGATGTGTTGGTCGATGAGGGCCGGTGCGTCGGTCGCAGGGGTGGGCTTGGTGCTCATGGCAATGACTCCACGGCGTTTCGATCGATATTGGTCCCGATCCGCCACATGACGCCAGTTGGGTCGAACAAGACAAAGTCGCGGATGGCCCACGGCTGGTCCTGCGGCGGCAACGCGCGCACGCCGTATTTTTCGGCAAGGCCCGTGGCGTCCACGTGCCGCCACCAGGCATCCACGTCGGCCACGAGCATGTGCATCATGAAATTTTCAGCGTGTTCCTTGACGTGGAATCGCTGGAGGAGGAAGGCGCATTCGCCGGCCTTGAGGTACGCCAGGCTATCGTCCGAGAAGGCCACCTCGAAGCCGAGGTCGGTGTAGAAGGCCTTGGACAAGTCAAAATCCCGCGCAGGGACGAAGGCCTTGATCTCGACGGTTTCCATGGTCATGCGGGCATCCTCCTGTGGTTGATCAGGCGCGGGTGTGCGGGCCCCACGAAAATACATCTTCCAACGGCTTGCCGAATACCTCGGCGATGCGGAACGCGCACTCCAGGCTCGGCGAGTACTTGCCCGCCTCCACCGCGGCGATGGTCTGCCGCGTGACGCCCACGCGCTCGCCCAGCTCGGCCTGGGTCATTTCGCCGGCCATGAAACGCAGCGTGCGGATGTGGTTCGTGAGCTGGCGGTCAGCCATGCCATCCGCGCCGGTAGCTGACGACGATCATGCCGTGGTGGACGATTTCCGCGATGGCGATGGCAAGCAGCGCCGCGTGGACGATGGACCAACCGCCCGCGCTGAAAGGCATCACCACGCCGACGAGGATCATGCCGGCCATGAGCACGTTGTACGCCATGGCGGACGAGCGGCTGGCGATGGCCTTGTCGCGTTCGTCTCGTTCGGCGGCCCCGCGCAGGCGGCCAGCCAGCCAGGTGCCCGCGGCAACGATGCCGAGCGACGACAGCGCCGCGGCCAGCACCATGATTTGCTGCCCCATGCTGGGCTGGCCGTGCGATTCGATATAGGCGACGGCCGCGAAGTACACGCCGAAGATCACGGCCAGTGCGCACACCCAGACCCAGGCAAAACGTTCCTGCACAAGCATGACGAACCCCTCCCGTGGTGACGGGAGGAAGGTAAGCCTCGCTTTACACCATGTCAAATATTCTTTACATCGCCGCGAGGTCACCAGCGGCATAGACGAAATGCAGCACCCGCCGCGGTGTCTCGGCCCGCGCCTTGCCCGAGGCATGCACCACCAGCGGCCGCATCGCCAGGGCGCCGCCCCGTTCGACGTGGCAGGGCACGAGGCTGCCGTGGGCGGTGGCGAGCACTTCGGCGTGCGAGAGGCGGCCGAGGCGGTGGCTGCCGGGTACCACTTCCATGGGGCCGGTGTTGGCGCTGTCGGGGTCCAGTTGCACGCGCAATGCCACGACCCCATCGAGGGTGGCCACGGGCGGCTGGGCGAACCAGATGCCCTCTTTCACCGCCCAGCCCGACCAGCCGGGCCGCTGGTGGCGCAAGGCCACGGGCACGCTGAGGTCCTGGTGGGGTGGCACGTACCAGTTGGTCGCGGCGGTCTTGGCGAACAGGGCGCACTGGATGGCGCGGGCGCCCGCGGGGAGCAACGCGGCCACCGCGGGGTGCGCCGCTAGCCGCACGGCGGTGTCGCGCACATGGGCCAGTTCGAGCATGCAGCGCGAGCCGGCGGCGGTGGGTACTTCGGTGGCCACCAGATCGGCCAGGCCATCGCATTCGTCGTCGGTGAGCAGGGGCGGCAGGATGGCGACGCCATCGCGCGCGAAGGCCGCGGCCAGGGCGCCGGGCGCCGGTATACGCATGGGCATCGATCCGTCTCCTTTCGGCATGGCGCCTGTCCTTCCCGACGCTTGGGCGAGTCTTGCGTGGCCCCGCGGCGGGCGTCAAGGAACTACGTCGCTGCATGTGAGACCCGCAGGCACTAGAATGCCGCCCCCGCCTGCCACCACCCTGCCCCGCGTCCATGCACATCGTCGTCAACGAAGACCTCAAGGCTTACATCGACCCGCTCACCGCGGATGAATACGAGGCGCTCGAGCGGAGCCTGCTCACGGAAGGCTGCCGCGACGCGCTGGTGCTGTGGGGCGATACGCTGGTGGATGGCCACAACCGCTACGGCATCTGCCGCAAGCACGACCTGCCCTTCAAAACGGTGCAAAACGAGCGCTTCCAGTCCATGGACGACGTGCACCTGTGGATGATCGAACAGCACCTGGGCCGGCGCAGCGTCTCCGATTTCCAGCGCGGCGTGCTGGCGCTGCGCAAGCGCGAGATCCTGGCGGCCCGCCGCGAGGCCGAGCCCCCGGTGAAGGACGACAACGACCTGCCCTTCGATGCCGAGGGTTCCGAGCCGGCCCGGCCGAAGGCCCCGCGCCCCAACCCCACCGAGAGCCGCAAGGAGATCGCCCGCGAGGCGCGCATCAGCGCCAACCAGGTGGGCATGATTGAGAAGATCCGGAAAGAGGCCGCCCCCGAAGTGGTCGCGGCGGTCAAATCCGGCACCCTTTCGATCAGCGCCGGCGCCGCGGTGGCCTCGCTGCCCGAGGACGAGCAGCGTGCCGCAGCCACTGGCGGCGACAAGGAGCTCAAAGACGCCGCCAAGCGCGTGCGCGAATCCAGGCGCAAGCCGCGCGAGAAGCCGTCGGGCGATGTAGTGGCCCTGCGCGAGCAGGTGGCCGAACTGGAGGCGGAGAACCGCAACCTGCGCCGCGAGATCGACGCCCTGCGCGCCCGCCTGGGCGAACCACCCCTCGGCGAGCCGGACGAGGCATGATGGCGCCGGGAACTCCGCCCCGCGCGGGTGTTCCAAGGCCCAGTACACCGGACGCTGCCCCAGGCGTTCTCAGGCAGGTCCCCCGGAGCGCCCCATGAAGTCCTTCCTCGTCGTTACCGCCCTTTCCCTGCTGGCCGGCGCCGCCATGGCGCAGGACGCCGCCGCGCAGAAGCCGCTGAACCTGAGCCTGCCGCCGAACTACGTGCCGGCCTCGTCGGCGACCACGGCCGCGCCGGCATCGGCATCCACCGCCGCCAGCGCCCCGGTCGGCTCGAAGAACGGCAAGGAAAGCGTGGCCGTCACGCCGGCCCACGCCAAGGACCCGCCGGGCACCTACTACGGCGATACCAGCGGCCGCATGCCGCAGGCCGACGTGGTCGACGATGGCCCGCAGTGCGACGATGCCACCTACAACCAGCCGCAGGTGCATGGCAGCGTCACCACCGGCGTGGTCAGCGCCAGCCACGGCGGCAGCGGCAGCTACCAGGGCGGCACGGTGAACCTCAGCCAGGCCTTCGGCAGCTGCGAGCACCCCAAGGGCGGCGTCAGCATCTCGGTCGGCGGGGCCACCGGCCACTTCCACGGCCGCTAAGCGGTAGCATCGGCGGCACCCTAGCCGCGCGAGCTGCCGCCATGCCCGTTCCCGCGTCATCCCTCTCCCAGCGCGGCCAGTTCCGCGCCCTGTACAACGGCCTGAAGAGCCAGAAGCTGCTCGATCGCACGCCGGTCATCCTCTGCGAGGGTGATTCGTGGTTTTCGAACCCGCTGTACATGAACATGCTCGACTGGATCGTTTCGCCCTCGCCGCAGGACAACGAGGCGGGGGTGCCACTGCTGGGCCAGGGCGGGCTGTTCTTCCGCGCCGAGCACAGTGGCGACCAGGCCATCCCGCAAACGGAAAACCCCAGCCGCTCGATGTTCACCAAGGACAACGTCAGCGACCTCGTCGGCTGGTTCGGCAAGTTCAATTTCGATGCCGTGTTGCTCAGCGCGGGCGGCAACGACTTCGTCGATACCTGGCTGAAGCAGGTCATGGCGGGCAAGGCCAATCTTTCCCCGCAGCAGGCACTCGACGTCATCGTGGCCACCGGGCGCTTCGACGACCTGCGCAAGGCCTATGCGTTCTTCCTCGATACGTTCCACGCCGCGAAACCGAATGTGCCGATCCTGGCGCACACCTACGACTACCCGCGGCTTATCGGCAGCGCGGCGCATCTTGGCCTTGGCAACCTCGGCATCGCCGCCCTCCTGAAGAAATCGATCGGGCCGTGGATCGGGCCGTATATCGAGCCGGTGATCCCCGGTGGCCTGCCGGCGTGGCAGGCCTTCGTGAAGCTGCTGATCGACGGGTTCGTGGAGCGGGTGCTGCAGCCGCTGAAGGAAGCGCCGGCTTACCACGGCATGTTTGATTACGTCGATTTGCGGGGGCAGTTGACCAGTGATGCGCAATGGAATGACGAGATGCACCCCAACGAGGTGGGGTTCCATGTGCTTGCCACGGTGTTTCGAGGGAAGTTGATTGGGAAGTTGCCTGTGGGTAAGCGGTGAGGTTGGCGCAAGGACATCGCGCGCAAGCGCGCTCCCACAAGGGCGCGCTCCCACAAGGGCGCGCGCTTACACTGGGTTTGCGGTGAAAATGACGATGCGGTCGTTGGCTTCGGGGTTGGCGTCGGTCGTTTTTAGCCAGGGTTGGCGGGCGAAGGTGCGGGTGCACGGGCCGAGGGCGACGACGCGTAGCGGGCGCTTGCGGGCTTCGGCTTCGATGCGGGCGGTGACGTCGCGCAGCACGGGGCCGATGAAGGGCGTGAACAGGTAGAAGATGTTCGCTTGCGTGACGTCGGCCTCGCGTGCGTCGGCACAGGTGAACACCGCTTCGGGCATGCCCAGCGCCGTGGCGGCGTGGCGGGCGCTGGCCACGTAGGCGGGTTCACGTTCCACGCCGGTGACGGTCGCGCCGCTCAGCACGCGTGCCAGCAGCGAAACATGGCCGAGGCCCGCGCCGAGGTCGAGCACGTGGTCGGCCGGCGACAGCGCGGCGCGGCGCACGGCGTCGACGATGTGCCGCATCGGCGTCGGCTGGTAGAACACCATGTCGGCCGGTGGGCGCGGGTTATCGGGCACGGGCTCCTCGATGGCGAAGACGCCGGCGAGCAGGGCGTCCAGGGCATCGTAGTGCGCGCCTGTCGGCTCGCCCACGTCGAGCCAGGGCGCCAGGGCCGCCTTGCCCCGCCCCGCGCGGATCGCCTCGCGCAGTTCGGCGAACAACACCTCGTCGGCGGCCGCCATGGCGTCGAGCAGGCATTCCGCCCGCGCACGTTCCGCCGCGGAGTCCATCGCAAGCAGCAGCAGGTCGAGCCGGTCGGCGGCATCGGCGCGCCAGCGAAAGGCAGCGGGATCGCGCCACGTGGCGTCGGTTTCCAGCAGGGCGAGGAACGCGCAAGGGACATCGGTCATGCAGCGGATGGTAACCGCGCCGGGAGTTGACGCGGTTCTCACGCGCGGGGCTGCCTGCTTGAGCGGCCACCCGCGGCTGTGGAATGCTCGCAGCCCGGCACGCCTGCCCTGGAGCCCCGATGAAGACGCCGCACCGCCTCGCCGCCCTCACCGCCCTCGTGGCCATGCCCGCCTTCGCCGCGCCGCCGCTGGCCACCATCGTGTTCCGCGACGGCGGCCGCCCGGTGCTCACCATCACCGACCCGCAAGGCCAGGGGCTGGTCGATGCCACGCTGGGCCTGCGCACCACCGCCAGCGACCTGACGCACGACCTGCGCCTCATCGGCACCACCCAGCGCAACCTCACCGAAAACTACCGGATGACCACGGGCAAGCGCCTCGTGCGCAGCGCCAACCTCACCGAGACGCGCTTTGCCCTGCAGAACGACAAGGGTGAGAAGCTCGACGTGGTGGTGCGCGTCGCGAACGACGGCGTCGCCTTCCGCTACGAACTACCCGGCGCCACGCACGTGACCGTGACCGGTGAGGCCACCAGCTACAAGCTGCCCCCCGATGCCACGGCATGGCTGCTGCCGTATACGGCCAGCTACGAGCACGAGCGTATCGAGACGACAGCGGCCACGGCGCCCACCGGCGATTACGGCTACCCATCCCTCTTCCGCAGCGGCGAGCGCTACCTGCTGCTCACCGAAGCCAATGCCGATGGCCGCTACGACGGCAGCCGCCTGTTGCACGTCGCCAACTCGCCCCTGTACGGCCTCACCCTGGCCGATGCGCGCGTGGACAGCACCGGCACCACGCCGTGGCGCACCGTGATCGCGGGCGACCTTGCCACCGTCACGCAGTCGACGCTGGTCGATGATCTGGCCGACCCGTCGAAACTCACCGATACCTCGTGGGTGAAGCCGGGCCGCGTGGCGTGGTCGTGGATCAGCGACCATGTAAGCCCCAAGAGCTTCGAGCGGCAGAAGGCGTTCGTCGACTTCGCCGCCGCCAACCGCATGCCCTACGTGCTGGTGGATGAAGGCTGGAGCGAAGCATGGGTGCCGCAGCTGGTGCAGTACGCCAACGCGAAACACGTGGATGTGCTGCTGTGGTTCCCGTGGACCACGCTGGATACGCCCGCGAAGCGCATGGCGTGGCTGACGAAGGTGAAGGGCTGGGGCGTGAAGGGCGTGAAGATCGACTTCATGGAATCGGATACGCAGGCACGGTTCCGCTGGTACGACGAGACGCTCGCGGACACAGCGCGGCTGCAGCTGATGGTGAACTTCCACGGTGCCACCATCCCGCACGGCCTGCAGCGCACCTGGCCGCACCTTATGTCGATGGAAGGCGTGCGTGGCGCGGAGAACAACCCGCCCGTGGTCGGCAACACCATCCAGCCGTTCACCCGCAACGTGGTCGGTTCGATGGATTACACACCGGTGGCGTTCGATGTCGGTACGCAGCAGGCGAGCATCGCCCATGAAGTGGCGCTGCCCATCGTGTTCGAATCGGGCTGGACACACCTGGCCGATAGCCCGGAGGCCTACCAGCGCCGGCCGAACGCGCTGATGTTCCTCGACCAGATTCCCACCGTGTGGGATGAAACGAAACTGATCGCCGGCGTGCCGGGGCAGGATGCGATCTTCGCGCGGCGCAGTGGCGACCGCTGGTTCATCGGCGCCATCGCGGCCGGTGCGCCGCGCCGCCTCAGCGTGCCGCTTGCGTCGCTGGGCGTGGGCCCCTGGCGTGCCGACATCATCCGCGACGGCACTGGCCGCGGCGACGTGGCGCGTTCGGCGCAGAACGTCACGGCCGATGGTTCGCTGAGCTTCGACGTGCCGGCCAACGGGGGCTTCGCGGCCATCCTGTGCCCGGTGGCGAAGGGCCAGTTCAAGGACGGCTGCTACCGCTAAGCGCGCCCAGCCAGCGCCGCCAGCCGCCGCGCGCGGGCATCACCCGCGCGGACGGCACCCGCACCACCACCTGCGTGCCGCCGCCCGGCGGTGACGAGATGGTGGTGCGGCCGCCCATGGCGGCGCCGCGCTCCAGCATGCCACGCAGGCCCCAGTGGCCCGGGCGCCCGGTCGCGAGCACGCCAGGTTCGATGCCGCGGCCGTCGTCGGCGATGCCAAGCACCACCTCGCCGCCCTCGCGGTAGAGCGTCACCACGATCCACGTGGCCGCAGCGTGCGCCACGGCGTTGTGCACCGCTTCGCGGGCGATGCCATACAGCTCGTCGCGCGCCAGGGGGTCCATGCCCTGCCACTCGGGCCGCGCATCGACCGTCACCGGCACCGTGTGCTCGCCCGCATAGGCGCGCGCGAGTTCGACGAGGCCGATGTCGAGCGCCACCGCATCGCCCATGTGGTCGCGCAGGTCGCGCACGCGGTCACGCGCCTCCACCAGCGATTGCTCCGCGCGGTCGAGGGCGCTTTCCATCGATACACGCAACGGATCCCCGGCGGGCACGCGGTTCGCCACCGCCTGGAAACGCATCATCAGGCCCTGGATGCTTTGCAGGAGGGTATCGTGCAATTCGCGGGCGATGCGCTCGCGCTCGGCATGGCGTTCGCGCAGGCGCTCGCGCACCTGTGCCTCCACCCTGTGCATGCGCACCAGCACCAGCAGCCAGGCGATGGCCGCGCCCAGCACGGCCGCCAGCACGGCGAACCAGGCCGTCTGGTAGAACGCCGGTGCCACGTCGATGCCCATGGCCGCACCCTGCTCGTTCCACACGCCATCCTCGTTCGCGGCGGCGACGCGGAACGTGTAGTGCCCTGGCGCGGGGTCGGTGTAAACCGCTTCGCGGTCGGTGCCGGCGTCGCGCCAGCGTGTATCCAGGCCTTCCATGCGGTAACGAAAGCGGACGCGCTCGGGCATGGAAAGGCTGGTGGCCGTGTACACGATGCGCAGCCGTTCGGTTTTCGCCGGCAGGTGCACGCGCCGCGTGGCAGGCATCCAGCCCGCGTCGGTCGCCACGCCGAGGATCGCCACGGGTGGCGGCAAGGTGTTGCGCGGCACGTCCGCCGGGTCGATCGACACGACGCCGCTCGTGGTCGCGAACCACAGCCGGCCGTCGTCGGCCATCACGGCCGTGGGCAGGGGGCGGAACTGCGCGGGCGTGCCGGGCAGGCCGTCGAGTGAATCGAAGACCGCCACCGGCACGCGGAACGACGGATCCCGGCGGGCGTGGGCCAGATCGGCGGCGCGCAGGCGCGCGATGCCTTGCGACGCGTTCGCCCATACATCGCCGGCGCGGTCGCGCACGAGGCCGGAGATGCCATGCAGGTCGCCTTCCAGCAGCAAGGGCACGGCGCGGCCGCCCGCGACGAGGTTGATGCCACGCTCGCCACCCACCCACGCCGCGTCGGCATCGGAGAGCAGCGCGGTGATGTTGCCCGTGGACAGGCCATCGCGCGCGCCGAGCACGGTATCCCGCCCGGTGCCATCACGGATGATCAGCGTGCCGCGCGCGAAGCCCATCCACAGCCGGCCCGCCGTATCGTGCATCAACACCAGGGGCGACGGATCGTTCGCCACCGCGGGCAGCGGCTCGCGATGCCACGCGCCTTGCGTGTAGTGGTAAACACCGGGGCGGTTGATGGACACCCATGCGCCGCCCTTGCCATCGCCGGCGATGGCCTGCACGCCGGTGAAATCCTCCACCGGCAACGGCGCGAACGGGCGCGGCGTATCGCCATCCAGTGTCCACACGCCCGCCGGGCCACCCAGCCACGTCGCCTGCGCGTCGCGCGCGGCGGCGGTGATCGCATGCGTGAAGTCGATGGTCGTGGCCGCCCCCGCGTCCGCGCGCATCAAGGGCCGGTTCTTGGTGCCGATCCAGATGCCCTGCCCGGCCGCTGGCACGATGGCGAAATCGGTGGCGCCCGACGGCGTCGGCGCAGGCAACAAGCGGCTTGCGCGGAAGCGATCAAGGCCGCGGCTGCCACCCACCCATATGTTCCCCTCGCGGTCCTGGATGATCGCGGTGATGTAGTCCGAGGTGAGGCCATCGCGCTCGACGAAGCGCTGCATGGCGGTGCCGTCGGGGTCGATGGCCTGCCGCGGCAGCGCGCCTGCGCGCGGCACGCGGCGCAGGCCATCGCCCAGCGTCGGCACCCACAACGCGCCGTCGCGATCGAACAGCAAGCCCGTGGACGATACGCGCAGCGTCGGGCCCGCGACGGCTGGGTCGCCCGTGGCGCGCCAGGCGGGCAACACGCCGCGGTCAACGTCGGCCGTCCACAGCGTGCCGTCGGGTGCCTCCGCGATGCGGTTCACCTTGCCCACATCGCCCGAGGCCAGCGTGAAGGTCGCCGCGCCTGGCGCCAGCCACGCGAGCGCGGTATCGGTGGCCACCCACAATCGCCCTTCGCGGTCGACCGTGAGGTTGCGCGCGCGGGCACCCGGCAGGCCCATGGCCGGGCCGGCGAGGTGCCAGCGGCCGGCGTCCAGCACCACGAGGCCCGAGAACGTGGCGCCCCACGTGCGGCCATCGGGCGTCTGCGCTATGGCGTAGACGGTGGCGGTGGGCAGGCCCGAGCCTGCGCCGTAATGGGTGGCGGTGTCGCCGTCGAGGTGGCTGGCGAAGCCGTAGCGGAAGCCCACCCACAGGCCACCGCCAGGCGGCGCGTACAGCGACGCCACGCTGGCGGCGGGGAAATCGCCCCCGCTGCGCGGCCGGTAGCGTTCGAAACGCACGCCGTCGAAGCGGTAAAGGCCGGTCTGCGTGCCCAGCCAAAGGTAGCCGTCGGCGGTCTGCGCAAGCGCTGTCACCTGCCCGGGCGCGCCTTCGCGCACGGTCCAGGCCGTGTGATAAAACTGACCGATGGTACGGTCGCGGGTATCCATGCCCCAGGCGGCGCCGGCAAGCGCGCACCAGCCGGCCATGGCGAGGATGGCCACCCGTTTGAAACCCAACACCCCAACCCCTTCGCGGCAACGCCGCAACGATACCGTTTACGTCGCCGCGCGTCGCTGGTTCGTTTGGCCGATGCCGTGGAGGAGCGCCAGCGCGTCGTCGAGCACACGGCCCGCCGCGGGCGAACGGTGCGGGTTCGCCAGCACATGGGCCGCGTGGTCGTAGCCGATGAAGCGCCGTGCCGCTGGCGGCGTGCCCAGCCACGCGAACGCCTCGCGCATCGCGGCCACCGAGGTCAGCGTATCGCTGTCGCCGGGGCCACCGTCCCACGCGCCGAAGAGCACCGGGCAACGCACCCGGGCAAGGTGTTCCGGCTGCATGCGTTCGACGAACAGCCGGGCGATGGCGCGGTAGGCGTCCGCATGCACCACCGACGACCAGTACTGGCGCTGGTAGGGGCTGCGCTCGCCTGGCGGCACCACCGGCCCTTCCAGCAACAGCGCCGCGCGCAGTTGCTCTTCGTCATGGACGCGGATGCCCGGCGACCAAGCGACCAGCGCGGCCACCTCGTCGCCGTGCGCCGCGGCCAGGTCCAGGGCCAGCGACGCGCCCATCGACGTGGCGACGAGCACGACGCGCTCGCCGAGGGCCAGCCCCACCTGGAACGCGGCTTCGGCGTCGTCGCGCCATGCCTGCGCGCTCGCGCCGGCCATGGCGAGCGGCGCATCGCTGCCATGGTCGTGCAGGCGGTTGAGGTACAGATGGGCGCCGCAGGCCGCGGCCAGCGCGCGGTGCGCCGGGTCGCCTTCGGCCTGGCTAGCCGTGAACCCGTGCAGGTAGACGACGGATAACGGCCGCCGTTCGCGGGGCACGCCGTCGAGGAACACGATACGCGCTTCGTTATCGGGCTTGAGGCCGGTGGCGCCGCGCTCGCGTTCGTCGATCCCGCCCGCGAGCGCGTCGAGCGCGCTCACGCGTTGCTGCCTGCCGTTGTCCCCGCATGGCGGCGCTGCAAGGTCACATAGTGGCCCACGGAGCGGCACAGCGCGTCCAGCTCGGCCACCGCGCCGCGCATGTCGCCGCCGGCATCGATCAGCACGCCCAGGTCGTCGCAGACACGGTGGGCACCCGGCACGCCCAGGTTGCCCAGCACGTTGCGCAAGGCGTGCAGCGCTTCGGATGCCGAAGCGATATCGCGCGCCAGCATGGCCTCGCGCAACGCATCGACATGGCCATCCGATGCCTTCGCGCACAGATCGAGGAACCCGGCGAACTCCGCGGGGCTGGCCAGCACGCGCATTTCGTCCAGCGGCGCCACGTTGCCCGTGCGGGTTTCAAAGCCGGGCAGCTCGGGCTGCCACGCCTTCGCGGCCGAGGCCAGCGAGCGCTCCGCCGCGATGGCCTCGATGATGTCCATCAGGCGCTGGGCCGCGATGGGCTTGGTGAGATAGGCGCGTGCGCCCGCCTTGAACGCGATGCGCACGGCGTCCTGGCTGGAATCCGCGCTGAGCATGACGATGGGTGGCACCGCCTGGGTGCGCCGGCGCACCTCGATGTTGGCGAGCACGTCCCAGCCGGAGCTGCCCGGCATGTGCAGGTCCATGAAGATCAGGTCGAACCGGTCGCGGTCCATCCGCGCCAGGGCCTCGTCGCCGCTGGCGCTGAACACGGCCTCGTGGCCTGCCCGCTCGAGGATGCGGCCGACGATCTCGCGGTTGGCGGCGTTGTCGTCCACCACCAGGCACCGCTGCGGCGCCACGCGGGCGCGGTGCGCATCCAGCATCTCCACCAGGGGCACGTCGGCCAGGCTGCGCGCGCCGTGGGCGGCACGCGGCAAGGGGAAGCGCCAGGTGAACACGGAGCCGCCCAGCGGGTTGTCGGTGACCTCCAGGTGCCCATTCATCTGGCTGGATACGTTACGCACGATGTAGAGGCCCAGGCCCACGCCTTCCTGGCGCCGGCTTTCGCCCACGCTCACCTGCTGGAACGGATCGAAGATGCGCTGCTTGTCCGCGTCGGCGATGCCGATGCCGGTGTCGATCACGGTGCAGGTAATGACCGGGTCGCGGCCGCCCACGCCCTCGGCCAGCTCGACCCGCACGTCGACCGTGCCGCCGGGCGGCGTGAACTTCAGGGCATTGGAGGCGAGGTTCGACAGCACCTGCTCGATGCGGCCGGGGTCGCCCGCGAACACGCCTTCGACCGAGGCATCGCGCGCCACGCTGAAGGCGATGCGCTTCTCCGCGGCGAACGGCCGGCACACGGCGCCCACGGTGGTCAGCACCTCGTCGAAGGCGAACGGCTGCTGGCGTAGCTGGAAACTGCCGCCCGCGAACGAGGCGACGTCGAGCACCGCGTTCACCCGATGCAGCAGCGCATTGGCACTGGTGGCAAGCAGCGCCACCAGGCGGCGCTGGTCGTCGTTCATCACCGTGGTATCGATCAGCGAGGCCGAGTGGATGACGGTGCTGAGCGGGGTGCGCATCTCGTGGCTCATCATCGAAATGAAGCGGTGCTGGGCTTCACGCGAGGCGATGGCCTCGGCCGAGACCTCGCGCAGGGCATCGATGACCCGGTACAGGGTCATCGGCAGCACCACGGTCAGCGCCAGCGCATACAGGGCGTAGGCGGGCCTGCTGACCCAGTAACCGTCGGGTGCGGACACCGCCAGGATGGCCACGGATGCCACCACGCTGGCGGCGAAGGCCCGGCGGCTATAGCGCGTGCCCACCGCGACGGACAGGAACGGCAGCACGGCCGTGACCGTGATGACGAGCATGAAGGCGTCATGCAGCAGCAGCGCCACCATGGCGAAGTTGGCGACCTGCCCGATCGCGTCGATGCGCGGGGTGATGTCGAGCCAGCGCGCCCTGACAACCAGCATCCACAGCGTGCTGGCGACGAACAGGCCCAAGGCCATGGGAAAGACGACGTGGGATTCCCGCGCCATATTGGGCGGCCCATCGAGCCAGGCGGCGGTCCATACGACGATGAAGCCAAGGAGCACCGTGCGCACGAGCGAGACGTGATGCTCGCGAAAGCTCGCCACGATGCGGTCGATGCGCGGGTTGCGCAACCGCTCGGCGACCTCGCTGAGCATCACCGGCCCGGCGCCATTGCCGCTACCGCGATCGATCTTCATGCCAGGCTAGCTTCCACCACTCCCCCAATACTCGCCTAGTCTATGTTTCGCGACGTGGCTGGCAAGTGGCCTGTTTCGTTTCCTTTCGCGCTGACCCTCGCCGCTTCCGCCAGGTTGCACACACCTTCGCCTTTGACCAAGTAGCCCGGCATGGACTTACGAATGCGTGGGCCAGCCTAGGCATGTACGAATTCGGCACCGATTTTTTGCGCGTTTCCTCAGCGAATCTCGGATTCTACCCCTGTTGAATTCCTTGGTCGCATCCCTGATGAGATTTAGCACGATCTAAATGTGCATGAGATGTGAACCGGAAGCGAGGTTCCAGCGAACGCCCCGCAATTTTTTTCCGGCATTTCGGAGGCTACTGCGTAACCGTTTACGTATTCCGCTGAAGCCAGCATGAAAACCCACAAATACCCATAGTTACCCAATTTTCTGGTGCGCCGCAGCAACGGTTTCGGACGGCTATACGGCCAGGCGTTGGTTAGGAATTCGTACTGGACAAGGCGAAGTTCGTCATGTACACCTGCTTGGCATTCCATTTGGATCGAGGCAAATGGATGTTTTGCGACGGAGTGCGGGGAGGGGCTTCCAAGGGCTCCGGAAAACGTAAGTGACGGGCACGTACCCGTCGCGCCGCCCCCGTGCTGCCGATTTGAGTTTCGTGGCATTTATCGTTCGGGGAAGGCATGAATAACCAGTCTCTGTTCCGCAGGACCGCACTGGCGCTCGCCGTGTGCACCTCTCTGGGTGGCGTGGGCGCCGCGTTCGCGCAGTCCACCACCGGCAACCTCAACGGCAACGTCCCGGCGGGTGCCAACCAGACCGTCGTGGTCGAGAGCGCCAGCGGCCTGCGCCGCGAAGCCGCTGTCGACGACCGCGGCCATTACTCCATCACGCAGCTTCCGCTCGGCTCCTACACGGTCACCCTGATGCGCGACGGCGCGGTGGTCGATTCGCGCAAGAACGTGGCCCTCCGCGTGGGTGCGTCCACGGATGTGTCGTTCAACGCCCCGGCCGCCGCGGCGACGTCCGCGGATGCCACCGCCCTGGGCGCCGTCACCGTCACGGGCACGGCCCTGCCCCCCGTGGACGTAACCACGGTCGATTCGCGCACCGTGATCACCTCGGAGCAGCTGGCCAAGCTGCCGCTCGGCCGTAGCGCCGAAGCCGTGGCCCGCCTGGCACCGGGCGTCGTGAACAACGGGGGCGGTTTCACCAGCGACACGGGCCGCTCGCTCGCCAGCTTCGGCGGCGCGGCATCGAACGAGAATGCGTACTACGTCAACGGCTTCAACACCACCGACCCGCTGAATGCGGCCGGCGGCCTGCAGATGCCGTATGGCGCGATCGACCAGCAAGAGGTGTACACGGGCGGCTACAGCGCCAAGTATGGCCGCTCCGACGGTGGCGTGATCAGCCAGGTCGGCAAGCGCGGTACGAACGAGTGGCACTTCGGTGCGCAGCTGATCTGGGAGCCGAACTGGGCGCGCGCATCCGGCCCGGATCTCCACTACGTCAACACGCCGGCCTCGGCGCCGGCGGGCGACCTGTACCAGCCGAAGAGCCAGAACGACAAGTGGTCGACCACGGTCAGTGCCTATGCCGGTGGCCCGTTGATCAAGGACAAGCTGTTCTTCTTCGTCGCCACCGAGTTCGAGAAGCAGGGCTATCGCAACGTCAACGCGGTGGACAGCTCCACGCCTTCCTCCACCAACTCGTACAAGAACCCGCGCTGGTACGCCAAGCTCGACTGGAACATCAATGACAACAACATCATTGAGTTCACCGACGTGGGCGACAAGCGCTCGGGCAGCGGCACGCGCTATGGCTACAACTACGTCGACATGTCGCGCACCGACCGCATCGGGCCGGTGAACGACACCAAGGTCGGCGGTGATTTCTGGGTCGGCAAGTACACCGGCTACATCACCGACAACCTGACCATCAGCGCGCAGTACGGCAAGATGTCGGTCAAGAATTACGACCAGCCGGGCGCCTATGACGACACGCTCGCCCGCGTCGACAGCTCGGGTAACCAGAACCCCGCGCTCAATGGCGGCAGCGCGATCAAGAACACGCAGGTCGCCGACATCAGCTCGCCGGGCCGCGGCAACAAGACCAACAACCTGCGCTTCGACGTGCAGTACGTCCTGGGCAACCACACGCTGTCGGCGGGTATCGACAACGTGAAGTCGCAGGTGCTCGACTTCGGCACCTTCAGCCCGGGCCCGGGTTACGCCTGGAGCTACGGTGTATCGGACGATCCGAATGAAGCCATCGACGGTACGCCGGGCCGCAACTTCGTGCCGGCGCCGGGCGGGTTCCCGAATGGCCAGGACGGTTACTGGGTCAGCAAGAACATCAACTACAACCTGGTCAACGTGCGCTCCGACCAGAAAGCGCAGTACATCGAAGACAAGTGGCAGGTGAGCGATCGCTGGCTGCTCTCGCTCGGCTTGCGCAACGACCAGTTCACCGACTACAACCAGTTCGGCAAGCCCTTCATCAAGCAGACGAGCCCGCAGTGGGCGCCGCGCATCGGTGCCGCATGGGACGTCAACGGCGATGGCAGCTTCAAGGTGTATGCCAACGCGGGGCGCTACTACCTCGGCCTGCCGCTTAACCCGGCCACGGGTGCCGCCGCGGGTTACACCGCCACGCAGCAGTACTACACCTACTCGGGCATCGCGGCCGACGGCACGCCCACCGGCCTCACGCAGTTCTCGGGCGTCGTCTCGGGCAACAACTCGTACGGCATCCCACCCGACCCGCGCACCGTCGCTGGCAAGGGCCTGAAAGCCGAGAACCAGGATGAGTTCATCCTTGGCTTCGACAAGACCCTGGGCACGAACTGGACCTATGGCGCCAAGCTGACCCAGCGCAAGCTCAACACCGTCATCGACGATTTCTGCGACATCGACCTTGTCACGGCGAAAGCCGAAGCCGAAGGCCACACCGTCGGCTCGACGAACAGCTGCTACCTCGTCAACGGTGGCCACAGCAACACGTTCACCCTGCTCGACCAGGGCGGCAACCCGTATACCGTCGATCTTTCGCGCAAGGAAATGGGCATGCCCGCGACCAAGCGCAAGTACTACAGCGTCGAGCTCTACATGGAGCACCAGTTCGACGGCGTGTGGTACGGCAAGTTCGACTACGTGTTCTCGCGCTCGTACGGCAATACCGAAGGCCAGTCGCGTACCGATTCGCGCCAGAACGGTGCCGCCGGCAGCATGGACTGGGATAACCACTACGTGATGGATTACGCCAACGGCCCGTTGGGTAATGACCACCCGCACGTGTTCAAGGCGTTCGGCTACTGGCAGTTCGCGCCGGAATGGCAGCTGTCGAGCAACTTCCAGATCGCCTCGGGCGCGCCGGAAGTGTGCCTCGGCTACTGGGGCCCGAACCAGGACGACCCCGCGCACTATGGCAGCGCCTACCACTGGTGCGATGGCCAGCCGTCGCCCCCGGGTGACAAGGGCCGCCTGCCGTGGACCTACCAGTGGGATCTCGGCGTGACTTACCGCCCGGGTTGGGCGAACGACCGCCTGGCCTTCTCGGCCAACGTGTTCAACGTCACCAACCAGCAGCGCGCCGTGTTCCGCTACCCGACCGAATGGCAGTCGCGTGGCACGCCGCACCCGCTGTATCGCAGCCCGCTGATCACGCAGGACCCGCGCTACGGCCGCCTGTCGGTCACCTACGACTTCTAACCGTGTTGTAAACCCGCTGTACCCAATCCCTGTGTGACGCTTGCGCCCTTCCTTCCGTAACCGATGCCTCCCCTGTCGGTTACGGAAGGAGCCGGGCGCATTTTTTTATTGGGTCGTCGTGACGACGGGCTTGCCATCCTTCAGCTCGAAGCGGAACGCATAGTCCAGGCTGAAGGGTGCGGTGGTGCGCGTTTCGCTGAAGTTGCCCTTCGCGTCCTCGTGCTCCTGCACCAGCGTCATGGGGGTGTAGGCCCAGTGCATGGCGGCGTCGTGCGTCGCACGGAAGAAGGCGGCATGGTTCGCGTCCGCCGGGGCATCGAGGTCGCGCACGTCGGTGACCTTGCCCGCGCCATCGACGATGACCTTGGCGTGCACCACGGCCTGCGGCAGGTTCGCCGCGATGAGGGCGGCCGGGTAAGCCGGCGGGTCGTTCGTGACGGGCTGGGCGCCGAACGAGCTCTGGCCGTTTTCCATGTGGTATTCCCCCGCGGCGCCGGCCGGCATGATCTCGTAGCTGACCTTGCCATCGCGCGGCGGCGGTGCCGGTTTCGTCGGCTCGGCCGGGGGTGCGTGGGCGCAGGCCGCGAGCAACAGGGGCACCAGGGTGGCAAGGCGCGCGCGGCGGGCCATCAGCCCTCCCCCGACGATGCCACCACCATCTCGATATAGCCGAGGATATCGGCCACCGGGATGTCGAAGACGCCAGCGTCGCCGTTATCGTAGGCCTGGCGCCATACGGCGTAGCCGTCCATCCAGGTTTCGTCGTCGTCGGCGTCGCCCACGCATTCGAGCAGGCTCTGGTCCAGCGTGGCACGGGCTACCGCCGCGTGGTGCATGGCGGTCTGGATGCCACCGGGCACGCGGTGGTTGCGCAGCTTCACGTCCAGCAGCGAGACGTGGAACACCTCGCCGTCCTCCGCTTCGATCTCTTTCTTCCGGATAACCACCCGGGATGCGTCATCGCCGGGGCGGGTGCGGTAGGTCCAGGCCTGGCCCGGGGCGTACTCGGGTCGCATCATGCGCGCCTTCTTGCTGGGTGGGGATGCCCGATCTTAGAGCACGGCGAGACGTCGAGGGGGCACGAAAGCGGCGGCCGGGGCCCGGATGCCGTATCCTTGGCGCCCTGAGCCCGCACCTACCAAGGGGTGCGGCGCCTCCGCGCCAGGCAGCGCGGCCCGTGGGCCGCTTCCCCAGCTTCCGTCCAAGCTGCCGCGCCTGGCGCGATGGCTTCGTCCCTATTTGTTCAGAGGCAACGCACACCATGGTGGCACTGGCGACCGAACGCGTCATCGACGTACATCACTGGAACGACACGCTTTTCAGCTTCCGCACCACGCGCGATCCGGGCTTCCGCTTCGAGAGCGGCCACTTCGTGATGATCGGCCTGGAAGTGGAAGGCCGCCCGCTGATGCGCGCGTATTCCATCGCCAGCGCGCACTACGAGGAGCACCTCGAGTTCTTCAGCATCAAGGTGCAGGACGGCCCGCTCACCTCGCGCCTGCAGCACCTGAAGCCGGGCGACCCGGTCATCGTCAGCCGCAAGCCCACCGGCACGCTGGTGCTCAACGACCTGAAGCCGGGCAAGCGGCTTTACCTGCTGGGTACCGGCACGGGCCTGGCGCCGTTCCTGTCGATCATCCGCGACCCGGAAACCTACGAGCGTTTCGACACCATCGTGCTTGCGCACGGCGTGCGCCACGTCAACGACCTGGCCTATTCGAAGTACATCGAGGACGACCTGCGGAACCACGAGTACCTGGGCGAAATGGTGCGCGAGAAGCTCATCTATTACCCCACGGTCACGCGTGAGGAATTTCGTAACCGCGGCCGCATCACCGATGCCATAGCCGACGGCGAGATGGCCCGCGCCACCGGCCTGCCCCAGCTGAACCCGGCCGAGGACCGCGTCATGCTCTGCGGCAGCCCGTCGATGCTGGAAGACATCTGCGTCCTCCTCGATGGCGAAGGCTTCCAGGCCTCGCCGCGCACGCGCGAGCCGGGCGATTACGTCATCGAGCGGGCGTTCGTCGAGAAGTAGCCTTTCCCGTGGATGCTTACCCTGTGGGAGCGCGCTTGCGCGCGATGGGTCTTGCCGCGAGCGCCCATCGCGCGCAAGCGCGCTCCCACATGAGGTTCTGGAAAACGCCCGGTTATTTCCGGATGCGGCCCTGGCCCTCGTTGTCCCAGTAGCCAAAGACGCGCCGGGCGATGAGCTTGTAAAGCCGCTTGCCGGTCGCCCGCCATATCCGCGAATGCGGCGCGGGCTGGGCCAGGATGGCCTGCTGGCGCACCGACAGCCGGTGGGCCGCGTAGGTGCGCTTGTGCTTGAGCAGGTGGCGCAGGTCCTCGCGCGCCAGCAGCCGGAACAGCGCGCCGCGCCGGCCGCGCGTCCACGCGATCTGGAAATCGACCAGCCCGGGCGAACCGTCCTCGCGCACCAGCCAGTTCGGCTCCTTGGCGAGGTCGTTGTGGACGATGCCGCGCCGGTGCAGCACGGCCAGCAGGCGCAGCGCATCGCGGTAGTAAGCGGGGTCGAGCGGGCGGCCCACCTGCATGGGCTGGCCGGCCATGTAGCTGCGCTCGAGCGTGCGGCCATCCCAGGCCAGCAGGCGTGGCACGCCATCGATGCCTTCGAGCCGGGCCAGCGCCCGCGCCTCGCGGGCGGCCGCGCGGCGCGCGAACCAGCGGGCCCACCAGCGCGCGGCGGCGATGTCACGGCGGATAAGCACGGTGCCATCGCGCTCGACGCGTTCGATGCGGCCAAGCTCATCGGCCTTCAGCAGGGTGGTGGTTTCCGTCATCGCGTCGTGCACGCTGTTCCTTCGTTACGTTGACATCTCCTGCGCCCTGCGGTGTCTACGCTAAGATGCGAACCTTGCAGGGAGAGAATGCCGAAATGCTGGTGCGACACATCCTGTCGCTGGTCATCGCCACCGCCGGGCTTGCCGCCTGCCGCGACGGCGCCGACCGGACGAACGGCGGGCAAACCCCACCGCCCTCGCAGGCGCGTGCGGCCAAGGATACCCGTTCCGCCGAGGATGGCCTTTATACGATGGAGCTTTCGCTGCCCGAACTGCCAGCGAAGGCCACGCCGTTGCGCCACGCCATCGACCGCTATGTCGACCGCCAGAAGCGTGCCTTCCTCGATAGCCTCGATGCCCCGGGCGCGCGTGATCGCGCCCGCGAGATCCCCTGGGACCTGAACCTCGACATCGCCGTCTCGGCCCGCACCGACCGCTTCATCAACGTGCAGGTCGATGGCTCGGCCTTCACTGGTGGCGCCCACCCCTCGCCCATCGTCGACAGCTTCACCTTCGACAAGGACGTGGGCCGCGTGGTGGGTATCCGCGAACTCTTCGCCGACCCGGATTCGGCCGAGAAGGCCTTCGCGGCCGAGGCCCGCCGCCAGCTCATCACCCAGCTGGACGACCAGGACGAGCCGCTGGCCTCCGATACCCAGCAGATCGACGAGGGCACGGCGCCGGGCAAGGACCACTACCGCGTCTTCAGCCTGCTCACGGGCCCCGACGACAAGGTGCACGGCCTCACCTTCATCTTCCCGCCGTACCAGGTGGCCGCTTACGTGGCGGGCCCGCAGGCGGTGGACGTGCCCAGCCAGGCGTTCCTGTCCTATCTGAAGCCGGAATACCGCGAGGCGTTCCGCTGATGGATGCCGCCCTGTACCTGCTCGCCGCCGCGCTTATCGTCGGCGGCATGGCCGGCGCCGTGTTGCCCGTGCTGCCGGGCATCCCCATGCTTTTCGGCGGCATCTGGCTCGCCGCCGCCGTCGATGGGTACCAGCACGTGGGCTGGGGCTGGCTCATCGCCATCGGCATCGTCGGCGCGGTGGGCGTGGCGCTCGATTTCATCTCCGCCTCGCTGGGGGCCAAGAAGATCGGTGCCACGCCGCGTGCCCTGTGGGGCGCGGGCGTGGGCACCACGGTCGGCATGTTTTTTGGCATCCCCGGGCTCATCATCGGGCCCTTCGCCGGCGCCGTGGTGGGCGAGCTGTGCTCGGGCAAGAGCATCCTGCGCTCGGCCCATGTCGGCGTCAGCACGTGGGTGGGCATGCTCGTGGGCATGCTGGCCAAGGTGGCCATCTCGTTCCTCATGCTGGGCATGGCGGGGGTCGCGCTCCTCTTCGCCTGACCCATCCGTTGGCCTATGGCGCCCGGCGCGGCACCCCGGCTAGTCTCCGGGCACTGACCTGGGGAGATGCACATGTTCCGACGACTGACCCTCGCCGCCGCGGTGACGTTCGCGGTAGGTAGCCTGCACGCCGAGGCGGCGCAGCCCGCATGGATCGCCAAA
This sequence comes from Luteibacter yeojuensis, assembly GCF_000964085.1. GTDB lineage: Bacteria > Pseudomonadota > Gammaproteobacteria > Xanthomonadales > Rhodanobacteraceae > Luteibacter > Luteibacter yeojuensis_A. The sequence continues at coordinate 57,918 of NZ_JZRB01000004.1, forward strand.
AGCAACGCCGATGCGCAGTTGCTGCTGGACATGACCGCCCGTTTCAGCCCCGAGTCCGCCACCGATATCGGCGTGAAGGGCTACGACGAGAAAACCGCCGACCTCGGCCCCGACATCGACAAGCGCCAGCGCGATGCGCTGGTGGCTATCCGCGCGAAGCTCGAAAAGCGCCTGGCCGAAGAGAAAGACCCCAACGTGCACCAGGATCTGCAGATCCTGGTGAAGCAGGTCGACGGCAACATCAAGGGCATCGACCTCAACGACAAGTACATGCTGCCGTGGTTCGATGCCGGCCAGATGATCTTCAGCGGCGAGTTCTCGCTGCTCAACGCCGAAAGCACGCCGGAACAAAACAAGGCCGCGCTCGGCCGCCTCAATTGCTACGTGGGCCTTGCCAAGGGCTGCACGCCGCTGGTGGACCAGGCCAGGGCGCGCACCACCGAGAAGCTTGGCGACAAGAAGCTGCTCGGCCCGGTCAAGGATGACGTGACCCAGAAGCTGGGCAACACGCAACGCTACGTCGACGGTATCCGCAAGCTGTTCGCCGACAAGAAAATCACCGGCACCGACGCGGCCATGGCGGCGCTCGACAGGCAGCTGAAGGATTACAACGCGTGGGTGAAGAAGACGGTGCTGCCCCGCGCACGCACCGATTTCCGCCTGCCCGAACCAATGTACGCCTACAACCTCGAGCAGGTGGGCCTGGATATCGCGCCGCGCGACCTCATCGGCCGGGCCCAGCTCGAGTTCATGGAAACCTCCTACGCGCTGCAGCAGCTCGCACCGGTCGTGGCCAAGGCCGAAGGCCTGCCCGATGGCGACTACCGCGACGTGCTGAAGGCGCTGAAGAAGAAGCAGCTCGCGAAGGACAAGGTGGTGCCGACCTACCATGACGTCATCGGCAAGATCGAGGACATCATCCGCACGCAGCGCGTCGTGGAGCTGCCCAAGCGCGAGCTGGCCATGCGCCTCGCCTCGGAAGCGGAGAACGCCCGCACGCCGGCGCCGCACATGGACCCGCCGCCTTTTATCAACAACACCGGGCAGCGCGGCACGTTCGTGCTGACGACGGGCAACCCGCCGGCGAACGGTGATGCGTCGCAGATGTACGACGACTTCACCTTCGAGGCCGCGGCGTGGACGCTCACCGCGCACGAGGGCCGCCCGGGCCACGAGCTGCAGTTCGCGGCGATGGTGGAGCAAGGCGTGTCGCTCACCCGCAGCCTGTTCGCGTTCAACAGCGTGAACGTGGAAGGCTGGGCGCTGTATGCCGAGGCCGAAATGGTGCCGTACGAGCCGCCGGCGGGGCAGTTCATCGCGCTGCAGTTCCGCCTGCTGCGCGCCGCCCGCGCCTTCCTCGATCCGATGCTCAACCTCGGCCTGGTCGACCGCGAGCGTGCACACGAGATCCTCGTCCACGACGTGGGCCTGTCCGAACCGATGGCCCGCCAGGAACTCGACCGCTACACGCTCAACTCGCCCGGCCAGGCCACGGCGTATTTCTACGGTTACTCGCGCATCCTGCAGCTGCGTGCGGAGACGCAGGTGAAGCTCGGCGCGAAGTTCGACCGCAAGGCCTTCAACGATTTCCTCATCGCCCAGGGCTTGCTGCCGCCGGAACTGCTCGCCGAAGCGGTGCGCACGCGGTTCGTGCCGGAGCAGGAAAAGAAGAAATAAACAGGCCTCCTACAACTGCATGGCTTTATCGCGGGGCGTCGGGGATGACGTAGAGCAGGATCGCCAGGTAGTGCAGCACGCTGCCTGCCAGCACGAACAGGTGCCATATGGCGTGGCCGTACGGCATGCGGCGCGAGACATAGAACGGCACGCCCGCGGTGTAGGCCAGCCCGCCTGCCAGCAGCAACATGAGCCCGCCGGTCTCCACGTTTTCGCGTAGCGGCTCGATGGCCACGATGGCGGCCCAGCCCATCAGGATGTACATGACCACCGCGGCCTTGCGGTAACGCTTGAGCAGGCCCAGCTCGGCGGCGCTGCCGAGGATGGCGAGGCCCCAGATGGTGCCGAACAGCCCCCACCCCCACGCGCCCGGCAGCGCCAGCAGCGTGAATGGCGTGTACGTGCCGGCGATGAGCAGGAAGATGGCGATGTGGTCGAGCGTGCGCATGACCCGCTTCGCCACGCTCCCGGTCACCGCGTGGTAAAGGGTGCTGGCGGTGTAGAGCAGGATCAGCGTGCTGCCGAACACCGAGCTGGCCACTACCGTGCGCACGTTGCCATACATGGCCGAGAACGCCACGAGGATGGCGAGCCCCGCGATGCTCAGCACGATGCCGAGGCCGTGGATCACGCTGCTCGCCACTTCTTCGCCGAAGCCGTAGCGCGGCTGGGCGCTGTCGAGGGTCATGGGGTTTCCGCAGTGCACAAAGTCACCGCCGAGGGTAGCGCATGCGGGTGGCGGATGCGAAACGTTCGCAACGAGGGCTTGCCTCGCGGGGCCCGGCGGTGTTCCATGCGGGCATGACCCTCGAACTCCTCCTCAACGTGCCCCGCCTGCCCCTGCAGGGCGCGGGCCTGCGCGCGGCGCTGGCCATGGCATCGCGCATCGATGCCCGGCTCGACGCCATGCATGTCGTGGACATGCCCGCCGCCGCTTTCACCGTGCCCGAGGCGGTGCCCATGCAACTGGACGCCGTGCGCCAGCGCGCCACCGAGGCCAGGGCCATCGCCAGCGACTGGGCGGCCCTGCTCGGTTCGCACGGGCTGAAGGGCAAGTGGCGGGTAGGCAACGGGGATACCGTCACCCTGCTCACCCACGCCTCGGCCGGCTACGACCTCGTCGTGATGGAACGCTCCTCGACCATGCGCGGCGATGCCCCGGTGGGCTTCGGCGTGGTCTCGCGGACCGTGTTTGGCGCCAGCCGCGGCGTGCTGGTGGTGCCCGATACCGCACCGGTGGCGTCGCTGGGCGCGAACGTGCTGGTGGCATGGAGCGGCAGCCGCGAATCCGCCCTGGCGGTACGTTCCGCCCTGCCCCTGCTGCGCAAGGCCGGCAAGGTGACGGTGATCGATGGCAGCCGCGACGAGGACGTGGGCACGTGCGCCCTGCCCGATACCGACATCTGCGGCTGGCTCGATACCCACGGCGTGAAAGCCGAAGTGCGCAAGCTCGACGAGGGCGCCTTGTCGTCGCCGGGCCCGGCGCTGCTACAGGTCGCGCACGACACCGGCGCCGACCTGATCGTCATGGGGGCATGGGGGCGGTCGCGGTTGTCGGAGCTGGTGCTGGGGGGGACAACACGGTTCCTGTTTATGCAGAGCGACGTGCCGATGCTGGTCGCGCATTGAGGCCAAGGCATCGCCGGCGAGCCGGCTCCCACACGGGTGGCTGGAATCGGTTAGTGGTGACTGGAATAGCCGTCCATATGAAACTATTGCAAGTTCCTTCGGACCCTGCCTAATCTGGACCCGGACCTGAACACGATCCCCGCCAGTCCCCGCTGGCCGTGTTCCCGACCATGCAGCACGCAACCACACGCAACACCTTCACCCACATCGAAGGAGGTGGCTCATGTCGTTCGCCCGTCCGCAGGCCCTGTCCGGCATCCATCCGGATACCGTCCGCATCGTCGCCATGAGCGCGGCGATAGCCCTCAACGCCGCCGCGCTCATCGCCGTCATGCGGCCGATGGTGGCGCAGATCGTCACGTTCAAACCGCAAAGCGTGCCCATCACGCTCATCGACCACCCGCCACCGCCCAAGCCGGCCGAGGTGCCGGTTATCAAGCTGCAACCGCTGGTGAAGGCCCCCCCCAAGGCGGTGCCGAAGCCGCCGGTGGCCGTCGCACCGCAACCCCCTGTCGAGACGGTGGTGCCCACCGACGAGGGCACGATGCAAGCGCCGCCCACGGTGCAGGTGCCGGCCACGCCAGCGCCCACCGCTGATGCGGCACCCATCGAAACCACGCTCGCCTATGTGGCGGCACCTGCGCCGAAGTATCCGGCACAGGCCATTCGCGGCCGCATGCAAGGCACGGTGACATTGCGCGTATTGGTGGATGAAACCGGCAAGCCGCTTGATGTCGTCATCGAAAGCAGCAGTGGCCACCAGGTGCTCGACGATGCGGCCAGGAAGCAGGTGCTGGCATCGTGGCGCTTCCAGCCGGCCGTCCAGAACGGCCAGCACGTGAAGGCCTGGGCGCGAATTCCGGTGACCTTCGACCTTAGATCGATCTGATCGACGAAACAGGCCATGTAGGAGCCCACACCCGTGGGCGAATGCTTCTCGCGAAGAGCTGTCGCCCACGGGGTGGGCTCCTACGGTTTGCCGCTTAGCGCGGGGCGGGCATCACGATGACGTCGGGCTTGCGGCTGGCGCGGGCGATGAGCCACACGAGGCCAACGACGAACGCGACCGGGATCAGCACGGGCAACAGGGCCAGGGCCACGACGGGCGCGATCGCCAGCATCAGCACGCCGCCGACGAGGGCACCCACCAGGCTCGCGACGATGTGGAACACGCCGCCGATGATGCCGAAGACCAGCTTGAGCAGCGCGCCCACGAGCGCGAAGGCCAGCCAGAATCCGGCGCAGAGGACGACAAGCGAGGTCAGGACGATCATGGTGTGTCTCCGTACGCAGCCGCCCCCGTGGGCGGTTCACCCCTTGGACGCGGCGGCGGGCGAAAAGGTTTATAGGGGTGTCGAAAGTCATGGGTTACGCCTGTTTAACAGGCGCCGTGATCCACTGGCGCCCTTCGAATCCCGCCGGCGTCCCGTTCCATGGGTAAGCGTTCCTCCATCATCAAGACCTTGCGGGATATCGCCTTCGACCACGCCGACGCGCCGGTGCCCGATCTCGCCTCCATGGCGCGGGATTTCGGCAGCATGCTGCACGCGCGCCACGCCGAAGTGGACGAGGCGCTGGGCGCGCTGCGCCAGCGGCGCCGTGGTTTCGAACGCTGGATGCTCGCGGAGCGCGCCACGCCTGCCATCAGCGTGCTGGTCATGGCGTGGCCACCGGGCTACGCCACGCCAGTGCACGACCACGGCGGCCTGTGGGGGCTCGAAGCCACGCTTTCGGGTGCGCTAGAGGTTGAGTCCTTCCTCAAGGATCCCCAGTTAGAGTCACTGCGCAGCATCGGCCGCACCTGGCTGGGCCCGGGCGATGCGACGTGGTTCGAGGGTACCGACGACCACGCACACCGCTGCCGCAATTTGTCGCGGCATGACACGGCGCTCACGCTTCACGTGTACGGTGGCGATCTGGCACAGTACCTCGCGTATGAGCAGCCCGGTCCTTCGGACCACTGGATCGCACGGCCGAGGCAATCGATCATCGCGGGACGCCTGACGGCCTGACGGTCTCACGGCCCTCCACCCCAAGCCATCGGGCGAAGGACCAACACGCATGTTTCAAAAGGTCGCCATCATCGGCGGTGGCGCAGCGGCGGCAACGCTGGTGAGCGAACTGCTTGAACGCAGGACGCCGAAGCCCCTCCACCTCACCTGGTTCGCCGGCAGCGCGCAGCCGGGGCGCGGCGTTGCCTACGGTACGCCCTCCGACCGCCACCTGCTCAACGTACGCGCGGCGTCCATGGGCATGTTCGTCAGCAAGCCCGGCGGCTTCCTCGAGTACGCGCAGGCGGCGAACCCGAATGTAAAGGGCTCGGATTTCCTGCCGCGCCGGCTGTACGGCGATTTCCTCCGCTCCCGCGTCGATGCCGCCGTGGCCAATGCGCGCCAGTTCGGCCATGACATCAACCTCGTGCCGTTCTGCGCGCAATCGCTGGTGCCCTCCAGCGAGGGCGTCACCATCGGCTACGGCGAGGGCGAGGAAGCCCATGCCGACGCCGCCGTGCTCGCCATCGGCTCGCTGCCGCCGCGCCCGCTCGCCGGCGTGCAGGATGCCGCCCTCGCCAGCGGCCGCTACGTCACCGACCCGTGGCCCTACCTCGCCGCCGCCGAAAGCGACGACCGGCCGCTGCGCGTGCTCGTGATCGGGCTGGGCCTCACCGCGGTCGACGTGGTGCTCGAGCTGGCCGCCCGGTGGCCACGGGCGCGCTTCACCGCGCTTTCCCGCCACGGCCACCTGCCCGAGCCGCACCTCGCCGCGGCCTCCGCGCCCAGCGACGACGGCAACGACCTCGCCGAGCAGATGCGCGACGACCCGAACATCCGCACGTGGCTGCACCGCCTGCGCGAAGCCACCGACAACGCCGACGACTGGCGCACGGTGGTCGACAGCATGCGCCCGCACACGCAGGGCCTGTGGCAGGAATTGCCCGACGGCGAAAAAGCCCGCTTCCTGCGCCATGCACGCTGGGCGTGGGAACGTGCGCGCCACCGCATGCCGCCCAAGGTGGCATCCAGCGTCGCCAGCCTGGAGAAAGCCGGCCGCTTCGAGCGCCTGCGCGGCCGCATGCAGGCGGTATCGCTGCGCATCGACGGCGATCTCGACGTCGTGCGCCGTGAAACCGGCGGCGACGCCACGGTGACCGAAACCTACGACATCGTCATCCAGACCGTGGGCCTGAACACCGACACGCTGCGCACCGAACACACGCTGATGCGCCAGCTTGTCATCGACGACCTGGTCACGCCCGATCGCATGGGCCTGGGCCTCGCGGCCCAGCCCGATGGCCACCTGCTCGATGGCGACGGCAAGCCGCGCGGCAACCTGTTCGCCATCGGCAGCCTTCTGCGCGGGGCGCTGTGGGAATCCACCGCCATCCCCGAGATCCGCAAGCAGGCGCAGGCTGTCGCGAATATGCTGGTGAAGTAAGCCTCGCTTCTGTGGGAGCGCGCTTGCGCGCGATCGCGCGCAAGCGCGCTCCCACAAGGAAGCCACGACCTAGAACCCTTCGAGCACCAGCTTTCCGATAGCGGTGCCACTCTCCAGGATCTGATGCGCGCGGCGCACGTTCGCCGCGTTGATGGTGCCCAGGTTTTCGCGCAGGGTGCTGCGGATGACACCGGCATCGACGAGGTTCGCCACCTCATCCAGCAGGTGCCCCTGCTCGCCCATGTCGTCGGTGTGGAAGCCCGAGCGGGTGAACATCGATTCCCAGTGCAGCGAGATGCTCTTGGCCTTGAGCAGGCGGATATCGATCAGCTCGGCCGGGTCGTCGATGAGGCCGACCTTGCCTTGCGGCTTCATCAGCTTCGGGAACGCGGCGAAGTGCTGCTCCGTCTTCGTCAGGCTGAGCACATAGTCGACGCCCCCGGGGGCCACGGCGAGCACCTCGCCATCCAGCGGCTTCGCATGGTCGACCACATGGTGCGCGCCCATGGCTTCCACCCACGCGCGGGTTTCCGGGCGCGATGCCGTACCGATGACCGTGAGGCCCGTCATGCGCCGCGCCAGTTGCACCGCCATCGAGCCGACGCCACCCGCGGCACCCACCACCAGCAGCGTGGCGGGCTTGCCCGGCGTGCCGTGCGGGATGCCAAGGCGGTCGAACATCAGTTCCCATGCCGTGATCGTGGTGAGCGGCATCGCCGCCGCTGCCGCCGCGCCCAGCGTCGAAGGCTTGCGGCCCACGATGCGTTCGTCGACCAGGTGGTATTCGGCGTTCGCACCCGCGCGGTCGCGGTCACCGGCGTACCACACGGCATCGCCCACCTTGAAGCGGCGTACCTCGGGGCCCACCGCGGCGACGGTGCCCACCGCATCCCAGCCCAGCACCTTGTCGGCGCCCCGCGGGTCGACGCGCTGGCGCACCTTGGTATCCACCGGGTTGACCGAAATGGCCTCGACCTTCACGAGGATGTCGCGGCCCGTGGCGTCCGGCGTGGGCAGCACCACGTCCAGGAGGCTGGCGGCGTCATCGATGGGCAGGGATTCGCGGTAGGCGACGGCTTTCATGGGTTTCGGCTCCGTGGTGGATGAGCGGTACGCGGCGGCCCGCCATCGTAGCAACCAAAATACGTTAGGCTCGGTGAAAAGGTACCGGAGCACGCCCGGCTTGATCGCTTCCCTCATCGCCCTGGCCGCCCTTGCCTTGCACTGCGCCGGCGCGCTCGCGGCCATGCACGCCGTCATGCATACGCGCACGGCGCAGGGTGCCTTTGCCTGGGTGCTCGGGCTGGTGCTGCTGCCCTATTTCACGCTGGTGCCCTACCTGTTCCTGGGCTCCAGCCACTTCGGCGGCTACGTGGACCTGCACCGCCAGCGCCAGGCACGCTTCTTCACGCTGCACGCCGAGGAAGAACGCGCCGCGCGCCCGGGCGTGGCCCCGCACCCCCCGCCGGTGCACGACCCACGCTACGCCGCCATCGGCCGCATGCTGAAGACGGCCATGCAACCGGGGAACCACCTCTCCCTGCATATCGACGGCGCCGCCGCGTTCGAGGCCATGTTCGCCGCCATGGCGCGCGCGGAACACTACGTGCTGGTGCAGTTCTTCATCATCCACGACGATGGCCTTGGCCGCCGCCTGCGCGATGCCCTGCTCGACTGCCGCCAGCGCGGCGTGCAGGTCTGCCTGCTCTACGACAGCATCGGCAGCCACGCCCTGCCCGATGCGTATGTCGATGCGCTCCGCGCCGGTGGCGTCCAGGTGCACCCGTTCGCCACGCGCCGCTTCCGCAACCGCCTGCAGCTCAACTTCCGCAACCACCGCAAGGTGGTCGTGGTGGACGGCGAGCGCGGCTTCGTCGGCGGCCTCAACGCGGGGGATGAATACCTTGGCCTGAAGCCACCGCTGGCGCCGTGGCGCGATACCCACATGCAGATCGAGGGGCCCGCCGTGGCCGACGTGCAGCGGGCCTTCGCCGAGGACTGGTACTGGGTCACCGGCGAGCGGCCGCCCTCGTTGCCACCGCCGGAACGCTGCGGCCGTGCCAGCACGATGATCGTGGCCACCGGCCCCGCCGACCGCCAGGAAAGCTGCTCGCTGTTCTTCACCCAGGCCATCCACGCCGCGCAAAAGCGGGTGTGGATCACCTCGCCCTACTTCGTGCCCGACCAGGCCGTCTTCGGGGCGCTGCGCCTGGCGGTGTTCCGCGGCGTGGACGTGCGCATCCTCATCCCCTCGCGCCCCGACCACCGCACGGTGTTCATGGCTTCCACGCTGTATGCGCACGAAGCCACCCTCGCGGGCATCCGCATGTTCCGCTACCAGCCCGGCTTCGTGCACCAGAAGGTGATGCTCATCGACCATGACACCGCCATGGTGGGCAGCATGAACCTCGATAACCGCAGCTTCCGGCTGAATTTCGAGATCTCGGCGCTGAACGTCGACGACATGTTCGCGGCCGAGGTGGAAACCATGCTGAAAGACGATTTCGCCCAGAGTGACGAAGTGAACCCGAACGACTACCGCCGCCTGCCGTACCTCAAACGCGTGGCCCTCCACGTGGCCCGGCTGTTCGACCCCGTACTGTAATCGCGCGCGAGCGCGCTCCCACAGGAGAATTCCAACGATGCTACGTACCCTGGCTTTCCTCACCGCCGCCATCGTCGCGGGTTCCGCCAGCGCCGCGCCCGCGCATTTCGCCGAGCGCAGCGTCGACGTCAAGGGCAAGACCTATCGCTACCAGGTGTTCATCCCGGCCGACACCACGAAGCACCCGGCCGTGGTGCTGTTCCTGCACGGCAGCGGCGAGCGCGGCAGCGATAACCAGAAGCAGATGACCCAGGGCCTGCCGCCGTGGCTGAAGCAGCACATGGATTTCCCGGCCGTGGTGGTGATCCCGCAGGCGCCCGACGATACCGAGTGGACCGACGAGGCCGATGCCAACATGGCGCTGGCGGCGCTGGAAAAAAGCGTGAAGGAGTTCGACGGCGACCGCAAGAAGCTGTACGTCACCGGCCTGTCGATGGGCGGGTATGGCTCATGGCAGCTCGCCGTGGATTACCCCGACAAGTTCGCCGCGGCCGCCATCATCTGCGGCGGCATCGTGCCCCTGCCCGACCCGGAGGGCCGCCGCTTGTTCCTGCAGGGCGTGCCGAAGGGCGCCGACCCGTACGCGTGGGCGGCACAGAAGATCGGCAAGACGCCGGTGTGGCTGTTTCACGGTGGCGACGACACGACGGTGCCCACCGACGAATCGCGCAAGATGAACGCGGCGCTGCAAAAGCGCGGCGCCGAAGTGAAGTACACCGAGTTCCCGGGCGTGAACCATGGCTCGTGGGAGAAGGCGTATGCCACGCCGGATCTTTGGAGCTGGATGTTCAGCCACACGCGCTAGCCGACAACCCCTGTGGGGGAACAACGCCTGTGGGAGCACACCCCCCTGTGGGAGCGCGCTTGCGCGCGATGGGGGGGGTGCCGCGAGCACCCATCGCGCGCAAGCGCGCTCCTACACGAATCACGGGTTGCGGATGTGCCCGATCAGGTCCTTGAGGCCGCCCGAGAACGCGGCCCAGCCGATGCCGGTGCCCACCAGGGCACCCATCATCTCGAACAGCACGCGCAGGCCCATCGAATCGGGGTCGTGCACGGCGGCGAGCTTCACGCGCAACAGCTGCGGTGACTGGATGGGTACGAAGTTGAAGTAGAACGAGTTCCAGATGTCCTCGCCCCCGGCGAGGAAGAACGCAAGCAACGCGGCGAGCGTGAGTTCGAGCCCGTGGCTCCAGCCGTTGGCCTTGCCGATGAGCCGCACCACCACGTAGGCAACGATGCCGGCGAGCAGCGCGATGCCGCCCACCTGCAGGGCACCGTCGATGCCGTAACCCATCCAGCTGCGATCAGATGGCATGGTGCCGACTCGTGGGGATCAAGCCGGCATTATGCCCGTGCGTTGGCGGTTTCGGGGCGCGGCGCCCGGCCGTGGCGGCTGTACAGCGAGAACGAGAGCACCGCCGCCGCCAGCGTGGCGCCACTGGCCAGCAGGAAAATGGCGGGGTAGTCGTAACGCCCTGCGACCCAGCCGCCCACGGGGCCGGTAAGGCCCAGCGCCACGTCGAGGAACACCGAGTACGCGCCCAGCGCGGCACCGCGGTTGTGGTTGCTGACGCGGCTCACCGCCTCCACGCCCAGCGCCGGGAACACCAGCGCGAAACCGGAGCCGGTAAGGGCGGCGCCGGCCAGGGCCAGGTGCGGGGTGGTGCCGAACCACATGAGCAGCAGGCCGAGGCATTCCACGACAAGCGAGGCGATGGCGACGCGGTAGCCGCCGAAGCGGTTGATCGCGTTGCCGAACACCAGGCGCACGCCAATGAAGCAGCTGCCGAACACCGACAGCGACAACGCGGCACCCTCCCAGCCCCGGCTGGCGTAATACAGCGCCACGAACGTGGAGAGGCAGCCGAAGCCGATGGAGCCCAGCGCAAGGCCCGCGCCGTAGGCATACACGCGCGACAGCACGCTCTTGAACGGCAGGCGCTCGCCATGGGTCGGTGGCACGTGCGCCTTCAGCAAGGCCAGCGGCAGCGCGATGGCGCCCAGCGCGAAGCCCACCACGCCCAGCGCGATGATGCCGTAGTGGTGCGTCAGCACCACGCCGAGCGGCGCACCCAGCGCGATGCCACCGTAGGTGGCGATGCCATTCCACGAAATGACGCGTGCAGTGTGCTCGCCGCCGATGCCGGCGATACCCCAGGTGATGGAGCCGGTACCGATCCAGCTCTCGGCAAAACCGAGGCCGAGGCGGCTCATGAGGATAAGCGCGAGCGACAGCCCGGGCATGCCAGGCGCGAGGGCGCCAAGCGCGAGGAACAGCCCGGCCAGTGCCAGCACGATGAGGCCCGCGGTAACGGCGCGTTTCGGGCCCATCGCATCCGCCATGCGCCCGGCATAGGGGCGGCTCAGCAGCGTCGCAACATATTGCGTGCTCACCGCCAGGCCGGCGATGACCGTGGAATAGCCGAGCTCGTTGTGCACATAGCCCGGCAGCACGGCCAGCGGGATGCCGATGCTGAGGTAGCACAGGAACGTGAACACGACGGCCGAGAGGATCCGGCCGGTGACGGCGAAACGCCGCCCGCGATGGGGAACAAGGGGTGGTAGGGACATGGCAACCCCATTATAAAGCGTGATGTTGCACTGCGGCATCGGGCCGCATGAAAGGATTTTCATGCGGCTGCGGCCGTTCGGTAGGAGCCCACACCCGTGGGCGACAGCCCTTGTGCGATTGGTGCGAAAAGCTGTCGCCCACGGGTGTGGGCTCCTACATGGGCGCTTGGCTGGCTAGTCGAGCAGCACCGGTTGGCCGCTTTGCTGCGATTCGCGCAGCGCGATGGCGATGCGCGTGGCTTCCACCGCGTCGTCCATGGTCAGGTCGAACGGGGTGTCGTCGAGCACCGCGTCGACGAAGTGCCTGGCCTGGGTGACGAAGGCCGGGGCGAAGCGCTCGTAGAACGACGGCAGCACGGTGTTGCGCACGCCCGCGGCATCGGAGATCTCCACGCGATCGGCGCGCGGGTTGCGGCCGATGCTCACCTTGCCGCCGGTGCCGGTGACGTCGGTGTGCGTGTCGTGGCCATGCGCCTGTGTGCGTGAGGCATAGAACATCGCCATCTGGCCGCCCTCGAACTCGACGATGGCGATGCCGTTGTCGACATCCTTGATGGCTTCCAGCGGCGGGTACATCGCCACGGTGCCCGTGGCGTACACCTTCTTCGCCTTCGGCCGGCCCAGCAGCCAGCGCGCGAGGTCCACGTCGTGGACGCTGCAGTCGAGGAAGATGCCGCCGCTGGTGGGCGCGAACTTGAGGAACGCGCCGCTCGGGTCGGCCAGGTCGGTGGTTTGCGAGTACACGAGGAAGGGCCGGCCGATGCCGCCGCCTTCGATGTGCATGAACGCATGGCGGTAGCTCTCGTCGAAGCGGCGGACGAAGCCCACCATGGCGCGCTTCGTGGCCTTCGCCGCGTGCGCGGCCGCGCGCCGGCAGTCGTCGAGCTCCAGCGACAGCGGCTTCTCGCAGAACACATGCTTGCCGGCGTCGAGCGCCTGCTCGATCTGCGCGGCGTGCAGCGACGTGGGCGTCACCAGCACCACGGCGTCGATACCGGGGTCGGCCAGCATCTGCTCGTAGGTCTCGTGCACGGTGGCGACGCCCAGCGTGTCGCGTGCCCAGGCGCGCTCGGCGTCGACCGGGCTGCATACGGCCGCCAGTTCGGCCCGTGGCACCGCCCGGGCGAGGTTTTCAGCGTAGCGCTGGCCAAGCCGGCCCAGGCCGGCCAGGCCGATACGGAGTTTGCTCATCGTCGGCGCCTCGTCAGATGGCCACGGCCACGGCCTGGCCTTCGCGCCAGGAGCGTGCGGCGGCTTCGGCCAGTTCCAGGGCCTTGATGCCATCGGCGATCGTCGTGCGCACGGGCGTGCCGGCGGCAAGCGCGTCGAAGAAATGCGCGATCTCGGCGGCATACGCCTCGCGGTAGCGCTCGAGGAAGAAATGCTCCGGCAGGTCGTGCGCGATGTTCGCGGCGGTATGCGCCACCACCTGTGTCGGCGTGACATTGCCCGCCTGCAGCATGCCCTTGCTGCCCAGTACCTCGAAACGCTGGTCGTAGCCGTAGGCCGCGCGGCGCGAGGTGTTGATCTGGCACAGCTTGCCGCTCCGCGTGCGGATGGTGACGGCCGTGGTGTCGATATCGCCGGCGCCCTCGATGGCCGGGTCGGTGAGGCAGCTGCCCGCCGCGTGCACGCTCACCGCTTCCTCGCCGAGCACCCAGCGGAAGATGTCGAAGTCGTGGATCAGCATGTCCTTGAACACGCCGCCCGAGCTCTTGATGTAATTAACCGGCGGTGCGCCCGGGTCGCGGCTGGTCACGATGAGCACTTCCGGCGTACCCACTTCGCCGTCGTCCAGGCGCTGCTTCAGCGATGAGAACGTGGGATCGAAGCGGCGCTGGAACGCGATCATGCAGGTGACGCCTGCCTTCTCCACCGCGGCCTGGCACGAGCGCGCCCGCTCCACGTCCAGGTCCACAGGCTTCTCGCAGAAAATAGCCTTGCCCGCGGCGGCGGCACGGTGGATCAGGTCGGCATGCGTATCGGTGCTGGAACCGATGACCACGGCGCCAACAGCCGGGTCATTGAGCGCCTCGTCCACGCTGGCCACCTTCGCGCCGTGTTTTTCCGCCAGTTCTTTCGCCGAGGGTTCGTGCACGTCCACCACGTAGCGCAGGCGCGCCTGTGGCTGGCGCGCCACGTTGCCGGCGTGGATCTTGCCGATGCGACCGGCACCAAAGACGGCTACTTCAATCATCGTATTCTCCTCGGGAAGTGGTTTCTTCGACTGTCAGTTCAAGCTTGTAGGCGAGCGCGACGAACAACGCCTGGCACAGGCACATGGTGCTGGTGAGGCCGCGGAAGGCGAACGCGCTGCCCTCCTTCACCTTCAGCAGGATGTCGGAGTGGCGTGCCAGGGGGCCCAGGTCGCTTTCGGTGATGGCCAGCACTTTCGCGTGGTGCTGCTGCGCGACGCGCATGGCGTAAAGGGTTTCCTTGCCGAACGGCGGGAAGCTGATGGCGATGAGCGCGTCGCCCTTGCCCATGCTGCGCAGCTGCTCGCGGAACATGCCGCCAAGGCCGCTCACCAGGTGCACGCGCTTCTTCGTGTGCTGCAGGGCGTACGCGATGTAGGTGGCGATGGCGAACGAGCGTCGCACGCCCATCACGTAGATGTTTTCCGCCGCGGCCAGCGTATCGACGGCCTGCTGGAAGCGGGCCTCGTCCAGCTCCGCCGCCAGCTCATCAAGGCCCATGCGGCTGGCGTCGATGAAGCGCGACGCGATCTCCGCCGCGGGCACGCCGCCGGCCCGGTTCTCGATGACGCTGCGGATGCGCTGCTTGTAGCTGTGCGAGGGCGAGGCGGCCGCCGTGAAGGCGTCGCGGAACACGGCCTGCATCTCGCTGAAGCCGGAATAGCCAAAGCGCTGGGCGAAGCGGACCACGGCCGACGCATGCACCCCCGCGCCCTCGGCGATCTCACCGACGCGCTGGACCATGATCGAGCTGCGATGTTCCTCAAGGTAACGGGCCACCCCCTGCAACTGGCGGGGGAGTGCCTCGAATGCCTCGGCGATGCGGCTCATCAGGGCATCGGCTTCGCTACGTTTGGCCATCGGTGGCTCCTGGCGGGGTCCGACGGCATTGATACACGCGGTGGAACATTTTTTCCATTTATTTCGATGTTGCAATGCAAGTTGCAACCGTGGAACAGCAGGTCCATGCTCGGCCCCGCTTTCGGCAAAACAGCGGCCGCAGGGCCGTCATCGCTTGATCCGTCACCCCATCCAGGCCGGCGCGCCCGGCATTCGTGGAGGCAATATGCGATTCAAACCGTTCCACGCCGCGCTCGCGGCCGCCCTCGCCCTCGGTCTCGGGCTTGCCGCCCCCGCCTCCCAGGCGGCCCCCGGCGACCGCTACGTCCTCGTCACCCACGCCGCCGACTCCGATTCCTGGTGGAACACCATCAAGAACGCGATCAAGCAGGCCGGTGAGGATTTTGGTGTCGCCGTCGATTACCGCGGCTCGGGCAATGGCGACCTGGCGGAAATGGCCCGCCAGCTCGAGTCCGCCGCCGCCCGCAACTACAAGGGCGTGTCGTTCGACATCGCCAACTTCGACCAGCTGAAGGGCCCGGCGGCCAAGGTCGCGGCGAAGGGCATCCCCATCGTCACGATCAACTCGGGCACGCCGGACGAGAGCAAGAAGATCGGCGCGATCATGCACGTGGGCCAGGGCGAATACGACGCGGGCAAGGCCGCGGGCGATCGCGCCAAGGCCGCCGGCATCAAGAGCTTCGTGTGCGTGAACCACTACGCCACCAACAACGCCTCGTTCGAGCGTTGCCAGGGCTTCGCCGACGCCATCGGCGTGAAGGACTGGCGCCAGACCTCGATGATCGACACCGGCATGGACCCGACCGTGGTCTCGTCCAAGCTCACCGCCTACCTGCGTGCCCACCCCAAGACCCAGGCCATCCTGGCGCTGGGCCCCAACGCCGCCGAGCCGGCCATCAAAGTGGTGGAAGACCTGCACCTGAAGGGCGCCATCAACTTCGGCACGTTCGATCTCTCGCCCGCGATCATCGAGGGCATCAAGAGCGGCACCATCCAGTACGCGATCGACCAGCAGCCCTACCTGCAGGGCTACATGGGCATCGCGGCGCTGGTGATCGCGCATGACCAGAACACCAAGGACCCGGCGAAGATCATCGCCGCCCTCAAGGCGAACCCGAAGTTCCAGGCCCGCCTCAAGGAGTACGACCTCAAGCCCATCTATACCGCCAACGGCGTGAGCTCGGGCCCGGCCTTCGTCACGAAGGACAACGTCGCCACGGTCGCCAAGTACGCCGGCCAGTACCGCTGAACGACGCCGGAGCAACCCCATGAGCGCCATCAACGAGAGCGTTACCAACATGATCCAGCGTCAGCGCGCCAATGCGCAGGAAGCACCGAAGCCCACGGATGAGCGCGTCCGGAAGATATCCCCGTGGCGCGTGCTGCTCGACAGGCCCGAACTGGGGTCCATCGCCGGCACCATCCTGGTCTTCGTCTTCTTCGCCTTCACCGCCGGCGACTCGGGCATGTTCGCGCTCGATGGCGTCATCAACTGGGCCAAGGTGGCGGCGTACCTCGGCATCCTTGCCGTGGGCGCCTGCCTCCTCATGATCGCCGGCGAATTCGACTTGTCGATCGGCTCGATGATCGGCTTCGCCGGCGTCGTCGTGGCCATCCCGCCCATGTACCTGGGCTGGCCGCTATGGGCCTCGGTCATCGCCGCCTTCGTGGTCTGCATGGCCCTGGGCGCGCTCAACGGCTACCTCGTCATCCGCACCAAGCTGCCTTCGTTCATCGTGACGCTGGCCTTCATGTTCATCCTGCGCGGCCTCACCCTCGTGCTTTCCACCACGTTCGCCAACAGCACCATCGTGAGCGGCGTGGGCAGCAAGTTCGACGAGGCGCCGTTCGTCCACGCGCTGTTCTCCGGAACCACGCTGCACGGGTTCTTCGCCTTCCTATCCGCCCATGGCGTGATCGAATCGTTCCCGAACGGCGAGCCCGTGGTCGGCGGCATCCCGAAAGTGCTGCTGTGGTGGATCGCGCTGGCCGTGGTCGCGGGCTTCGTCCTGGCCCGCACCCGCTTCGGCAACTGGATCTACACCGTGGGTGGCGATGCCAACGCCGCAAAAAACGTGGGCGTGCCGGTGCGCCGGGTGAAGATCTCGCTGTTCGTCCTCACCGCGTTCTGCGCCTGCCTGTTCGGCGTGCTGCAGGTGGCCGAATTCGGCTCGGCCGCTTCCGACCGCGGCCTGCAGAAGGAGTTCGAAGCCATCATCGCCGTGGTCATCGGGGGCACCCTGCTCACCGGCGGCTTCGGCTCGGTGATCGGTGCGTGCTTCGGCGCCATCATCTTCGGAGTCGTGCAGATCGGCATCTCGTACACCAACATCGATTCGGATTGGTACCGCGTGTTCCTGGGCGGCATGCTGCTCGTCGCGGTGCTCTTCAACCACTACATCCGCAGCCGCGCTGCGAGCACGAAGTGAGGGCTGCCACCATGGCCGACGATTACATCCTCGAACTCGACGACGTCAGCAAGTTCTTCGGCACCGTCATCGCCCTCCAGGGCGTCACGCTGCGGCTGAAGCGCGGCGAGGTGCACTGCCTGCTGGGCGATAACGGTGCCGGCAAGTCGACGCTCATCAAGACCCTGGCCGGCGTGCACCAGCCCAGCAGCGGCGATTACCGCGTGGAAGGCGAATCGGTGAAGTTCAAGTCACCGCGCGAAGCACTCGACCGTGGCATCGCCACGGTGTACCAGGACCTGGCCCTGGTACCACTGATGAGCGTGGCGCGTAACTTCTTCGCCGGCCGCGAGCCGCGCCGCCGCCTGTTCGGCGTCATCAACGTGCTCGACATGAAGTACGCGAACGAAACGGCACGCGACAAACTGGCCGAGATGGGCATCCATGTGCGCGACGCCGGCCAGCCGGTGGGCACCATGTCGGGCGGCGAGCGCCAGTGCCTGGCCATCGCCCGTGCCATCCACTTCGGTGCCAAGGTGCTCATCCTCGACGAGCCCACGGCGGCGCTGGGCGTGAAGCAGAGCTGCAACGTGCTGAAGCTGATCCACAAGGCGCGCGAGCGCGGCATCTCGGTCATCTTCATCACCCATAACGTGCACCACGCCTACCCCATCGCGGACAGCTTCACGCTGCTCAACCGCGGCCAGTCCATGGGCACCTTCTCCAAGGCGGATATCACCAAGGAAGAAGTGCTGGACATGATGGCCGGCGGCACCGAGATCCAGAGCCTGGTCGATGAACTG
Organism: Luteibacter yeojuensis; assembly: GCF_000964085.1. Lineage (GTDB taxonomy): Bacteria > Pseudomonadota > Gammaproteobacteria > Xanthomonadales > Rhodanobacteraceae > Luteibacter > Luteibacter yeojuensis_A. The sequence continues at coordinate 76,105 of NZ_JZRB01000004.1, forward strand.
GAAGGCCGCGCGGCCTAGAGAACGAACATACCTATGCGTAGCCCCCTGCCCCGCACCACCTCCCGCCCCATCGACGTGGCCTGCCTCGGCCGCCTCGCGGTGGATCTCTACGCCCAGCAGATCGGCGCCCGCCTGGAAGACGTCACCAGCTTCGCCAAGTACCTTGGCGGCTCGTCGGCCAACGTGGCCTTCGGCACCGCGCGGCTTGGCCTGCGGTCGGCCATGCTTTCGCGGGTCGGCGACGACCAGATGGGCAGCTTCCTGCTCGAGACCCTCGCCAACGAAGGTTGCGATACCAGCCAGGTGAAGGTCGACCCCGAACGCCTCACCGCGCTGGCCATCCTCGGCATCAAGGACAGCACCAGCTTCCCGCTGCTGTTCTACCGCGAGAACTGCGCCGACATGGCACTGCAGGCCGGTGACATCGACGAAGGGTTCATCAGCCGCTGCCGCGCGCTGGCCATCACCGGCACGCACCTGTCGCAGCCGGGCGTGCTCGGCGCCTCACAGCGCGCGCTGGAGCTCGCCCGCAAGCACGACGTGCGCACCGTGCTCGACATCGACTATCGCCCGGTGCTGTGGGGCCTCACGGGTCGCGGCAACGGCGAGCAGCGTTTCGTGGCCGCCGACCATGTCACGGCGCACCTGCAGGGCATCCTGCCGCAGTTCGACCTCATCGTCGGCACCGAGGAAGAGTTCCATATCGCCGGTGGCAGCGAAGACCTGCTGGCGGCGCTTCGCGCGGTGCGCGCTGTCTCGGACGCCACGCTGATCGTGAAGCGCGGCCCGCTGGGCTGCTCCATCGTCGAGGGTCCCATTCCCACCCACATCGACGACGCACCCACCTACCGCGGTGAGCGCGTCGAGGTGCTCAACGTGCTCGGTGCCGGCGACGCGTTCCTCTCCGGCTTCCTCGCCGGCTGGCTCAGCGGCGAAAGCGTCGAGCGCGCCTGCGCGTGGGCCAACGCCTGTGGTGCCATCGTGGTCTCGCGCCACGCCTGCGCACCGTCCATGCCCGGCCGCGCCGAGCTCGATGCTTTCCTGTCTCGCGAAGGCGGTATCGCCCGCCCCGACCTCGACGCGGAGCTTTCGCACCTGCACCGTGCCGCCGTGCCACGCAAGGCATGGAACGAGCTTTACGTGTTCGCGTTCGATCACCGCACGCCGTTCTTCGAGCTGGCCCGCGAGGCGGGCGCGGATGAAGCGCGCATCCCCGCGCTGAAAACGTTGTTGGTCGAGGCGGTGGCCGCCACCGAAACGGCCAACGGCCTCGAAGGCCACGTGGGCCTGCTGGCCGACGACCGCTATGGCCAGGACGCGCTCAACGCCGCCACCGGCCGCGGCTGGTGGATCGGCCGCCCGGTGGAAGTACCCGGCTCGAACCCGCTGGAATTTGAACGCGGCCGTTCCATCGGCAGCCAGCTGGTGAGCTGGCCGCATGAGCATGTCATCAAGTGCCTGGTGCAGTTCGACCCCGATGCCGAGCCGCTGCACCGGGTGGAGCAGGAAACCCAGCTGCTCGCGCTGTACGATGCCGCGAAGCTCAGTGGCCATGAGCTGCTGCTCGAGGTCATCCCGCCCGGCTGCTCCAGCCAGGCCCAGCGCGATGTGCTGGTGCTGCGCTCGCTCAAGCGCATCTACAACCTGGGCATCAAGCCCGACTGGTGGAAGCTGTGCCCGCCCGCCGCCGATGCGTGGGCGGCTATCGACGCGCTGATCGACGAACGCGACCCGTTTTGCCGCGGCGTGCTGCTGCTTGGCCTCAACGCACCGGCGGACTCCCTCGCCGCCGGCTTCGCGGATGCGGCCAGCAGCAGCACGTGCCGTGGCTTCGCCGTGGGCCGCACGCTGTTCAGCGAACCCGCGAAGGCGTGGCTGGCCGGGCGCATCGACGACAAGGCACTCGTGGAGCAGGCCCGCGTGGCATTCGAAGGCATGATCCAGGCATGGCACAAGGCCACCCGCCGGTCGCCGGGCCGCACCGTGAAGCAAGGCGCCGCCGCATGAGCGAGACCATCCGCCTCACCACCGCCCAGGCGCTGGTCCGCTACCTGCAGGCGCTCTACGGGCGCGATGCGGATGTCGACGAGGCCGAGCCGCTGTTCGGCGGCGTCTTCGCCATCTTCGGCCACGGCAACGTGGCCGGCCTGGGCGAGGCGCTGTACGAGGTGCGCGACACGTTCCCCACGTTCCGCGCGCACAACGAACAGGCCATGGCGCATGCGGCCATCGCCTATGCCAAGGCCAGCATGCGCCGCCGCATGATGGCCGTGACCACGTCGATCGGCCCGGGCGCCACCAACCTCGTCACCGCCGCCGCGCTGGCCCACGTGAACCGCCTGCCCGTGCTGCTGCTGCCCGGCGACATCTTCGTCTCGCGCGCGCCCGACCCGGTACTGCAGCAGCTGGAGGATTTCAGCGACGGCACGGTGTCGGTCAACGACTGCTTCCGCCCCGTGTCGCGCTACTTCGACCGCATCATGCGCCCGGAGCAACTGCTCACCGCGCTGCCCCGCGCGGTGCGCGCGCTCACCGACCCCGCGCTATGCGGCCCGGTGACGCTCGCCCTGCCGCAGGATGTGCAGGCCGAGGCCTACGACTGGCCAGTGGCTTTTTTCGAGCCGCGCGAAATCGTGTTCCGTGCGCCGCAGCCCACCGACGACGAGCTCATGGCCGCCCTCGATGCCATCGAGGCATCCGAGCGGCCGGTGATGATCCTTGGCGGCGGCGCCCTGTATGCCAGGGCCACCCCTGAAATCCTTGCCTTCGCCGACAAGCACGGCGTGCCTGTATGCGAGACGCAGGCCGGCAAGGGCGCCATGCCGTGGAACCACCCGTTGCAGCTGGGCCCGGCCGGCGTCTGTGGCTCCACCGCGGCAAACGCCCTGCTGCGCGACGCCGACCTCATCATCGCGGTGGGCACGCGCCTGCAGGACTTCACCACGGGCTCGAACGCCTTGTTCCGCCACGTACCCATCGTCTCGGTCAATGTGAACGCGTTCGACGCGCTCAAGGGCAACGGCATCGAGGTGATCGGCGACGCCGCCCAGGTGCTCGATGACCTCACCTTCGGGCTGGAAGACTGGGCCGCGCCGGAAACCTGGACCGAACGCGCCCGCGGTGCCGCCCTCGCGTGGGTGGATATCGTGACCCGCATCACCAGCCAGCGTGCCGCGCCCCCGGGCCGGCTGCCGTACGACGGCGAGGTCATCGGCGCCGTGCAGCGCTCTTCGCCCACGTCGGCCATGGGCGATATCGTCGTCTGCGCCGCAGGCACGCTGCCCGCCGAGCTGGAGAAACTGTGGCGCACGGAAACCCCGGGCGGCTACCACATGGAATACGGCTACTCGTGCATGGGCTACGAGATCGCCGGCGGCCTGGGCGTGAAGATGGCCGAGCCCGGGCGCGAGGTGATCGTCATGGTCGGCGACGGCAGCTACCTCATGATGAATTCCGAGATCGCCACCTCGGTGATGCTCGACGCGAAGCTCATCATCGTGCTGCTCGACAACCGCGGCTACGGCTGCATCAACCGCCTGCAGCAGGCGGTGGGCGGCGCGCCGTTCAACAACATGTTCGACAACTGCCTGCAAGGCGCGCACGGTGCACCTCGCATCGATTTCGCGGCGCACGCGCGCTCGCTGGGTGCCATCGCCGAGCACGTCGCCGATATCGCGGGCCTGGAAGCCGCGCTGGAACGCGCGCGCGCCGCCGACCGCACCTACCTCATCAGCATCGACACGGACCACACCCGCACCACCGACGAGGGCGGCGCGTGGTGGGACGTGGCGGTGCCCGAAGTCTCCACGCGGGGAGCCGTGCGCGATGCGCGCGCCGGCTACGAAACCGCCATCGCGGGCCGCAAGGCCGGGAACACGCCAGCATGAAGAACGACCCCATCCGCATCGGCATCAACCCCATTTCGTGGAGCAACGACGACCTGCCGTCGCTGGGCGGCGAGACGCCGCTTTCCACCGCGCTCACCGAAGGCAAGGCCATCGGCTACGAAGGCTTCGAGCTGGGCAACAAGTTCCCGAAAGAACCCGAGGCGCTGCGCGACCTGATGGCGGGCTACGGCCTCGACGTGGTAAGCGGCTGGTATTCCGGCCGCGCCGCGGTACGCCCCGCGAAAGAGGAAATCGTTGCCGTCGGCAAGCACCTGCGCCTCCTGGCCGAAAACGGCTGCAAGGTGATGGTGTACGGCGAGGTGGCCAACGCCATCCAGGGCGAGCCGCAGCCGCTGTACAAGCGCCCGCGCCTGCGCACGGCCGATGAGTGGAAGCGCTACGGCGACAACCTCACCGAGTTCGCGAAGTTCACGCTCGCGCACGGCGTGCGCCTGGCCTACCACCACCACATGGGCGCCTACGTGGAATCGCCCGACGACGTGGACCAGCTCATGGCACACACCGGCGAGGAGGTGGGCCTGCTCTTCGACAGCGGCCATACCTACTTCGGTGGCGGCGACCCGCTCGCGGTGCTGGACAAGCACATCGGCCGCATCTGCCACGTCCACTGCAAGGACGTGCGCCCGGGCGTGGTTCGCATGGCACGCAACCGGCACTGGACCTTCCTGCAGTCGGTGCTCAACGGCGCATTCACGGTGCCGGGCGATGGCGTCATCGACTTCGCCGGTATCATCGCCAGCCTCAAGCGCCACGGGTACCAGGGCTGGCTGGTGGTCGAGGCGGAGCAGGACCCGGCCGTGGCGCCCAGCTACGCGTTCGCGGAGAAGGGCTACCAGACCCTGCGCCAGCTGCTCGACCGCGAACCGGTGAAGGAGGTCGCATGAGCCTGCTCGTCAAGGCCGCCGCCCAGGGCGAGGCCATCGTCACCGTCACCCCGGAATCGGCCCACTGGAAACACGTGGGCTTCGCCGCCCGCCGCGTGAAGGCCGGCGACACCACCACCATCACGCTGCCCGCGGACCGCGAGGGCTGCCTGGTGGTGCTCACGGGCACCGTCGACATCAGCGTGGCCGGCCGCGACTGGACGCACCTCGGCGGCCGTGCCAGCGTCTTCGACGACCGCTCGCCACACGCGGTGTACGCGCCGCCGTCGTCCACCTACAGGGTGACGGCACGCGACGATGCGGAACTCGCGCTCGCCTCGGCGCCGGCCACGGGCCGCTTCGAGGCGCGCCTGATCGAGCCGGCAAGCATGAAGCGCTCCGTGCGCGGCACGGGCGCCAACACGCGCTACGTGTGCGACATCCTGCCCGAGACCGAACCCGCCGAAGCGCTGCTGGTGGTGGAGGTCCTCACGCCGGCCGGGCATTCCTCCAGCTACCCGCCGCACAAGCACGACACCGACAACCTGCCGGAAGAGAGCGTGCTGGAGGAAACCTACTACCACCGCATCGACCCGCCGCAGGGCTTCGCGTTCCAGCGCGTGTACACCGACGAGCGCGACATCGACGAATCCATGGCCGTGGGCAACCACGACGTGGTGATGGTGCCGCGTGGCTACCACCCGGTGGTGATGCCGCATGGCTACCGCGGCTACTACCTCAATGTCATGGCCGGTCCGCGCCGCGAATGGCACTTCCGCAACGACCCCGCCCACGAATGGATGATCGCGCGCTAAGCGCGCGACGGAGACACACGACCCATGTCCGCCCAGCCTGAAACCAGCACCCTCTACCGCATCGGCCACTTCATCGCCGGCAAGACCTACGCCGGCTCGCCCAGTGGCACCGCCCCCGTCTACAACCCCGCCAGCGGCCGCGTCGCCGCCGAGGTGGACCTGGCATCGGCCGGCGACGTGGACGCTGCCGTCAAGGCCGCCCACGCCGCGTTCCGCGCGTGGTCGGAAACGCCGCCGCTGAAGCGCGCCCGTGTCATGTTCCGCTTCAAGGAACTGATCGAACGCGACATGGACCGCCTCGCCCGCGTCATCGTGGCCGAGCACGGCAAGGTGCTCTCCGATGCGAAGGGCGAGCTGGTGCGTGGCCTCGAGGTGGTCGAGTACGCCTGCGGCATACCCGAGCTGCTGAAGGGCGAATACACCGAGCAGATCGCCAACGGCATCGACGCGTGGACCATGCGCCAGGCCATTGGCGTGTGCGCGGGCATCACGCCGTTCAACTTCCCGGCCATGGTGCCCATGTGGATGTTCCCGATGGCCATCGCCTGCGGCAACACGTTCGTGCTGAAGCCCTCGGAACGCGACCCGTCGCTCGCCGTGGAGCTTGCCGTGCTGCTGAAGGAAGCGGGCCTGCCCGATGGCGTGTTCAATGTGGTGCACGGCGACAAGGCCGCGGTGGATGCGCTGCTGGACCACGACCTGGTACGCGCGGTGAGCTTCGTGGGCTCCACGCCCATCGCCGAGTACATCTACGCGCGCGGCACGGCGAAGGGCAAGCGCGTGCAGGCGCTGGGCGGCGCGAAGAACCACATGATCATCATGCCCGACGCCGACCTCGACAAGACCGCCGACGCATTGATGGGCGCGGGCTACGGCGCGGCGGGCGAACGCTGCATGGCCATCTCGGTGGCCGTGGCGGTGGGCGAGGCCACCGCCGATGCACTCGTCGCGAAGCTGAAGCCGCGCGTCGAGGCACTGCGCATCGGCCAGGGCCTGGATGAGACCGTCGAGATGGGTCCCGTCGTCACCGCCGTGCATCGCGACCGCATCACGGGCTACATCGACGATGGCGAGGCGGCGGGCGCGGCGCTCGTGGTCGACGGCCGCGGCTACCAGGTGCCGGGTTGCGAGCAGGGTTTCTTCGTGGGCGGCACGCTGTTCGATCGCGTCACGCCGCAGATGAAGATCTACAAGGAAGAAATCTTCGGCCCCGTGCTGTGCGTGGTGCGCGTGCCGGATTTCGCTACGGCGCTGGAACTTGTCGACGCGCACGAATATGGCAATGGCACGGCCATCTTCACGCGGGATGGACAGGTGGCGCGCGAATTTGCGCATCGGGTGCAAGTCGGCATGATCGGCATCAACGTGCCCATTCCTGTACCGATGGCGTTCCACAGCTTCGGTGGCTGGAAAAAAAGCCTCATGGGCGATCACCACGCGCACGGACCCGAGTCGGTGCGTTTCTACACCCGGCAGAAGGCCGTTACACAGCGTTGGCTGAACCACGATGAAAGCGCGGGCGCTGTATTTGCGATGCCCACCCATTAGTACGACAAATATTGATTATGATTCGTCGGTTGTGCACACCGAACATGGTGCGATGCAACTGAGATAAACAAAAACCACGTACGAAAAAAAGTAATTATTTTCAGGGAGAAGGGTTCATGCTTACGAATCTGATCAAGCGTCCCCTCGCCGGCGTCATCCTGGCAGGGCTCGCGTTCGCCGGCGCTGCCCACGCCGACGATTCGCCGAGTGCCATCGGCAGCAGCAACAGCAAGTATTTCTTCGGGGACTGGAACGGCGAGCGCACGCGCCTCGAAGAAAAAGGCATCACCTTCGACTTCGGCTACGGCTTCGAAGCCGCGCACAACTACTCCGGCGGCGACCGCAACATCACCCGCTACACCGACCAGTGGAAATTCGGTGCCGCGTTCGATCTGCAGAAGCTCTGGGGCTGGGACGGCGCCAAGTTCAACATCATGGTCACCGACCGTAACGGCCGCGACATCGGTGCCGACGCCAACATCGGCAACAACCAGCTGATCCAGGAAGTGTACGGCCGCGGCCAGACCTGGCACCTCACGGTGCTGTCGCTGGAGCAGAAGTTCTTCGACGGCCGCCTCACGTGGAAACTCGGCCGCCTGCCGGTCGGCGAGGACATCAACAACTTCTCGTGCGACTTCATGAACCTGTCGTTCTGCGGCGCCCAGCCGGGCAACATCGTGGGCGACTACTGGATCAACTGGCCGACCAGCCAGTGGGCCACCGTGCTGAAGTACAACACCAGCGATGATACGTTCATCCAGCTGGCGGGTTACCAGATGAACCCGAAGTACCCGGACGACAGCTACGCGCGGCACAAGGGCCTCGTGCCTGATTTCCCGAGCGGCACCACCGGCGCCCTCATCCCGCTCGAGTTCGGCTGGAAGCCCAGCATCAACGGCCTGCCGGGTTCGTACCGTGTTGGCGTCTGGTACAACACCTCGAAGGGCGACGACCTGTACCTCAACGACCAGCACCAGCCGCTCGCCGAGTTCGGTGGCACGCCGCTGCAGCACGATTCCCGCCGCGGTGCGTGGATCACGTTCCAGCAGCAGGTCACCGGCACCGCCGGCGGCAAGGGCGCCACGGTGTTCCTGAACATCACGGCCGCGGACCACGCCACGTCCGCCACCAACGCCCAGGTGGCGTTCGGCACGGAGTACAAGGGCATCTTCGACCGCCCCAACGACTTCGTCGGCGCGGCCATCGCCTTCACCCATGCCAATGGCTACGCGGCGCGCAACCAGCGCCTGCTGAACCAGCTGAACCCGGATAACCCGGCCATCGTCAACGACGGGTCGGAGAAGGTGGCTGAAGTGTTCTACAGCTGGTCGCCGATCCCCTCGATCGCCATCCGCCCGAACCTGCAGTACATCAAGGACCCGGGCGGCAGCAACAAGCGCGACGACGCGTTCATCCTGGGCCTGAAGACCAGCATCGCGTTCTGATCCAGCCCACGTAGGAGCCCACCCCGTGGGCGACAGCGTTTGGCGATGAGCTGCGGCTTTTCGCTAAAAGCTGTCGCCCACCGGTGTGGGCTCCTACCCGTCGTTTTCGGCGCTGGCGGTGAGCTCGAAGCTGCCATCGCCCTCGTCGACGACCAGCCGCATCACGATGGGGCGGCAGCATACCTGGCAGTCCTCGATGTAGCCCTGGCTGCCGGCCGAGGTATCCACGGCCACCTCGATGGTCTCCCCGCAATAGGGGCAGGCGATATCAGTGAATTCATACATGGCGGTATCCTATCGCGGCATGCAACCCGGGATAGCCCCATGATCGACCTCATCGGCTTCGACGGCGACGATACGCTCTGGCACAGCCAGGAGTATTACGACCGCGCGCAGGACACCTTCGAAGCCATCCTCGGCAAGTACATCGACCTCGACAGCGGCAACCTGCGCGATAGCCTGCTGGCCACCGAGCGCGGCAACATCGCCCTGTTCGGCTACGGCGCCAAGGGCATGGCCCTCTCGATGATCGAATCCGCCATCGAGCTGACCGATGGCCGCATCGAGGCCCGCGATATCCACCGCATCGTCAAGCTGGGCAAGGATGTGCTCGCGCACCCCGTGGAGCTCCTGCCGGGCATCCGCGACGCCGTCCACCGCGTGGCCCAGACCCACCGGGTGGTGCTGATCACCAAGGGCGACCTGTTCCACCAGGAGTACAAGGTGGCCCGCTGCGGACTGGCCGACGTGTTCCACCGCATCGAGATCGTCTCGGAGAAGGACCCGGCCGCCTACGAGCGCCTGTTCCGCGAGTTCGAGGTCACCGCCGACCGGTTCGCCATGGTGGGCAATTCCCTCAAGTCGGATATCCAGCCCGTGGTGGAGCTGGGCGGCTGGGGCGTGTACATGCCCTACCACAGCACCTGGGCCCATGAGGTGGTCACCGGGTTCAACATGACCGACAGGGTCATCGAGGTCCACGGCGCCGAGGCCATCCCCGAGGCCATCGGCCGGATGGACGCCGCGGCCTGAGTCCACGTTTTTTTCGCGCGGCACCGCCCACCCTATCCGCATGGACCGCAGGATCAACCTAGGCTTCCAGGTCGTGAAGACCACCGCGAAGGGCTTCAGCGACGATGAGCTGATGACCCGCGCGGCTGCCCTCGCCTTCTATTCCGCCCTCTCGTTCGCCCCGCTGCTGGTGCTGCTGCTTTGGGTGGTGGCCTCGTTGCGGCCCGAATGGCAGGCGCAGCTCATCGACGGCCTGAACGGGCTGGTGGGCCAGCGCGCGTCCGGTGCCGTCGCCCTGGTCATCGAGAACGCCAAGCAGCGGCCCAGCGTGGGCAGCATGGCCGGCCTGATCGGCCTGGGCGTGACCCTGGTGGGTGCCTCGGCGGTCTTCGCCCAGTTGCAGGGCGCCCTGAACCGGGTGTGGAGCCTACAACCGCGGCCCGGCAATACCAGCCGCGCCATCCTGGGCTGGCTGCGGGCCCGCCTGCATGCGCTGGGCCTGCTGCTGTCACTGGCGTTCCTGCTGGTCATCTCGTTTTCGGCCAGCGCGCTTATCGCCGTGTTCGTCCGCGGCGGCACGGTGGGCTGGCATGCCCTGGAGATGGTGATCTCCTTCGCTGTGTTCGTCCTGATCTTCGGCGCGATCTACAAGGTGCTGCCTGACGCGATCATTGAATGGCGCGACGCGCTGATCGGCGCCTCGCTCACGGCCCTGCTCTTTGTCATCGGCAAGTACGCCATCGGCATCTACCTCGAGCGCAGCAACGTGGGCGGCCCCTACGGGCCCGCGGGTGGCGTGGTGGTGTTGCTGGTGTGGGTGTATTACTCGGCGCTTATCCTGCTGCTGGGCGCGGAACTCACCGAAGCCGTAGCCGAGGCGCGCGGAACCCCAATTAAACCGCGGCCATACGCCATGTCGGTGAAGCGCGTGGATCCGGCCCCTGTTGACCCCTCCATCACGACGGCGGCGGTATCCCTGAAACCCGCTAACGACACACGCGTTGATAAGGAGGACCCCTCATGAAGAAGCCTCTCATGGCCCTGGTGGCAGCCACCCTCGCCTTCGGCGCCGTCGCGCCGGCGTTCGCACGGCACCAGGTGTGCGAAGACGTCGAGACCAAGCAGATCAATTCCAAGGACAACAACCGCCTGATTGGCACGGGCGTGGGCGCCGTCGCCGGCGGCCTGCTGGGCAACCAGGTGGGTGGCGGCAAGGGCAAGACGCTGGCCACCGTGGGCGGCGCCGTCGCCGGCGGCGTGGTGGGTAACCAGGTGCAGAAGAACCACCAGGACAAGAACGCTACGTACCGGACGGAGCGGCGGTGTCATTGGGTTGAGGATTGAGGCAGGGCATCGCGCGCGAGCGCGCTCCCACAGGGGTTGCGGCTCGGGTGTAAGGTTGGGGCCGCGAGGGCGGTCTATTGGGAAGGGCGCCAGCGGGCGCCCTTCCTTGCTTCCGGAGGTCCCATGCGCCGCCATGATCCTGAACGCCGCCGTTTCCTGTCCGTTTTCGCCGTGACCGCGGCCGCGGCGTCCTCGCTCCCGTTCATCTTCAAGGCCACCCGGCCCGCGGTGGCCGCCGAGGCGCCGAAGCCGATGCAGGCCGGCAACGTCACGCTGGATTGCTTCGCGCCCGACAAGAAGCCGCTGGGCAGCTGCGTGGAGGCGAAGGTGGTGATGACCGACGAGCAGTGGCGGCAGAAGCTGGATTCGCGCTCGTACTACGTCACGCGCCACGAGGGCACCGAGCCGGCCTACACCGGGCCCGGCTGGAACCGGCATGACAATGGCCTGTACCGTTGCATCGGCTGCGATACCGCGCTGTTCGATTCAGCGACGAAGTTTGATTCCGGCACGGGCTGGCCGAGTTTTTGGCAACCGATCTCGAAGCGGAACATCGTGCAGACCGACGACCGCAGCCTGGTGGAAGACCGCACGGCGGTGAGTTGCGCCCGTTGCGGCGCGCATCTTGGGCATGTGTTTGACGATGGCCCGGATCCGACGGGCTTGCGCTACTGCATGAATGCGGTGGCCATGCACTTCGTGCCGGTGCCTGGGGTGCATATCACCTTGTCTTAAAAGCCACTGAGACCAAAAGACTGTGGGAGCGCGCTTGCGCGCGATGGGTTGTGTCGCAAGAGCCATCGCGCGCAAGCGCGCTCCCACAAGGTAACGGCCCACAAGATCCGGGCAAGAAAAAGGGCCCCAGGGGCCCTTTTCGTTTTAGTGCTCGATCGGGGTGAGCTTGAATTCCTTCGGGGGTGTTTCGCCCTTCAGGTAGCGCACGAAGTAATCCCAGCGGCGGCGCGTCATGTACTGCGTGGCGGCACCGTAGCCGTGGTGGGCGTTGGGGATCATGACCAGGTCGAAATCCTTGTTCGCCTTGATCAGCGCATCGACCACCAGCAGGGTTTCGTACGGCGGCACGTTATCGTCCGAGGTACCGTGCGCCAGCATGAGGTGGCCCTTCAGGCCGTCCACCCACTTCTGGTTCGCCTGGTCGTCGTAGTTCGACTTGCCGTCCTTGTCCTTGACCAGCAGGCCCTGCCACTTCTCGGCCCAGTCGTCTTCGTAGTTGCGGTTGTCGTGGTTGCCCGATTCCGAGATGCCCACCTTGAAGGTATCGGCGTAGCGGAACATGGCCGTGGCGGTGGCGTTGCCGCCGCCGGAGTGGCCCCAGATGCCGACGCGGTCGCCATCGATCCACGTGTTCTGCTTCACCAGCTGCTTCACGGCCGCGACCTGGTCGGGCAGCGTGTTGTCACCGATGTTCTGGAAATACGCATCGTGGAACGCCTTCGAGCGCAGCGGCGTGCCCATGCCGTCAACGGCCACCACCACGAAGCCGAGTTCGGCCAGCGCCTGGTTATCGCCGTGCGACGGCACGAAGCTGCGCGTGCGCACCGAACCCACCTGCGGGCCCGGGTAGATGTAGACCACCAGCGGGTATTTCTTCGACGGGTCGAACTTCGACGGCTTGAACATCTGGCCGTAGAGGTCGGTCTTGCCATCGCGCGCCTTCACGGTGAACGCGGTGGGGGCGACCCAGCCGGCGGCCTTGAGGCGCGAGATATCGGCCCTGGCCACTTCCTTCACGACGGCGCCGGTATCGCTGCGGCGGACCACGGCGACGGGCGGCGTGTTGATATCGCTGTACGAATCGAAGAAGTACGTGCCGTCCTTCGACATCGACACGGTGTGGTCGAACTTCTCCGGGGTCAGCAGGGTGAGGTTCGAGCCATCGAAGTTCACCTTGTAGAACGACTGGAAGTACGGATCGACGCCCTTCTCGCGGCCCACGCCACGGAACCAAATGGTCTTCGTCTTCGGGTCGATATGCAGCACCTGGGTGACGTTCCAGTCGCCCTTGGTGATCTGCTTCTCAAGCTTGCCCGTCTTCAGGCTGTAGGCGTACAGGTGGCCCCAGTTGCTGCGCTCGGAGAACCAGATGACCTGATCGGTCTCGGGCACGTACTGCCAGTTGGCGTTCTCGAAGCCGCCCTCGAAGTACGTCTTGGCTTTTTCGTCGAACACGGTGCGGACATCGCCCGTCTCCGGGTTGGCCAGGCGCACCCATTCGTGCGTGTGGTCGCGCGCGGTGGAAACGAACGCGATGCTCTTGCCATCGGCCGACCAGCGCACGTCGTCCCATACGCCGGGGCTGCACGAGACATCGTCGCACACCGTGGAGCGGTGCTGGTCAGGCTGCATCTTGAAGCGCACGGTCTTCTTCGTCGGCACGTCGATGACGACGCGCTCGATCATGGTCACGTCTTTGTCGCCCGGCAGCGGGTACTTCCAGGTATCGACCGTGGGGTGGCCCACGTTGACGCTGACCGTGGTCATTTCGCCGGTCTTGCGCTGGTCCTGCTGGAACGTGGCCAGCTTCTTCGAATCCGGCGACCACACCACGATGGCTTCGTCGGTGTGCTTCCAGCCGGCGTTGTCGGTGGCGTAGCCGAAATCCTTGATGCCATCGGTGGTGAGCTGCGTCTCGGCGCCCGTGGCCACGTCGCGCACCCACAGGTTCCAGTCGCGCACGAAGGCCTCGGACTTGCCATCGGGCGACTTCAGGCCCGGCTCCTCGCCGTAGGGCTTGCCGTTCGGGTCTTTCTTCACCGCGGCCAGCTCGCACTTGCCCATGGCCTTGTCGCACACGTAGTGCTTGCCGCCCGAGGTGATGTCGAGGCCATCATCCGGGCGCACGACGAAATCGGTGACCGGCAGCTTGGCCGGGTCGACCTTCTTGCCGGTGGACGCGGCGAGGGCCTTGGCCACCTTCTCGCGATCGAAAGCGGGCGTGGCCTTGCCGGTGCCAAGGTCGACGGTGATGAACTGGTCGCCGTCCTTGTCATGGTCGCGATACCAGAAGTGGGTATCGTCGAGCCACTTCACGCGCTGCACCGAGTGGTCCACCAGCGGCATGGTGTTGTTCGCCAGCATCGCGTCGGCGCGGCGGTAATCGTCGACGCTTACGGTCTGGGCGGAAACGGCCCCGGCGAGGCCGAGGAGGACGGCGCCCGCGAGCGCCGGGTAATGCTTGGACATGGGTAACCCCTTGGCGGAACGTGTCGGCGCGGAGGGCGCCGCGAACCGGACGAGGCTAGCCCCCGTCACCGCCCCGGGCGTATGCCATAGGTCATGGTCAGCCCTGCCCGCCCCGCTCGCGCCGCACCCGGAAGCGCCGGCCCTGCCGCTCGGTCATCTTCAGCGCCAGCCCATCGGGCAGCACCTTGAACAGCCACTTGATGAAGCGGTTCATCCGGCCGTTGACGTACACGGGCTTACCGGCTTCCACGGCATCCAGCCCCTCGCGGGCCACCGTGGCGGCGTCCATCCACATGTAGCCAGGCATCTTCGAGACGAGGGGGCGCGCCCCGTTGACATCGTGGAACTCGGAGTAGGTGAAACCCGGGCACAGCGCGGTCACATGCACACCGGTGCCGGCCGCCTCGAGCGCCAGCGACTGCGAGAACCGGATGAGGTAGGCTTTGGAGGCGCCGTACAGCGTGTGGCCCGCGGACCCCGGCACGAGGCCCGCCAGCGAGGCGACGTTGACGATGCGGCCGTAGCCGCGTGCCTTCATGCCCGGCAAGAGGCGCCAGGCCAGTTCGGTCGGTGCGGCCATCATCACCTGGATGAAGGCCGCGTGTGCCTCCCACGGCTGCTCGTCGAGGTAACCGGTAAGGCCATAGCCCGCGTTGTTGATGAGCACGTCGATGTGCAGGCCCTGGTCGCCCAGCGCCGCGACGAGGGCTTCGGCGGCGTCGGTACGGGCAAGGTCGAGCGGCGCCACGATGGCCTCGATGGCATGGCGCTCGCGCAGCTCGGCCGCGAGCGCTTCGAGGCGGTCGGTGCGGCGCGCGGTGAGCACCACGTCGAAGCCGCGGCGGGCCAGTTCGCGGGCGAAGGCCTCGCCGATGCCGGCAGAGGCGCCGGTGACGAGGGCGCGGCGGTTCGATGCCATGGCAGGTTCCTTGGTGGCGTGAGGCGTGATGGCCGAGTATGCCTGCTGCGCGTATGAACGCGGGCCGTGCGTGGTGGCGAGGGCCACGCGATGTTCACGCGGCGCACCCGGTGCCGGACGCGATGCTGGCCGCCCACCCCCAAGGAGCCACGCCCATGACTGCAACGACCGAACACGACATCAAGGTGCTCAACAACCTGATCGAAACCACGATCGACAGCGCCGAGGGCTACGGTGAGGCCGCGAAGGACGCGCATAACACCCGTTATGCCGCGGCCTTCCAGCTGCGCGCCGCCGAGCGCCGCCAGGTGGCGCAGCGCCTGCAGCAGCAGGTGCGTTCGCTGGGCGGTAACCCTGAGGACGACGGCACGGTGCTCGCCAAGGCGCACCGCATGTTCGTCGAACTGCGCGCGAAGATCGGCTCGAAGGATGACGTCGCCATCGTCGACGAAGTGGAACGCGGCGAAGACCACATCAAGGCGAAGTACGAAGACGCCATGAAGGACAGCGACGTCACCGCCGGCACGCGCTCGCTCATCAACGAATCGTACGTGTCGGTGAAGACCGGCCACGACCAGATGCGCGACCTGAAGCATTCGCTGCACGGTTCGCACTGACAGTAGCGGTGGTTAATGAAAAGGCCCCGGCTAACGCCGGGGCCTTTGCTGTCTCTGTAGGAGCCCACCCTGTGGGCGAAAGCTTTTCGCGAAGAGCTGTCGCCCACGGAGTGGGCTCCTGCAGGGGCCGCGTTTATTTGGCAGCGTCGTCCTGTGCCATCAGGGCGTTGATCTGGCCCTTGTGCGATTCGTAGAAGGCCACGTTCTTCTGGTTGACCTTCGACTGGTCGACGTACTGCGCCATCTGCGGGTTGTTCTTCGCTTCCGACGCGATGGCCGCGTTGGTGACGGCGAGGTTGGCCAGCATGAAATCACGCGGGGTGAAGCCGTGCTTCTGGATCAGCGGCCCGATGCGCGGGTCGGAGTCGGTGACGGTCTTGGCCAGGTCGTCGAGCGAATGGATCTTCGAGAAATCGGTTTCGGCATCCTTCGGCTTGATGCCCTGCTTCTTCGCATCCTGCGACACCGCCACGAGGCGGTTGAACACGTCGTCGGTGAGGTTGTAGTTCTGGATGGCCGCGCGGTCGGACGCAGGAATCTGCGACGCGGGGTTGACGGCCGGCGCAGGCGCCGCCTGGGGCGCGGCCTGCTGCGCGAACGCCGACGGGGCGAGGGTAGCGGTGGCCAGCAGCGCGGCGAAAACGTAGCGGAACTTCACGGGCATCTCCTTGGGTTCGGTCCGTGGCTGGACGGTGCGCCAGCATAAAGGGCCAAATGTTAGCTATGTGTCTGCGTGGTCACGTTTTCTTCAGGAACCCGGGGCACGTTCCAGCCCAGCGCGTTGTACACGTGGTAACGCCACACGCCCACGTATTCGTGCAGGGCGAAGTCGGCGAAGAAGAGGTTTTCCGTACCCGGCAGCCAGTCGTAGCGGGCGGCGACGTAATCGCCGCGGACGGGCTCGGCGCGGATGCCGAAATGGGCGAAGTAGAGCACCGCCCGCTTCAGGTGGATGGCCGACGACACCAGCACCACCTTGTCCGCGCCATAGGCCTTCAGCAGCGGCTGGCTGTTCTGCGCGTTCTGGAACGTGTTCATGCTGCGCGCCTCGAGCATCATGTCGCCGCGCGGCACGCCCAGCCGGCCGAGCGTGATGGCGTAGGTATCGGCTTCGGCCAGGCCGGTGCGCATGGCGTCGCCACCGCTCACCTCCACCTTGCAATCGGCGCCCGTGGCCTTGCACGCACGGTAAAGCTCCGCCGTGCGCAGGATGCGGCCATCGGCATAAAGGCTGGGCTCGACGCCACCGGCGCCCGTGCGCACCGTGCCGGCACCCAGCAGGATGATGGCGTTCTTCTGCCCCCAGCCAGCCACATCGGGCGCGAACCCCGATTGCAGGTTGCCGAGCAGGAAGGCGGTGAGCGGACCGCAGCCAGCGAAGAACAGCCACGCCACGGCAAACACCACCAGCGTGGATGCCGCGCGGCGTCGACGGCGCCAGCCCAGAATCGCGGCGACGAGGAGCAGGACGAGGAACAGGGTCAGGATCATGGGGCCCGAGCGTATCAGAGAGCCATGAAACAAGATCGTGTCAGCGCGCGGCCAGCGCCTTTTCGAGACAGGTGGCAAGCGCACTGCCGGCGAAGGGCTTGCCGAGGTAGCAGAACGCGCCCGCCGCCATCACCGTCTGGCGGATCGCATCGTCGGGGTAGCCGGAAACGAACACCATGGGGTAGGTGCGGCCGCGGGCCAGCAGGCGCCGCTGCAGGTCGGTGCCATCCATGCCAGGCATGTGCACGTCGGAGACCAGGCAATCGACCCCTTCATCGCCGCCGGGGCGGAGGAAATCCTCGGCGGAGGCAAAGCCCCGCGCCTCGTGCCCCAGCGACCGGACCAGGCTCGCGGTGGCCACGCGCACCGCGTCGTCGTCGTCCACGATCGCCACAATCCTGTTCGCGGCCAAACTGCGATCCTCGTCACGCGCTACTGCTGCGCGGGCCTACAGTGCGCCGCCGGGCCCGCGATGGGAATCATACGGAGGTGTGGTCGCCCAATGCTTCCGCGTGGCGCACCAGGTCGGCCAGCGAGCGCACGCCCATCTTGCGCATGACGTTGCCACGGTGGATTTTCACCGTGATTTCGGACAAACCCAGCAACGCGCCCACCTGCTTGTTCATCAGGCCGGCGGTGACATGGCGCATCACTTCGCGCTCGCGTGGCGTGAGCGACGCGTAGGCCGTGCGCACGGCCGACAGCGCATGCGTCTCGCGGCGGCTGGCGGCGTCGCGCTCGATCGCCGCGGCCACCGCGTCGAGCATGTCCTGGTCGCGGAACGGCTTGGCGAGGAAATCCAGCGCGCCCGCTTTCATGGCGCGCACGGACATGGGGATATCGCCGTGCCCGGTCATGAACACGATGGGCAGGCTGTTCTCCATGGCCGCCAGCTGCGATTGGAAATCGAGGCCGCTGACACCCGGCAGGCGCACGTCGAGCACCAGGCAACCGGGCGCGGCGGCGTTCTCGCGGGCAAGGAAATCGGCGGCGCTGCCGAAGGTGGCCACCGCCAGGCCCACGGAGCGGAACAACGATGCCAGCGCCTCGCGCACCGCCTGGTCGTCGTCGACGACGCAGACGACGGGCACCAGGGCCACGGCAGGCATCGGCTGGGTCATGCGCGGGCCTCCTCGGCCACCGCGAGCGGCAGCGTGAAATGGAAGGTAGCCCCCCCGCCGGGGCGATTGGTCGCCCACAGGCGCCCACCGTGAGATTCCACGGTCGAACGGCAGATGGCAAGCCCCATGCCCATGCCACCGCCGCGGCTAGTCACGAAGGCGTCGAAAAGGTGGGCGGCGATATCGTCCGGGATGCCCGTGCCGGTGTCCTCCACCTCGACGAGGAGCGTGCCGGGGTCGCTGGCCTGCGCACGCAGGGTCAGCTCGCGCGCGCCGGGCACGCTGCCCATGGCCCGGATGG
Organism: Luteibacter yeojuensis; assembly: GCF_000964085.1. GTDB lineage: Bacteria > Pseudomonadota > Gammaproteobacteria > Xanthomonadales > Rhodanobacteraceae > Luteibacter > Luteibacter yeojuensis_A. Next base: position 94,692 of record NZ_JZRB01000004.1, read on the forward strand.
CGTTGGCCATCAGGTTCACCACCACCTGTTGCAGCTGCACGCGGTCGCCGTGCGGCGTGGGCGTCTCGTGCTCCATGTCGATGGTGAGCGTGATGCGGTGCCGGGCCAGTTCGCCGTCGAGCAGGCGCGCGCATTCCCCGGCCAGGCTGCGCAGGCAGAAGGCGGCGTGCTGGCGCGGTTCCTTGCTCGCCAGCGAGCGCACGCGGTTCACCACGTCGCTGGCCCGGCGCGCATCGCGCACCACGCGCTCGATGCCCTCGCAGGCCTCGGCCAGGTCCGGCGCGTCGCGGCGCAGCCAGCGCAACGCGGCTTCGCCGTGGGTGACGATGGCGGCCAGCGGCTGGTTCACCTCGTGCGCGATGGTGGCGCTCATCTCGCCGAGGGCGGTGACGCGCGCCGCCTGGGCCAGTTCGCTTTGCACCGCGATGAGCGCGTGCTCGGCGCGCTTGCGGGCGGTGATGTCGACGACACTGACCAGCACGCGGTCGTAGCGCGTGGGGCCCAGCGGCATGCTGACGGCGAACAGCACGTCCACCCGTTCGCCCTTCAGGTTCATGAGGTGGGTTTCGCCCTCCGCCGCACCGGTGCCGTCAAACACCGTGAGCAGCACCTGGGCGAACGTACGGTCACTCCCGGGCAGGAAGCGGTCGAGTGGGCCCAGCAAGTCGTCGCGGCTGTGCGCGCCCAGCAGGCGTACCGTGGCCGCGTTCACGTCGGTCACCCGCGTGAGCGCGCAGGCATCGCGGACGAACGCCGGGTGTTTGTCGAGGTACGCGGCAAGATCCACCACGCCCTGCTCGCGTAGCTGCGCGATGCGCCCCACCACCAGGGTGTAATCCTCCTCCCAGAACGAGAACCGCGCGCTTTCGAAAATGGCGCGGTAGCGGCGCTCGCTTTCCCCCAGCGCCGCGTCGGCGGCGCGCCGCGCGGTGATGTCGGTGCCCGCCTCGAGGATGAGCTGCGCGCGGCCCGCGCCATCGCGCAGCAAGGCGCAACGCGCCTCGACCAGCACGATGCGCCCGTCGCGGTGCTGCTGGATCAGCTCGCCCTCCCAGCGGCCCTCGTTGAACACGTGCGCATCCATCTCGGCGCGGTTGCCGGCGAACGCCGTGGCCAGCAGCTCGCTGGCGCGGCGGCCGATCGCCTCGCGCGCCGTATAGCCATACAGCGCTTCCGCGCCACCGTTCCATTCCACGATGACATCGTCGGTATCGCGCACGTAGATCGAATCGTGCGTGAGGTCGATGAGGCTGGCCTGGCGGATGATGGTGGCCATGCGCGCACTGCCACGCAGCGCGAGTACACCCGTGACGATGATGGCTGCGAGGCTGACCAGGCAGCGCAGCAGGGCCGCGTCGGGCGCGGGCCAGCCATGGCCGTGCGCATACGAGGCCACGGTGAGGGCGCAACACCCCGCGGCGGCCGCGATGATGGCGCCGCGCTGGGCACCCGCGGCGACCAGCAACACCACCACGAGGTAGACCACGGCCACGGCGCCCTGCAGGGCGGTGAAGGTATCGACGACGAACACGCCCAAAGCCAGCAGCGTGGCCAGCGCCACGCGCCAGCCCGAGGCAGCCCGGCGCGGCCCGGCGAGGGTGCGGGCGGGGTCGGGCGCGGGGGCGGCAGGTCGGGGCATCCGGTGGCTCGTCGCGGTGGTCTTATACGGATTCGGCCGAAATCGTGGAGAAAACGCCCTTGGGTGTCTTGCACGCCGGTGATGGTTTTTGACCGTTACGGCATGACCGTTACAAGAAAGGGGGCGAAGGTCCAAATCATCCTTAGGTATGGGCCCCCAGAGCCCAACGTAGAATTCTGCCGACCCCGCCAGCGCGCATAGGCTCCCACCATGGGCCCCGTGCCCATGCCCCTGCCCCTGCGGAGCCCGACCATGCACCCTGACACCCTTGCCTGCGCCGCGCCGGCGCCCCAGGCCCCGTCGGCCACCGCCGACGAACCCACCGTGGCGCGCCTGCTCGAACAGGCCCTGGTAGCCGTCGAAACCGATCTTGCCACCACCCGCGCCTGCGTGGCCCGGGTGGCCGCCCTGCTCGAGAAAGCCGAGGCGCCCGTGGCCGCCGATGCCGGCGCCCGCCGCCGGGTTGGCGCCGGGCTGGCCCCGTGGCAAGCCCGCCGGGTGGCCGCGCACGTGGACGATAACCTGGGCTTCGCCATCACCATCGACCACCTCGCCACCCTGGCCGGCCTAAGCAGCAGTTATTTCTGCCGGGCGTTCAAGGATACCTTCGGCGAGCCGCCGCACGCCTACATCATGCGCAAGCGCGTGGAACGCGCCCAGCACCTGATGCTGCAGACCCGCGAGCCGCTCAGCCAGATCGCCCTGGCCTGCGGCCTCTCCGACCAGGCCCACCTGTGCAACCTCTTCCGCCGCCTGGTGGGCCAGAGCCCCAGCCACTGGCGCCGTGCCCAGTGGCAGGAAGCCTGAGCGCACGCGCCCGGGCCATGCCTTCCGGTACAAGCGCCCGCGCGCGCCGGGCGCCTACACTGCCCATGGTCCGGGCAGAAAGGATGGGGACAGGGAAATTGGGCACCTTGCCGTCGATGTCTTGTGTGGGTCGAGGTTAAACACATGTCATACGCCCCCGTTGTCGATATCCGTTCCGCCACGCCGGTGCCCACGAAGGCACACGCCTGGCACGTGCTGCGCGAGGCCTCGCGCATCGAACCCGACGAAGCCACGCGCATCGCGTGGTACCGCGACGAGCCCATCGCCACGCTGGGGCGCCACACCGCGGAATCGCTGGTGGCGATGGGGCGCTACCTCGACGTGCTCGATTTCCTGCGCGGCGTCCGCCTCGACCTCGGCCTCGAACCCTCCCACGGCTTCGGGGCGTTCTAACCACGTATCGGCGATCCCGGTTCGCGATACCCTGCGGGCATGTCGATCGACGAAGCCCGCCTCACCGGCACGGAAGACCCCCTCAGCGCCGAGCGCGCCTACGAGCTCTACTGGGCGGAGCTGCTCGGCGACGCCCCCCGTTTCACCTGCGCCGGTACCGGCTGCAGCGCGCCCCTCACCTGCGCCTGCCTGACGAAGCCCGAGCAGACGCTGCTCATCCGGCCCTATTTCCGCTCCCACCGCCTGGACGACCACGCCCCCACCTGCGAGGTGGTGCACGGCCGTGGCGAGGCAAAACCCGCCAGGGGTGCCGACGTGTTCGAGGCCGAACGCCCCGCGGGGCATTTCCGCGCCCCGGCGGCGGCGCCGGCACGGCGTGCGACGCCCGCCGGTGGCGGCACGCACGCCACGCGGCCGCGGCCCAGCCACTACTACCGGCTCTCGTCGCTGGTGCAGAAGTTCCTCGAGCATCGGCGCGACAAGGACCTGGCCGAGGCGCCGGTCACCATCGGTGGCGAGACCACCACGTACGAAGCGCTGTTTCGCAACGTCTACCGGCAGAAAGTGGCCGACCACCTGCAGACCCGGGCGGTGTGGTGGGGCACCGCCTCGCTGCGCGCCACGAAGGACGGGGGCTACTACCTGCGATTCACGCGGCCGTTCCGGCATGGCGACGAGCTGCTGAAGCCCACCATCACGCTCACGGCGAAGGATGTGGACGCCTACCCCGTGCGCAAGCTGCTGCGTGCCCGCCTCGACAAGCTCATCGCGGAGCACGAGGGATACTGCGTGGTGTTCGCCTGGGCGAAGCCGTGGATGCCGAAGGATGCCGAGAAGCCGTTCGTGCGCTTCTACATCGATAACCTCGACCACATCGACGTGCGCAGCCCCGAAATCCTCGAAGAACTGAAGAACACATCGCGCATCACGCCCGCCTGAGCCCATGCCCCGAACCCGCCGCTTCCGCCTGCCCTTCACCCGCCACCCGCGCGATGCGTCGCGCGATTTCGACGATGCAAGCTACGACGGTGGCATGTCCGGTGGCGCGTACACGAAGCACATCGTGGCAGGCGTGGCCGTGCTGATCGTGCTTGTCGCTATCCTGCGGCTGGTGCTCTGACGATCCGCGCCTCGTCGCCCTCGAGCGGGCCACGGGCACCGGCGCCGTGCGTCGACAGCACCACCTCGCCCACCAGCGGCACCGGCGGCTCGGCTGCCGCATGGGTGAAGTTCAGCGCCACGATGAAGCGCTCGTCGCCCTCGGTGCGCGCATAGACCAGCACCGCATGGCTGCAGCCCAGCACCTGGACGGCGCCATGGCTCAGCGCCGGGTGCGCGCGGCGCAGCACGAGCAACTGGCGGTAAAGCCATAGCAACGAGCCGGGGTCGCCTTCCTGGCTCTCCACGTTGATGGCCGCCACGTCGCCGCCGATGGGCAGCCATGGGATACCCCGGGTGAAGCCAGCGCCTTCGCGCGGGAACCAGCGCATGGGCGTGCGCTGGGGATCGCGCCCCAGCCCCTTGCCCGGCTCGTTGCGCTCGAACGGGTCGCGCACATCGGCGGCGGGGATGGCGATATCGCGCATCCCGATCTCGTCGCCGTAATACATCGTGGGCGTGCCGCGCAGGGTCAGCAGCAACACCGCGGCCACGCGCGCCTGCGCATCACCCACGCGCGTGGCAAGCCGCGGCTTGTCGTGGTTGCCCAGCACCCAGTTCGGCCAGCCGCCCTTCGGCAGCGCCGCCTCGTAACGCTCGATCAGGCCGCCGATGAACGACGCATCCCACGGTGCGCCGATCAGCAGGAAATTGAACGGCAGGTTCGCGCCTTTCAGGTCCTCGCCGTAGTAGGCGACGATGCGTTCCAGCGGCAGGTACAACTCGCCGATCAGCACGCGCTCGGGGAACTCATCGACCACGGCGCGCATGGCCGCGACGATGCCCTGGGTCTCGGGCAGGTCGGCGATATGCGTGGGCAGGAAGCGGTTCGCGGTGGCGTCCACGCCCTCGCGGTACGCCGGGTTCGGCGGGTTGTCGCGGAACGCCGCGTCCTTCAGCACGTGGTAGATCACGTCCACGCGGAAGCCATCGACCCCACGGCGCAGCCAGAACCGCATGGCGTCATACATGGCCTCGCGCACCACGGGGTTGCGCCAGTTGAGGTCGGGCTGCCTGTCGAGGAACAGGTGCAGGTAGTACTGCCCCGTGGCTTCGTCGAACGCCCACGCGCTGCCGCCGAAGTTCGACAGCCAGTTGTTCGGCGGGCCGCCGCCGGGCGCCGGATCGCGCCAGATGTACCAGTCGCGGAACGCGCTATCGCGCGAACGGCGGCTTTCGCGGAACCAGGGGTGTTCGTCCGAACTGTGGTTCGGCACGAAATCCAGGATCACCCGCAGGCCGAGGGCGTGCGCATCGGCCAGCAAGGCATCCATGGCGTCGATGTCGCCAAACAGGGGGTCGATGCCACGGTAATCGCTGACGTCGTAGCCGAAATCGGCCATGGGCGATGGGAACACCGGCGAGATCCACACCGCATCCACGCCCAGCCCCGCCAGGTACGGCAATTTGCCGCGAATGCCCTCGAGATCGCCGATGCCATCGCCATTGGCGTCGGCAAACGAACGGGGATAGACCTGGTATACGACGCCGTCCCGCCACCATACGCGTTCGGTCACGCGGATCTCCTTCGGAGAAGTGAAGGGTGATGAGTAAGTAGTTAAGAGTGAAGAGCGAGTAGTGAAGCGGGTGGACGCCGCGCCACGACTGCCGCGTCACCCTCCACCCGTCACGCTTGACTCTTAACCCTTGACTCTTCACGCCCCCATGATCAACGACCTCTGGTACAAGAACGCGGTCATCTACTGCCTTTCCGTCGCCACGTTCCAGGACTCGAACGGTGATGGCGTCGGCGATTTCCAGGGCCTGGGCCGGCGCCTCGATTACCTGCAGGGGCTGGGCGTCACGGCCGTGTGGCTCATGCCGTTCCAGACCTCGCCGGGCCGCGACGGCGGCTACGACATCGCCGACTATTACAACGTCGACCCACGCTTCGGCACGCTTGGCGACTTCGTGGAGTTCACCCACGCGGCGCGCCAGCGCGGCATGCGCGTGCTGATCGACCTGGTGGTCAACCATACCTCCGACCAGCACCCCTGGTTCCGTGAAGCCTGTCGCGATCCGTCATCGAAGTACCGCGGCTGGTACGTCTGGTCGAAGACGAAACCCGCGAACGCGGACGAGGGCATGGTGTTCCCCGGCGTGCAGAAAAGCACGTGGACCTACGAGAAGCGCGCGAAGGCCTGGTACTTCCACCGCTTCTACGATTTCCAGCCCGACCTGGATACCTCGAACCCTTATGTCCAGGCCGAGATCCTGAAGATCATGGGCTTCTGGACGCAGCTGGGTGTCTCCGGGTTCCGCATGGATGCCGTGCCCTTCGTCATCGCGACGAAGGGTGCCGACGTACGCAAGCCGAAGGAGCAGTTCGACATGTTGCGCTCGTTCCGCGAGCTGCTGCAGTGGCGGCAGGGCGACGCGATCATCCTGGCGGAGGCCAACGTGCTGCCGAAGGATGATCTCGAATACTTCGGCGAGGACGGCGACCGCCTGCAGATGATGTTCAACTTCCAGGTGAACCAGACCCTGTTCTACGCACTGGCCGCGGGCGACGTGCGCCCGTTGGCCGGTGCGCTGGAAAAAACCAAGCCGCGCCCGGCGACCGGGCAATGGGCCTTGTTCCTGCGCAACCATGATGAACTCGACCTGGGCCGGCTCACCGCGCGCCAGCGCGAACGCGTGTTCGCCGCATTCGGGCCCGACAAGGACATGCAGCTGTACGACCGTGGCATCCGCCGGCGGCTGGCGCCCATGCTGCGCAACGACCGCCGGCGGCTCGAGCTTGCCTACAGCCTCATGCTGACGCTGCCCGGAACGCCGGTGCTGCGCTACGGCGACGAGATCGGCATGGGCGACGACCTGTCGCTGCCCGAGCGCGAATGCGCGCGCACGCCCATGCAATGGTCCACCGAGCCGCTGGCGGGGTTCACCGACGCGAAGCGCAGCGCGGCACCGGTGATCAAGGAAGGCCCGTTCGGCTACCCGCATGTCAACGTGGCCGCCCAGCGCCGCGACCCCGATTCCCTCCTCAACTGGATGGAGCGCGTGGTGCGCATGCGCAAGGAGATCCTCGAGATACCCTGGGGCGACTTCGAGGTGTTGCCACTGGACGATAACGCGGTGCTGATGGTGCGCTACACGTGGCGTGGCAACGCCGTGGTGTTCCTGCACAACCTGGGCGACGCGCCCGTGGAGGTGGCCTTCGCCCTGGCGGCGCCGCTTACCAATGTCCTCTCCGCCGACCACAGCCAGCCCGACGAACGCGGGCACCACCGCATCCTGCTCGAGCCCTACGGCTACCGCTGGTTCCGCGAGGGCGGGCTGGGTTACATCCTGCGCCGGAAAGAGGTCGACTAACCCTTTCGGGGGTAGGCGGTGGTCCTTGCGTGCGCAATGCTTCAACCCCCACCCGATACCGTGAGGGTCGGCCATGTACCGCGCCGAGATCGCCTGCCCCGTCAGCTTCCCGCGCACGCCCACGCTCGTGGTCGACCTCGCGCAGCGTTCCGCCACCCTCGACCGCCCGGCCGAGGGCGCGCATGTGCAGGCGCTGCGCGACCGCTCGCTCCTCACCGAGGTGATCCTCGGGCCCGGGGATGGCGCGGGCGACGACCTGCTGCTGGTCTACCGCACCATCGGCGCCCATGACCCCGGGGCGGGCGCCATCCTGTTCCGCCGCGCGCCGGGCGCCGCCGACATCGTCCACCCGCCCGCCGTGCGCAGCCTGGCCCAGGTGCTGTTCGATTCGCTGGATGCCGAGGAGCCGAACACCCCGCTGCTGGCCCACGTGGCCATGGCCCTGCGCACGCTCGTGCCGGCGCCCCCGCGCGATGAGCCGGGCGCCGTCCGCGGTGGCCTCGCGCAGTGGCAGCAGCGCCGCGCCATCGCCTACATGGAACAGCGCCTGGACCAGAGTTTCCCCGTCGCCGACGTGGCCGACGCGTGCGGGCTCTCGGTGAACCACTTCTCGCGCGCCTTCCGCCGCAGCATGGGCAAGCCACCCCACCGCTGGCTGCTGGATCGCCGCATCACCCGCGCCCGCGAGTTATTGCGCGACACCGACCTCGCGCTGGCGGATATCGCCCTTGCCTGCGGGTTCGCCGAGCAGAGCCACTTCACCCGGGTCTTCACCCGCCTGGTGGGCATGCCGCCGGGGGCGTGGCGTCGCGCATCCGAGTAAAAAGGGCCGGTTCCGTCAATTTCACCCGTGGCGGGGTTGCGTATGATGAGCGGCATACCATCAGCAAGGCTCCCTCCCCCCATGAGTCCGGACCCCGCAGCCGCCACGCTCCACCTCGGCCGCGACCTTATGCTGGCCGGCTCGCGCCTGCGCGATGCCGTCGGCCGCCGCGCCCAGCGCGAGTTCGGCATCACCGCCCTGCAGGGCGACATGCTGTTGTTGCTGGCCACCCACGGCAGCATGATCTCCACCGAACTGGCGGCCGCCTGCGGCGTCAACGCCAGCACGGTCACGCACGCCGTCGATGCCGGCATCGAGCGCGGGCTGATGAAGCGCACCCGCAACGAAGCCGACCGGCGCCTCGTCGACATCGGCCTGACCCCGGCAGGCAAACGCATGGCGGGGCGGGTGCGCGCGCTGCTGGCCGACGTGGCGCGCGCGGCGCTGGAGGGGCTGGGCGCCCCGCAGATGGTGCTGCTGGCCGAGAGCCTGGCCCAGGTGAGCCGCAACCTCGATCGCGATTAAAGGGCCCGGCGGTCCAGGATCAGGTGCAGGCCGAAGGCCACGAAGATGACGCCGGCACCGCCATCGATCCACCGGCTGGCCCGCACATAGCCGCGGCGCATGGCCGGCAGGGCGAAGATGGCCGCCACGACGCCGAACCACAGGGCCGTCTCCATCGTGACCATGGCCCACAGGCCCCAGCGGGCGCCGGTCGTCACGCCCTCCCCGACGAACGCCGAGAAGATGGAGGCGAAGTAGATGGCGGCCTTGGGGTTGGCCAGGTTGGTCAGCAGGCCACGCAGCAGGGCCCGGCCGGGGCTGGAATCGCGGACATCCACCGTGGGCACCGCTGCGTCGGGCTTCGCCTTCCAGGCAGCCCGCAGCATCTGGATACCCATCCAGCACAGGTAGGCGCCGCCCGCGATGGCGATGCCCTGGCCCAGCCACGCCAGGCGGTGCAACAGCAGCTGCAGGCCCAGCAGGGCCAGGGCGGCCCACACGGCCACGCCCAGGGCGATGCCGACGACCCCGGCGATGGCCTCGCGCCGCGAACGGCTGGCCGCCAGCTGGCTGACGAAGAAGAAATCCGGGCCGGGGGTGATGAGCGCCACGAGCTGGACGATGGCGAGGGTGAGGAAGATGTGGGACATGGGGGGGAGTATACGGTCTCCGCTTTCACGCTTTTTTCGCACCGCGCCTTGCCCCGCCTGCCCCCCGTCCCGTAACCTCCCGTTTTCTATGCGGTCACGGGGCTACCCCCGGGCTTTTGAAGGGGTACGTCACGATGCTGGGTCTGCTGGGCCACGTTCTGTTTGGCCTGTTCGGTTTGGCGGTGCTCGTGGGCATCGCGTTCTGCTTCTCCAACAACAAGCGCTCCGTCGACTGGAAGCTGGTCGCCACGGGCATCGCCCTGCAGATCGCGTTCGCGGCCGTGGTGCTGAAGGTGCCGCTGGGCCGCGACGTGTTCGACGCCATCGCCACCGGCTTCGTGCGCCTGCTCGATTACGTCGAAGTGGGCTCGCGCTTCATCTTCGGCAGCCTGCTCGACACCAGCAAGTTCGGCGTCATCTTCGCCGTCAAGGTGCTGCCCACCATCATTTTCTTCGCCGCACTCACCGGCGTGCTGTACCACCTGGGCGTGATGCAGCAGATCGTGAAGGGCATGGCGTGGGTCATCACCAAGGTGATGCGCGTCTCCGGCGCGGAAACCACCAGCGTCTGCGCCAGCGTGTTCATCGGCCAGACCGAGGCCCCGCTCACCATCAAGCCCTACATCGAGCGGATGACCCAGGCCGAACTCATGACCGTCATGATCGGCGGCATGGCGCACATCGCCGGCTCGGTCATGGCCGCCTACGTGGCCATGCTCGGCGGCGACGACCCGGCGTCGCGCATGTTCTACGCCAAGCACCTGCTCACCGCATCGGTCATGGCCGCGCCGGCCACGATGGTGCTGGCCAAGATCCTCGTGCCTGAAACGCAGGAGCCGCTCACCCGCGGCACCGTCAAGATCGATGTGGAGAAGACCACCGCCAACGTCATCGACGCGGCCGCCACCGGCGCCGGCGATGGCCTGAAGCTGGCCCTGAACGTCGGCGCCATGCTGCTGGCCTTCATCGCCCTTATCGCGCTCATCAACGGCCCGGTGCAGTGGGTCGGCACCATCGGTGGCGAGCACAGCATCAATGCGTGGCTCTCGGCCAACGCCGGCCACCCGGTCGCGTTCAGCCTCGAAACCATCTTCGGCTGGGTGCTCGCGCCCGTGGCGTGGCTCATCGGCGTGCCCTGGCACGACGCCACCATGGTCGGCAGCTTCATCGGCGAGAAAGTCGTCATCAACGAGTTCGTCGCCTACGCCGACCTCGCCAAGCACCTGCCCGACCTGATGCCGGAAAGCCGGCTCATCGCCACCTACGCGCTGTGCGGCTTCGCCAACTTCTCGTCCATCGCCATCCAGATCGGCGGCATCGGCGGCCTGGCCCCGAACCGCCGCGCCGACCTGGCCCGCCTGGGCCTGCGCGCCGTGCTGGGCGGCTCCATCGCCACCTTCATGACGGCCACCATCGCCGGCGTGCTCGAGCGCTTCTGATCCATGGCCGGCATCCGCCTGCTGGTGGTCGGCGGGTATAGCGAGGAAGAGCGCTGGCACGTGCCGCGCCTGCCGCGCCCGGGCGAGCCCGCCCACGCCGAATCGTTCGACCGGCGCCCCGGCGGCAAGGCTTTCCACCAGGCCGTAGCCGGGGCGCATGCCGGCGTCGGCACCGGGCTCATCGCCGCCATCGGCGACGACGTCATCGACCCGTCCGGCCTGCCGCCCCTCGTGGATGCGCGCTGGCAGGTGGTCCAGGGCGTGCGCACGGGGCGCAGCGGGTTGTTCGAAGACGCGCGCGGGCAGTCGCTCGCCGTGCTGTCCTCCGGCGCCAACGACCACCTGTCGGCCGCGTTCGTCGCGGCGCAGGGCGATCTGTTCGATTCGGCCTCGGTGCTGCTCGCATCCGCGGAAGCGAACGTGGATACGGTGAATGCCGCGCTGGAATTCGCTGGCGCGAAACGCCTGCTGCGCATACTCGACCCGGGCCCCCTGCCGCCGCGCCTGTCGGTACGCGAGTTCGCCAGCACCGACGTGCTGCTGCTCGGCCTGCACGAGTTCGCCCAGGCCACCGGCCGCTTCCTCAACATCGACATCACCGCCCAGGCCGTCACCGGCATGGACGACACCACGATCAACGCCCTCGCCCGCCGCCTGTGCGCCGGCACGGTGGTGGTGTCACTCGACAAGAGCTGCCTCGTCTCCCACGGCGCCGACCGCCACGACGACCACGCCGATGTCTACCGCCTGCCCACATGCGGGCATGGCGATGCGTTCAAGGGCACGCTGGCCGCGCGCCTCACGGCACCCGGCTGCTTCCGCGATGCGCTGCAGGCGGCCTGCGAGCACCACTAATGTAGGAGCCCACACCCGTGGGCGACAGCTCCTCGCGAAGCGCTGTCGCCCACGGCGTGGGCTCCTACACGGGGGTGGCGTTATCGGGTTACTTTGATTTCGTAGAGGTTCGGCCAGCGTTTGCCGGTGACGAAGAGGCGGTCGTTTTTTTCGTCGTATGCGATGCCGTTGAGTACGGCATCCGGATCGGCGGCCTTGCCTTGTTGCTTCACCAGGGGCGTGAGGTCGATCCAGTCGATGACGTGGCCGGTCTTCGGGTCGATGCGCGCGATGCGCGGGGTTTGCCACACGTTGGCGTAGATGACGCCCTTCACCCATTCGAGTTCGTTCACCTGCTGCACGGGCACGCCGTTGTCGGTGACGGTGATGCTGCCGGTCTGCCGGAAGGTATCGGGGTCGAGCACGCGGATGGTGGGCGTGCCGTCGCTCATGTAGAGGTGGGTGGCGTCGCGCGTGAGCGCCCAGCCTTCGCCGCTGTAGCGAATGGTGCCCTTGAGCTCGAAGCTGGTGCGGTCGTAGAGGAAGCCCACGCCCTGCTGCCAGGTGAGCTGGAGCAGGTAGGGGCCCGCGAAGATGATGCCTTCGCCGAAGAAGCCCTGGGGGACGTCGCGCTGCTGGACGATCTCGCCCGTCGCCAGCGTGACCTTGCGCACGCCCGCGCCGTCGTATTCACCCGTGCTTTCGTAGAGGTAGCCGCCGTCGTAGAAGAGGCCTTCGGTGAAGGCCTTCGGGTCGTGCGGGTAGCGGTGGACGACGGTATAGCCGCGGGTGGGGGCTTCCCTGGCCAGGGCCGGAAGGCTGGCAAGGGCAGCGGCGAGGATGGCGAGGTGGCGGAGGTTCATGGCGGCTTGGGATGAGAAAACAACTGTGGGAGCGCGCTGGCGCGCGATGGAGGGTACCGCAAACCCCATCGCGCGCAAGCGCGCTCCCACACGATCAAGCGCCGTCTTTTAGCCGTTCTTTTTCAGCCAGGCGTCCACCGCCGGCAGGCGCTGGTCGCGGACCATCATGCGGTACTGGATGGTGGTGACGGTGGTCTCGGCGTCGCGGCGCGAGCCTTCGGCGATGTACTTCGCCGCGAATGCCTTGACCTTGTCGATCGTCGCCTTGTCCATCGACATGCCGGCGATGGCGGGGTAGTAGCGCGCCGTCGAGGTGCTGTCGATGAACTTGTCCATCTGCGCCTTGTGGGCCACGGCGAAATCGAACGCCATTTCCGGGTGCAGGCGCGAAACGCCACGGATGAGCGAGGCGCTGTTGGTGGCACCCGGCTCGTCGGTGAGGGCGAGGTCGAGCGCGCGCTGCGCCAGCGCGTCGTCGCGCGGGGCCGAGAGCATGCCGTACAGGCGATCCTTCACCAGCGGGGTCTTCTCCGCCTTGGCCTGTTCGTGCAGCTTATCCCACGTGGCCGCGTCGGCATTGGTGGCGACCACCGCGAGGATCGTCTTGCGCAGCTCCGGCGGCATGCTGTTTTTCTCGAAGCGGCTGCGCGCCTCGGCGACCACCTTGGCATCGCCCAGGAAGCCCAGCGTGCCGATCAGCGACGAGCGCAGGATGGCCACGGGCGCTTCCTCGCCCTTCTTCGCTTCCCAGCCCACCTGGTCGAGCTTGGGCGAGAGGCGTGCGATGGCGTACTTGCGGAACACCGCCTGGCGCTTCGCGTCACCCTGGTAGTAGGTGTCGAGCGTGGCGAGGTTGCCGGCCACTTCTTCCCACAGCTGCGGCGAGGCGTCGAGCGGCGTGGCCTTGATGAGGTCGAGGACATCGGAGGTCGGCTGCTGGCCGACCATGCCCTGCGCCCACGTATCGCTCATGACGCCAAGCTGGTCGATCGGCTCGAGCTTCGTGAACGCGCCCTGCAACTGCTTGAACTGCGCCGGCGCGTACAGCGTGCGGTAGTAACCGGTCTGGCCGGCGTTGACGATGACGGGGCCGCAGCCGGCGACGGTGAGCGTGCCCTTGCCATCGAGCAGCGTGCTGGCGGTGGCGCCGCCCAGCGTCTTCGCGATGACCGGCACGTGCCACGCCAGCGGCTTCTTGTCCGGGCGGTCGCGGGTGAACTCACCCTGCGACAGCGTCAGCGTGGTGGAGCCCCCGGCGCACGACACCGATTCCACCTTCACCTGCGGGATACCCGGCTGCAGGGTGAAGTCGTGCGCGATCTGGGTCACCGGCTTGCCGGCCGCCGCGTCGATCTCCTTCCACAGGTCGTCGGAAACGGTGTTGCCGTAAGCGTGGGCCTTGATGTACGCCTGCACGCCCTTGCGCCATGCATCGGGGCCCACGTAGGCCTCGAGCATGCGGATGACCGATTCGCCCTTCGCATAGGTGATGGCGTCGAAGGCCTGGCTGGCCTGTTCCACCGTTTCCACGTGCTGCACCACCGGGTGGGTGGTGACCACGCCGTCGCGGCCCATCGCGCCTTCGCGCGAGCCCACGGCCTCGAGGTTGGTGTGCCATTCCGGGTGCAGGCGTTCGGTGGTGCGCGAGGCGAGCCACGAGGCAAAGCCTTCGTTGAGCCACAGGTCGTCCCACCACTGCATGGTGACCAGGTCGCCGAACCACTGGTGCGCCATCTCATGCGCGGCGGTGTTGAACACCTCTTCCTTGTCGCCCTGGGTGGAGATGCTCGGGTCGAGCAGCAGCGCGTACTCGAAGGTGTAGATGGCGCCCCAGTTCTCCATGGCCGAGAAGAACTGGCTCTGGCCCGGGCTGGCGATGTTGTCGAGCTTCGGTAGCGGGTACGGCACGCCGAAGTAATCGTTGTATTCCTTCAGCACGGCGGAGCCGGAGTCCAGCGTGAACTGGGCCTGCGAGGTGAGGCCCTTCTGCGTGATGACGCCGATCTCGACGCCTTCGCTCTTCGTGGTGATGCGATCGAACTCGCCCATGCCGAAGAAGACGAGGTAGGTGGACATCTTCGGCGACTGGCCAAAGGTCCACTTCACCATGCCGTTGCCCACGTCCTTCTTCGACGCGGCCGGCATGTTGCTCACGGCCATGTCGGCGGTGGGCACCGTGGCATCGAGGGTAAAGGTGGCCTTGTAGTTCGGCTCATCCCACGACGGGATGAAGCGGCGGGCGTCGGAGTTCTCGAACTGCGTGTATAGCGCGCGCTTCTTGCCGGCGGCCTTGGTGTCGTAATCGATGGCGAACAAGCCGTTGGCCTGCGTACCGATCTTGCCGGTGTAATCCATCGACAGGCGGTAGGCGCCCGCGGCGAGCGGCTTGGCGAAGGTAAAGGTGGCGGTCTGGTTTTCCGCATCCACCGAGACCTTGGGCGCACCGATGCTCGCCTTGCCCTTCGCGGGGGCGAGCTTGACGTTGGCGAACGTCATGTCGATGGCGTTGAGCGTGATGGTGTTGGTGGCTTCCAGCACGTCGATGCTGATGGCCACCTTGCCGTCGAAAGTGAGCTTGTCGGCGTGTGGCACGACCGAGACATCGTAGTGCGACGGGCGCACGGTGCGCGGCAGCTGGGTGGTGGCGAGCTTGGCGTCGGCGGCGGCCGCGAGGGAGGACACGCCGGCGAGCGCGAGGGCTATCGCGCTGACGAGAGACTTACGCATGGGAAACCCCTGGTGGTGGACCACGCGATGGTCTGCCGGGGGCGGGAGGTTTAGATAGCGCCGGAAGTCATGTTCGTAAAATCATGCGGGCGGCCAGGGGCATCGCCAGCAAGCTGGCTCCCACAAATGGCTACTTTGCTGGCTTCCACAGGTGGGGTTACCAGAGTTTCCACCAAGTGCGTTTTTCCAGGCGCTTCAGCGCCTTCAGGTGGCCGCGGGAGGCGGCCTTGCGGTACCACGCGCGGGCGATGGCGGCGTTGGTGGGCACACCGTCGCCCTGGTCGTGCAGGCGGCCGAGCTCGTACTGGGCATCGGGCAGGCCCTGGCCGGCGGCCATGCGCAGCAGGCGCAGCACCTCCTCGATGTTCCGCGGTACGCCGCGGCCGCCGTCGATCATCCGGGCCAGCGCGTACTGCGCCTGCGGGTGCCCCTTCTCGGCGGCCAGCGCGAGCCAGCGCACCGCGTCGGGGTCGTTGCGCGCCACGCCGTCGCCGGTGGCGAGGCGCATGCCCAACTGGTACTGGCCGGCGGCATCCTGCGGGCCGGCGGCAGCCTGGCGCGCGGTGACATCGGGCGCCGCCGCTTCAGCGTCCAGCTCGGCCAGGCGCTGTTTCGCTTCGCTATCGCCCTGCGCGGCCGCCTGGCCGAACCAATGCCGGGCCTGCTCGCGGTCGGCGGCCAGGCCACTGGCCTCGAGGTACATCTTGCCGAGCGTGAACTGGGCGATGCTGTTGCCAAGTTCGGCGGCGCGGCGGTAATGGTGCGCACCCATGGCGGCGTTGCGGGCCACGCCCACGCCATCGACATACATGTGGGCGATGCTGCACAAGGCGTCGGCGTAGCCACGGGTGGCCGGGTCGCCGCGGTCGATGGCCTTGCTGTAGAACGCGAAGGCCAGCTCGGCGTCACGCGGTACGCCCCGGCCGAAGTAGTGGGAAACACCCAGGTTGACGCAGGCCTGGGCATGCCCCTGGTCGGCGGCCATGCCCCACCACTGCAGGGCTTTCTGGCGGTCGGCGGCCACGCCGTGGCCGCGTGCGTAGAGGGTGCCCAGCGCGCACTGGGCTTCGGCGTGGCCGGATTCGGCGGCGCGGCGGTACCACGCCGCGGCCTCGGCCGGGTCGCGCAGCACACCCAGGCCCTCGGCGAACTGCAGGGCCAGGCGCACCTGGCCATCGAGGTGGCCCTGCTCGGCGGCGCGGCGCAGCCAGTGGGCGGAACGGTTGTGGTCCTGGGCGACGTGGTCACCGTCGGCGTACATGACGCCGACGCGAAACTGCGCCTGCGCGTCGCCGAGCTGCGCATCCTTCTCAAGCCGGCCGAATTTTTGCAGCGCATCCATCTCGGCGACAAAACGGTGGTCGCCGAGCACGCCGCCCCTGGTACCTTCCGACATCCCGTTCCCCTGCAAACGCCTGTCGTCGTTGTGGGCGCATCATAAGTGGTTGCGCGGCGTTGGGAAATCGGCAATTTCGGCCGGGGGCCTACCCGAGCATGCCCCGTACGCGCTCGTACAGGGTCGCGACCTCGAACGGCTTCAGCAGCAGCTCGACGCCGGGCTCCAGGAAGGTGCCCGGTTCCTCGGCGTTTTCGGCGTAGCCGGTCATGAAAAGCACGGGCAGGCCGGGCCGCCACGCGCGGGCCGTCTTTGCCAGTTCGCGCCCATCCATGTCGGGCATGCCCACGTCGGTCAGCAGCAGGTCGAGCGTTTCATCGCCACGCAGGTGGCGCAGGGCCGCCTCGATATCGCCCGTGGCCGTGCAGTGGTAGCCCGCCGATTCGAGGGCGGCGCAGGCCAGTTCGCGCAGCGTCTCGGTATCCTCCACGATGAGGATGTGCTCGCCATGCCCACCCTCCACGGGGGTGCCGCGCGGCTTCACCGGTTCGATCTCGCCCTCGTCCACCGGCAGCCACAGCGAGACTTCCGTGCCCTTGCCTACCTCGCTGGCGATCTGCACGCGGCCGCCCGATTGCCGGGCGAAGCCGTAGATCATGGACAGGCCCAGGCCGGTGCCCTTGCCGATGGGCTTGGTGGTGAAGAAGGGCTCGAACACCTTTTCCAGCAGGTCCGCGGGTATGCCCTCGCCCGTGTCGGCCACGCCGAGCACCACGTAGGCGCCCGGCCGCAACTCGCCGTCGGCGCCCACGGTTTCCAGCCGGGTGGATAGCGTGATGCTGCCGCCGGCGGGCATAGCGTCGCGCGCGTTGATGACCAGGTTGAGCAGGGCGTTGTCGAGCTGGTTGCCATCGACGCTGGCCACCATGCGCCCGTAGGCCAGCTCGGCCCGCAGCACCACGGCCTCGCCCAGCGTCCGCCGCAACATCTCGTCCATGGCGTGCACGCGTTCGTTGATGTCGGTGGCGCGCGCGTCCAGTGGTTGCTGGCGGGCGAAGGCCAGCAGGCGGTGCGTCAGCGAGGCGGCGCGGCGTGCCGAGCCCAGGGCGGCATCGGCGAAACGCTGCACGCCCGCCGGCTTGCCCGCCTCCACCTGGCGGTTGATGAGGTCGATGCCCGTGATGATGCTGGTGAGCAGGTTGTTGAAGTCGTGGGCGATGCCGCCCGTGAGCTTGCCCAGGGCATCCATCTTCTGCGCCTGCACCAGCTGCGATTCCGCGCGCTCGCGCACGGCGATCTCCACCGCCAGCTGGGTGTTCGCGCTATCGATCTGGGCCAGCTGCGACCGTTCGCGGCGGCGCTGGTCGGTCACGTCCTCGACGAACACCATGCCGGCGCCATCGCGGTAGGGCGTGATGCGCCATTCGGTCTCGCGGGTGCCGCCTGGCGCACGCATGCACAGCACGCCACGCCAGCGCAGGGTGCCGCTGAGCGCGCGGCGCATTTCCTCGATGGCCTCGTCCTGCCCGGCGTCGAACCACGCCGTGAGCCCCTTGCCTTCCACGTGGGCGTCGAACAGGCGGGCGAAGGCATCGTTGTTTTCCAGCACGCGCAGGTCGGCGTCCACCACCGCGATGGGGGCGCCGATGGTGGTGAAGATCTCACGCACCCGCGCCTCGGATTCGCGCAAGGCCCGCTCGGTGTCGCGGACGCGCAGCAGCGTGCGGATGGTGGCGAGGAGGATGCCCGGGTCGACCGGGTGCGGCAGGTAGGCGTCCGCGCCGTTGTCGAGGCCGGCGATGAGGTCGTTGGTGTCGATCGATGCCGCGGACACATGCACCACGGGCAGAAGCTGGGTCTCGGGCGCCGCGCGCAGTTCGCGCACGATGTCGAAACCGGTCATGTCCGGCAGGTTCACGTCCAGCACGAGGCCGTCGATGCCGCCCCCGCGCAGGGTCTGCAGACCCTCGGTGCCGGTGCCGGCTTCCAGCACGTGGTACCCGGCACGCTCGAGCGTGCGCTTGATCGCGTAGCGCGTGGGCCCGTTGTCGTCCACCACCAGCAGCGTGTCATGCCTGGTCATCGTTCGCCTCCGCGGGGAGCGCGAGCGGCAGGGTCACGAAGAACGACGACCCCTCGCCCACCACGCTGTGCAGGCCGACGCTGCCACCGAGCAGCCCGGCGAACTGCTTGCACAGCGACAGGCCCAGGCCGGTGCCGCGCACCCGTTTCTGCAGGGGTGAATCCACCTGCGTGAAATCCTCGAACAACACGTGCTGCAGTTCTTCGGGGATGCCGATGCCCGTGTCGCGCACGGTGAAACATACCTGGTCGCCCTCCACGAGGCTGGCGGAAACGCGCACCTCGCCGCGCGGCGTGAACTTCAGCGCGTTGGAAATGAAGTTGCGCAGGATCTGCGAGACCTTCTTGTCGTCGGTATACAGCTTCGGCAGGCCTACCGGGCTTTCGAACACCAGCGTGGCCTCGGTGCCGTCGACGATGGGCCGGAACATGCCGCGCAGCGCGGAGAACAGGTCCATCAGCTCGAACCACGCCGGCGAGATGGTGATGCGGCCTGCCTCGATCTTGGCCAGGTCGAGCAGGTCGTCCACCATGTCGCTGAGTTCGCGGGCCGCGCCGCTGACGAAGCCCACCTGCTTTTTCTGCTCGTCGGTCAGCGGGCCGTCCATCTCGTCGGTGAGCAGGCGCGCGATGCTGAGAATGGACCCCAGCGGCGTGCGGAACTCGTGGCTCATGTAGCTGAGGAAGCGGCTCTTGAGCTCCGAGGCCTCGCGCAGCTGCGCGGCCTGGTTGTCGAGCTCGGCGTACAGGGCCAGCACGCCCTGGTTGGTTTCATCCAGCTCGGCGCGCAGGGCGGCGTTCTCCTCCTGCAGCCGCGCGGTATCGGCATCGGTCATGCGCGGGCCTCCAGGCGCAGGGCGAACACGGTCACATCGTCGCGGCCGCGGTTGAAGTCACGGTGCAATACCGCGGTGGCCACGGCCGGGTGGCGGTTCACGAGCCCGGGGTAATCGCGCAGCGACCAGCGCGATTGCAGGCCATCCGAATGCATGAGCAGCAGCTTGCCTGCGCTGCCGGGGAAGTCGAACGGCTGCGGCCGGCGTGCCTGCACGCCGACGATGCCGGGATGCGACGCCAGGCCACGCGAGCCCTCCAGGGTCTGCAGCGACCCGGCGATGTTGCCGATGCCGGCGTAACGCAGCAGGCCCTCCTCGTAGCGCGCCAGCGCCACGGCGCCGCCGCGCGTGCCCGACATCGCGTCGTCCAGCACGGCCATGAGCCCCACCGGGTCGGCGAGCGGCTGGGCCTGCCACGCATCGATGCAGGCCGTGGCGGCTTCGTTGGCCGACGGGCCGTGCCCGAGGCCATCGACAACCAGCACGCAGGCTTCGCCGCCGCTGATGGCGAAGCCCCACCCGTCGCCGCACGCCGGCTCGTCGCGGAGGCGCGTCTGCGTGGCGCCAAACGGGATGTCGGCATCGCCCAGCCCCCGGGCATACAGGCGCGCCAGCACCACGGCCCCGCGCGCGTCGGCGTACATGTCCATGACCTGGGCCTGGCGCTGCACCGCACCGAGGCCCTCGCCGCGCGTGCCGCCCGTGGAATACCCGTCGGGCAGGCAATCGGCCAGGTTGAACCCGGGGCCACGGTCGACGGCGACGATTTCCACGCCGCGGGCGCCGCGGCCCGGCACCGCCGCCACGTGGATCTCGCCGCGCTGGGCGTGCTTGAGCACGTTGGTGGCGAGCTCGGTGGCCACCAGGGCCACGCGGCCCGTGTCGGTGTCATCGAAGCCGCAGGCCGCGGCCACCTGTGTCGCGACGCGGCGCGCCTGGCCCACCTGGCTCGGCTCTTCCACCGGCACCACGGCGGTCTCGCCACCCCGGCATATCACGTCCATTTGCAGATGGTCACCCGGGTGCCGGCGCCTGGGGCGCTCTCGATCGAGAATTCATCCACCAGGCGCCGCGCGCCGGTGAGCCCAAGGCCGAGGCCATTGCCCGAGGTCCAGCCATCGGTCATGGCGAGCTTCACGTCGGGGATGCCCGGGCCGTTATCGCGGAAGACGAGCCGCAGCCCTTTCTTCCCGCCCTCTTCCACCAGCGCCCAGTCCATGTCGCCACCTCCCCCGTAGATGACGGTGTTACGGGCCAGCTCGCTGGCCGCGGTGACGAGCTTGGTCTGGTCGACGAGGCGCAAGCCCGCTTCCACCGCCAGCTTGCGCGCGGCCTGGCGGGCCAGCACCACGTCCTGCTCGACGCGCACGGCCTGCGTGCCGCTGCGGACCGCGCTCATCGCGCTTGCACGCGTTCGCGCAGCAGGCGCATGCCACGTTCCACATCCAGCGCCGTGATGACGCCGGGCAGGTTGAGGCCCAGTTCCACCAGCGTGATGGCGACCGCGGGCTGCATGCCCACCACCACGGTCTCGGCGTCCATGATCTTCGACAGGCCCGAGATGGTGCCGATCATGCGGCCGATGAAGGAGTCGACGATATCCAGCGCGGAAATGTCGATCAGCACGCCCTTCGCCGAGGTCTTGCTGATCATGTTGGTGAGGTCGTCCTGCAGGGTCAGCGCGAGCTGGTCGTGCATGTCGACCTGGATGGTGACGAGCAGGAACTCGCCCATGCGCAGGATCGGGATGCGCTCCATCGCCTTAGCCGCCCTTCGACACGTGGAAGCCCGAGCGCTTCAACGCGAGCGAGAGCGCATCGGCGAGGTTGGCCTTGGTGACGATGCCTTGCAGGTCGAGGCCCAGGTGCACGATGGTCTGCGCGATCTGCGGCCGCACGCCGCTGATGATGGCGTCGGCGCCCATGAGCCGGATGGCCGTGACCGTCTTCAGCAGGTGCTGCGCCACCAGCGTATCCACCGTGGGAACGCCCGTGATGTCGATGATGGCGATCTCCGCGCCGGTTTCGACGATGCGCTGCAGGAGCGACTCCATCACCACCTGCGTACGCTGTGAATCGAGCGTACCGATCATCGGCAGCGCCAGCACGCCTTCCCAGAGCTTCACCACGGGCGTGGAAAGCTCGAGCAGTTCTTCCTGCTGGCGGTTGATCACTTCCTCGCGCGATTTCTGGTACGTCTTGATGGTGTGCATGCCCAGGCCATCGAGCAGCTCGGAGATGGCCCATGTCTGCGCCGCGAGCTCGGCGGCGTTATCGGCGTACACCTGCTGCAGCAGGTCGAACAGGGGGCGCTTCAGCGAGAAAATGAAGTTGGCCGTGTTCGCCGAATCAAAGCCCTGCAACGCGCGGCTGCGCGAGAGCTTCTCGAGGAAACCGCGCGTCTCGCTCCATTCGTTGCTGGCGATGCTGGCCGCGTCGCCCGTGGACGACCCAGCCACCAGCAGGCGGAGGAACTCCCGCGTCTGCCCCTCGAACTCGCCGTGGCTGATGCGCGAATCACGCGATGCGCCGCTGGCATCGAGCGTGGCCGACCAACTGGCGAGGAGCTGCGATTCGTTCTTGCGGATCGCTTCGATGGTGCGCTGGCTGAGTGCGGACATGGGTTCCCCCGGGCATAAAACCCTATGATGCGGTGCACGTTCGCGCAATGGAATAGCGAATGTGGTACCGCTTGCATTGACGCCGCATTCACGCCCGTCTCGCTATTTGCCTCGTTGATCCACGCGCGAACCGAAGAACCATGCCCACCGCTCCCCTGGTCATCCTCCTTGTCGAGGACGACGACGCCATCCGTGAAATCTCCGCCATGATCCTCGAAGGCGAAGGCCATACGGTGCATACCGCGCCCAATGGCGACGAGGCCGAGCGCTGGCTCGAAAACGGCACGGCCGACATCCTCTTCACCGACGTGCGCATGCCCGGCTCCATCTCGGGCCAGGAGCTGGCCACGCGGCACGCGGACATGCGCGTGCTGGTGGCGTCGGGCGAGGTGCGTGAGCAGCACGACTGGCTTTCGCCGCGCATGGAATACCTGGCCAAGCCTTACGACCGGAAGAGCCTGCTGGCGGCGATGGCGCGCCTCGCGGGCCAGGGCGCTACGCCCGGTCGACCACCCGGCTGATCTTGCCCTGGGCGAAGCCGAATTCGGTGGTGCCCTGCATCTCGACGATGGTGCCCGCGCGCGGGCCGTCGGGGATGTCTTCGGCGATCTCGCCGTGGAAATCGATGGTGGCCACGATGGCGTCGCCCTGCTCGTCGAGCGCGACGATGCGTTGCTCGCGCGCGGCGAACAGCTGCGCGCCCACGCGCGCCAGCTTCTCCAGGTCGGCCTTGCCGGTAGTGGCCACGCTGAGCTCGCCGCCCTGGTAGTGCTCGAAGCGGACGTCGTCGGTCATCGCGGCGAGCATGCCGGCGATGTCGAAATGGTTGTACGCGGCGAGGTAGATCTCGATCAGCTGCCGTCGCGCCGGGTCGGTCATGTCGGTCTCCATGGTCGCTTACATCGCATGCCGTTCGCGCAGGAAATCCACGAAGACGCGGAGCTTGCGGGGCATGTGCACACGGCTGGGATAGTACAGGTGGAACGCGCCATAGGTGGGCCAGTAGTCCGTTAGTACGGGTACCAGCGTGCCGCGCGCGAAGTCCGCGGCCACCAGGCTCTCGAAGTGGCAGCCCACGCCCAGCCCCGCGCGCGCCGCTTCCACCAGCAGGTCGCCGTCGTTGCTGACAAGCGCCGGCCCCACTTCCACCTCGACGATGCGCCCGTCGATCGTGAACTCCCAGCGCAACACGCTGCGGTCGTGGTCGAGGCGGATGCATGCACACCGGTGCGCGAGCAGGTCCGCCGGCACCTGCGGCGCCCCGTGTTCCGCGATGTAGGACGGCGACGCGAACGTGGCGATGCGGCTGGGCCCACCGATGGGCACCGCCACCACGTCGTTGGCCAGGCTCTCGCCCAGGCGGAAGCCCGCGTCGAAGCCCATGGCCACGAGGTCGAGGAAACGGTTGTCGCAATGCATCTCGACGGTGACATCGGGGTAGCGCCGCGCGAACTCCGCCATGTGCGGCATCACGACCACGTCCGCCACGGCCTTCGGCAGGTTCAGCCGCAGCAGGCCGGCAGGCGCCTCGCGCGAATCGTTCACCGCGTCCACGGCACGCTCGATGGCACCGAGGCCGGCCTGGGCCTCGTCGAGGAAGCGCTGGCCGATCTCGGTGACGCCGACGCGGCGCGTGCTGCGGTCGAGCAGGCGCACGCCGAGCCGCGTCTCCAGGGCGCGCACGCTCTGCGACAAGGCCGAAGGCGAGACACCCAGCTCGCGGGCGGCGCGCGTGAAGCTGGCATGGTGGGCGACGCGGGCAAAGGCCGCGATGGCGGGCAGCAGGTCGTTGGGCACCGGGGCCTCGGATTATGAAGGAGTGCTTCAAAGCGTATGCGCGCAAGATCCGTATATCCAGCCCTATAGAACGGCCTAAGGTGGTGGCCTCCCCACCCACCCGAGGCCTTCCGCCATGGCTCTGCAACTGGATAGCTACACCACCCTGGGCCGCTCCGGCCTGCGTGTCAGCCCCGTCTCCCTGGGCACGATGACCTTTGGCGAGGACTGGGGCTGGGGCGCCGGCGAAGCCGAAAGCCGCGCCATGCTCGACACCTACATGGAGCGTGGCGGCAACTTCATCGACACGGCCAACTTCTACACCGGCGGCACCGCCGAAACCCTGCTCGGCAAATTCCTGGCCGGCCGCCGTGACCGCGCGGTGATCGCGACCAAGTACAGCCTCAACGTGGAACCCGGCAACGTCAACGCCGGTGGCAACCACCGCCGCAACATGGTCCGCGCGGTGGAAGCCAGCCTGAAGCGCCTGGGCACCGATTACATCGACCTCTACTACCTGCACGTGTGGGACTACACCACGCCGGTGGAAGAGATCATGCGCGGGTTCGACGACCTGGTGAGCTCAGGCAAGATCGTCTATGCCGGCATCTCCGATGCGCCCGCGTGGCAGGTGTCGCGCATGCAGACGCTGGCCGAACTGCGTGGCTGGGCGCCGTTCGTCGCCTTGCAGATCGAATACAGCCTCATCGAGCGCACCGTGGAGCACGAGCTGCTGCCCATGGCCGCCGAGATGGGCCTGGGCGTGCTCGCCTGGTCGCCACTGGGCAGCGGCGTGCTTTCGGGCAAGTACACCCGCGCCGACATCGAGGCGAACAAGGGCAAGGACATGTTCAATGGCGGCCGCGCGGCCGTGGCGGCGGGCATGGGCGCGCTCAGCGAAAAGAACCTCGACCTGGTCGACGTGCTGAAGCAGGTGGCCGAAGACGTGGGGCATTCACCCGCGCAGACCGCCATCGCATGGTTGCTGGCGAAGCAGGCGCCGCGGGTCATCCCCATCCTCGGCGCACGCACGGCCGCGCAGTTCGAAGAGAACCTGGCCGCGCTGGACGTGACGTTTACCGATGCGCAGATGCAGCGCCTGGACGAGGCCAGCGCCATCGACCCCATCTTCCCGCATCGCTTCCTGCCGCGCGTGCAGGCCCAGGTGCGCGGCGGCGCCAGCATCGACCGCGCCTGGTAAGCCAAGTGTCCGGCCGGTGTCCGCGGACACCGGCCGATGTGCTGCAACCCGCATCGCACCGTCGTGGCCCGCGCCTTGCAACGGCGTCTCCCGGATCATCACGGAGATGCCACGCATGGCCCTCGCTTCACGGCCGCTCGCCCTTGCCACCCTGCTCACCTTGCCCGCCATCGCGGCGGCTACCGAACCCCCTGCGCTGCACTACACGGTCACGCCGGTGGTCGAGCAAGGTGACCTGAAGGCGCTGGATGTCGTGCTCGAAGGCATCGCGGGCCCCGATGGCACGCTCGATGTCGTGCTGCCCGGCAAACAGGAGCGGCTCGCCGCGAACGGTGGCCTTTCGGCCGGCAAGGACGGCCACCTCGTGCTTTCGGCGAAGCCGGGCGCGCCCGTGGCGCTGCGCTATCGCCGCAGCGGCACGGCGCCATTCACCAACGACCCCGGTATCGAACCCTATGTGACGGCAGGCTGGATGCAGGCACCCTGCAGCGGCCTGCTGGCCATGCCGGCCGATGGCGTGGCGCGCGCGATCACGGTCACGTGGCACGTGCCACCCCGCTGGCGTGCGATCACGAGCCTCGACGCCCACCACCCCACCACGCGCGCCGAGGCCGGGGCGTCGGCCTGCTTCCTTGGCCGCGATGTGAGCGAAGCCAAACAGCCCATCGGCCATGGGGGCGCCCTGCATGTGTACACGACCGACCCGGCCGGTAGCGCCGCGTTCACCGATCTCGTCGCCAAATCCCTATCCGTAGTGGCGTCGGCCGCGGGCGGTACGGCGCGCGACTACGCCGTATACGCCACGCCGGTGCAGGCCGATGGCGCCGACATCGCAGGCTGGAGCCAGCCCGGCTTCATGTCGGCGGTGTTCGCGCGAGGCGCCAGGCTGTCGGCGCTCGCCGGCCCGGCCATCAACGACTATGCGCGCATGCTGGCGCCCACGCCGGTCGACCCCGCCACGGCGTGGTACACGCAGGGCCTGCGCTCGTACCTGGTGGCAAGTGACCTGCTCAGCAGCCACGCGCTCGGCCGCGAGGACATGGCCGGCTACCTCGACCAGATCATCGCCAACTATGGCAACTCGCCGTTTCGCCGCGCCAGCAACGCGCGGATCGTGTCCGAATGGCAAAGCTCGCCTGATCTCCAGGCGGTACCTGGCGAGCGCGGCATCCTGTTCGGCTGGCTGCTCGACGCGCAGCTGCGCAAGGCCACGGGCGGCCGGGCCTGCCTGGCGGACGTGCTCCGCACGCTGGCGCCGTCGGTGTCCGATCCCGGCGTCGCGCTGGCGGCCGCGGTGAAGCAGGCCGGCGGCGGTGACATCACGCCGCTGTACGAGAAGTACATCGTGCGCGGCGAGTTGCTGCAGCTGCCGCCGGGCGCACTGGGCCCGTGCATGGTCGTATCCACCGAGACCGATCCCTACGGCTGGCAGGTGCAGCGCGTATCGGCGCGCTGCACCGCGGCGACGGAGTGATAAGGTGCGGGGCACCGTCCCACCGCGAGCCCACGCCCGATGACCCACCCGCAGGAAACGAACCCGGAGCACCTCCGGCGCAGCCTTTCGAACCGCCACCTCCAGCTCATCGCCATCGGCGGCGCCATCGGCACCGGCCTGTTCATGGGTTCGGGCAAGACCATCAGCCTCGCGGGGCCGTCCATCCTCTTCGTGTACCTCATCATCGGCGTGATGCTGTTCTTCGTCATGCGCGCGATGGGCGAGCTGCTGCTGTCGAACCTGGAGTACAAGTCGTTCATTGACTTCTCCACCGACCTGCTCGGGCCCTGGGCCGGGTTCTTCTGCGGGTGGACCTACTGGTTCTGCTGGATCATCACCGCCATCGCGGACGTGATCGCCATCGCCAACTACGCGCAGTTCTGGTTCCCCTCGCTGGCGCCGTGGATACCCGCGGTGCTGTGCGTGTTGCTCCTGCTCACGCTTAACCTCACCACGGTGCGCCTCTTCGGTGAACTCGAGTTCTGGTTCGCGCTGATCAAGATCATCGCCATCTGCGCGCTCATCGTCACGGGCTTCGGCATGGTGGCGTGGGCGTTCCGCTCGCCCGATGGCCACGTCGCCTCGCTCGCCAACCTGTGGAACGACGGCGGCATGTTCCCCATGGGGGTGAACGGCTTCTTCGCGGGTTTCCAGATCGCGGTGTTCGCCTTCGTCGGCATCGAGCTGGTGGGCACCACCGCGGCGGAGACGGCCGACCCGGAGCGCAACCTGCCCAAGGCCATCAACTCGATCCCCGTGCGCATCATCATCTTCTACGTGCTCGCGCTCATCGTGATTATGTCGGTGACGCCATGGCGCCAGGTGCTGCCGGGCAAGAGCCCGTTCGTTGAACTGTTCGTGCTGGCGGGCATCCCCGCGGCGGCGAGCCTCATCAACTTCGTGGTGCTCACCTCGGCCACGTCGTCGGCCAACAGCGGCATGTTCTCCACCAGCCGCATGCTCTATGGCCTGGCCGAGGAGGACCATGCACCGCGCGCGTTCCGGCGCCTGTCGAAAGCGGCCGTGCCGTCGCGCGGGCTCATCTTCTCGTGCGTCTGCCTGCTCGGCGGCGCCATGCTTGTCTACGTGGTGCCGAACCTCGTCACCGCGTTCACGCTGGTCACGACGCTGTCGGCCATCCTGTTCATGTTCGTGTGGTCGCTCATCCTCTGCTCGTACATGGCCTACCGGAAGAAGCGGCCCGAGCTGCACGCGGTGTCGTCGTACAAGATGCCCGGCGGCGTGCTCATGTGCTGGGTGTGCCTGGCATTCTTCGCCTTCGTGCTGGTGCTGCTCACGCTGGAAGCCGATACCCGCCAGGCGCTGCTGGCCAGCCCGGCGTGGTTCGCGATCCTGGGCATCGGGTACGCGCTGCGCCGCAAGCGTTAACGCCCCCTCTGTGGCTTTCCCTGTGGGAGCGCGCTGCGCGCGATCGCGCGCAAGCGCGCTCCCACAGGTGAGGTGAGGGCCATCATCTTTGTGAAGGCTCCGGGTGGGCCTTCACACCCCATGGCATAGCCATTGCTGCGTTCCCGGGACGAGGGTGCCGGTGTCGGTTTCCCATCGCGCCTACCCGGGAACCCAGCGCCCATGACCCTTCCGTGCCCTGCCGCGTCGCGGCCAAAAGTGCCCCTCCTCGCCGCCCTCGGCGCCGGCGTGGGACTGTTCCTGTCGCACCCGGCCCACGCGGCCACCGAGGGTGGCGACCTTTTGACATCCAACCGCACCGCCCTGCTCGACGACGGCCGGCAGATCCGTGCGTCGGTACTGCGCCATACGCTGGTGCAGGCCACCGGCGGGGCCCGCGACGACGGCATGTGGACCTCGACCTGGGGCCACTGGGGCGACCACGACGGCAACGCCGGCGCCGCGCGCCTGCGCAGCAACGGGGGCGGCGTGGTGGGGGGCATCGACCGCGACCTGGGCGAGCTCCACGTCGGTGCGCTCGTGGGTGCCGGCAACCTGACCGCCCGCGCGCCGGGTGGCGTGGTCCAGGCCCAGTCGTCGGTCGCCGGCGGCTACGTCAGCGGCCAGCAAGGCCATTGGGAATGGCAGGGCGGCGCCAGCTACACCTGGAGCCGGATGGATAGCCACCGGCGCACGCCAGGTGCCGTCGCCGAAGCCCGCTACGGCGGCGGCATCGCCCAGGCCTGGGTGGACGGCGGTTACCGCTTCGCCACCCCGCGTGGCTCCATCACCCCATTCGTGAACCTGGCCCGCGCGCAGCTGTTCCAGGACGCGATCAACGAAACCAACGCGCCCACGGCGCTGCGCGTGGACGGCACCCACGGCCATGTCGACATCGGCACCGTGGGCGTGCGCGGTGCCATGCAGTTCCAGGATGGCGTCGTCGGCCACGCCGGCCTCGGCTACCAGCATGCCTGGGGCGACGACGTGCGCCCCACCGATACCCAGCGGCTCATCCCCGACGGCGACCCGATGCGCGCCATCGGCGTGCCGACGCCCCGCAACGCCGCGGTCGCCGACCTCGGCATCGCGTTCGCGACCAGCAAGGGCACCTCGGTGGATGCGAGCTACCGCGGCATGTTCGGCGGCGGCAGCAAGGACCAGGCGCTGCGCGTGAGCGTCACCATCAAGTGGTGACGCCCAGGGCGGGCGTCAGCGCGCGGCGCGGCGCGCGATCTGCACGTTGAGGGCCTGGTGCACGGCCGGCAGGCCCGCCAGGTCGAACGTATACGGAAAGAACGAGGGCGCCCGCATGTGCAGCACCGTGTGCGAGGCGAGCAGGCCCTCGAACGCACGGCGGGTAGGCGTGCTGCGCGGCACGAAGGTAAACGTGCCATTGATGCATTCGCGGCGGAACGCCAGGCGCTGGCCCTCGATGTCGAAGACCGCGCTGCGCCCGATCGAACCCGCGGCGCAGTTGGCACGCTGCGGCAGCTCGCGGAAGCCATACGAAACACGATGCGTCGGCCGGTCCTCATAGGCGACCAGGCCAAACTGCGCACCGTGCTGGTCCGGCAGCAGGTACACGCCGCGACCCTGGTCCCAGCCCTGGGTAGCGAGATCGGCGGCGAGCGTGGGGGCGGTGAAGGCGCACAGCGCGAGTGCGCCGGCGACGAGGGGGAACATCCGTGAAGCACGTGCCATGGTGTCGGCTCCTGCCGGTGGGGATGCCGTGTGTATAGCACCGGGTCGCAAGTTCCTGCTACCGCGTGGCGCCCACATGACAGCGAATTAATGTGACAGCGATGCCCCTTGGCGCACCAGCGCGGCGATGAACGCGTCGCGGTCGTCCGGGGCGAGCAGCAGCTTGCGGCCACCCGTGGGCTGCAGCACCACGGCGGGGCCACGGTGGCGCGAGGCCACCTTCAGCATGCCCAGGCGCCGCGAATAGAACAGGCCATCGAAGGCGAAGAAGCCGCCATTGCCGAAGACGCGGATGAGGCCGCGGAACCCGTCGTCATCGGCATGCACCGCCGCGCCGCGCAGTTCCACGGTGGTGCGGCCGACCTGGCGGCGGATGACGAGCCGGCCATCGCCCACTTCATAGCGAAGCGGTGAAACGGCATAGCAGACGGCCAGTGCCAGCGTGAGGATGCCGGCGAACGGCACGCCGAGCACCGCTGGCGCATCGCGTGTCATCACGATGGCCACGGCGGCGACGACCAGCAGTACCGTGGCGATGCCGATCCAGCGGACCGTGCCCGACATGCTGGTGGCGAAGGTTTGCATGGCGCGGGCCTCAGTGGCTTTCAGGTGCCGGTGCGGGCACCGGGGCGGCGAGCAACAGCTTGCCACGGTTCACCGAGATATACGCCGCCGCGGCGGGCACCGCCTTGCCGTCCTTCACGCGCCACGCCGCCACCATCCAGTCGTCGTTGACGCGCCAGCCCACGTGGCCGTGGTCGATGAGGCCGAGCAGGGTTTCGCCGCGGAACACGAGCGGGAACGGCTGCGCATCGCTGCTGTAGCCGGTCATCTTGCCACCGGCATCGTCGAGCAAGGGCAACTCGGGCGGCTGGCCGTCTTTTTCCAGCGGGCCGCCGGTGGCCTGCGCCGCCTTTAGCACGGCCGCATACGCACCCTTGTCGTAACCCGGGAACGCGGCATCCATCGTGCCCTTCTGCGGGCTGCGGTCGAAGCGCGTCGCGGCGGCGAGCGCCGCCCTGGCGAAGTCGTCGCAGGGGGCCTTGTCGGGCCCGCACGTGGCCGCGTCCACTTTCAGCGCGCGGTCGAAGCGGAAGACGAGCATGCGCGCATGATCGAAAGTCTTGCCGTTCCAGGCGGCGGCGATAAGCCCGGCTTCGTCCTGCGAGCCGCCGCGGACGAGGAACGCGACGGTGCGGTCACCGATGCGCGCCATCCCGTGGTTCGTCATGCAATCGCCATCGCCCCACACGTCGGGGCGCGGCACCGCGATGGCGCGCTTGCCATCGATGCGAAAGGGGGTTTCGCTCCAGCAGTGCGCGGTACCGCCCATGGACCACAGCGAGCTGACGGGCGAACCCTCAAGCTTGCGATAGCCGGCGTAGCTGTCGAGCTCCTTCAAGGCCGCCGCCACTTTGGCGTCGGGTTCGTAGGGGAACCCTTTGCCATCCTCCAGCTGCACGTCCTGGGCGAGCGTGATGCCGGCCCCCAGCTTCGCGAGGTCGTCGGGAATCACCGCACCGGCCGCGGGGAGCTTCGCCGCGGCGTCGCGCAATGCCTCGAAGGGCGCCGGCCACGCTTTTGCATCGAGCCCTTTCAGGAACGCGATGCGGTCGCCATAGAGCCCAAGCACGCTGGCCTGCGCCTTGGCCACCGAAGGGTAGGCCGACAGCGTTTCATCGCGTGCCGCCAGCCAGTGCCGCTGGTCGAGCTTCAGTGCGTCGGCCAGCTCGGGGTGGGTGGCCAGCGCGGCCTTGAAGGCCTCGCCCAATTGGCCGTCCGCGGCCGAGACCTTCGGCGTGGCGCAGATGGCCTTCTCCACGCCGGTGGACGCTTTCGCGCAATCGAACCCGGCCGCCTGCGCCCACGGTGCCAGCACGGCCAGCGCCAGCCCGATCCCTGCCTTGAACTTCCGCACGTGGTTCTCCTTGGGTCATGGTCGCGAAAGGCGCCATTGTACGAACACGCCCCCACGCGGCTGTGTGATTTCACGGTTTCTTTGCGCGATCGGGGCATTCGCACCGGGAACGTGTAGGCGTAGGACTACAGAAATGCCCGCGCCCGCGGGTTACATTGCGTCACCCGGTGGGATCCGGGGTCCGGGGGGATTGAACATGGCCGTATCGCGGGGTGCCGGGAGGCACCACGTCCTCGCAGCAACACCCGTGGCGCGCGTCGCATGAGCGGCGCGTTCAAGCCCGTGCGCCATCTTTACGCCGACGCGCTCAGCCGGCTGTCGTGGCTCGACTTCGAGAAGCAGGTGGCCCGCCACTTCGAAAGCCAGGGGTATGCCGTGGAGCACGCGCGCCATGGCGACCCGGCCCATCGTGGCTTCGACCTCGTGCTGCGCCGGGGCGACGAGACCGTCATCGCCATGTGCAAGCACTGGACGGCGTTCCAGGTGCCGCACGAGGACGTGCACCGGGTGATCGGCCAGATGCCGCACGCCGGCGCCACCAGCGCCATGCTCATCACCTCGGGGGAATTCACCCGGGCCGCCATCGACGCCGCCGCCCGCTTCCGCCACGTGCGCCTCGTGGATGGCCGCGCGCTGCGTGCCCTGCTGGGCCCCGTCGAGGAGCCCCACGGGTTCCGCCTGCCGCCACCCGAGTCACCCATCTGGGCCCCCGTGCAGGCGCTGCCGCCAGCACCTCCCGAGCCCTCGCCCGGGCGGGGCGCCGCCGTCGCCAGCGTCGTCGCGGCCATGGTCATGGCCCTGGCCATGGTCACGCTGTTCACCTGGTACATCCGCGATATCCATGCCACGCGCGGCGGCGCCACCGCCGAAAGCGCGGTCTACCGCAACGGCGGCGTGGCCCCGGCACCGCCGCCGCTGGCGGTCGCGCCACCGGCGCCGGTGCCGGGCACTGGCGGAACACCTTGACCGGGCATAGGATCCGCACTGTCCGCGCCCGCGGGCACAGGGGAAAACACATGGAACTGCCGCACAGCACGGCACCGGCCGCGGACCGCCCGTCCGTGGCCCACCACCGGCCTGGCCGGGCCCGGCGCACGCGCCCGGACCACGCCGCGCCGCGCGCCCGCCGCCCGCTTTCCGCGAAGGTGCGCCGCTATCTCTGGTACACGGCCGCCGCCGTCGGCATCTATGGCGCCAGCCTGGCCTACGCCCATCTCGAAGAGGCCTCGCACCAGGCCGTCCAGGCGACGAACGCCGCCCACTAACGCTCCCGGGCGGCCCTGGTGGGAGCGCGCTTGCGCGCGATAGACCGTCGTCGACAAGCATTCATGCGAAAATCGCACCCATGAATGCCTTCTCCCAGCTCAACCTCTCCCCCGCCCTCCTCGCCGCCGTCGAGGCCATCGGCTACACCGAGATGACCCCGGTGCAGCGCGAAAGCCTGCCGCCGATCCTCGAGGGCCGCGACGTGATGGCCGAGGCCCGCACCGGCAGCGGCAAGACCGCCGCGTTCGGGCTGGGGCTGCTGCAGCGGCTCGACCCCTCGGTGATCCGCCTGCAGGCGCTGGTGCTGTGCCCCACCCGCGAGCTGGCCGACCAGGTGGCCAAGAGCATCCGCCGCCTCGCCGTGAACATCCCCAACGTGAAGCTGCTCACCCTGTGCGGCGGCATGCCGCTGGGCCCGCAGCTGGCCTCGCTGGAGCACGACCCGCACATCGTGGTGGGCACGCCCGGCCGCGTGCAGGAGCACCTGAAGCGCGGCAGCCTGCATGGTGGCGGCATCAACACGTTCGTGCTCGACGAGGCCGACCGCATGCTCGACATGGGCTTCGAGGAAGCCATCGACGACATCATCAAGCGCATCGCCAGGCACCACCAGACCCTGCTGTTCTCGGCCACGTACCCGGATGAGATCCGCGCGGTGAGCGGCCGCGTGCAGAAGGACCCGGTCGTCGTCACCATCGACGAGCCGCACAACGAAACCACCATCGAGCAGCGCGTGGTGGAAGTGGAGCCGGCGCTGAAGACCGATGTGCTCGCCCGCATCCTCGGCCACGAGAAGCCGGAATCGACGCTGGTGTTCTGCAACATGCGCAAGGACACCGACGAACTGGCCGCCGCGCTCGACCGCCTGGGCTTCAGCGCGCTCGCCCTGCACGGCGACCTCGACCAGCGCGACCGCGACGAAGCGCTGGTGCGCTTCGCCAACCGCAGTTGCAACGTGCTCGTCGCCACCGACGTCGCCGCGCGCGGCCTCGATATCACCGGCCTGCCGCTGGTGGTGAGCTACGACGTGGCCCACGACGCCGATACCCACACCCACCGCATCGGCCGCACCGGCCGCGCGGGCGCCAGCGGCCTCGCCATTACCCTGGCCGGCTCGCGCGAGCTCACCAAGGTGCGCACCATCGAGGAGCGCCTCGGCGCGCCCATCCCCCGCTACCCCGCCAAGCCCGGCGACGGCCGCAAGGTACTGAACCTCGCGCCCATGAAGACACTGGTGATCGACGCCGGCCGAAAGGACAAGCTGCGCCCGGGCGACATCCTGGGTGCGCTCACGGGTGATGCGGGGCTCAATGGCAACGACATCGGCAAGATTGATGTGTACGCCACGCGGGCCTACGTGGCGATCAAGCGCGATCTCGCCAACAAGGCGCTGGGGCGCTTGCGCGAGGGGAAGATCAAGGGGCGGAATTTCCGCGTTCGGTCGATCTGAGGAAAGAGCGCTAGCCCTCAAGCATTCGCCAACCGCTCGGCCGCCTCGAGCGACGCCTTGTCCCGATTGACCGTGGCCACGGCCAGTTCGCGGCCGTCTTTCTTGAAGCGCACTTCGCAGTCCTTGCCTTCGATCGAGCCGAGCACTTCCACGTCATCCCATTCGCTGGCGTGGCCGACGTAGCGGATGCTGGTGTCGTAGTGCATCGTCCAGAAGAACGGGGCTTCGTTGTAGATCTCGTCGATGTCGAGCATGGCCGCGGCGGCGACCTGGCCCTGGCGTTCGGCCACCACCCAGTGTTCGACGCGCTGGCGCGTGTCGTCGAGGCCGGGGAAGCGGGCGATGTCGCCCGCGGCGTAGATGTCGTCGTCGGAGGTACGCATCGCGGCGTCGACGAGCACGCCATCGTCGATCTGCAAGCCCGCCGCTTCGGCCAGCGCGATTCGCGGCGCCACGCCAAGGCCGAGGATCACGGTGGCTGCCGCCACCTTGCTGCCATCGTCAAGCACCACGGCGCCGTCTTCGTACCCCGTGGCCTTGCGGCCAAGGTGGAAGTGCACGCCGTGCGATTCGTGCAGCGCGCGGATCATGTTGCCCAGGCCCTCGCCCAGCACGCGCTGCAGCGGCACGGCCTCGTGCCCGATCACGTGCACGTCGATCTTGCGCTCGCGCAACGCCGCGGCCACTTCCATGCCGATGAAGCTGCTGCCGACGACGGCGACGGGGCCTGCGTGGCCCAGTGCATCGATGA
Source organism: Luteibacter yeojuensis (assembly GCF_000964085.1). Taxonomy (GTDB): domain Bacteria; phylum Pseudomonadota; class Gammaproteobacteria; order Xanthomonadales; family Rhodanobacteraceae; genus Luteibacter; species Luteibacter yeojuensis_A. Next base: position 129,707 of record NZ_JZRB01000004.1, read on the forward strand.
TCGCCCGTGCATCCTGCATCGTCCGCACGGTGAACACGTTCGGCCCGTCGAAGCCCGGCCCGCCAGGCCGGATCGGCTCCGCGCCCGTGCATAGCAGCAGGGTGTCGTAGTCGAGGCGCTCGCCGGAATCCAGGGTCACCGTGCGGTGCTCGGCGTTGACGTGGTCGACGGTGACGCCAAGGCGCAGGTCGATCTCGTGCTCTTTGTAGAAATCCTCGTCCTTCAGCGGCATCCATTCGGGCTGCGCGGTGCCGGCGAGGTAATCCTTCGAGACGTTGGGCCGGTCGTACGGCGCGTCGGTGTCGTCACTGATCATCGTCAGCGTGCCGTCGAAGCCCAGCTCGCGCAGGCGCTGCGCGGCGGCGAAGCCTGCGCCACCGCCGCCGATGATGACGATGTGGCGATCGGGCGTGTCCGTCGGGTCGGCGGCGTCCGCGGCTGGCAGCTTCTCGTGGATGAAGAGCTTGCCGTCGCGCTCGTCCACCCGCCACCGGTCGACGGGTGCCAGTGCCGGTGCGCGCACGGCGCGGCCCGTGGTGAGGTCGAAGCAGGCGTGGTGCAGCGGACAGAACACGTTGCCACCCACACGGATGCCTTCGCCCAGCGCACCGCCGTAATGGCTGCAGGAACCCCCGATGGCCGCGAACCCATCGGCCGTGCGGCCCACCACCACGGCGTCATCGCCGACGCGACCGGCCAGCACGCCCTCGGCGGGCACGTCACTGGCGGGGATGCCTTGCGTGAAATCGGGACCGGGCGGCGGCGTGGCTTCGGACATGGCGTGCTCCTGTGCGGCGTGGCGGCGCGCGAGCGGCGGGTGTCGGAAAAAAGAACGGCGCCACCGAGGGTGGCTATACCGGGGCGCCGGGGATTGAAGGAATCCACGCCCGATGATGGCGGGCGGCGCGTGTTTGAAATGTCAGAGCACGATGCAGGTATTGCGGCCCGCGCGCTTGGCGGCATACAGGGCGCGGTCGGCGCGGTCGAAGGCCGTGGCGGCCCGCTCGTCGGCGCCGAAGCGGGTGAGCCCGCCCGACATCGTCACCTTCACCGGCTTCTGGCTCGCATGGAAGGCCAGGCCTTCCACGGTGGCACAGAGCGCACGCGCGACGACGAGTGCGTCGTCGGGGGCGGCGCCCGTGAACACCGCCGCGAATTCCTCACCGCCATAACGGGCGACGAAAGCCTTGCCTTCCAGCGCCTTCGCCAGGGTCTGGCCGACGATGCGCAGCACGGCATCGCCCGCCGCATGGCCGTAGGTATCGTTGATGACCTTGAAGTGGTCGATGTCGAAGGCGCCGATGCAAGCCGTGGCCCGGCCCTCGCGCACGTCGGCCTCGAGCTCGGCCATGCGTCGCTCGTACGCCAGGCGGTTCGGCAGGCCCGTCAGAGGATCGGTAAGGGCCAGCTCGTGCTCGCGGCGCAGCGAGTCCTGCAGCGATTCGGTCTGGGTTTCCAGCTCCTCCACCCTATCGCGCATGCGTTCGGCGCGTTCGCGGTACGAGGCCAGCCGGGCGTCCTCGCGCTCGCGGTAATCGCGGAAATGCTGGTCGATCATGGCCAGGCGGCCGGTGACCTGCTCGCGCAGGGCGGCGAGGTCGCTGGCATCGTGCACCTGCTCGCTTAGCTGGCGCATCTCCGCGCCCACCTGCTCGCCCAACACCCGGCCCGGATCGGCCGAGGCCGCGGCGCCTTCGAGCTCGGCGACGAGGTAACGGGTCATGTCGCCGAGGCGGCCGCTGACTTCGGCCAGCAGGTTCTGCAGCTTGGCCACGTCGGCGCGCAACGACGCGATGGCTTCGGCATCTTCGGCGCGGGTGGCGGCGGCCTCGGCCACGGGTGCCGGCTCGGCCCCGGCGGCCTCGGTCGTGCCGCCGGCACCGGGCGGCGCGACGGCTTCGGCCAACGCCGGCGCACGCGCGTCCAGCGCCGCCACGGCCTCAGCCAGCGCATCGAGGATCGGTTCCAGGCGTTCGGGCTCGCAGGCCTCGCGCAGGCCTTCACCCAGCTGGTCAAGCAGGCGGTCGGCCGCGGCGCTCTGCCCGCGGGCGAGCGCCGACAGCCTCAGCACCAGGCGGCGCAGGCTCTCCTCGATGGCACGGAAGTCGCGCTCGTCGCGCTCCATCCGCTCCAGGGCGAGGTTGTATTTACGCTCCCAGACGTCGTGCTCCACCCCGTGCCCCTTCAATAAAGCATCCGCGCCAGCAGCTGCACCTGGTTGCCCCGCTCGCGCGGGCCCAGGCCAAAATCGAGCCGCCCGGCGCGCGTGGCGTCCACGCGCAGCCATTCGGCGCTGAGGCGCAGCCAGTCGAGCGGGCGCCAGTTTAGCGCGGCGGTGAGCGCATGCCCGCGCTCGCCGGCACGCCAGGTGCGGAAGGTTTCGTAGCGCAGCGTCGGGCGCCAGGCGCCGCGGTTCCACCCCGCCAGCAGGAACGCCGACTGGAACCGGTAACGGAAACACTGGATCGGCGGGCAGGCTTCGGTATCGCCATCCATGTCCTGCGCGATCCACGTGACCGGGCCGGTTTCCATCTGCGCGCCCAGCGACCAGAAATGCGTACGCCACGCGTACAGGTGGTCGTTGCCATCGTTGTACAGGCGCGACGCCGTGGGGTTGCCGCGGTTGTCGTAGCGCAGCACGTGCACCTGGAACCCGCGCGGCGAGCTCCAGCCACCGTCGGCGTACCAGCCGGTGCGGCGGCCGATGGACTGGAACGGCGCATAGCGTTCGTGCCCGCCTTCGTCGTCGGGCTCGGGCAGGCGGCCGCCCAGGCCCAGCGTGGCGTCGTTGAACGACCACCCGCGCGCGGCGAGCGCCTGGCCGGCCACGTCGTTGTGGCGCACCAGGCCGCCGCCGAACGTGGCCGTGCCGCTTTCGCCGCGCCACTCCTCGCGCAGCTCGGCGCCGATGCCGCGGATTTCTTCGCCCACCCAGCTGTTGATGGCCGAGGGCGTGATGGTCCATGGGCTGGTCCAGCCGATGCCATCGTTTTCGAGCGAGATGGGCAGGAAGTATTCGCCCACCTTCACCGAGGTGCGCCACGCGGAGAGCGATAGCGGCCGGTAGCGCAGGTACGCCTCGGGCACCTGCCAGTCGTCGCGGTCGGTGCGCTGCACCTGCACGTCGGCCAGGGCGAACAGCGCGGGCGTGAGCTGGGCCGTGACCACCACGCCGGCCGCGCCGAAGCGCACGCCGCGGGCGTCATCGCCGTAGCGTGTGCGGCCCGGGCCACCCTGCATGAAGCTGGCGTCGTCGGGCGCATCGACCAGCCGCGCATCCGCGAACGCATGCACTTTCACATCCTGCGCGGCGGCGAAGGACGGGGCAAGGCTGGCGAGGGCGAGGAGGAAGGCAAGGCACCGCGTCACGCGCCACCCGGGTCCCGCGCGCCGATGCGCGCCACGAAGGCAGCGAAATCCACCGGGCGGCCGACGTGGTATCCCTGGGCGTGGTCGCACCCCACCGATGCGAGGAACGCCATGCTCTCCGCATCCTCGACGCCTTCGGCCGTCACCTGGTACCCCAGGCGATGGCCGAGCTCCACCAGCGAACGCACGATGGTCCGGTCGGTGGGGTCGGTGGCGAGGTGCTGGACGAACATCTTGTCGATCTTCAGTTCACGGACAGGCAGCCGGCGGAGGTAGGCGAACGAGGTCTGGCCGATGCCAAAATCATCGATCGCCATGTCGATACCCGTATCGGCCAGGCGGCGAAGGACTTGAAGTGCCGCCTCGGGCTCGCCGATCACCGCGCTCTCGGTCACCTCCAGCGCGATGGCCGAGGCCGGCACGCCGTGGGCGTGCAACAGCTCGGCCACGCGGTCGGGCAGCCCCGGGTCGCCGATATCGCGGGCGGAGAGGTTCAGCGACACGCGGATGCTATGCCCCGCATGGATCAGCTCGGCGGCATGCGCGATGCCGTGGGCCAGCACCCAGCGGGTGAGCCGGCCGATGTTGCCGGTCTCCTCCGCCACGGTGATGAACATCTCGGGCGGCACCATGCCCCGCCCCGGCCGGTGCCAGCGGATGAGGGCCTCGGCCGCGTCGACCTGGCCATCGGCCAGGCGCAGCTTGGGCTGGAAGAACAGCTCCAGCGCGTCGGCATCGATGGCCGCGCGCAGCTCGCTCATCAGCGACAGGCGCTCGGGGCGGTGCGGATCCGATGGCGGGTCGTACACATCCACGCCGCGCGTGGATTTCAGCGCCGCGAACTCCGCCACCTCGGCACGCCGCATCAGGGGCGCGGCGCGCTCGCCGTGCGCAGGCGCCAGCGCGATGCCGACGGCGGGCCCCATGTCCATGCTCACGTCGCCCTCGTGGTAGGGCTGGCCCAGGGCATCCACCATGCGGAAGGCGGCGGCGATGGCCTCGGCGCGGTCGGCGCCGCGCAGCCACACCACGAACTGCGTATCGGTGGCACGGCCAACGAAGTGCTGCGGCGCCGCCTGGCACAGGCGCTGGCCGGCATCGCGCATGAGCCGGTCGGCCAGCGCGTGGCCCACCGTCTTGATGATGTCGGGCAGGCGCGTCACGCCCACGATCAGCAGCGCGCCCACCTGCGCCGCGGCCGAGGCGAGGTCGTTGTCGATGGCGTCTTCGGCGGCGGCGCGGTTGGGCAGGCCCGTCACCTCGTCGTGCAAGGCCTGGTGGCGGATGCGCAGCTCGCGCTCGCGCACCGCATCGCCCATGGTGCGGAACGCCGTGGCCAGTTCGCCGATCTCGTCGCGACGGCGCACGTCGGGCGCATCGTGGTAGTCGCCACCGGCGATGCGCCGCGCGGACTCGGCCAGCGCTTCCACGGGCCGCGACACGCCGCGCGCCACCAGCCACGCCACGAAGAAACCGGCCACCAGCGCGAAGGCCAGCAGCGCCAGCCACGCGTTCCACACCGGCTGGAACGGGTGCAGCGCGTCGTCGAGCGAATAGCCGAGCACCGCGTACACCGCGCCGCCACCGCGCGCCTGGGTCAGCGGCTGCGCCAGCACGAGGTATTCGCGGCCCATGATGCGAACCAGCCGCGGCTCCGAGGGCAGCCGCGCGCCCGCGCCCTGGAACTGCGCAGTGAGTTCGGAATGCGACGTGCCCCGCGCGATGACGGCGTAGCCATCCTTCACCGGCGTGGCCAGCTCGACATCGCGCGGCAATGCGGAGAGTTGCTGCATGTGCGCGATGAGCGCGTCATCGACCGGGATGCTGGCCACCACCAGGCCCACCGGCTGCGGCGCGTAGATCGGCACGACCACGACCCAGTACGCCTTGCCGCCCGTGACCGCCATGGCCGCCGTACGCTCGTCGTAGGCGCGCGCGAGCAGGTCGGGCCATGCGAACGGCTTGCCCTCGTCGGTGCCCGCGGTATCCACCTGCACGCTGCCGTCGAGGTGCAGCAGCTGCATGCGCGCCGCGCCCACGCGGCGGCCGTGGTTGCGCAGCACCGAGAGGATGGTGTCGCGGTCACTGGCGGCGATGGCCGAGCGCAGGCCGTAATCCAGCGACATGATCTGCACGCCAGCGGCCACGCTGGCCGAGAGATCGTTCATCTGCGCCACGAAGGCATGGGCGTTGGCGGCCAGCTGGCGGCCACCCTCCTGCACCAGTTCGCGCCGCGCCACCGTGTAGCCCAGCACGGCGGTGACGCCCTGGACGAAGATCAGCGTGGCGACGAAGAAAAGCGCCAGCCGCGTGCGGAAGCCGGGCACGCGCATGGGCGGCTCAGTACCCGATGTGCTCGCGATCCATGGGGCCGCGCGGGTTCGGCAGCAGCGCGAGCACGAAGCGCAGCGTGGCCGGCGCGCCCTCGGCCACCGTCACGCCCTGGATCGGCAGCGTGATGCCGGGGCGCAGCTGCGGGTGCCACGCGTGCGCCTTGTAGCCGCCCGCGGCGAGGCCATCGATGCTTGCCCTGCCCTTCGCGTCGGTCACTGCCATCTCCGGGTCCTTCGTCACGTACAGGTACGTGAGCATGTGGTCGTGGATGTTGCAGCCCACGGCCGCGTTGCCGGGGTTGTTCATCACGAGCGGCGCGCTGCTCTCGCCGGGTGCCAGCATGTACTCGAATTTCTGCAGCGCCGAGAACGAGTACACATGGTGGCGCGTGATGTCGCTGTTGCGGAACACGACGCTATCGCCCACGCGCAGCGCCGTGACGTACGGGATGAAGGTCTCATCCTTCTGGTCGACGAAATGCGTGGCGGCGGCGCCGCTGCGCGCAGGCGTGCCAGGGTTGGGCGCCAGGGTGACGACGGCATCGGGGATGGGCTTGCCAGCGGCATCCACCACTTCGATGGCCACGCGGCCGGCGAAGGCGGGCGCGGCCGACAACATGGATAGCGTCGCGATGGCGAACAGGCAGCGCATAAGGATCCCCCGGTGAGGGCCCTAGCCTAGCCGATGTGGTGGCTTACCCGCGAACGGGGCGCAGCATGCGGCAGATGCCCACGATGGGGCGCGTCGGGCCGCAGGGGTCGCTGTGCCAGGGGTCGGGGCGATGGCGCAGTGCAACGCTGTCGAACGATGCCTGGCCGAGGCCGCCGGCGCTGCCACAGGCCACCGTGAGCGCAAGGCCCGCGAGAAACAAAGTGATGGTGCGCCTGGCTGCCATGGCCGAACCCCCTGTCGTCGGCATTGACGTTAGGCCGGCCGGCGTGAAGGGACAATAGTCCGAATGGTGGGGAGGGCGTCTACCTCGGCATAGCCCGCGGCCACCCGGACGTGCACGTCGGCGATCGTGGCCACGGCCTCGCGGTGCGAGACCACCAGCAGGATCGTGCCCGGCAGGCTGGCCCGCACGCCGCGCAGCACGGCCAGTTCCGAGGGCCCGTCGAGCCCGCTGGTGGCCTCGTCCAGCACGGCGAGCACGGGGCGGCGCAGGATCACCTGGGCCAGCATCAGCCGCTGCATCTCCCCGCCGGAGAGGCGGCTGGCCGGGCCATTCACGTCCAGGCCCAGGCCTTCCGTGGCGGCGTCGACGCGGGCAAGCAGGCCCACCGTGCGCAAGGTGGCGCGCAAGGTGGCGTCGGTGGCCTCCGGGTCGGCCCACTGGAGCACCTCGCGCACCGTGCGCTGCCACGGCCGCACGCCCTGCGCCACATAGGCCCCGCGGGCCACGTGGGCCTGCCAGGCGGCGAAATCGAGCGGCGTTGCGCCGCGGCGTGCCGCGAACGTTGCCGGCGGCGCCATGCCGGCGAGCGCGTCGACCAGGCTGCTCTTGCCGATGCCGGAATCGCCCGTCACCAGGATGAGTTCGCCCGGGCGCAGCACGAGCCCTTCCAGGATCAGGCCATCGCGCGGCGGCTGCACGCGCAGGTGGTCGATCGTAATGGGGGCGACCTCGCCGCCACCGGGCGGCGGCTCGTCCTGCGATGGCGCGGCGGCAACGTGCATGTAGCGTTGCCACAGCACCAGGGCGGGTTCCGCCGAACGCAGTTGCTGGAAGCCCTGCCGCGTGGACACGAGGTACGGCAGCAGGCGGCCCAGCAGCAGGCCGACCGCGACGAGCCCCGCGCCGTCCACGCTGCCACCACGATGGGCAAGGACAAACACCGCCGGGATACCCAGCGCGGCGCCCAGTTCGAGCACCAGGCGGCTCGACGCCACGAGTTCGAGCTGGCGGCGGTAGCCCTCACCCAGCCGTTGCGAGACATCGCCGTAACTCGCGCGCTCGGCGTCTTCACGGCCGAACGAGCGCACATGGCGCAGCCGGCGCGGGAAATCCTCGCTGTGCCAGAACAGCGCCGTCATGTCGGCGACGTAACGGCGGCTCACGTCGGCCTGCTCCTTGCCCGTCACGCGCGAGGTCAGCACGATGGCGGCGAGCAGCACGGGGATCGACAGCATCAGCAGCGGCGAAATCCAGAAGGCGAAGCCGATGCTCACCAGTGACGTGAGCAGCGCCACGGCCAGCTGCTGCATCGCGCTGAACCCCTGCACGAGGATCTCGCCGTTGTAGGTGAGCACGTTGGCGATCTCCGCGGAGCGGCTGCCGTCGAGCTCACGCAGGGGTGCGCGCAGCAGGTGCGCGTGCACGTCGCCGCGCAGCGCCACCGCGAAGCGCGCCACTTGTGCCGCGCCCAGGCGGGCCGACTGCCAACGCAGCCACGCGAAGGCGACGCCGGCCAAGGCAAACCCCGCGGCGTTGGTGGCAAGGCTCGCGCTGGCCAGGGGCACGTCGTGGCCCGGTTGCACGAGGGGCACCAGCAACACGGCCGATACGCTGCCGCTGACGGCTGCGCCGACGGAGAGCAACGCATACACCAGCAGCGACACGCGCTCGGCGCGTGGCAGCAACGCCAGCACGCCACGCCAGGCGGGCGCGATGCGCATGCTCAGCCCACCGCTTCCTGCAGCGCGAGCCACGGCGCCATCGCTTCGAGCGTCGTGCGCGGGTCTGCCCCGCGCCGCAGCACCCACACGCCGCGCTGCAGGGCACCGTCGACGAACCGGCGCCAGTGCGGCTGATGCGAGGCATACGGCTGGTCTTCGGCCAGGCGCATCGTCGCTTCGTCGCGCGCCAGCGGCTCGAGCAACGGGCCATCGCCCCGCTGCGACGAGAGCAGCACCGTCGCCACGATATCGAGCGGGGCGGCCGCGGGGCGGAACGCGCCCTTGCGCAGGTCGATCTCGTATTTTTCGGCGCCGCTACGGCGGCGGATGCGCGGGAATGCCGCCACGGCGCGGCGCGTGGCAGGGTCAAGCCAACCCAGGCTGCCGTCGGCCACGTGCAGGTAATGCGGCACGCCGGTGGCCCGCAGGCGCTTCGGCTCGACGAACACGCCGTCTTCCGCCATCACGTCGTAGCCGTCGACGGCGGCCTGCAAGGTGAGCGTGGACTTGCCCGCGCCCGATGGCCCCAGCAACAACACGCCACGGCCGTCACCGCCGATGCACGCGGCATGCAGCGACACCAGTTCCTGCCCGCGCGCGGCCAGCAAGTACACCGCGAACTCGATCATCTCGTAGCGCACGTGGTACGGGTGCGCGAGGCGGTCGGCCGATACCGTCACCACGGCGCGGCGCTGCGCGGGCGACACCAGCACATGGTTCCACGGGTCGGCGATACCCAGCACCATGCCGCCACCCGACGACGTGCGCATCGGCGGGGGTTCGCCCTCGCAGGGTGGCCGGGCCGGGCCCAGGCGCAGTTCGACATGGAACACCGGGGGCACCGGGCCCAGCCGGTGCGCGGGAAGCCCGTCGTAGGCCTCGCCGGCGATCGCCAGCAACGCCTCGCTGTTGCTGGCGAAGACGAACGACGCGCCCAGCACGGGCCAGCGGCAGCCGAAGGGCAGCCGCACGCCCTCGCCGAACGGGTCGGCGGCCACGTCGTGGGCATCGCCTGGATGGGTCGTGGTCATGGTCGCGCCGCCGGGGTAACCGCCGTATGTGCGGCTCCCCGCCGCGAAGGTTGCCGTGCGGTGCCGGCAACCTGCCCGGCGGCCGCGCGCACTCACGCCTATCCCGCTTGGCGTGAAAGGCCCCACCCCCATGTTGAAGATCCAGGTTGGCCACTCCTACTTCCTGCGCTACGACCGGAAGCAATGGGAGCGCGGCAAGCCCTACCCGCCGCTGGCCACCCTGCAGATCGCCGCGCTGCTGCGGCGCATGGGCCATGAGGTAGGCCTCTTCGACGCGATGCTGGCCGAGGGCGTCGAAGCCTATGCGCCAAGCCTGCGTGCCGCCGCGCCGTCGCTCGTGGTGTTCTACGAGGACAACTTCAACTACCTCACCAAGATGTGCCTGGGCAACATGCGCGACGCCGCCTGCCGGATGATCGGCGAGGCGAAAGCCGCGGGCGCGCGCGTGCTGGTCGCCGGTTCCGATGCCTCCGACCACCCCGAGGCCTTCCTCGCCGCGGGTGCGGATGCCGTGCTCACCGGCGAAGGCATCGGTGCGTTGATCGAGCTCGTGGAGCGGCTGGCGCGCGACCCTGCGCTGGATGCGGCCGCGTGGACCGATGGCGTGCCTGGCATCGCGACACGCTCGCCCGCCGGCACGCGCGTCACCCGCCTTGGCATCGTGCCGCCCGACCCGCGCATCGGCGGGCTGCCGGCGTGGGACCTGGTCGACATGCCGCGTTACCGCGCGCTGTGGACGGAACGGCACGGCTATTTCAGCCTGAACATGGCGGCATCGCGCGGATGCCCGTTCCGCTGCAACTGGTGCGCGAAGCCGATCTGGGGCAACCACTACAACCAGCGCTCGCCGCAGGATGTGGCGGCGGAGATGACCTACCTGAAGCGCACGTTCGCGCCCGACCACCTGTGGATGGCCGACGACATCTTCGGCTTCCACATCGACTGGGTGACGGAACTGGCCGCCGAGCTCGCGGCAAGCGATGGCTCGATCCCCTTCATGATCCAGACCCGCGCGGACCTTTCCAGCGAGCGGATGGCGAAGGCGCTTGCCGCCGCCGGTTGCGTCGAAGCCTGGATCGGCGCGGAAAGCGGCAGCCAGCGCGTGCTCGATCGCATGACCAAGGGCACGAAGGTGCCCGACCTCATCGCCGCGCGGCAGCGCCTCGGCGCCGAGGGCATCCGCGTGGGCTTCTTCATCCAGCTGGGTTACCTCGGCGAAGAGCTCGATGACCTGCTCGCCACCCGTGCCCTGGTGCGGGCGGCCGCGCCGGATGACATCGGCGTCAGCGTCTCGTACCCCCTGCCCGGCACGAAGTTCTTCGACGAGGTGCGCGCGCAGCTGGGCCGCAAGACGCACTGGAACGAAAGCGACGATCTCGCCATGATGTTCCGCGGCACCTACGAGACCGACTTCTACCGCGAGGTGCGCGACCTGCTGCATCGCGAAGTCACCGCGCCAGGCATCGCGCTCGACCACGCATGGGCGGAGCTCATCACCCGCGAGCACCTGCATCGCAACGCCGAACCCACGCCCGCCGCGTGGGCGCGGCTCGCCACCGGGGCCTGAGCATGCTGCCGCCGCTGCCCGTGCTCAAACGTGGCCTGGGTGTCACCACCGAAGCCCTCGCGACCGAGCTGGCCCTCGCCCGCCCGGGCACGGCGATGCCCGCCTGGAGCGAACTCGAGTGGCGCCTGGCGGGCGCGGCCGCCGTCGCGCATGGCGTCTCGCCGTTGCTGGCGGGGTTCTCCACCTGGGCGCCGGCCGGCTGGCAGGCGTTCCTTGCCACGCAGCGCGAGCACGTGGAAATACGCCAGCAACGCATCGCCGCGTTGCTCAACCGCATCGATGCACGCGCACGCAGCATGGCGTTGCCACTGGTGGCGCTGAAGGGTGCCGCGCTGCACGGCATGGGCATCTACATCGCCGGTGAGCGCCCCATGGCCGACATCGACCTGCTCGTGCGGCCGCAGGACATGCCCGTCGTGCATGCGCTGCTTGGCGAGCTGGGTTATGACGAATCGTTCCGCCAGTGGAAGCACCGCGTTTACAAGCCACGCGCCGGCACCCCCGTGCGCGGCCTCGGCGAGCATCGCGACACGCCGGTGAACATCGAAGTGCACACGCGGATCCACGAACGCCTGCCAATCCACACCGTGGACATCACCGACCGCGTATGGCCCGGCGAGGCGTCGCCCGGCATCAACCCTTACCCCTCGCGCGGCGCCTTGATGGCGCACCTGCTGCTACACGCCGCGGGCAATGTCTGCGGCCGCAGCCTGCGCCTGCTGCACCTCCATGACATCGCCCAGCTCGCCCGGCGCATGCCACGCGACGAATGGGCGGTGCTATGGGAGGGCCCCGCGCTGCCATGGTGGGCCTACCCGCCGCTGCGCCTCGCGGCCAGGTATTTCCCAGGCACCGTGCCACGCACCGTGCTCGAACGCCTGCGCCGCGACTGCCCGCCGTTGCTTCGCCTCGCCGCACGCCGCCAGACCCTCACCACGGTCTCGTGCTCGCACCTGTGGCTCAACCTGCTCCCGGGCGCCGAGTGGTCGCGCACGCCCGTCGACATCGCCCGCCTCGTCATGAACCGCCTGCGCCCCACGCAGGAAAGCCGCGACGAACGCGCCGACATGCTGCGCACACAAGTGTGGCTGCAAGGCCAGCCATGGGTACGCCGCAACCACCTCACCCGCCTCGTCACCGGCCTCACCCGCCCCGTCCCCCGCATGGACACCCTCTACGTCATCCGCGCCGCCCTAGGCGAACTAGCCTGACCCCCCAGATTCTTCTCATGTGGGAGCGCGCTCGCGCGCGATGGCCCGCCTGAAACGCGACGCCACACACACGACGCAACCGTACACCCCCACACCCTATCCCCACGCTTTAATCGTTGAGATTTGTCTCGCCGAAAGATTTGGCTGCTTCGTCCGCTCACGGACTTACAAAAAAAGCAGGCCGAGGTATGCCTGCGCGATGCGGAAAATTCTCACGAATAGAATAATTCTGAAAAAGCCGCACATATGACGCAGGTCACACTGCACCGACAGACGAACAAGCGCGGGATGTCTAGACTTCGCGCCCTTCGTATTCGCCCATCGGAGCACCACGTGCCAAGGAACCGCTTTTACCGCACAGCTGTCGCCACCCTATCCGCGGCGGCCTGTTCGCCGGCTTTTTGCCGTCGATGTCGATCCCTACTTTGAGTATGAGGTAATTCAAAAGGGCCGGCCAACACGGTACTTCACCGATGTAAACCAGGCCTCGAAAGAAATCATTGCCATTGACTGCGATCGGTTGCGGCGAACGAACTGCGAGCTAACCAACCTCAGCTTCGTTGCCGGCGCCTATGTACCTGGCTACAACTACATCAACAAGGACGGAATTGAGCTTCATGACTCTACCTATGGCTACCGCTATTACGCGTGCGACGTTTCACCCAGCCTCTACTTCGTAGGCGACGACGGGCAAGAATCGGGCCCCTATGAGAATCGAAACTGGGTCCCATTCGAGAAAGACGGGACACCCGTGTGCCGGGTGACACTGGATCCCGGCGCCGAGGCCGAGCGCCAGTCGGAGCTTGGCAGCGGCGATTGCCAGACGCGCCCCAACGCGGGCAACCCCATCAACGTCGGGCTCGGGAATAAATACCAGGAGGTGGTCGACATCCTGCCTACCGGCGCGTCTTCTCTTCGCTGGTCACGCTTCTACAACAGTGGCGCGGTGCTTGACGGCGACGACGCAAATGACCCCGGCAAAAGGATCGATCCGACGCTGGCACGGCTCGGGAGTCAATGGCGCGGAACCTATGATCGATCGATCATGCAGATCGACGGGGCAAGGCACGTCAGGTTGTTTAGACACACTGGCGAGCGCATCGACTTCATCGAGGAGAACGGGCGCTATCGAAGCACGGTCGATCCGCGCGGGATGCTCGTTCGTGAAGGGGCCACCTGGCGCTACGATGGGAAGGACGGCGATATAGAGCGCTATGATGCCTCCGGCCGCTTGACCGATCTCAACCCCGGCACGTCGCAACACATCCGCCTCCGGTACTCAGACGCGCTGATCGAGGCGACCGACTTGCAGGGTCGGGCCCTGGCTTTCACGTACGACCCACTCGGCCGGATCACGGATATCCGCGATGGATCGGGTGTAGCCGTGAGCTTCACGTACGCAAACGATTCCGACCGCACTGCCGATCTCCTGGCCGCTACCTACGCGGATGGCACATCCCACCGTTACCTGTACAACGAGCGACCCTACGTTACGAGCGACCTGCCCCACGCCCTGACCGGCATTGTCGACGAAACCGGCAAGCGGTTTGCCAGCTTTTACTTCGACGCGAGCGGCCGCGCCATGCGTAGCGAGCACGCGGACGGCGTGGGGCGGACGTCGCTGCAACGGGACGTGGACGGTACGGTCAAGGTCACGGGGCCGATGGGAGCGGTACACGCCTTCAGGTATGCGGAAGTCCGCGGCGTGCGGCGTCTCGTGGGCGTTGACCAACCCGGAGGTTCCGGCTGTGGGGCCGCGTTCTCCAGACTCGAATACGAAGCCGACGGTACGCTGAAGCGTGCGGTCAACTTCGATGGCATGGCTACGGAATACACCCATGACAGCGAGGGCCGCGAAACCAACCGTATCGAAGCCGCTGGCACGTCCGTCGCACGTGCGGTGCGCACGGAATGGGCTGCCAACTTCGTGCTCCCAACGAAAATCACCCTTCCCGGCCGTGAAGAACGCTTCACCTACGACGACGCGGGCAATCTCACCCGGCGCGAGCTGTGGGCGGCCATCGACCCCACGGCGAAGGATGCGCCGCTGACCCTGTCGCGGGTGTGGAAGTTCACCTATGACGCCGAGGGCCGCCTCCTGCAGGAGGAAGGCCCCCGTAGCGATGCCTCGGGGGTCGCCGTGCTCCAACGCTACACGTATCGTCCGTCGACCGCTTCGAGCTGCGGCAGTGGTTCGGCGTGCGACTACCGGAAGGGTGACCTGTGGACGATCGAGAACGCCGCTGGCCATAAGGGAGAAATCCTCCGATTCGATGCCTCCGGGCGCATCCTGGCCGAGCGAAGTGCCACTGGCGCCCTGGTCGAAAACGAGTACACCAAACGTGGCTGGCTACTTTCCCGTAAGGAAACGCGAACCGACGGTACCGTCGCCATCACATCGATGACTTACAACGAGCGCGGTGACGTTACGTCGATCACGGATGCCGACGGGGTCACGCTTACCTTCGACTACGACGCCGCAGGGCGACTCATCATGGTCGCCAACCCATCGAACCATCGCCTCATGTTCGAGCTCGACAAGGCGGGTAACCGTATTCGCGAGACGGGCTACGATTCGTTCTTCCTGAAAACCCAGCTCAAGCGTACGTTCGACGCCCTTGGCCGCCTGGAGACCGAGCAGGGCGAGGATGCAGGCATGTCGACCTTCACCTATGACGAGGTCGGTCGCCCCACGGGCATGAAAGATGGCGACGGACGCCGTAGCAGCTCGTCGTATGACGCGCTGGGTCGCTTGCGCGAAGCCATTGGTGACCTTGATGGAAAACAGGCGCGGATAGAGGCCACGCACGATCCGCTGGACCAGGTGACCTCGGTCGTGGACCCCGATGCCGTCACCACCCGGTACCTCACCACCGGCATGGGAGATCTCGCGAACGTGGAAAGCCCGGACGGCGGCAGCGCCTTTGATGAGTACGATGCTGCGGGGCTACTGAGCAGGCACGAAGGGCCAGGCGATATCGGCAGCTTCCGCGTGACGCGTGACGCCCTGGGCCGTCCCCTGACGATGTCGTACAGCGACCCGAAGGACGACACTACTTACGTCTACGATTCGCCCGACGCCACGTGCCCCGGCGACAGGCGCAATGGCACGGGCCAGCTGACCGCCATGACGACCCTGCGCGGCACGACCCTTTTTTGCCATGACGCGGCAGGCAACGTAGCGCTACGTATCCAGCGCTGGGGCACCACGGCCAAGACGGCCAGCTACACGTATACAAAAGCCGGTCGATTGGCGTCCATGGGCGTGGACGGCGGGGCGACCGCCGTCTACCGGTACGATATCGACGGCAAGGTC
This sequence comes from Luteibacter yeojuensis, assembly GCF_000964085.1. GTDB lineage: Bacteria > Pseudomonadota > Gammaproteobacteria > Xanthomonadales > Rhodanobacteraceae > Luteibacter > Luteibacter yeojuensis_A. The sequence continues at coordinate 145,151 of NZ_JZRB01000004.1, forward strand.
AACGGCGTGAAAGTCGAGCAGGCGGGCATATCCACGGACCTCATCACCAAGGTGGCGTATCGCCCCTTCGACAATATCGAGAGCTGGACGTACGGCAACGACTACACGTTCTCAAATAGCCGCGATAAGGCAGGTCGCATCACAGCGTGGGGTGGGCTTGATCCCAACGGCTCGAACTATTGGGTCGATCCGTCGCCGGGTGGCGACATCCGGGCAGACGTGACGCGAGGGTACGCCTACGCCTTCAACCACAACGGGCTTGGCTACCTCGACGAAGTGCGGGATTACAACACCGGAAGCAACCTGGTCTCCTTTGACTACAACGCCAGCGGTGACCGGCTAGCCCTAAGGGGCGGCGGCCTCACCGATAGCTACGTCTACCAGCCAGGCACGCACCGCCTGACCATGGCTGATGGCAAAGCCCGTCGTTATGACGACGCAGGCAACCTGATCGCGCTTGGCGATGCCACCCTGGCCTACGATGGCGCGGCACGCCTTGCATCAGCCAGCGAACAGGGGCGGACCGTTGTCAGCTATGGGTACGATGGCGAAGGGAACCGGGTTGCCCGCACTGTCGGCACGAACGGCAAGACGACGCTAACGCTGTTCGACGAGGCCGGGCGCTGGCTCGCCGACTATGACGACACTGGGAAGGTCTCGAAGCAGGCCGTGCGGATGAATGAGCTGCTTGTCGGGCTCGTCGCCGACGGCAAACTCTATTATGTCGCGCCTGACCACCTCGGCTCGCCGCGCGAGATTCTTGATCCGGTACGTAACGCCATCGTGTGGCGGTGGTGGCACAACCGCGATCCGTTTGGGTCAATGCTGCCGGACGAAGACCCTGACGGCGATGGAACGGCGTTCAACTTCAACCTAAGGTTCCCCGGACAGCGCTATGACCCGCTGACCGGCCTGCATGCCAATGGCGCTCGAGATTACGACCCGACCACGGGCCGCTATGTCCAGGCAGATCCGATCGGACTGGCTGGAGGTGTGAATCCGTACGCCTACGTCACTAACCGGCCACTGTCAGCCGTCGACCCCCTCGGGCTTGTAAAATGGGAGGGGTACGTTGAAACAAAGTCGATATCCGCCATTCTTGCCATAAGCGCGTTTAAATTTGGCCTGATCTCTGAGTGCGTCGGTGGGAGGCGCGCCGCGGTCCTTCTGGATGCAGGTGGCGTCGGCATTGGCGTGGGCCTCAAATACTCGCCGCCCGTCGCCGGGACGGGATCAGCCGTGAGTTTCGAGGACGGCATGCATCACGTCGATCCAAACATACTCAATGGCTGGTTTTCAGCCTGGAGCGCTGGAGCCGCAGTCCAGCACGGATATGGAGTGTCGATGATCCAGCTAGGCGGAGTTGGACGTCAGTTCGCCAAACCGGTAAATGCCGGTGCCAGGGCAAAGCTATCGTTCGGCCCCCAGCATGGATTTGATCTGAGCGCCAGCGGCATTGCCGGGCGCAGCGAGGTCACTCACGTCGAATGGACGCAGTGTGGATGTGCTAACAAGTGATCAATCTACTGAGAGTTATCAACGCCAGCATCGCGGCCACCCTAGCGGCAGGAATTCTCGTCATCATTCCGATGTTCGTCCTAGACGGAATGGGATATCACAGTCTATCGAATCTACTTGTCTTCGACTTGAACCTTGGAATGATCGTCTACGCAATAGTCTTTTTTCTGCACTACAAGCTAAGTTCAAGAACAGCACGAGCGAGACGCGACGAAAGACAAAAAGATGAATAGGTAGTAGCCAATTGGAGGCTAGCCAAGATCAGCAACGTTTCGTTAAGTGCGGATTTGATAGCTCTGCCGACATAGGCTTGTATTTCGTAGTTAGCCTCCTCCCAACACTTATTGATCAATGTCTCTTATTACATTTTTTTCGTTGCCATCACTGCGAAGTTGAGGCTTGCAGAAGCGCACGTACGCGCGACCACGCGTGAGTGCGCTCCTGCATATCCAGGAGATTTTCGAAGGCGCAGCACGTCAAATCCGAATCTAGCTCACCAACAATCGGATCCAAGCAAAGCGCAGGAAAGGATGGTCTAGTTCCCGATGCATACCGCGCATGGCCTTCGCCATATTCGTTCTTAGAATGAGGTGCCGTAGCCGCAACGTCAGCCGATTCGGCTACTAGCGTGGCCAGTCCGTTCATCGATGACGATTGCGAATGCAACTGACAAGCTGAGCGCGCCCTCATGATCCCGCTCCAATATGTTTCGCGACTACGGATAACCTATGCCCAAGTCAAAACTGCCTCTCAATGCCCTGAGGCACGTCACAGCCACAAAGCTCAGTGGGATGAGACTGAGCTCCATAGCTATACAAAGAATGTTGCAGAGCGCTAGCGCGGTAGCGAATCGATGCGAGGCAACTAAGATTGAGTGGCCCCATTTCGGCTGTACCGCACAATGAGGCGAATGTCGATATTTCTTAATGCAGGAATCGTTGCCGCAATCGCCCCTGGAATTCTCGTTTTCTTGCCGACGCAAATTCTTCGCAAAATGGGGCATGACAGCACCGCCGACTTCCTGGTGTTTGATCTAAGTCTAGGCATGATTGTGCAAGCCCTAACGTTCGTCGTGGCCTACGTAAAATTCAAATGAGGTAAGACTCGAATGGAACTCGTGACCTTCTCTATCAAAAGCCCTCCTAGAGCATTCGGATGACGCTACAGCAACAAGCCGACGATGGCAGGACGCACACGTCAGCGAGGTGGAAAATGAGTCAGGCCTTGCGGCTCATCCACGCAGGATTCGCGGCATCCCTTGCGTCTCTGCTTCTCGTCATCGTGCCGTCCCAAGTCCTGGCGGAGTTGGGCTACCACAGGTCGCGCTATATAGCAGACCTCGACTTCTTCCTGCTCCCAATCGTATACACAGCTACCTTCGTTTTTACGTATAGGCGCATGAGGTGAACGGCGGATGCGGGGATCCTGCTAAGAACTACATCTCTAACTCTATGATCGATAGCGGCTGCAAGGATGGACAGGCTTGGTGAGAAAGGTATGGATCTACACCGCATTCATTTGTCCGCTGGGCTTTTTCATGGGCTGGATTGACCGGGAATTTGGCGGCCTAGCGCTCTTTGCGATTGGCTTGCCCTATGTCGTAGTAGCGCGACTCGTTGCAGAGAGGTTTGGGCGCGACCGGTAGGCATCATAGGTCAGCTATGCTCCAGGATCGCCAGCCTGGGGCATAGCTTATCCGGCAGCGTCTGGCCAAATGGCGGAAGCTTTGAAGCGGCCAGCGGCTCATGTCGCCATCGCCGTGCGGCATGATGTGATGAAGCAGCCCGGCTGGAACATTTTTCACCAGCGGTGCCAGAGCGCGCTTGCGCGCGGTCGCCCACGGGGTGGGCTCCTACAAAAGGGATCGCGCTGTCGGCGCACAATCGCGCGCAAGCGCGCTCCCACATGGGGGACATGGGGCGAGGGGGTTAGGGCGAGGGGGGCATGGTCGACGCCGGCGTGTTGAGGCCTAGCATGGACTGGTAGCGCTCGAGGAACGCTGCTGCCGTTGCGTCGGCGTCTTCGCGCAGGGCGCGGCGTTGCGCTTCCGCGGCTAGCCGCAGACGCAGCGCCTCGTCGAACGCTACCGTCGCGATGGCCAACGCCAGTTCCACGGTGTCGCCCGGTGGCGCCGTGAGGGCGGCGCTGCCATCCCACTCCGCGAAGTGTCCGACGGCGGTGCCGACCGCGGGTACGCCAAGGACAGCGGCTTCGAGCAGCACGAGGGGCCCGGCTTCGTGGCGCGACGACATGACGAGGAGATCGGCTTCCAGAAGCAACGGCCGCAACGCGGCCTGCGTGCGGAACCCGAGGAACGCCACCCTGTCGCCAATGCCCAGCGATTGCGCCAGGCCTTGCACCTGGCCGCCGAGGGTATCGACGCCCACCACCTGCAGGGTGAAGGCCACGCCGCGCCCGGCGAGCATGGCCAGCGCGTGGAGCAAGGTGGCCTGGTCCTTCACCGGGTTGAGGCTGGCCACGTGGATGAGCCGCAGCGGTGCCTGTGGGCGCTTCCGCGGTGATGCTGGCGGCCAACGCGAAACGTCCACGCCCAGGGGGATGCGCGCGGCACGCACGCCGAGGCCACGCAGGCAGGAAAGCACCGGCTCACTCGCCGCCGTTACCAGCGAAGCGCGGCGCAGCACCACCGATTCACTCAACCGGCTACGCAATCGCCGCCGGCCGCCGTAGCCAATATCGTCGAGGGCTACCAACTCGCCGCCAGCGATATGCACCGCATAGGGCACGCCAAGCCACGCGGACGCCATCGCCGCCACCTGCCCGCACGCGCCCGAAAACAAGGCCTGCAACACATCGAACGGCGCGGCGCGATGTTCGCGGCGTATCGCCAGCACCGAGCGCCACCGCGTCCACCCTTCCCCGATGTTATGGATCTGCGCACCACGCAACGCCCACCGCGCCGGCCGTGGCTCCTGGTGGAACACGAACACATGCACCTCGTGCCGCCGCGCAAGGCGCTCGATCAACGCAAGGAAGGTGGGGATCACGCGCTCCTCGCCACCGCGGTCGACGCCACCGGGCAGCACGATGCCGATCTTCATGCGCGGCGCCTGCGCGCATCGGCAAGCTGCGCGTACGCCGCGGCCCAGCGCCGGCCCATCGCGGGAAATGACAGGTACTGCTGGAAATACTCGCGAACCAGCTCGCGTGGCGGCTGCGAGCGTGCGACGGCCAGCAAGGCGTCGCCGCAGCGCGCGCCGTCGCCCGCGGGGTAAAGCCGCCCCACCGCCCCGTTGCCGGTCAGCTCGCGGAACGATGGGATATCCGTCACCACGGGCACCGTGCCGCAAGCCATGGCTTCCAGCAGGGCGAAGCCGCAGCTTTCGGCATGGCTGCCGCTGACGTAGATATCCGCTGCGCGCATCAACGTCTCGACCTCGCCGTGCGGCACGCTGCCGATGAGGCGCACGCGCCCGGTGAGCCGGGTGTCGCCGTCAATCCGTGCGCGCACGGCATCAAGCAACGGCGCACGGCCGTAGACACAGTGCAGCCGCGCCCCCGGCACCTCGGCGGCCAGGCGGGCGAACCCGTCCAGCACCGCCAGCGGGTCCTTGTTCTCGTTCAGGTGGCCCACCCACGCGACGGCCGGTGCGCCGTCCACGCCGGACGCCGCGCGGGCGGCGTCACGTTGGCCAGGGGTGAACCGGCAACTGGATTCGGGGATGGCGAATACGCGCAGCGCCGGCGGGAACAGCCCCGCCGCCTGGAAACGCTGGGCAAGCAGCGGTGCGGTGAAGGCCACCGCGTCCACGCTGCGCATCCAGCGCCGCCACGCCGGGCGGCGCCACCAGTTCGGCACGCGGTCGGCGTGGTCCTGGAGGAGGATTGGCAAGGCGGGCAGCGCGTGCGCGATGGCCGCGGCCTCCTCGGCACAGGCCAGGCTATGGATATGCAGCACGTCCGGCATGCGCGTGCGCAATAGGTCCGCGACGCGCCTGCCCCGCGCACGCGGCGAGGTGGCATCGCGCAGGTCGACGAACACGTAGTCGATGCCGTGCCGCGTGAACCGTGTGTCGTGGTCGGCCGCCTGCAGCACGGTGACCCGCGGGCCACCCGCGGCCACCGCCTCGGGGATATCCGCCAGCGACGTCCAGTGCAGGAACAGCTCCGCCGGCGGCATGCCGGCAGGCGCGGGGTGGAGGTTGAGCTGCACGACGCGCATGGGCGGCGCGGCTAGATGCCGGCGACCTGCGGCAGGCGAAGCTTCACCAGCCGGTTGGCCAGGTTCAGTTCCCACGGCTTGTCGTAGCGGCGGCGCTGGTAACGCCACGCGGCCAGCGCACTCAGCCCGCGCTTGGCCCAGGGTGGCGAGCGCATGTCCTGCACGGTGGGGAAGCGGCAGCGCAGCACGGTGACGAAATCCTGGATGTGCCGGCGCAGGTCGTCCGTGAGCCACGGGGCGTCGGCGTGGCAGGCGTAGTCCACCCAGCGCTTCTCGGTCCATTCCTCGGGCGAGGAGGGGAACACCACGGGCTCGCCGTGCATGTCAAGCAGTGGTGTCGACGCGCGCTTGCCGCGATCCTTCTCGTGCTTGCTGCTTTCCCGCAGCGGCGTGTAGATGTACACGATGATCTCGGACGCCGGGTTGATGCGCTTCAGTTCACGGATGAACTCGAACGTGTGCTCGGTTTCTTCCACGGTGTTCTCCGGCGGCGCCACCATGAACGAGAGCTCCGGGATCACGCCGTGGCGGCGGCACAACTCGGCCACCTCCAGCGTCTGGTCGGGGCGCGTGCCCTTGCGGATCTCCTTCAGCATCGCCCCGCTGGGCGATTCGGCGCCGATGTAGGCCATGCGCAGCTTGCTCTTGCGCACCCGCTTCCACGTGCTCTCCGACATGTTCAGCAGCGCATCGCTGCGGGCATAGCACCACCACGGCAGTTCGTGCTTCGCCATCACATCGAGGAGCGGGATCATGTCTTCTTCGCGGTCGAAGAAGTTGTGGTCGAAATACTGGATGGAATCCGCGCCCAGCGTGTGTTTCAGGTACGACAGGTCGCGGTCGAGGCGCGCGGCGGCGGGCAACTGCGTGGTGCCGCCGAACATCGCCGCCACGCCGCAGAACGTGCAGCGGAAGCGGCAGCCGATGGCGGCCTGGTGCGCGGCGGTGCGGCGGCCGAGAAAGGTACGTGCGAGGTAACGCCGCGGATCGCCCAGCTTGTCATAGGGCAGGACGATGCCCGGGTCGTCGAGGTGGAACTTCCGGTTCGGGTTGTGCACCACATTGCCATCGGCATCCTTCCACGACATGCCCGCGATGCGCGACACGTCGCGCCCCGGGCGCGCCAGCGCCGCGATGAGGTCGGGCATGGTTTCCTCGCCCTGCCCGCGCACGGCGTAATCCACGTAGGGCGCGGACAACGCCGTATCGGTATACAGCGTGGGGAAGTACCCGCCCCAGATGATGGGCAACCGGGGAAAATGCTCGCGCACGGCCTTCGACACCGCGATGGAAGGCGCCATCTGCGGGCCACCCATGACGCTGATGCCCACGGCATCCACGTTGTTTTCGACGATGGCACGCAAGGTGGCGTCGACGATGTCGCGGTCGATATTGCCGTCGACGATGGTGCTGCCGCCGAAGCGGTCGAGCGTCACCGAGAGGTTGAGCAACGCGAGCGGAAAGCGCGCGCTTTGCCGGGAGGTGATCGTCGGGTTGACCAGCAGGGTATGGGGCATGGGGAAGTCGTCAGGCAGCGAGGCGGCGCAGGCGCAGCACCAGGGCCACGGGCACGTCGAGGGCCACGGGGTCGAAACGGGCGCCCGGCGGGATATCCGCGGGATCGAGCAGGGGTTCGGCCACGGCATCGATGGCGAGGCCGGCACGGGCGCACGCGGCATGCCAATGGCTGTAGTAGTAGGTGGCGTGGCGCACGGCATAGCGCTGGCCGTCGGCACGGAAATCGCGACGCCAGCCGAGGGCTGCGCCCACGGGATGGAAGTCGCTGGCCACCAGGGTCGCGCCCGGCCGCGTGACGCGGGCGAACTCGCGCAGCACGGCGTCGAGGTCGTCGACATGGCCCACGGCCAGGCCGGACAGCAACACGTCGACGCTGGCCGACGGCACCGGCAAGGCCGCCAGGTCGCCCTGCGCCAGTGCCATGCGCGCATCGGCCGGCGCGTCGTCGAACAGTGCCGTGGCGCGCGACAGCATGGGCGCGGAAAGATCGACGCCCACCAGCGTCGTCGCGCCGCGCGCCATCGCGTGGCGCAGGTATCGACCACTGCCGCAGCCGGCATCCAGCACGCGCAGCCCGTCGAGCCGCGGAGGCATCAACGCCAGCATCGCGCGCTCTTCCGCATGCATGAGGGGGTTGTGGGCGTGCGCAGGGTACGAGGCCGCCCACAGCGCATAGGCCGGCGCCGGATCGAGGACCGGTGTCGCGTCCATCAGTGCACCCTCCGCGCGAGTTCGAAGCCGGGTTCCAGCGCCATCAGCGCGGGCTCGGCCAGCCTTGCGTCCACGAGCTTGGGCCGGCCATCGAGCGTGACGGCCACGGTCGGTACGCCCACGGCGGCGAACCAGTAGCCCAGGTCCGGGTCCGCGATGCAGGGCTTGCCACCACGCACGACGGCACGAAGATCCGCGCGGCGGACACCCTCAAGCGCAGCCGACGCCGACTTCGCCCGGTCGGCCACCACGATGAAATCCGCGCCCTTGCCGGCGTCCAGCGTCCCATGCCCATCCAGCCGCAGGATGCGCGCGGCCGCTTCGGTCACAAGCGAAAGCGCACTCGGCGCAGGGAGCTCGTCGCGTTCGCGCACGCCGCACAGCTCGTCGAGCAGGTCGCGCGCGCCCGACAACCGCGAATCACTCCCCAGCGCAAGCCTGCCCGCCGCCGCCAGGCGGCGCGGATCCAGCGTGGTGCCCAGCAGGTTGCGATTGCTGGCCGGGCACCACACGACGGCGGCGCCGCGTTCGATGACACGCGCCATGTGTTCCTCGCCAAGCCCCACGCCGTGCACGAGCACGCTGTTGGCGGCGAGGCAGCCGAGCTGGTCGAGCGCATCCAGCTCGGCGCGCGCCACGGCATCGCTGCCTTCCGCGAGATGGATGACCCAGGGACGGTCAGCGGGCGTCGCATCGAAACTCTCGCGCACCGGGGGGCCGTACGAGCCATGGCCCAGCGCATAGCTCCACCCTGCCCCGCGCAGCAGCGCCACGGGGAAGTCCGGCGCATCCAGTGCCGCATGCCACGGATCGTGGTGCGCGACACAGGTGGTGCCCGCCAGCAGGTTCTTCAGCGCGCCGTGGCGCAGGCGAACCTCCTTGGGCACGGCCAGCGCGGCTTTCACGTCGGCGTGCTCGAAATGCGCCTGGAACGCGTCGATCCACGCATAGCTGTTGGGGAATACCGCGCCACCCGGCAGCGGCGGCACGCAGTTCTGCTGCAGGTGGTCGTGCGCGTTGATAAGCCCGGGCAGCGTGGCATGGTCGCGCAGGTCCACGTCCACGGCGCCCCGTGGCGCCCGCGCCGCGAACCGCGTGCCGGCCACTGCCGGGGCAAGGCGCGAAACGCCCCCTGCCGTGACGGCGATGGCGCCGCGCAGGACGGCGCCCGTGGCGCGTGGGGTGCTCAACGGCGGTGCATCACGATGAGGAAATGATCGCCCATGTCGCGCAGCAGGGGCGCGCCGCCGAAGCGATCGTCCAGGCGGCCCAGGCGCTCGTAGAACGCGGGCCGGCGGCGGACGCGGTCCACCATGTACGGCGGCGGCATGAACAGGCTCAGCGCGCGGTAGCGGCTTAGCGTGAAGTGCTCGGCGAACGCCGCGTAGAACTCACGCGGGAAGTAGTAATAGGTCCAGATCGTGTGCTTGTTCATGCCCACGGGCGTGACGCCGCGGTTGCCGCGCACCAGCGCCCGGCGGAAGCGCCCGCGCATGGCGTAGTGGCCCACTTCCCACGGGCACACGCGGCCGATCACCGAGAACACCAGCGAGCCGCCGGGGCGGACCAGGCGCGCGCACTGCGCCGCCACCGCCTTCATGTCGGGTGCGCAGTTCAACGGCCCGAAGTTGGAATAGATGCCGTCGTAGGTGCCATCGAGGCGGTCGAGCTCCTGCACGCCGACATGCACGGCCTCCATGCGCGACGACACGCCCGCCGCTTCCGCGCGCTCGCGTGCCCGCTCCACCATCCGTGGAGACCAGTCGCTGGCCGTGACGTGGAAGCGGCTGCGGGCGAACTCCACGGCGTCGATGCCCGTGCCGCAGCCCAGGTCGAGCAACCGCGAGCCGGCCGGGAGCTCGTCGCGCACCGTGGCCCACAGGGTGAGCCGCATGCGCTGGATAAGTTCATTGTTACCGCGCGGGCCGTCGTAGTCGGCGGCGACGCTGTCGAAGGCTTCCTGCGTTTCGCGCAGGCGTAGCTCAAGCGGCGTCGGCGTTGCCAGGTCGTGCCTCATGTCCATCGTGTTCTCCGCCGTGCCGGTTACCTGCCCAGTGAGTGCCACTGGCGGGCGCGCGGGTTGAACGGTGGCGCACATCGGCCGCGATGGCCGCCAGCGCGCCCAGGAACAGGCCGCCCAGCACGCCCAGGCCGGCCACCAGCGGCACGATAGGCTTCACCGGGTCATCCGAGACGTGCACCGGCCACGGCATGGAGGTCTCGTAGGTGTAGTTCTGCGCCAGCCGTGCGCGGATCTCGTTGCGGGCCTGCTGCAGGTCGCGAATGCCCTGGTCGGTGCCGGCCAGTGAGACGCTCGCCAGCGCCCCGTCGGCATGGCCGCCCGCCAGTTGGGCGCGCAGGCGGTCGCGGTCCGCGGTGGCCGCCGCGAGGTCGCCCTCGATCTCGGCCAGCCGCGCGCGGGCCGCAGCCAGCGGCTGCGCGCCGATCACGTCGTGGATGGCGCGCAGGTGGGCCACCGTGGCCAGCGCCAGCTGGCGTGCGTCCCCAGGCGAATACGCCCGCACGGTGATGTGCAGCAGGTTCGCGTACGGCTGCGGGTCCATCGTGAAGCTGCCGCGGTAAAGCCGGGCCGCCGGCGCGTCCCACGGGATGCCGATGCCGGCGAGCACGTCGTTCTTGAACGCATCGGTCTTCATGCGCTCGATGACCCGCAACAAGGGTTCCACCTTCGGGTCCTGGCCCACGGGCGCGGCGCCCACCTGGCCGATCTGCACCCAGGCATCCACCTCCCACTGCCGGTTCGCGGTGGCTAGGTAGGCGCCCACCGCGGTGGCCACCAGGGCGAACATGCCAAGGAACCACCAGCGCTGGCGGTGCAGCAGGCGCCACATGTCGATGAGATAGACCTCGTCGTGTTGCATAGGGGTGTCGTCGTCAATGGGTGGGGGAAAGATGCAGCCGGCGGCCCGGCAGCCACGCAGCCACTACCTGCAGCACCAGGCACAGGCCGATGAAGCCGAAGTTCATCCAGATGAAGGCCTGCGGCGCGAACGGCGCCATGACGCACACGTAGGCCATGCGCAGGAAGATCAGCAACGCGAACAGCGAGCGCGATGCGGCCACGCGGCGCACGCTCCAGCGCATCAGCGCGTACAACGTGGCGATCGCCGCCAGGGCACCCAGCGGCCCCCACGCGAGCAGGAATGGCAGGAACTCCGTGCCCACGTTCACGTTCGAGGCATCGAGCGGGATGGTGGTGCCCGCCGTGGCGATGGAACCGCGCAGCGGCACCAGCTGGTTCATCAGGAAATCGGCGTTGCGGTAGCCCTTCGCCATGAGCGAGGCGAAGTTGTATGGCCCCGCGCTGACATACAGCAGCAGCCACTGGATGCCGGCGGGCATGGCCTTGTAGAACGCGCCGAACGGCAGCGCCACCGTGGCCACCGAGCCGGAGCGCAGCATGCCAAGCAGCGCGAACGCCGTTGCGCCGAGCAACCCCAGGCCGGTCACGGCCTTCCACGGCAATGGGCGTGCGGGGTCGCGCCGGAACATCATGACCAGCGCCAGCGCCACCACGGCCGCGAAGATACGGTTGCGGTCCACGACGAGGACGGGGAACAGCAGGCCCGCAGCCACCAGCGCGATGCGCAACGGGCGGCGGCGGGTGCAGAGCATGCCCAGCACCGGCAGCGTCCAGCACAGGTCGGCGAAGCGGCGGATGTGTTCGTGGCCGCCTTCCATGGTCGCGTACGACGAGGGATCGTGGATCAGCGCGACGGGGAACAGGGCGAGATCGAGGAAGCAGAACACCAGCACGCCGCCGGCGAACGCCAGGCCAAGGAAGCCATCGCGTGCTTGGGCGTACTCGCAGCCACGCAACGTCTGCCACGGGGGCAGCCGGTCGTGGCCGACGAAATCCGCCACGACCAGCCCCAGCGCACCGAGCACCAGGAGCAGCAGCCCCGGGCCATAGCCCTCGGGCAGGTCGAAGATGCACGCCGTGAGTGCGCAGGCGGCCAGCAACGGCCACGCGATATACGTCGACGGCATGCGCAGCAAGGCCCTCATGCCTGCTCCGGGTGTGGGTGCGGTGCCGCCGGTCGTAACGCCGCGAAGGCGCGCAGCAGCGCGAAACAGGCCATGCGGCACGCCACGGTGCCCGGCCTGCCCTGCAGGAAGGCGATCTTGGCGCCGATGTAATGCACCTGCGCGCGCAACAGCGTGCGGCACGGCTCGTCGAACAGCGGCATGCGGCGGATCGCCACCTCGCGCGATTCCTCGAGGTTCACGATGCGCGTGGCGCGGTGGCGGGTCTTGCTGAGGTTGCTGCCATGCAGGCGATAGGCGCACACGGGCACGTCGATGAAACCCAGCGCATCCGACGCGGCAAGGCGCAGGAACAAATCCCAGTCGTCGATGCGCAGGCCCTCGGTCCAGCGTGCCACGGTCTCCAGCGCGCTACGCCGGAGCAACGCCACGGGGCCGCCCACGGCCCACCGCGTGATCACGGCGCGGCGGATGCCCTGGTCGGTGGCGTAGAGCCGCTTGTCGGCGTGGTGCAGGTCGGCCATGCCGCTGCCGTGCAGCCGCCGCCCGTCGCGGTCCACGACCACCGAATCGCCGATCACCGCACCCTTGCGCGGGTGGCTGGCCAGGTAGCGCACCTGCGCCTCCAGGCCACCGGGCAACAGGTAATCGTCACTCGCGCCCAGGCGGAAGAATTCCCCGCGCGCCCGCGCGGCCAGCTCGTTCAACGTGGCGGCGATACCCTTGTTCGCGCGGTGGGTGAATTCGATGGCCACCTCGTGGCCGTGCCGGTCGATCCATGCCTGGATCCGCTCGCTGGTCTTGTCGGTGGAGCCATCGTCGATGATCACCACTTCCTTGGCCGGGTACGGATCCTCCAGCACGCTGTCGAGGCAGCGCTCCACGAAGGCTTCGTGGTTATAAGCCGGGATGAGGATGGACACGAGCGGCAGGCTGCTCATGCGGGCAGCCGCCCAAGGTAGCGGCGGACCACGACGAGGTTGAACGCGAGGTAGCCGAGGTAGTTCACGGCGAACGCCACCATCGCGCCGGGCAGGCCGAAGCGCGCCGTGCACAGGTACACAAGGCCAAGGTAGGTGGCGGCGAAGACGCACTCGGCGACCACGAACAGCCTGGTCATGGCCTTGGCCAGCATGAGGTACGAGAGGATGAACGCGGCGATCTTCACCACGTCGCCCACCAGCTGCGGGGCGTAGAGATCGTTGGCCGGCGCGAAATCCGTGCTGAACAACAACCACGTGACCCAGCCGCGCGCCGCGTAGATGGCCAGCGCGCTCACGGCCACGGCGGGCAACAGCACGCGCGCCGCGCCCTGCAGTTCCGCCGCCAGCGCCGCCCTGTCGCGCGTCGAGGCCAGTTTCGGCAGGTAGTAGATGTTGATGGCCGTGGTGAAGAACAACAGGTAGGCGTCGGACACCCGCGCCACCGCCTGCCAGTAACCCACCTGCTCCCAGCCAAAGGCACCTGCCAGGTGGTCGCGCACGGCGATGTTCACCAGCGGCGGTAGCAGGGCCGAGGACAGGCTCATAAGCGAAAACGCCGCGAGGCGGCGCGTCATCTCGGCATCGAAACGCACGCGCAGCATGCCGCGCTGGAAGTACGGGCTGCGCCACCACGCGGGCAAGCCCACCAGCAGCCAGAACAACTGGCCCAGCACCACGGCCAGCAACGCACCGTACAACGCGAACCAGCGGGCCAGGCACAGCGCCAGGCACACGCTGAGCACCGAGCCCATGACCTGGATCAGGGCCAGCCGCCGCACATCCATGAAACCGTTGATCACCGCCAGCACATAGTTCACCAGCGCGATGCCGAGCTGGGCCACGGCGAGCACGCGGATAAGGCTTGCGTAGGCCGGGTCGCCCAGTAGCCATGCCGCCAGCGGCGTGGCGAACAGCAGCGCGCCGCAGGCCATGCTGCACGACGCGGCCATGGCATAGCCGAGCGCAGAAGCGAGCAGGCGCGACAGGCGTTCCGGGTCGTCGCGGTACTCGGCGACATACTTGACGATGCCGGCGCTGATGCCGCCGCCGGCCAGCACGGCCAGCAACGACATGAGGCTCATGAACTGGCCCAGCCGGCCCACGCCGGCAGGCCCGGCCAGCCACGCCACGAGCTTCACCAGCACCAGCGCGGCACCCAGCCGCGCCGCGGTGCCGATAGCCGACCAGGCGCCCGCACGCAGGATGTTCATGCGGCCTCCGCGAACGCACTGCACATGGCGATGACATGGGCCACCTGCGCATCAGTCAACGTGGGGCTCATGGGCAGGCTCAACACCTCGCGATGCAGTTGTTCCGTCACCGGCAGCGACAGGCCATGCAGCTCCGGGTACGCATCCTGGTGGTGCGGTGGCACGGGGTAGTGCACCTGGGTCTGTACCCCAGCTGCCCGCAGGTGGCGCTGCAAGGCGTCGCGCCAGCCGCAGCGGACGACGAAGAGATGCCATGCGTGGGCGTCCTCGTGCGCCACCGACGGAAGGATCATGCCGGGTTGCCTGATTCCTGCGCGGTAACGCGCGGCGATCGCCCGCCGCCGCGCGGTATCGTCATCGAGGTAGCGCAGCTTCACGCGCAGCATCGCGGCCTGGATCTCGTCGAGCCGCGAATTGATGCCGCGCATGGGGTGGTCGTATTTCACCTCGGAGCCATAGTTGCGCAGCGCGGCCACGTAGGCGGCCAGTTGGTCGTCGTCGGTGGTCACCGCGCCACCGTCACCCAGCGCACCCAGGTTCTTGGCCGGGAAGAAACTGAAGGCGGCGGCGTGGCCGAACGCACCGGCACGCACGCCGCCCCATGCGGCACCGTGCGCCTGCGCGGCGTCCTCCAGCACCAGCAGGCCATGGCGCCCCGCGATATCGGCAAGCGCGCCCATGTCGGCCAGTTGGCCGTACAGGTGAACCGGCATGATCACGCGCGTGCGCGGCGTGATCGCCGCTTCCACCCGCGCGGGGTCGAGCGTGAAGGTGGCCGGGTCCGGCTCGACCGGCACGGGCCGCAGGCCCGTCTCGCTGATGGCGAGGAAGCTGGCGATGAAGGTGTTCGCGGGCACGATCACTTCATCGCCCTCCGCCAGCTCGCCCATCTCACGCCAGGCGCGCAGCACCAGCGACAGCGCATCGAGGCCATTGCCCGTGCCCACCGCGTGCCGCGTGCCGCAATACGCGGCGAATTCGCGTTCGAAGGCGGCGAGCTCGTCACCCAGGATGTACCAGCCCGCATCGATGACGCGCGCCACCGCCGCCTTCAGCTCATCGGCGTGGCGGGCGTTGATGTCGCGCAGGCTGAGGAACGGCACGTCCATCACAGCACCCATTCGTAGCGGTCGTGGACCACGGCGTGCGCGCCGAAGGATTCCTTCTGCGCCACCAGGCCGGCATTGAGCAGCCGCCCCTCGTCCTCGGTGGAGATGCCGAAGCTGAAGCGTTGGCGGGCCGCATAGACATCCGCCACCAACTCGCCCAGCAGCAGGCTCAACGCGCCGCAGGCCCTGCCCGCCGCCGAGGCGGCGAGGTATTGCGTATGCACGACCCGGCCGAAGTCGTACACGACCGCGCCGGCCAGCAGCTCGCCGCCGCGGAACGCTTCGTGCAGCACGATCTGCGCGGGGAAGCGCGAACGCAGCAGCTGCAGCTCAGCGCACGTGTGGGTCGGCGTCGCGTCGTGCCGCCGCAGTACCTCGGCCAGCAGCGCGTGGAACGGTGCCATGTCGCCCCCGGTGCGCGTCGTGACGCCGGCGGCCCGGGCCTTCGCCACCGCGCGGCGGCGCATCCCGCTCATCGGCGGCTTTTCGACCGGCGCCAGCACGGACGAAAGGTCGCGCCGTACCAGCGTGGCGCCCACGCAGTGCAGGGCGTAGAGGTCTTCCTCGGCCGCCGCCGCGTGGAATACGTGCGGCACGGGCTTGTAGACGATGCGCCCCACGCCGGCGCCACGGTAGTGGGCACCAATGCGCTCGAAGGCCTCGAGCGTGCGCCCCGCACGCAAGGCCCGCGAGGCCACTAGGCCGCCGTAGGTGAGGCCGGCGTGGCTGCTGACGGTATCGCCCGCGCGGTTCGCCGGCAGTACCGCGACGGCCTCGCCATCGTCTTCGATGAGCAGCGAGGCGTCGGTGAAACGGTCGGCGTGGTAATCCATGTACGCGCGCCGGTGCAGGAACGTGCCGTTGCGCGACGCGGCCACCACCGCATCCCAGCGCGCCTCGTCGGCGGCCACATAGGGCCTAACCGTGAGCATGCACGGCCTCCGCCAGGCCGAAGCCATCCACGCCCATGTCGTTACCGTTGTAGAACATCAGCGTGCGGGCACCGTGGCGCAGCAACGCGGGGTAGCAGATGGTGCGCGAATCCCAGCCCTGCGCCGACAACCGCAGGCCGAACAGTTCGTCGCGGCGCTGCCAGTGGATGCCGTCGTCGCTCGTGGCGCAGCCCGGGAAATAGCCACCCTTTGTGTCGCCCCGTGTGAAGTACATCGTGTAGCCCCCGGCCTCGCGGTAAACGCGCGGGCGGCCAATGCGGTATTCGTCGCCTTGCGGCAGCAGGCACACCTGGTCACGCAGGGGCGGGCCATACAGGTCGGCCTTCTCCATGTAGCGGATGTGGTAACGCGGGAAGGGCTGGCCACCGATGCGCTCCCAGCCGTCGCCGGCCGCGTACCACAGGCGCCAGGTGCCATCCTCGTACGCCGCCGAGTGGATGGCGGCGATGCTGCTGCGGCCGGGGGCACGGTCGAGCACGGGTGTTTCGGCCGCGCGCCGGAAGGTGTCGCCACCATCGGTCGACAGCGCCAGCCCCGAGAAGGCCAGGAACTTGGCGCGGGCCACGCGCTGGAACCCGACGTAGAACAGGTGCAGGCCACCCGGCCCGTCGACGATATCGCCCAGGATCATGCCGTTGTCGTCGAAGCAACCGCCACGGCCGATGTCCAGCACCGGTGCCTGGCCCACGCCGAGCACCTCGCCGGGCGCATCGCCGCGCAGGTCGACATAGCCGATGCGGCCGACGCCCTCGTTATCGCGGAAGCTCGCGTACACGCGGATACTGCCGTCGTCGCGCCGCCACGGCGTGGGGGTCAGCGCCGAGTGGCGCATCCAGCCGCCCACGCCCTGGCGCTGGGTATCGAAGACGAGGCCGTGCTTGGTCCAGGCTGTCATGCGCACGCCCTCACAGCGGCACATCCCACGCGCGCTTGCCGGGCAACGCTTTCGCCGGCGAGCCCACGTAGACGAGGCCCGGTTCCGTATCGCGCACCACCAGGGCGCCCGAGCCGATGACGTTATCGGCGGCGACGCGCACCTTGTCGTTGAACGTGGCGTTGACGCCGATGAAGCTGCTCTCGCCGATCTCGCAGTAGCCCGACACCACCGCGTGCGACGCCATGAAGACGTTATCGCGCACCACCGTGCGGTGGCCGATGTGGTTGCCGCTCCACAGCACGCAGTTATTGCCGATGCTGGCGAACGGCTGGATCACGTTGTTCTCGAAGATGAAGCTGTTCTCGCCCACCGTGGCGTTGCGCCATACGAAGGCGCGCGAACTGATGTAGCTGGCGAAACCATAGCCACGGCCCTTCAGGTCGCGATAGAAGCGCGTGCGCAGGCGGTTGAGGCCGCTGGCGGGGATCGCGACGAAGACATCCACCGCGCCGGGCGGGTACAGCGCCTCGATATCCTCGTAGGCGACCACGGGTGTGCCCTCGATGGCTTCCTCATCACGCCACGCGCGCTCCACGGCGAACGCCACGACGTCGCGGCCGGCGTCGTGGGTGAAGTATTCGTGGGCGATGCGCGCGAACTCGCCCGCGCCGACGAGGACTAGCGGCCGGGCCATGCGCCCGCCACGCCGGCGTAGGCCGCGCCACTGGCTTCGCGGACGAACTGGTCGTAGTCCGCGATGTAATCACTGGCGTCGTAGGGCTGGCTTGCCAGCACCATCACCACGCAGTCGTCGCTGAAATGGTGCAGCTCACGCCACACCATGGGGCCGATGAGCACGCCATGCGATGGGCTATCCAGGGTCACCTCGGCGGGGCCCGTGCCATCGTCGAGCATGAACGTGACCGAGCCGCGCACGGCCACCGCCATCTGGGTCAGCGTGCGGTGCGCATGCTGTCCGCGGCGGGCATCCTCGTGGGTGCCATAGATGTAGTACACGCGGCGGATATCGAACGGCACGTCGCGCATCCCTTCGAGGGCGACGAGCATGCCGCGGCTATCGCCGTGCGTGGGGAAAGGTATGCGTTGGATATCCATGGCGAATCCCGGCGTGCCGCGGTGGTCTTCGAATGAGTGCGGGCGCCGCGGGGAAAGGTTGCCGCCCCTGCCGCGCAACCTTTCGCGTGGGTGGCGGGCACTCATGCCCAACCCCTGGGGATACAACCGCATGGCCTGGACCCACCACGACGACCGCCCGGCACCCTGGCCGCGCCCCCTGCGGGTGCTGCACTGGCTCACCGTGCTTTGCGTCACCGCCGCGGCCGCCATCATCCTGTTGCGTGATGAAGTCTCCGGCCGCGCGTTGCGCACGTGGCTGCTCGAAGGCCACCGCCATGCCGGCCTCATCGTGCTGGTGCTTTTCGTGGTGCGGGTCATCGTCCGCGCCCGCGCCGCGAAGCTGCCCGCCATCCCCATGCCGCCCGTGATGCGGCTGGCCGCCGGCGCCACCCACGTGGCCCTCTACCTGCTGCTGCTCGCCATGCCCCTGCTCGGCTGGGCCATGTGCAGCGCGGGCGACCAGGACGTGCATTTCTTCGGCCTCACCCTGCCCCGCCTCGTGGCGCCCGACGACGACCTGGCCGACCGGCTGCAGGCCCTGCACGTGGATGCCGCGTGGGTGCTGCTGGCCCTCGTATGCCTGCACATCGGCGCCGCCCTGTTCCATCACTTCGGCCGTCGCGACGGCCTGCTACGCCGTATGTGGCCATGACCAAGGAGCTTCGATCCATGCCACCGTTTTCTTTCCGACGCCACGCTGGTTGGTGGGCCGCGGTCGCGCTGCTGCTCTCGCTGGTGAGCCTGGATGCGCAGGCCATCCCCGCGTACGCCCGCCAGACCGGCTCCGCCTGCGCCGATTGCCACGCGGGCGCCTACGGCCCGGGCCTCACGCCCTACGGCATGCGCTTCAAACTCAACGGCTACACCGATACCGATGGCCAGGGCACGAAGATCCCCGTCGCCGTGCAGCTGACCGAGACCCATACGGCGCCCGCGACGGCCCCGAGCAGCACCAGCCTCACCGAGGGCGACCTCTATCTCGCCGGTCGCCTGACCGAGAACGTGGGCGGCTACATCAAGGTCGAAGCCGACCACACCGGCCACAACACCTACAACACGCGCCTCGGCAATCTCGACCTGCGCTTCGTGGCGAAAGAGCTGAAGCTCGGCGGCAAGGACCTCACCCTTGGCGTCAGCGTCAACAACGCCCCGGGCTTCCAGGACCCGATCGCCGCCTTGCCGAATGCCTCGTTCATCGCGCCGGGCGGCGTCACCGGCACGCTGCTGAACCTGGGCAGCCCCAACTCACCGACCAACCGCGTCATCGGTGCGACGGTGTACGCGCTGTACGACAAGGTCTGGTATGCCGAGGCCGGCACCTATCGCTCGCTGGCGGCAGGCACGCAGGATGAGCTCGGCTACAACCGCAACGGCGACCCCGGCAAGCTCAGCGATACCGGCTATTTCCGCTTCGCGTACATGAAGGACATGCGCCGCCAGTTCTTCTCCGCCGGCCTGGTGGGGCTCACCACGAAGCGCCGCCTGCCACACGCCGCGGCACGCGACGATATCGACGACCTCGGCTACGACCTCACCTACCAGTACCTGGGCAACCGCGAGCACATCATCCAGGCCAGCTACGTGAACATCTACGAGCGGCGCGATTACGGCCAGCGCCTGCCGAGCCCGGTGCTGCCCGGCACGCTGGAACCCAAGCGGGGTTCCGCGCGCGACCAGACCGCGTCGCTGTCGTACACGTTCCGGCAGAGCTACGGCGTGCAGCTATCGCACCTGAAGAGCACGGGCAGCAGCAGCGATGCGCGCTACCCGCCCTTCGGCAACCCCGATGCCACCAGCAACCTCTACACCATCTTCTGGACCCCGTTCGGCCGCGACGATAGCTGGATCACCAAGGGCAACCTGAAGCTCGCGGCCACGTGGTTCCGCTTCACCCGCTTCAACGGCCGCGGCTCGAACGTCTTTGGCGCGCCGCCGGGCGTGAAGGGCGTCGACCCCGGTGACTTCAACGCCTTCTCGATTTCCGCGAGCCTCGCTTTCTAGCCACACAAGGAACCACCGCGTGAAGCTCCCCTTCCCCACCCACCTGCCCGCGCGCCTGCTGGCCGCGGGCTTCATCACGGGCAGCCTGCTGGCATCGTTGCCCGCGGCCGCCGGCGATGCGAAGGCAGGCCAGGATGTGTTCAAGTCCGAATGCGCCGAATGCCACGCCGTCGCCGAAGGCCGCAACAAGAAGGGCCCCAGCCTGTTCGGCATCGTGGGCCGCAAATCGGGCAGCGTGGCCGGCTATGAGTACTCCGATGCGCTGAAGAACATCGGCTGGACCTGGACACCCGAACAGTTGCACACGTACCTATCGCAGCCGGCGAAGAAGGCCAACCCCGGCACCAAGATGAAATACGATGGCCTCGACAACGCGAAGGACCTCGACGATCTGCTGTCGTACCTCGCCACGTTGCACTGAGGAAGGGCACGTTAGTCGCAAGAAGATGTGATGTCAGGAAACCGGACCGAGGGCAGGCCAGGCGGTATCCCGGCCCGCCGTGGTGCATGGGCACCGCGGCGGCGCGCCACCGTGGCCGCGGGCTTCGCGCTGCTTGCGTCGCTGGAGGCCCACGCCGGCGACTGGGGCGGCACCATCGCCGCCAGCTCGCAACTGGTGGACCGCGGCGTGGCCATCACGCCGCCGGTGCCGGTGGTGCAAGGGGCGGTGAACTGGGTCTCGCGCAACGGCTGGTCCATCGGCGCATCGGCCAGTTACCAGGTCCGCGACCCGGGCCGCGTGGCCGAGGCCATCGCGCAGGTGGCGCGGTCGTGGTCGCTATCCGACGACTGGCAGGCCCAGGCCAGCTTGATGGATTACCACTACCCCGGGGGAAGCGCGGGGCTACGCAGCTACAACCGCATCGAGCTCGGTGGCAGCCTGGTCTGGCGCGATGTGCTCACCATCGGCGCGTCGGCCATCCGGCTCAATCGCTGGGGCGGTGGCTTGCGCGGCGCGGCCGACGTGGGTGCCCGCTGGCCGCTCGGCTGGCACCTGGCCGCCACGGGTGGCGTCGGCATCGCCCAGTACCTGGCACCCCTGCGCCAGTACTATCCCAGCCGCCCCGACCGCTATACGTACGGCCACGGCGGCCTGGTCTGGCAGAATGGCCCCTGGCGGGTGGAGCTGATCCACGTCTTCACGAACCGCGAGCGCAACCGGGGCGAACAGCGGGTATCGCCGTGGACGGCCACCGTGGCCCGCACCTTCTGAGCCATGGCAACCATCGGGCCCCGGGGCCGCACTCACGTTCCAGGCACCCCAACGCAACCCGACCCCATGCCACAGCCCGATACCGACGCCAACGACCGCCTGCTGCTGCAGCGCATGTCCGCGGGCGACCGTGCCGCCCTTTCCGTGATGTACCGCGCCTACCACGGCCGCCTGGCCCGGTTCCTGTCGCGGCTCACCCGCCGCGCGGACATCATCGAGGAAGTCATCAACGACTGTTTCTGGATCGTCTGGCAAAAGGCCGCCACGTTCCAGGGCGAATCCCGCGTCTCCACTTGGATCATGGGCATCGCCTACCGCTGCGGCCTGAAGTCCCTGCGCCAGCACGGCAGCGAGCCGGTGGATGAGGACAGCGTGCCGGAAGATCGCCTGCCCTCGCACGACCCGGGCGATGACCGCGAGCTGCGCGACTGGCTCGGCCGCGGCATGGACCGGCTCTCGGCCGACCAGCGGCTGGTGGTGGAACTCGTCTACGGTATCGGCCACTCGCTCGACGATGTGGCCGCGATCATGCAATGCCCCGTCGGCACGGTGAAGGCGCGCCTGTTCCATGCGCGCGTGAAGCTGCGCAACGTACTACCGGGCCTGGCCGGCGAAGACGCGCCGGCGCCCAAGGAGAAACTGCCATGACCCGCCCCACCCCAGCCGGCAGGGACTGTGCCCGCGCCTGGGAAGCGATGCCCTGGGTGATCCAGGCCACCGCCAGCCACGACCAGCAAGCCTGGCTCGAAACCCACCTCGCCACCTGCGATGACTGCCGCATGGCGTTCGAGCAGCAGCGCCAGCTCGCCCGCGCGGTACGGCTGCCGCACGACGTGCCGCTCGACCCGGAACAGGGCCTGCAGCGCCTGTTCGCGCGCCTCGACGTGGATGACCCGCAGAAGGCCGAGCCCGCGCCGCGCCAAGCAAGCAACGGCTGGCTGCTGCGCTCACTCGCCGCGGCCGTGGTGCTGCAGGCCGTTGGCCTCGGCGCCCTGGGCCTGAAACTGTGGTCGTCACCCGATGCGCCCACGGCGCCCGCCAGCTATCGCACGCTTAGCAACGACGCCCCGGCGGCAGCGCACGGCGCCATCCACGTCGTGCCCGACAAGACGCTGGACATGCAGGCGTGGAACGCGGTGCTGCAGGCCCAGCACCTGCGCGTGGTCGATGGCCCCAATGGCGTCGGCGCGTACACCGTGGTGGCTGCCGATGCCTCGGTGACGCCCAAGCAGGCCGCGGAGCGGCTCCGTGGCACCAGGGGCATCCGTTTCGCGGAGCCGGTCGCCGGGGCGCCATGAAGCAAGCGTTGCTCCTGCTGGGGTTGCTTGGCACCGCCGCGCTGGCGGGCTGCACCGGCACGCGGCCGTCGAACGCCGCGCTGACGACGCCCACGCCCGCCGCGGCGGCGGAACCGGCCGGCGTCGCCGTCGCCATGGACAGCTCGCGCGACATCGTGCTGGCCGTGGCCAACCCGCTGGAACCCGCCGCCACCCACGCGGGCTCCAGCCTGCTTGGCTACGCCCCCGCGCCGAACTACGGCGCCGGCCAGCGCGCCCGCTCGCTGCTCGCCGACCTGCGCCACCAGTACGGCTGGAACGAAGTGGGTGGTTGGCCCATCCGCGCGCTGGGCGTGTATTGCATCGTGCTGCGGCCGCCGGCGGGCATCGACCGCGATACGCTCGTCGCGGCGCTGTCGAGGGACCAGCGCGTGGAGCTGGCGCAGCCGCTGCAGGAATACGCGGTGTATTCGAGCCAGGACGAAGAACGCTACAACGACCCGTACACCGACCTGCAACGTGGCTTCGTCGAAACCCACGCGGCCGAGGCGCATACGGTGACGCAGGGCGATGGCGTGCAGGTGGCCGTCGTCGACACCGGCGTCGACACCTCGCATCCGGACCTGAAAGGCCACCTCGGCGATGTACGCGACGAGGTCACGGGCAACGACAAGGCCTTCGCCACCGATAGCCACGGCACCGAAGTGGCCGGCATCATCGCGGCCGTCGGCAACAACCACCAGGGCATGGTGGGCATGGCGCCGAAGGCGCGCGTCAGCGTGTACAAGGCCTGCTGGTACAGCGACCCGCAGCGCGGCGCGCGCTGCAATTCGTTCACGCTGGCCAAGGCCCTGGCGGCGGTCAACGACACCGATGCGCGCATCGTGAACCTCAGCCTGGGCGGCCCCGCCGACCCGCTGCTCGGCAAGCTGCTCGCGCAGCTGGTGTCGCAGGGCCGCATCATCATCGCCGCGCTGCCACCCGACGGCAGCCCGCGCGGCTTCCCGGATAGCGCGCCCGGCGTCATCGTCGTGCGCAGCAGCGCCAGCGGGGCCGCCCCACCGGGCGTCGTCAGCGCCCCGGGCACCGACATCCTCACCACCCAGCCCGGTGGCGGCTACGACTTCACCTCGGGCTCGTCGATGGCCACGGCGCATGTCAGCGGCATCGTGGCTTTGCTGCTGTCGATCGCCCCGGGCCTCGATGCCCGCACCGTCCACGACATCTTGCTGCGCACCAGCGCCCCGACCAACGGCCTCGTCCAGGTCGACGCGGCCAAGGCCATCGACGCCATCCCGAAGAAAGCCCTGGCCAAGCGTTAACGGGGTAAAATGGCCCCATCATGCGCATCGGCCCCTACGCCATCGCGCCCGCCGTGGTCCTCGCGCCCATGGCCGGCGTCACCGACAAGCCGTTCCGGCTCCTGTGCAAGCGCATGGGGGCCGGTCTCGCCGTGTCCGAGATGACCACGGCCGACCCGCGCCTGTGGAACACCCGCAAGTCACTTCGCCGCATGGACCACGACGGCGAACCCGAGCCGGTGAGCGTGCAGATCGCGGGCTACGACCCGGGCATGCTGGCCGAGGCCGCGCGCTACAACGCCGACAACGGCGCCCAGATCGTCGATATCAACATGGGCTGCCCCGCCAAGAAGGTGTGCAACGTGTGGGCCGGCTCGGCGCTGCTGCAGGATGAACCGCTGGTGGGCCGCATCCTCGAGGCCGTGGTCAAGGCCGTCGATATCCCGGTCACCCTGAAGATCCGCACCGGCTGGGACCGCGACCACCGCAACGCGCTGACCATCGCCCGCATCGCCCAGGACGCCGGCATCGCCGCCCTGGCCGTGCACGGCCGTACGCGCGCCGACAAATACGAAGGCGAGGCGGAGTACGCCACCATCGCGGCGGTGAAGGCCAGCGTCTCGATCCCCGTGCTCGCCAACGGCGACATCACGACGCCTGACAAAGCCCGCGAAGTTCTCGCTGCCACGGGCGCCGATGCCGTCATGGTGGGCCGCGGGGCGCAGGGCCGGCCGTGGATCTTCCGTGAGATCGCCCACCACCTCGCCACCGGCGGTTACCTCGCCGAACCCACGCCCGCCGAGGTGCGCGACATCCTCACCGGCCACCTCGAGCATCTCTACGCCTTCTACGGCGAAGTGATGGGCGTGCGCATCGCGCGCAAGCATCTCGGCTGGTACGCGAAGGATCGCGCGGAAAACGCCGCGTTCCGCCACGTGGCGAACAAGGCCGAAGACGCCACGACCCAGCTGCGCCTCACGCGCGAGTACTTCGACGCCCTGGCGGCCGGCGTCTCCCTCGCCGCCTAAACCCTCTGTTTCATTGCTTCCTGCTTCCTGCTTCCTGCTTCCTGCTTTTTGTGTGGGAGCGCGCTTGCGCGCGATGGGTGCTTGCGGCAGACCCCATCGCGCGCAAGCGCGCTCCTACAGGAAAAGCCGCGATTACCGCGCTAATCCGCATAGGTCTATGAACAGGCTGCATGAATCGCGGACGGTTGCCGGTGCTAGCCTTTTGGCATCCCGTTCCAAGGATCCTTCCCATGACTACGCCCCACGCCCCCAGCGCCGATGACATCCGCGCGGTTTCGCCCGCGCTCGCGCGTTACACCAGTGAAAACCTTACCGCTGATGTATGGGCGCGGCCCGGGCTCGCCGTGCGCGATCGCTGTCTCGTCACTGTGGCGGCCCTCATCGCGCGCTCGCAGACGATGATCCAGCGCCACTGCATCGAGAATGCGCTCGACCACGGCGTCACTCCCGCCGAGCTCTCCGAAATCGTGACGCACCTGGCCTTCTACACCGGCTGGGGAAGTGCCATGGCCGCCGTCGCGCCCTTAAAGGCGGTGTTCGAGGAGCGTGGCGTGGGCAACGCGGCGCTGCCACCCGCTTCGCCTGCCCTGCTCCCCCTCGACGAGGCAGCCGAAGCCAGGCGCGCCGCCGCGGTGGAAGCGAACCTCGGCGAGGTCGCACCCGGTGTCGTGAAATACACCACCGAGCTGCTCTTCAACGACCTGTGGTTGCGGCCAGGCCTCGTGCCGCGCGACCGCAGCCTCACCACCATCAGCGCGCTGGCCGCCACGGGCCAGGTGGCGCAGATCACGTTCCACCTCAACCGCGCGATGGATAACGGGCTCTCGAAGGAAGAAGCCTCCGAGGTGTTCACGCACCTTGCGTTCTACGTGGGCTGGCCAGCCGTGATGTCGGCGCTGCCCGTGGTGAAAGAGGTGTTCGCGGCGCGCGGCTGACCATGATCATGTGGGAGCGCGCTTGCGCGCGATGGGGGTTGCGGCAAGACCCATCGCGCGCAAGCGCGCTCCCACAGAAGGCCTCATAAATGGCCGTTCGGGCGAAAAGATGTCGCGCACAAGTGCGCTCCTAC
>NZ_JZRB01000040.1 GCF_000964085.1 Luteibacter yeojuensis
GGTTCATCGCGGATTACCGGGGAAGGCAGCGCGGATCTTCAGGAAGAAATATTCCTGATCCCGGTAGCCGTAGGCCCGGCGTTTGATGACCTTGATGGTGTTGTTGATGCCCTCGACGATGCTGGTATTGAGGGGATGCCGGCAACGGGAAAGGATGCCGTGCAGGTAGACCGATAGCCGTTGGGCAAAGAGGGCCAACGCAGCGATCCCGCTGCGTTGCGCCTGCTCAAGCCAGCTATCCCAGGCTTGCCGTGCCCAGCCTGGGCGCTTGTAGAACCACAAGCGCTTTAGCTCATCGCGCATGAGATAGGCCGTGAGCAGCGGCTGATTGGCGTCCAGCAGCTCGTTCAGTTGCACTGTCTGGCGGCGGTCCAGGTTCTCCCGGTTGCGCAGCAGCAGCCATCGGCTCGACTTGATGACCCGGCGTGCGGGCTTGTCCTGTCGTAGCTTGTTCGCCTGGTCGACCCGGACTCGATCAATGACTTCTCGACCGTATTTGGCCACGACGTGGAACAGGTCATAGACGATTTCGGCGTTGGGGCAGTTGGCCTGGATCTCCAGTTCGTACGCGGTCGTCATGTCGATTGCCACGGCACGGATCTGATCGGCGACCCCTTCGGGAAGCTGCTCGAAGAAGGCTCGTGCGGTATCCCGCGAGCGGCCGTTGCCAAGCCACAGCACTTGGCGGCTGATCGGATCGACAACCACCGTGGCATAGCGATGGCCCTTATGCAGGGCGAATTCGTCCATGGCCAGATAGTGGATCTTGCTCCAGTCCGGCTCCTGGACAGCCTCGCGTAGAAGGGCTTTATCCAGCGACTTGACGGTGTGCCACCCCAACTGAAAAAAGCGCGCCACGGCCAAGATATTGCTCGAAAGAAGCAGTTGGCTTACCGCCTCGGCCAGCCGGTCCGTCACGCGCTGATAGCGCCCCAGCCAGCTGAGCTTCTCAAGCCGTGGGCCGCCACAGTGATCGCACCAGATCCGTCGCCGCGGCACGACCAAGGCGACACGAAGGGCCATCAGCGGCAAATCTCTCACGCGCCGCACGGTGGTCTCATGCACCTGCCTGCATCGGCTACCGCAGTGCTCGCAGTACATGGCCCGCGACGTCGGCTTGAGAAAGATGGTCACGGTGCGACTATCGCCTTCGGGCCACGCCACGCGCTCAACCCGATAGCCTTCCCACCCGCCCAGCTTCTCGATCGTCTTCCGATCCAGCATCGACGTACCCCAAAGTCCGACAAATCAGGCTTTAAGGGTACGTTGAGCTACAGCAAGGCTCCACGGTAATCCGCGAAGAACC
>NZ_JZRB01000041.1 GCF_000964085.1 Luteibacter yeojuensis
CAGCCCCCCACCACCCTGCCCGCCCACGCCGCGCTGTTCCTCGACGCCGACGGCACCTTGCTGCCTTTCGCCGATGACCCGGAGGCGGTCAGGGTGGCGGACGGCCTGCTGGCCACGCTGGATGCCCTGCACGAGGCCCTGGGCGGCGCGATGGCCCTGGTGAGCGGCCGCCCCATCGAGGGCCTGGACCGCATCTTCGGCCGGCCCACATGGGCGGCGGCCGGCCAGCATGGCCTGGAGCGGCGGCGTGCCGATGGCAGCCTGGCCATCATGCCGGTCGACAAGGCCGAGCTGGCCAGCCTGCGCGAGGCCGTCCACGCCGCGGCCCGCGACCTGCCCGGCCTGCGGGTGGAGGACAAGAGTTGGTCGGTGGCCCTGCACTGGCGTGAACGGCCGGCGCTGGGTGCCGCGGTGGAAACGCTCGCCCCCGCGCTCGCCGCCCGTTTCCCCGGCTTCGAGCTCCAGCCGGGCAACCACGTGTGCGAGTTCAAGCCCCGCGGCATGGACAAGGGGGTCGCGGTAGCGAAATTTCTTGATGAAAGCCCCTTCCAGGGCCGCACGCCGGTCTACCTGGGGGACGACCTCACCGACGAGCACGCGTTCGTGGTCGTGAACGCACGGGGCGGCATGTCGGTGCTGGTGGGTGCAAGATCGCCGTCACACGGCGCGTTCACATTGTCTAGCCCGGCGGATGTCCATGCTTGGCTGGATAAAGTGAAAACCGCATTGACATAGGGAGCCGCAAGCAGACGATGAGCCGACTGGTCGTCATTTCGAACCGCGTTGCGCTGCCGAAGCAGACGCAGACCGGCGGCCTCGCGTCCGCCATGAACGCGGCGCTGCAGGAAATGGGTGGGTTGTGGTTCGGCTGGAGCGGCAACATCGCCGCCGAGACGGGCAAGGAGCTGCACGAGGTGGAGGAAGGCAATATCGCCTACGCCACCATCGACATGTCCAAGGCCGACCACGACGAGTACTACAGCGGGTTCGCCAACCGCGCCCTGTGGCCCTTGTTCCACTACCGCGGCGACCTGGTCGATTACCGCCGCGACCACCTCGAGGGCTACCTCCGGGTGAACCGCGTCTTCGCCAAGCGCGTGGCGAAGCTGCTGAAGAAAGACGACATCGTCTGGGTGCACGACTACCACCTGATCCCGCTGGCGGCCATGCTCCGCGAACTGGGGGTGGAGAACCGCATCGGCTTCTTCCTGCACACGCCGCTGCCCGCGGCCGGCCTGCTCATCACCCTGCCCCGCCACCGCGAGCTGCTGGAACCGCTGGCCTCGTACGACCTGGTGGGCGTGCACACGCAACGCGACCTGCGCGCGCTGGAGGATTACTTCCTGCACGAACTGGGCGCCGCGATGCGTACCGGCGGCCGCATCCGCGCCGCCAACGGCCGCATTTTCCGGGCCGGCGTGTTCCCCATCAGCATCGACACGGCCGAGGCCGTGGAGCTCGCCCACCGCGCGGAGGACAGCGGCGCCGTCTCCAAGCTGAAAGCCTCCATCGACGACCGCGCGCTGATCATCGGCGTGGACCGCCTCGACTACTCCAAGGGCCTGCCGGAGCGCTTCGACGGCTTCGCCCGCCTGCTGCGCGACCACAAGGACATGCGCGGCCGGGTCTCGCTGCTGCAGATTGCCCCGCCCTCGCGCAGCGACGTGCCCGAATACCGCATGCTCCGCCGCGAACTGGAACGCAGCGCGGGCCATATCAACGGCCAGTACGCCGAGCCGGATTGGGTGCCCATCCGCTACGTGAACAAGTCGTTCGGCCACAAGGTGCTCGCGGGCTATTTCCGCGTCGCGAAGGTGGGCCTGGTCACGCCCCTGCGCGACGGCATGAACCTCGTGGCCAAGGAGTACGTGGCCTGCCAGGATCCGCAGGACCCCGGCGTGCTGGTGCTATCGCGCTTCGCGGGCGCCGCCCAGGAGCTCGACGCCGCCCTGCTGGTGAACCCCTCCGACCTGGACGAGGTGTCCGAGGCCCTGAAGCGGGCGCTCGAGATGCCGCTGAAGGAGCGCCGCATGCGCTGGCAATCGATGATGGACGTGCTGGAACGCAACGACATCACCCATTGGCGGAACAACTTCCTGCATGCCCTGATGGAACCGCCAAAGGTGAAGCCGGAGATTTACGTGCCCACGCCGCTTACGGCGCCTTGAGTCACCGTCCCGTAGGAGCCCACTCCGTGGGCGACAGGTTCTCGCGAAACGCCACAGGCCCTGTTGCGGTGAGGCGAAAGATGTCGCCCACGAAGTGGGCTCCTACGTGCAGCGATGGGATTTACCGAGTCCAGACCAGGCTGGCGAACCGCCCGCTTTGCGCCCCATCCCGCCGGTAGGAATACAGCCGATCGTCGGTGAGCGTATCGAAGCCGCCGCCGGAGACTTCGGTAACCCCCGCCGCCGCCAGCCGCTGCCGCGCCAGCATGTACAGATCGCACAGCCAATGCCCCGGCCGCGTGGCGGTGAATGCGCCACCCGCCTGCGGATCGTGGGCCATGAACGCCGCGCGCACCTCGTCGCCCACTTCGTACGAGCCCGCCCCGATGGCCGGGCCCAGCCAGGCCCGGACGCCTTCGGCGTCCATGGCTTTCACGGTGTTCTCGAGCACGCCGGCCACCAGCCCGCGCCACCCCGCATGCGCCGCGCCGATCACCTGGCCATCGGCCGAGGCGAACAGCACCGGCAGGCAGTCGGCCGTGAGGATGGCCAGCACCTGCCCGGGCCCGCGGGCCACGGCCGCGTCGGCCACGGGTTCATCCGCACCCGCCACAGGGCCCTCGGCCACGTCGGTGCCGTGCACCTGGCGCAGCCATAGCGGCTCGGCCGGCAGGCCCAGCGCGGTGACCACCGAGGCCCGGTTCGCGGCGACGGCGGCGAGGTCGTCGCCGGAACGCAGCCCCAGGTTCAGCCGCCCATAGGGCCCGGCCGAGACGCCAGGCCCCTGCCGGGTGGACACGGCGGCCTCGACGCCCGCGGGGGCACGCCAGTCCGGGCGGATCCAGGCGTCTGCCATGGCCTCAATCCTCGATGGGGTTCAGCACCGTATCGGCGCGCAGGGCCTCGATGAGGGCCTCCTGGTCGGGCGGCCGCGGCGACGAGAACTCGAGGTATTCCCCCGTGACGGGGTGCTCGAAGGCCAGGTGCTCGGCGTGGAGGGCCTGGCGGCGGAAGCCGCGGAGGGCGTCGATCAGTGCCTGGCTGGCGCCGCGCGGCAGGCGCAGGCCATTGCCGTAAAGCTGGTCGCCCACCAGCGGGTGGCCGATATGGGCCATGTGCACGCGGATCTGGTGGGTGCGGCCGGTTTCCAGCTGGCACTGCAGCACGCTGTGGGCGCGGAAGCGCTCGCGGACGCGATAGTGCGTCACCGCTTCCTTGCCGCCCTGCTCCACGTCGCGGATGCCCTGCTTCAGGCGGTCGTGCTGGTGCCGGCCGATGGCCTCGTCCACCGTGCCGCCGGCCACCATGGTGCCCAGCACCACGGCCTCGTACTGGCGATGCACGTCGTGGCGCGAGAGCATGGCCACCAGGGCCGTCTGCGCCGCGATGGTCTTGGCGACCACCATGAGGCCGGAGGTGTCCTTATCGAGGCGGTGGACGATGCCCGCGCGGGGCAGCTGGGCCAGCGCCGGCAGCCGGTGCAGCAGGGCGTTGAGCATCGTCCCGGCGGGGTTGCCCGCCCCGGGGTGCACCACCAGGCCCACGGGCTTGTCGATCACCATCAGGTCGTCGTCCTCGAAGACCACGTTGAGGGCGATATCCTCGGGCTGGGCGTCGACCTCCACGGCCAGCTCGGCCTCCAGGACCACCGATTCACCCCCGCGCAGCAGCTGGCGCGGCGCCACGGGGGCCCCGTCCAGCAACACCTTGCCCTCCTTGATCCACGCCGTGAGGCGCGATCGGGAGTAATCGGGGAACATCTCGGCCAGGGACTGGTCGAACCGCCTGCCCGCGGCCGTCAACGGCACCGTGGCCTCGTGTTTGACCGTCGTCATACCGCCCCGCCCGGCCGGGGGCCGGTTTCAGCTATCATGCCCATTCGCTTAAGCATCCGAACTCTCTCAATGCGTGCAACCAAGATCACCATTCTGCTCGTCCTCGCCCTGTCGATGAGCGCCTGCTCGATGTTCCGCAGCAAGAAGGAAACGATCGACACGATGCCGATCGACCGCCTCTATGCGAACGCGCACGACTCGCTGGAGCATGCCGACTACGCCGCCGCCGAGAAGGCCTACCAGCGCCTTATCGCGCGCTTCCCGTCCGGCGACATCAACGAGCAGAGCCAGATCGAGCTGGCCTACGCGCAGTACAAGGACAACAAGCCGGATGACGCGTACTCGACGATCAACCGCTTCATCAAGACGTTTCCGACCCACAAGCATGCAGATTATGCCTATTACCTGCGCGGTCTGATCAATTTCGACCGTACGGGCGGCATTATCGAGCGTTACCTGCAGCGTGGCGACGATTCGGGCAGCACCCGCCGCGACCAGGGCTTCAACCTCACGGCGTTCGACGATTTCAGCCAGCTGACCCGCCGCTACCCCAACAGCGCCTACGCCACGGACGCCCGCCAGCGCATGATCTTCCTGCGCAACCAGCTGGCCATGTTCGAAATCCACGTGGCCGAATACTACCTGCGCACCAAGTCGTACATCGCCTCGGCCGACCGCGCCCAGTACATCGTGGAGCATTACCAGCAGTCGCCGCAGACGGCCGACGCCCTGGCCATCCTCACCCGCAGCTACATCGCGCTCGACCGCCAGCCGCTGGCCGACCAGACCCGCAAGGTGCTTGCCCTGAACTACCCGGACCACCCGTACCTCACGGACCCGAACTGGCCCCACCACCCGTCGATCTGGCGCAAGGCCATCCCGTTCTCGGGGCATCACTGATAGCGTGAAGCGTTAGTCGGCCCTTCGGGCCTGTGAAGCGCCAGTCCGAAAGGGCTGGCGTTTTTTTTTGGCCTGGCGCAGCGCTTGTGGGAGCGCGCTTGCGCGCGATGGGGCTTGTCGCAGGGGCCATCGCGCGTTTACCCCCTTTTCGGGCGCAAGCGCGCTCCCACAGGGCTGGCGTTAGCGCCAGCCCGAGGTAATCGGATAGCGGCGTTCGCGGCCGAAGGCCTTGGTGGTGACGCGGGGGCCGGGGGCGGCCTGGCGGCGCTTGAACTCGTTGATGAACACCATGCGGATGACGCGGCGGACCGTGGCGTCATCGTGGCCGGCGGCGATGATGTCTTCCGCCGAGGCCTCGCCCTCGATGAAATGCTCGAGGATCGCGTCGAGTTCATCGTACGGCGGCAGCGAATCCTGGTCGGTCTGGTCGTGGCGCAGCTCCGCCGAGGGCGGGCGCTCGATGACCACCTCGGGAATGGCACCGTCGATGGCCGCGCGCCACCGCGACAGGCGGTACACCACGGTCTTGTACACGTCCTTCAGGGGCGCGTACGCACCGCACATATCGCCGTACAGCGTGGCGTAGCCCACCGCCATCTCGCTCTTGTTGCCCGTCGAAAGCAGCAGGCGGCCGGTCTTGTTCGACATGGCCATGAGCAGCACGCCACGCGTGCGCGACTGCAGGTTCTCTTCGGTGATATCGGGCTTGCGGCCTTCGAACACCGGGGCCAGCGTGCTGGTGAGCGACTCGTAGATGCCTTCGATGGGCAGCACGTGGTACTCGATGCCCAGGTGCTCGGCCTGGGCCTTCGCCTCGCGCAGCGACAGATCCGACGTGTACTTCGTCGGCATCATCACCGCCGTGACCTTGTCCTTGCCCAGGGCATCGACCGCCATGGCCACGGTAAGGGCCGAGTCGATGCCGCCGGAGAGGCCCAGCAGCACGCCGTCGAAGTGGTTCTTGCCGACGTAATCGCGGATGCCGCGGACGATGCCGGCGTACATCACGGCCTCGGCGCTGCGGTTATCCGGCGCTGGCCAGTCGAGGGCGGTGAGCCGCTTCGTGCTGCTGTCGTACTCGACGCCCAGCAGCAGGTCTTCGAAGAAGGGCGCGCGGGCGGCGATGCTGCCATCGGGCTGCACCAGCAGCGAATGGCCGTCGAACAGCAGGTCGTCCTGGCCACCCACGAGGTTCACATAGGCGATGGCCACGTTGTTCTCGGTGGCGCGCTGGCGCAGCAGCGCCTCGCGCGTGGCGGCCTGGCGCTGGTCATAGGGCGAGGCGTTGATGACAAGGATAAGCTCGGCGCCGGCTTCCGCGGCATGCGCGGCCGGCTCGGCTTCCCAGATGTCCTCGCACACCAGCATGCCCACGCGCACGCCCTCGATCTCGAAGACCTGGGTCTGCGTGCCGGCCTGGAAATAGCGCTTCTCGTCGAAGACCGTGTAATTGGGCAGCGCCTGTTTGTGGTACGTCCACTCCACCTGGCCGTCGCGGATCAGCGAGGCAGCGTTATAGACCTCGCCACGGGTATCCGGGTAGCCCACGATGGCCGCGATGCCTTCCAGGTCAGCCGCCAGGGCCTCCAGTTCGCGGCCACAGGCCTGCAGGAAGCTGGGCCGCTGGAGCAGGTCCTCCGGCGGGTAGCCAGAAAGGGTGAGCTCCGGGAACGCGATAAGGCTGGCACCCAGGCGGTCGCGCGCCTCGGCGGCGAGGGCCCGGACCCGGCGCGCGTTGTCGGCGGTGGCACCGACGGGGAAATCCTGCTGGGCCAGGGCAAAGCGGAAGGTGGACATGGGGGATCCGTGGGGCGGGGTATCCGTCCATGATAATGCAGGCCCCCTGTAGGAGCGCGCTTGCGCGCGATGGGGGGTTGCGGCAAGGCCCATCGCGCGCAAGCGCGCTCCTACAGGACTGGGACGTCGTACAGGACAGGCGCGACGGCGGACGGCAGCGTGAAGTGCCACCACTCGGCCGGGTAGTTGCTGAAGCCTTCGGCGGCCATGGCCTTGAGCAAGCGCTCGCGGTTGGCCTTCTGCGCCGGCGTGATGCGTGGATCGGCTGTATGCGCCAGCGGGTCGAAGAAATCGAACCCCGTGCCCATGTCGAGCGGCTCGCACGTGCCGGCCGTGCAGCGCAGCAGCGTGAGGTCCACCGTGCCACCCCGGCTGTGGCCGGAGACCGGGGCGATGTACTCACCGAGCAGTTTTTCCTTCCCCAGGTTCGGGTAGTGCGCCGCCTTCGTCTGCGTCGCCGACACGTCGCCGGCCCAGCGCACGAATGCCGCGACAGCGCGCGCTGGGCGGTAGCAATCCCACACCTGCAACGCGTAACCCTGCTTGCGCACCGCGGCTTCCACGCGTGCCAGCGCCTGGGTAGCCGGTGTACGGAGGAAACACTTCGGCGCGCGGTAGCCATCAACGACCGCGCCGGTGAAGTTGTCGGTGCCGGCGTACTTCATGTCTTCGGCAAGGCCAGGCGCCAGTGAGCGGATATCCACCATGCCGGCGTCGGCCATCGTCTTCGCGGGTGACACCGCCGGCGTTGCATCGACCGACTCCGCCGCTGCCGGCTTTTCCGTTGCCGCCTGCTCATCGGCGGCCCAGGCGCGCAGCAGGTTGCCGCCCCAGATCTTCGCGATGTCGTCGTCGGAGAAGCCGCGTTGTTTGAGCCCTGCGGTAACGTTGCGCGTTTCGGACGCGTCCATCCACCCGGTGATCTCGCCACCGCCATCGAAATCCGATGCGATGCCGACGTGGTCGATGCCCGCCACGGTGACCATGTGCTGGATGTGGTTGAGGTAGTCATCCAAGGTGGCCAGTGGATGCTTGCGCTGGATCTGTTGCATGCCCTCGGCGTACGCAGGCAGGTAATCGTGCTTCTCGCTGTCGTACTTGCTATCGCCTGCCGCGGCCGCGACGCGCTGCTGCAGCGCCTTCTCGGCGGCCTCCCGCGCCGGATCCTTTCTCAGGAACTCCTTGTACGCCACCGCCTGCACCACCCCACCCTTCGCCGCGATCGCCTTGAGCAGGTCGTCGGGAAGATTGCGTGGGTGGTCGGTAACGGCGCGCGACGACGAATGCGACGCGATGATCGGCGCCTTCGACAAGGCCAGCACATCGCGGACGCAGGCATCGGACGAATGCGAGACATCGACCATCATGCCCAGCGCGTTGGCGCGCGCCACCACGGCGCGGCCAAACGGTGTGATACCCAGGTTGCTGTCGGACTTGTCGCCGAGATCCTTGTCGGGCAGCGAACTGCCGCAAAGGTCGTTGTTGCCCACGTGCGCAAGGCCGATGTAGCGGGCGCCCCGCGCATAGGCGGCGTCGAGGCGGTGGATATCGTGGCCCAGCGAATAGCCGTTCTCGATGCCGATCATGGCCGACAGCACACCCGCGGCCTTGTTCGCCCGCACGTCGGCGGGCGTCCGCGCCGCGCGGATCTGCGTGGGGTACGCCGCCAGCATGCGGTCGATGGCGTCGTACTTCTGCGCGGCCTGCGCCACCGCCTTCGCATAGCCGGCCGCATCCAGGCGCCCCTGCGCCACGTAGATGACGAAGAACGCGGCATCCAACCCGCCCCTGCGCATCTTGGGCAGGTCGACCTTCAGCGGCCCATCCTTGCCCGCGTCGAACTTCGGGTCGGCCATGTAGGTGAGCGGGATATCGACGTGGGTATCGATGGTGAGGGGATGGTCCTGGGCGTGGGCCGCCATGCCCACCAAGGCAAGCCCAAGCCCCTGTAGGAGCCCACCCCGTGGGCGACGCCTCCCGCGACTGCCTTTGGGGCTTGGGTCTCGAGGGGAAAGATGTCGCGCACGGAGTGCGCTCCTACCTGGGGGGCATGGGATCATCGGTTAGAAATCGATCGAGACGGTGAGCTGGCCGAAGCGGGGCGACTGGAAGCGCTGGGGCTGCAGGTAGGTGGGGTTGAGCCCGCCCACGCTGGTCTGCAGGTCCTGGTCGACGCCCAGGGTGCGCTGCTGGTTCAGAAGGTTGTAGACGGCGAATTTCACGCGGAGGTTGTTCTTCTCGTCGATGGGCAGCAGGTAGGTGATGCTGGCATTGAGGTTGAAGGTCCATGGCGTACGGTGTTCTCCCCGGGGCGAGCGTTCGTACACGCGGTTCTCGGAGACCGGGTCGGCGCAGTTCGACACGCAGATGAAGTAGCTGTGGTACACGGTAGCATCGTACGGGTTGCCCACGCCGTAGCCCGTGATGGGGCTGCCGGAGAGCGCCGTCAGGTCCGCGCCCACCTGCCACTGCGGGGTGATGGCATAGGTGCCGCGCAGCTTGAACTGGTGGCGGTGGTCGTTGGGCAGGTAGCCGCCGTTGAGGTTCACCCACGGGTCGTCGAAGTTCTCGGTGCGGCCGGTGTCGTCGAAGTTGGTGTCGGAGTTCACCGGGCCCTCGGCGTTGCCCCGGCTCCATGAGAGCACGTACGAGGCATTGAACATCCACTTCTCGTCCCACGCGCGGTCGAGCTGGAATTCCAGCGAGCCGAACGTGCGGCGGGGCTTCTTCCAGCCGCGCTGGCCCAGGTAGTTGCCGTCGGCGTCGTACAGGGCCCAACCCTGTTTCGATGTATCGATGGTGAGGTAGCCATCGGGCGTGCCGTCGCAGTTGGTGTCGCCATACACGGTGACCTTGCGGCCCGGGTTGCCCATCACGTAACCGATGTAGCCATTGCCGCCGCACTGCGGGGTCGCGCTGATCTCCATGTCGTCGATGGCGTTGTGCAGCTTGCGGTAGGTGCCGCTGACGCCCCACGACCAGGTGTCGTCCAGTGCCTGCTGGAAGCCAAGGATGGCTTCGTCCTGGTAGACCGAATCCATGTGCTTGTCGACCTCGGCGCGCAGGTCGCCGACCGTGCCGTTGCCCTGCGAATCATCGACGGGGCCGATCTGCGGCCCGAGGATGGGCACGGCGTACTGGCCGCCGTTGCGTTCCAGTACCTGGTAACCGTCGAAGCCATAGTACGTGCGCTGATCGAGCAGGCCGCCCGCCTGCTTGATGTTGATGACATTGGCCACCGGCAGGTAATAGCGGCCCAGGTTGCCGAAGACCTTGGTCGTGCCATCGCCTTTCAGGTCCCAGGAGAACCCGAGGCGCGGCGCGATCATGTTGTCCATCTTGATATAGCTCT
This sequence comes from Luteibacter yeojuensis, assembly GCF_000964085.1. Classification (GTDB taxonomy): domain Bacteria; phylum Pseudomonadota; class Gammaproteobacteria; order Xanthomonadales; family Rhodanobacteraceae; genus Luteibacter; species Luteibacter yeojuensis_A. The sequence continues at coordinate 10,053 of NZ_JZRB01000041.1, forward strand.
TGCCCTCGCCCGTCTTGTTGTCGAAGGCGTCGCGGCGCACGCCGGCGTTGAGGAGGAAATCGGGCGTGATGTTCCAGTTATCCTCGACGTAGAACGCATTGTTGTCGGTCTCGAACGTGCCGTCGATCTCGTAGCGGCGGGCGCGCACGTAGGCCGTGTACCCCGCCGGCACGACGCCACCGTTCTCGATCGTCGCGCCGGGCGTGGTGTCATAGATGTTGTAGTAGTACGCGCCCGGGCCGGGGTAACGGCGCGAATACTGAGAGGTATCCACCTCGTGGTCGTAGCCGAACCGCACCACGTGGTCGCCCAGGGTCCACTCGAAGTCGGCCCGGCCCTGCTTGCGCGTATCGTTGCGTTTTTCGACCGCCGTGCTGGTGCTGCAGCCCAGCGGCACGCCCGGCGACGGCACCGCGCTGACCCGCGCCACCGGGTTGCACTCCTCGTCGGAAAGGCCGCGGGTGAAATCCTCCCGGTTGTTCTTGCCGTACATCAGCTTCATGGAGAGGTTATCCACCAGGTAGCTGGTGAACGTGCCGTTCCAGTTCGTGCCGCCGGTGTCGCTGTAGATCTCATCCTGCTTCACGCCCTTGGCGTGGTTGTCGTAATCGTAGGTATAGACCGAGCCGACGTTCTTGTCCTTGTCCGAGAAGGCCATGAATTCGAGCAGGTTCTTGTCGTTGATGTGCCAGTCGACCTTGCCGCCCCAGAAGCCCGAGTCGGTGTCGTTCTGCGTCAGCACCGTGCCATCGTTATCCGTGTTTTGCGGTGTGTAGCCGCGTGCCTCGTACATGGCGAAGAAGAACAACTTGTCCTTCACGATGGGGCCGGAGGCATACACGTTCATCTTGGTGCGCGTGTAGTGGTCTTCCGACGACGTGATATAGCGCTCGCCATCCCAGTAGCGGTTCTTCGTCTGCGCCTGCCAGTCGCTGGGCTCGAAGGTCATCTCGCCACCGGCCTTGAACTCGTTGGTGCCCGAGCGCGTCACGGCGTTCACCACGCCACCCGTGGTGCGGCCGAACTCCACCGAGTAGCCGCCGGTCTTCACCTGGAACTCCTGGTAGAAGGCGAACGGCGCCTCGGAAAAGCCGTTGCGGTTGTAGAAGTCGGTGACATTGAGGCCGTTCACGTAGAACGAGTTCTCGGCCACGGACGAGCCACCGAACGAGATGCCGCCGAAGCCGGCATTGCCCTTGTTCACGCCGGGCGCGAGCAGCGCGACGGCCTGCACGTTCTGGTCGACGGGCAGGCGGCGGATTTCCTCGCGGCTCACGTTGGTCGCGGTCTCGGTGGAACTGACGTCCACGGCCGAGATCACCACGGGCGCGCTCACCTGCACGCCTTCCAGGTCGGTGGGGCCCTGCTGCCGCTCCACCAGGTTCACCGTGGTGGCGTTGCCGAGGCTGACATTCACCTCGGCGGCCTGGCCCACCGGCGTGCCATCCAGCGTGCTGTCGAGGCGGTACCGCCCCACCGGCAGGAACGGGAAGCGGTAGCTACCATCCCGGTCCGCGGTGACGGTACGGGTCAGCCCCGTGGCCGGGTCACGCACCGTGACGGTGGCGCCCGGTTTCGTGCGGCCGACGATCGAACCGTCGGTGTTCGCGGCGAGCGCGGCCTGCGAGCCCAGCAGGCCCAGCCCCATCGCAAGGCACAGGGCCCCGTGGCGCGGCACGCGCCGGTTCGTCTTGGTGTGCCCCATCTCCCCACTCCCATAAGATGATGTTTCGGGTTGTCGTCGCTATGGCCGCGTGGGCGCGCCCCCTCCTGGCGCATCGACGCGATGCCAGCGGAAGTCGTAATCCCACTGGTCGAAATACAGGTTGCCGCCACGCCACTCGGCCTCGCCGCGCTGCGAATCCACCGTCTCGGAACGGGGGAACGTCTTCGCGGGCTGGAAGGGCCGTGCATAGTCGTCGTTGAAGGCGACGCGGTAGGCATCGAGCCCACCGAGGTAGAAATGCTCGAGCGACGGGTCGCCGTGCAGGCGCCCGGACGTCACGTCGACCGGCACCCAGCCGTACGGCGCGAGGTACACCTGGCCCCAGTCGTGGATGTTGTTGTACGTACCATCGGAGAACATCCAGCCCGATTGCCAGCGTGCCGGGATGCCGTTGAGGCGCAGCAGGGTCAGCAACAGCAGAGTCTGTTCGCCGCAATCGCCATGGCCCGCGTGCAGGGTGTAATCGCCGATGTTCGAGAGCGTGGAATACTCACGCGCGCCAGCCCAGGGGATGGTGTCGACGGCGTCGAAAAGCTTCTGGGCGATGCGGTAGGGGTTGGTCTCGCCACCCACCACCTGCTTCGAGTACGCACGCATCGCCTCAGTGAAGACGATGTGCGGCGCCCGCTCCGCCACGTAGGGCTGCAAGTCGGGCGTGATCGGCGCACGCACCACCTTCGAAGGATCGATGTGGAAGTCGCGGCCGTATAGGGTGGCCTGCCACGTCACCGAGAACGTCGTGGGCTTGCCCGCCACGGCCTTCGCCTCGAGGTACACCGTGCGTTGCACGGCATCGCTGGGTTGCGTGGCGAACGCGGCCGGTGCGTGGGCCACCAGCGTGACACCCTCGGCCTGCCCCTTGATCTCGCGTGGGAACGGCAGCCACGCGCGGATGGTTTCACCGGCGGGCACGGCATCGGCATGGACGGTCAGTGTCTGGGTCACTTCCTCGCGCATGGGCAGCACACTGGTGCTGCCCGTGCGCAGGGCCGCCGCACGGATGGCGCGGTGGTGGTCGTTCAGCACTTCGTTCGGGCCATCGTTGAATGGCACGGGGTGGGCGCGGCGCGCACGCGCCTCGGCGCTGAGCCGGAACAGATTGGACGGCGCGCGGCTGAAATAGAGCGTGCGGCCGTCGATCACCTGCTTTTCAAGCAGCCCGGCGGCATCCCACGTCGCGAACTCGGCGTCGCTGAGGTCGGGGATCTGCTTGCGCAGCTTCGCCTTGGCGGCGTCGGCATCGAGCGTGAAATCGAGCAGGATGCGGCGCATGCGTTCGCGCTGGAAGCGCAGCGTCTGCTGTTGCGCAGAGTCGAGATGGGGCGCGGCCAGGGCGGTCTTGATCGTGGCTTCGGCGGCGGTGAAGTGGCCGGCGTCGATCTGCTGGGCGGCGGTGGCGGCGGGGGTGTTGGGTTGGGGGGCCTGGGGCAAGCTGGTATCGCGCGCAAGCGCGCTCCCACAGCAAGGTGCGGCCCGCGCTACCTCCTGTGGGAGCGCGCTTGCGCGCGATACCCCCGCGGCACACAGCAAGGCTGCGATGGCGCCGCAAAAGAAGGCTGGTCGAAGAGCCGCTTGCACCGTTCGGTATCCCCGTTGCACCGTGGTGGATGGGTCGTGCGTCAGGGCTGTGTAACATGCTTGCAAACGCCGGTCAATAATTTATGCTGCATGCAATCTCGTCAGGAATAGATATTCCCGACGCCGTGCGGCACCACCCGGGAGGGACGCGTGATCCAGTCGGTTTGGCCTTACCTGGCCGTGATGCTGCTAGCCGCCGGCTTCTGGCCGGCCATCGAACGGCGTTTCGGCTGGAAGGTGTTTGAAATACTGCCGCCCATCGTGCTCACCTACCTCACCGTCACCGCGCTGTCGGTCGCGGGCGTGTGGACCGCCTCGCCCGATATCCACGCGGCACAGGGCATGCTGGTGCAGCGGATGGTGCCCGCCCTGCTCTTCCTGCTGATGATCAACTGCGACCTGCGCGCCATCCTGGCGCTGGGGCCGCGCGTGCTCGGCGTGTTCGCCTGTACGTCGATCAGCCTCTTCGCCGCCTTCGTGCTGGCCTACCTGCTGTTCCGCCACTGGATGCCAGGCAACGGCTGGATGCCGCTCGCGTCGCTGTCGGGGAGCTGGGTGGGCGGCACCGCCAACATGATCGCGGTGAAGCAGGCCATCGGCATGTCCGATACCGCGCTGGCCACGACGTTGCTGACCGATGCGCTGTGCTATTCCATGTGGGTGGTGGTGTTGTTCGCCGTCGCGCGCCTGGCGCCCGCCTTCAACCGCTGGACGCGCGCCACGTCGAGCGCCGACATGGCCGTGGCCGAAACCGCGCCGCGTGCACCGGCCACCACCGACAGCGTGCTGCTGTGGCTCGGGCTCGCGCTTGGCGTTTCCGCGCTGGCCACCGTGTTCGGCGCGATGCTGCCCGTGGGGAGCATGGTGTCGTCCACCACCTGGACCATCCTCATCGCCACCTTCACCGGCCTGGTCGCCGCGCACACGCCGCTTGCCCGTTTGCCCGGTGCGCAGGCGGTGTCGAGCGCCATGCTGATTTCCGTCGTCGCCGTGCTCGCCTCGCAGAGCAGCTTCGCCGGCATCGCCGCCGCGCCACTGTACCTGCTGTGCGGCGTCACCGTGATCGCGTTGCACGCCGTATTTCTTTGCGGTTTCGCCCGCCTGTTCCACTTCGACCTGTACCTGTGCGGCATCTCGTCGCTCGCCCACATCGGCGGCGTGGCGGCGACCCCGGTGCTGGCCGCCACGTACTCGCGCTCGCTGGTGCCGGTGGGCATCCTGCTGGCGTTGCTGGGCTATATCCTTGGCACGGGCTTCGGCCTCGTTGTCGCGTCCGTCCTTTCCGCGCTGGCTTCCTGACCATGGACCTCGGCATGAACACGCTCCGCCACACCCTGCTTGCCGCGGCACTCGCGCTCGCCGTGGGCACCACCGCGGCCCGCGCCGCCGACACACCCGCGCCGCCACCGTCGGGCGTGCTCGGCGTCACCGACGCCCAGCTCGATCCGGGTTACTGGGTGCAGCGCCAGCCGGAGGCCGACACGGTGCTGCTCGACGCCGCGGCCATCGCGTCGCTCAACGCGAAGGTGCTTGGCGACGACCCGTCGATGCACGACATACGCCACCTGGGCGCCACGGTGCCCCACGAGCAGGTGGTGGGCTGGATCACCACGCTGACGAAGAAGCCGGCGAAAACCCTGTACGACGTGCAGGGGCGCGAGGTACCCGCGGCGACGATCGACGATGCCATCGCCAACGCCAGCCTCGGCACCATCCCGGCCCGCGTCACGCCGAAATACGGCATGGCCCTGCGCCGCAGCGCGCTGCGTGGGTACCCCACCGACCAGCGCGTCTTCAGCCACGACGACGACACCGACATCGACCGCTTCCAGGAAAGCACGCTGTTCCCCGGCGACCCGCTGGTAACCGTGCACACCAGCCGCGATGGCCACTGGGCCTTCGTGGTGAGCCCGCGCTATGCGGCGTGGATGCAGGTGGCCGACATCGCGTACGGCAGCGCGCAGGCGGTCTTCGCCCACGTGGATGCCACGCCCTATCGCGTCATCACGGGCGCGAAGCCCGCGACGGTGTTCACCCCCGAGGTGCCGGCGCTCTCCGAGTTGCAGCTCGACATGGGCACGCGGGTGCCGCTCGATGCCAGCGTGCCGCCCGACCAGCCGGTGAACGGCCAGACCGCGTACACCTCGTGGACGCTGAGCCTGCCGGTGCGCGATGCCAACGGCGGGCTGGCCTTCCACCCCGCGCTGCTCCAGCGCAACCAGGACTCCGCGGCGGATTACCTGCCGCTCACCCGCGCCAACATCATCCGCCAGGCGTTCAAGTTCCTGGGCGAACGCTATGGCTGGGGCCACGCCTACAACGGGCGCGACTGCAGCGGTTTCGTCTCCGACGTCTACCGCAGCATGGGCGTGCAGATGCCGCGCAACACAGGCGACCAGGCGAAGAGCCCTGCCCTGCCGCATACGCTTTTCACCACGAAGGACAGCCACGACGCGCGCGTGAAAGCCGCCATGGCGCTCGACGTCGGCGACCTCGTCTATATCCCCGGCCACGTGATGATGGTGATCGGCAAGATCGACGGCCAGCCGTATGTCATCCATGACGTGGGCGGCATGAGTTACCGCCTGGCCGATGGCAGCATGCGCCGCGTGAAGCTCAACGCCGTCTCCGTCACGCCGCTGCTGCCGTTGATGTTCAACGACACGCAGACCTTCGTCGACCGCATGACCAGCATCGTACGGATCCCATGAAAATCACCGACATTCGCTTCGGCATGCTGCGCGTGCCGTTGAAAACCGCGTTCAAGACCGCGCTGCGCACCGTGGAAAGCGTGGAAGACATCGTGGTGATGGTGCACACCGACGACGGCCACGTCGGCTACGGTGAAGCCCCCGCTACCGCCGTCATCACGGGCGATACGCACGGTTCCATCGTCGATGCGATCCGCCACTACATCGCGCCGCGCCTCATCGGCGAGGATATCGCCGACCTCAACCGGCTCACCCGGCTGATCCAGGGCGCGATGGAACGCAACACCAGCGCCAAGGCCGCCGTGGAGATCGCGGTGCACGACCTGTGGGGCCAGCTGTATGGCGCGCCACTCTACAAGCTGCTGGGCGGCGGCGACCCGGTGATCACCACCGACATCACCATCAGCGTCGACTACATCGACAAGATGGTGGCCGATTCCGTCTCCGCCGTGGAGCGCGGGTTTGAGTCGCTCAAGATCAAGGTAGGCAAGGATATCGGCGTGGACATCGAACGCGTCCGCGCCATCCATGCCGCGGTGGAGAACCGCGCGCTGCTGCGCCTCGACGCGAACCAGGGCTGGACCGCGAAGGAAGCCGTCTATGCGCTGCACGCCCTGGAAGACGCCGGCGTGCGCCTCGAGCTGGTGGAGCAGCCGGTGAAGGCCCGCGACCTCGAAGGCATGCGCTACGTGACCGAGCGGGTGCACACCCCGGTGATGGCCGACGAGAGCGTCTTCGGGCCGCTCGAGGTCATGGAGCTGATCCGCATGCGCGCCGCCGACATCATCAACATCAAGCTGATGAAGACCGGCGGCATCTCCAACGCGATCAAGATCGCCGACATCGCCGGCCTGCACGGCATCGAGTGCATGATCGGCTGCATGCTCGAGACCAGCATCAGCGTGGCCGCCGCGGTGCACGTGGCGGTGGCCAAGGCCGATGTCATCACCAAGGTGGACCTCGACGGGCCCTCGCTGTGCGCCTACGACCCGGTCGACGGCGGCGTGGCGTTCAACGAATCGGAAATCTCGATCACGGATGCGCCTGGCCTGGGCATCCGCGAAATCCGCGGCCTGCAGGCGCTCTGAGGCCAACGCCATGTCACCCCTGGTGAAAATCCGCTCCGAACGCGACCGCATGAGCGCGGTGGAGCGGCGCATCGCCGACTTCATCCTCGAGAACGCCCAGCTGCTGCGCGATTACTCCTCGCAGCAACTGGCCAACGCATTGGGCATCAGCCAGTCGAGCGTGGTGAAGTTCACGCAGAAGCTCGGCTTCCGCGGCTACCCCGACCTGAAATACTCCGTGGGCGAGGCCATCGGCCGCGTGGAAGGTGACGACGCCCCCGCCGCCGGGCAGCGCGGCGATGCCATTGGCGCCGAGTTGTGGGCCCGCAAGACACGGGCCGAGGAAGCCACGCATGCCATCAACGCGCCCGCGACCGTGGCCGCCGTCGTCGCCGCGATCGAGCGCGCACGGCGCGTCTTCATGATCGGCGTGGGCGAAGACGACCTGCACGTGCGTACGTTCGCCATGCGCCTGTCCCTGCTGGGCATCACCGCCATCCGCCATGCCGACGTGGGCCGCATGGCCGCCCAGGTGGGCATGGCCGAGGCCGGCGACGTGCTGATGGTGTTTTCCGAGCACGGCAGGCACGCCGCGCTGGCCAGGATCGCCCGCTTCGTCCGCGAACGGCGCGTGCACGTCGTCACCGTCACGCGGCACACGGCCAACCCACTGCGGGCCATGGCCGACCTCGCCCTCGTGGTGGCCGCGCACGACGATGCCTCGTACGTCCAGGCGCTGATTTACCAATCCACCGTGCAGCAACTGGTGGATACCCTCTTTGTCCACCTGTGCGAAGGCGACGAACAGCGCCACCAGCGCCTGGTGGAGAACTTCGACCGCGTCCAGCAGTTGCTGGAACCCTAGCCCCCGGAGCCACACCATGGCCTTCCTGCCCCGGCTCGCCGGCCTGCTCGCCCTGACGCTCACCCTGCCCGCCGCGGCCGTCGAGGCCCCCGTGCCCTGGTCGGTCTCCCGGCAAATGGTGGTGGTGACCACCGATGGCTGGGACGCCACGCAAGGCACGCTGCGCACCTACGTGCGCGAAGGCGCCAGCTGGACGGCCGTGGGCGACGCCTCGCCCGTCGTCATCGGCAAGACCGGCAGCGCATGGGGCGTGGGCCTGTCGCCACCGCAGCCCGATGGCCCGCAGAAGAAGGAGGGCGACGGCCGCAGCCCGGCCGGCGTGTTCCGCATCGGCAAGGCCTTCGGCTATGCGGCGACGAATGCCACCGCCATGCCTTACATGGGCCTCACGGCTTCGGACTACTGCGTCGACGTGGATGGCTCGCCGTACTACAACCAGCTCGTCGACGAGAAAAAAGTGGGCGAGCAGGCCGTGGCCGGCGCCACCGAGCCCATGCGCCGCGACATCCATTTCCAGGGCGACCACGCCTACCGCATCGGCTTCGTCATCGAACACAATCCCGAGGGCAAGAAGGGCCAGGGCAGTTGTATCTTCGCCCATCTGTGGAAGACGCCCACCTCGGGCACCGCGGGCTGCACGGCCATGGCCGACGACGTGATGGAACGGTTGCTCGCGTGGCTCGACCCGACGAAGAAGCCTGTGTTCGTGCTGCTGCCGAGAAGCGAATACGTGCGCCTGCACGATGCCTGGAACCTGCCCTCGCCATGAGCTCGCACGACGTGATCGTCATCGGCGCCGGCATCGCGGGCGCATCGGTGGCGTGGTTCCTCGCACCCCACGCACGCGTGCTGGTGCTGGAACGCGAGGCCTTCGCGGGCATGCACACGACGGGGCGCTCGGCGGCGCATTTCAGCGAAACCTACGGCTCCGCGCAGGTGCGCGCCCTGTCGCGCGCCACGCGGCCCTTCCTCGCCTCGCCGCCACCCGGTTTCGCGGCCCACCCGATCCTGCAGCCACGTGGGTCGATGGTGGTGGCGCCGCGCGCGCAGGAGGATGCGCTGCGCGCGGATTTCGAAGGGATGCGTGCAGGCACGCCTTCGCTGGCGTGGCTCGACACCGACGCCGTGCTCGCCAGGGTACCCGTGCTGCGGCCTGAGGCGGCGCACGCCGCGATCCTCGAGCCCGCTTCCGCCGACATCGACGTCAACGAACTGCACCAGGCGTTCCTGCGCGGGGCGAAGGCACGCGGCGCCACGCTCCAGCTCGACACCGACGTGCGCAGTGTCACGCGCGAAGCCGGCGGCTGGTGCGTCAACGGTAGCCTGCAGGCCCCTGTGGTCGTCAACGCCGCCGGCGCATGGGCCGACGTGATCGCGTCGCTCGCCGGCATCCGCCCCATCGGCCTCGAACCACGCCGCCGCTCCGCATTCCTCTTCGAAGCGCCGCAAGGCATCGCCACGCAAGCGTGGCCCTTCGTCGTCGACCACGACGAATCGTTCTACTTCAAACCCGACGCCGGCCTCCTCCTCGGCTCGGCCGCCAACGCCGACCCGACGCACCCGCACGACGTACAACCCGAGGAATACGACATCGCCCTCGGCATCCACCGCATCGAGGAAGCCACCACGATGACCATCCGCCGCCCCACCCGCACCTGGGCCGGCCTGCGCAGCTTCGTCCCCGACGGCGACCTCGTCGGCGGCTACGCCCCCGACGCCCCCGGCTTCTTCTGGCTAGCCGCCCAAGGCGGCTACGGCATCCAGACCAGCGCGGCCATGGCCGAAGCCAGCGCCGCGCTGATCCTCGGCCACCCCATGCCCACCCACCTGGCCGATGCCGGCATCAGCGCGGCGATGCTCGCCCCGCGGTAATGGCGTGGCCAAACACTAACCACCAAAACGCAAGTCGTTGTCGCAACTCATGAGACGACACTTATCCACACTGTTATGCAGCACGTATCCACATTCGCTGTGGATATCGCACCGTCGACACGCGCCGTTGTCGGAGCGCACTCCGTGCGCGACGCCTTTCGCGACAAGGTGAATTTCTAACCAGCCAAACCCAAGTCCCTGCCATGCAAGGCGACTTTCGACTTATGCACATGCTTATGCAGTGCGTATCCACATTTGCTGTGGATATCCCTCGGCATGCATTCCGCGCATCGGCGAAAAGATAACCAGCCAAACCCAAGTGCCTGACCCATAAGGTCGCGGGTGAGTTATGCACATGCTTATGCAGCGCGTATCCACACTCGCTGTGGATATCGCACGCCGTGGCGCCCGCCGAGTTGACCCCAACGACCGGCAAGCGCATAAATCTGCCCAAGGGACAAACCGAAAAGGAGCTCGGCGATGGCATTCACAAGAGTTCTTGGCCTGGCGATCACCGTGCTCTGCACCGGCTGCGCTGCCATGCCCCTCACCTCGAAGCCGAAAGTGTATGAAGGCGTCTACTTCTACAACTTCGAGAACGCCAAATTCCAACCGACCGGCAGCGACGAATGGTGGTGCATCAACCAAGGCATGAGGCGTGCCGAGCTCGATGACGGCTGGGGAACCTCGCACGTAGTGATCGAAGGCATCGCAGGCCCCAAGGGCCACTATGGTGGCTTGGGCGGATGCGATCGCGTATTCGCACTGAACCGCCTGATCAAGGTAAGCGACATGCGGGTAACACGCCCTTGATCACGCCGTGACCAGCGAAACGCAAGTCGTTGCCACGTAAGGCCATGTATGACTTATGCACACGGTTATGCATCCAGTATCCACACCCGCTGTGGATATCGTGGCGGGACAAAAAAAATGCCCCGCCGAAGCGGGGCATTTCTTACAACCTAAGCAAAGCCTGATTACTTCATCAGGCCAGCAAGGGTCTTGCCGAGGTCCGCCGGCGACTTCACCGTCGTGACGCCCGCCTTCTCGAGCGCGGCGAACTTGGCTTCCGCCGTGCCCTTGCCGCCCGAGATGATGGCGCCGGCATGGCCCATGCGCTTGCCCGGGGGGGCCGACGCACCAGCGATGAACGACACCACCGGCTTCTTGACGTACTGGCTGATGAACTCGGCCGCGTCTTCCTCGGCGCTGCCGCCGATCTCGCCGACCATGATGATGCCTTCGGTCTGCGGATCGTCCTGGAACAGCTTCAGGCAGTCGATGAAGTTCAGGCCGTTGATCGGGTCGCCACCGATGCCGATGCAGGTGGACTGGCCGAGGCCTTCGTTCGTGGTCTGGAACACCGCTTCGTACGTCAGGGTGCCCGAACGCGACACGATGCCGACCTTGCCCGGCTTGTGGATGTGGCCCGGCATGATGCCGATCTTGCACTCACCCGGGGTGATGACACCCGGGCAGTTCGGACCGACCAGGACCACGTCCGGGTTCGACTTCAGCACGTTCTTCACGCGCATCATGTCGAGGACGGGAATGCCCTCGGTGATGGCGACAATGACCTTGATGCCGCTGTCGATGGCTTCGAGGATCGAATCGGCCGCGAACGGGGGCGGCACGAAGATGACCGAGGCGTCGGCCTTGGTCTGGTCGACAGCCTGGCGCACGGTGTTGAACACCGGCAGGCCGATGTGCTCTGAACCACCCTTGCCCGGCGTGACGCCACCCACGACCTGGGTGCCGTAATCAAGGGCCTGCTGGGCGTGGAACGTGCCCTGCTGGCCGGTGAAGCCCTGGACGAGGACCTTGGTGTTCTTGTTGATCAGGACGCTCATGGTTCGCTCCTCAGGCCGCTGCGGCCACGGCCTTCTGGGCCGCATCGTTGAGATCGTCGGCCGGCGTGATCGCCAGGCCCGAGTTGGCCAGGAGCTCGCGGCCCTGGTCGACGTTGGTGCCCTGCAGGCGGACGATCACGGGGATCTTCAGGCCTACTTCCTTCACCGCGGCGATGATGCCCTCGGCGATGAGGTCGCAACGCACGATGCCGCCGAAGATGTTGACCAGGATGGCCTTGACCTTGTCGGACGAGAGGATGAGCTTGAACGCCTCGGTGACGCGCTCCTTGGTGGCGCCGCCGCCCACGTCGAGGAAGTTGGCCGGCTCGCCGCCCGCCAGCTTGATGACGTCCATGGTGGCCATGGCCAGGCCTGCGCCGTTGACCATGCAACCGATGGTGCCGTCCATCGTGACGTAGTTGAGGTTGTGCTGCACGGCAGCCGCTTCGGCCGCGTCTTCCTGGGTGAGGTCGCGCATGGCGGCCAGGTCGGCGTGGCGGAACTCGGCGTTGTCGTCGGAGTTGACCTTGCCGTCGAGGGCGGCGAGGTTGCCGTCGGCCAGGATGGCGAGCGGGTTCAGCTCGACGAGGGCCAGGTCCTTCTCGTTGAACAGCTTGTACAGGCCAAGCATGATCTTGACGAGCTGGTTCACCTGCTTGCCTTCGAGGTCCATCTTGAACGCGAGTTCGCGCGCCTGGTACGGCTGCAGGCCTTCGACGTAATCCACGACGAGCGTGTGGATGTCTTCGGGCGTGTCGTGGGCGACCTGCTCGATGTCGACGCCGCCGTGCTTGGAGGCGATGAACGAGATGGCCTTGGTATCACGATCGGTGAGGATCGAGAGGTAGAGTTCCTTCGCGATGTCGGTCGCGTCGGTGACCAGCACCAGGTTCACGGGCAGCGCGCGGCCGGCCGACTGGTAGGTTTCCATGTTGGTGCCGAGCATGCCCTTGGCGGCGGCGCGGACGTCGTCCAGGCTGCGGCAGAACTTGACGCCACCGGCCTTGCCGCGACCACCGGCATGGATCTGGGCCTTGACCATCCACTGCGAACCACCAAGGTGCTTGGCGGCGTCGACAGCGGCATCGGGAGAGTTGGCAACCTTGCCCGGGGGCACGGCGATGCCGTACTTCGCGAACAGTTCTTTGGCCTGGTACTCGTGGAAATTCATTCGATACCTCGAGCGAACGGAGAAAAGCGAGGAAGGGGGGATAACACGCGAACTACGCGAAACGGCGCAATACGGCCCAGTATTTTCGACGATGGGGCGCCCAAAGGAAAGGGGCGAGGCCGCGGCGGGCTGCCGATCACGCATGTTGCCGTGTATCAGCGCCGCCCTATACTGGCCCATGCCAATGGCCGGAAAGGCCGCCTGGGGGAGAGTCCGAACCGTGTCCACGCCCGCGCCGTCCGCCACCGCCACCGCCCGCGCGAACCAGGCCACGGCAAGGCACGAACTCTTCTTTTTCAACTACTTCCGGCTGGGCCAGGCTGCCGTCTACACGGCGCTGGCGTTCCGCCCCGAGCACATGGCGTGGCCCGCCCTGCCCGATCCGGTCCTGGCCCGCGGCATGGCCCTGGCCTACCTCTTCGCCGCGCTGGTCATGGTGGCCCGCACGCGGACCATGCTGCACCGCCCCGTGCTCGCGGTATCGATCGGCCTGGTGCTCGATATCGCCGCCGCGGTACTGGCCCTTATCCTGATGCACGACGTGCGCATGGGCGTGGCCATGATGCTGGCCGTGAACATCGCCACCGGCGCCCTGCTGCTGCCCCTGCGGCTATCCATGTTCTTCGCGGCCGTGGCCACGCTGGCCATGCTCGGCCACTCCCTGTTCGATGTCGACCAGCCCGGCTCGTCCGACCGCGAACTGGTGGAATACGGGCTGTTCGGCGCGGCGTATTTCGCCTGCGCCTCGCTGTGCTATGTGTTGGGCCGCAACATCCGCGCCACCGAGGCGCTGGCCGAGCAGCGCGGCATCGACCTGGCCAACCTCTCGCAGGTGAACGAGCTGATCATCCGCCGCCTGAAAACCGGCGTGCTGCTGGTCGACGAGGGCAACCGCATCCACCAGCTCAACGAATCGGCCTGGATGCTGATGGGCAACCCCGCCGCCGACCAGCGCGACCTGGGCTCGCTGGCCCCGGAGCTGTCGCGCCGCCTGTACCACTGGCGCACCTCGGGCAAGCTCGACGAAAGCGCCACCATGCTGGCCGACGGCACGCCCGAGGTGGTACCCCGTTTCTCGCGCCTGGCACCCAACGACGATTCCCACGTGCTGATCTTCCTGGACGATACCTCGCTGGTATCGCGCCGGGCCGAGGAGCTCACGCTGAGCTCGCTGGGCCGCCTGTCGGCGTCCATCGCCCATGAGATCCGCAACCCGCTGGCCGCCATCCACTATTCGGCCCAGCTGCTGGCCGAATCCACGGAGCTGGCCGACACCGACGTGCGCATGGTCGAGATCATCAACAACCACTGCGTGCGTCTCAACGAGATCATTGAGAACATTCTGCAGCTCTCCCGCCGGGAGCGTTCCCGGCCGGAAACGCTCGACCTGGGCCGCTGGGTCCATGATTTCGTCAGCGAGTACCGCCAGGGCAACGACCTGGGCGCCGATATCCTCCGCGCGGTATCCGGTTCCGAGCCGGTGGCCGCGGTGGCCGACCCGCAGCACCTGCAGCAGGTCATCTGGAACCTGGTGCAGAACGCCCTGCGTTACGGGCGCATGCCCAGCGAGCCGGCGCGGGTGATGGTCGTGGCCCGCCACTCCGAGGCCGGCGTACCCATCCTCGAGGTCATCGACCGCGGCCCCGGCATCGCCCCGAAGGTGGCCGCCCAGATCTTCGAGCCGTTCTTCACCACGCACGAATACGGCACGGGGCTGGGGCTGTACCTCGCCCGGCAGATGACCGAAGCCAACCAGGCCGCCCTCGAGTACGTGCGGGTGGCCGGGGGCGGCAGCTGCTTCCGGATCAGCCTCACCCCGCCCGCCCGCACCCCGGCCGCGGCCCCGGTGGCGGCGCGCGCATGACCGCCACCCTTTGCGCGAAGGCGCGGGGCGGTTACATTGGGCCAATTCACCGAAACGTTCGGAACCGATGAGCAAGCAGACTGTCCTGGTGATCGACGACGAGCGGGATATCCGTGAGTTGTTGACCATCACTCTCGGTCGAATGGAACTCGACGTCGACGCCGTGGGGAGCGTCAGCGAAGCCCGCAACGCGCTGGCCTCGCGCCGGTACGACCTGTGCTTCACCGACATGCGGCTGCCCGACGGCAGCGGCCAGGAGATCATCGAGCTCATCGCGGCCACCTACCCCGACATGCCGGTGGCCATGATCACGGCCTATGGCAATGTCGACGCGGCCGTGAACGCGCTGAAGGCCGGCGCGTTCGATTTCGTCTCCAAGCCGGTGGATATCCACCTGCTGCGCCGCCTGGTGAAAACCGCCCTGCGCCTCTCGGAGGAACGCAAGGCCGATACCGGCAACAAGGCCGCCCCGGGCGCCGATCGCCTCATCGGCGAATCGCCGGTGATGGTCGAGGTGCGCGGCAAGATCGCCAAGCTGGCCCGCAACCAGGCGCCGGTGTACATCGGCGGCGAATCGGGCGTGGGCAAGGAGCTGGTGGCACGGCTCATCCACGAGCTGGGGCCGCGCGCCACGGGCACCTTCGTGCCCGTCAACTGCGGCGCCATCCCTTCCGAGCTGATGGAAAGCGAGTTCTTCGGCCACCGCAAGGGCAGCTTCACCGGCGCCCACGCCGACAAGGAAGGCCTGTTCCAGGCCGCCCACGGCGGCACGCTGTTCCTCGATGAGGTGGCCGAGCTGCCCCTGCACATGCAGGTGAAGCTGCTGCGCGCCATCCAGGAAAAGGCCGTGCGCCCCATCGGCGGCCGCGACGAGGTGCCCGTCGACGTGCGCATCCTCTCCGCCACGCACAAGAACCTTGCCGCGCTGGTGGAACAGGGCCAGTTCCGCCAGGACCTGTTCTACCGCATCAACGTCATCGAGCTGCGCGTGCCGCCCCTGCGCGAGCGGCGCGGCGACGTGCCCCGCCTCGCCGAGTTCATCCTGCGCCAGCTGGCGCAGGAAGCCGGCGGCGCCATCGGCAAGCTGCAGCCCGAGGCGCTGGCCGCCCTCGAGGCCTACCAGTTCCCGGGCAACGTGCGCGAGCTGGAGAACATCCTGGAACGCGCCATGGCCATGTGCGAGGGCGACACCATCGAGGCCGACGACCTGATGCTGCCGCAGCGCGGCGCCATGCCGGGCGACGCCCCCGTGGCCAGCGCCGCGGGCACCGCCCCGGCCGCCGCCGCGCCGGTGGCCGCCACGCCCGCCGCGCACAACCCGGCCGCCGATGGCTCGCTCGAGGATTTCATCACCAACATCGAGCGCGAGACGATCATGAAGGCCCTGGAAGAGTCCCGCTACAACAAGACCGCCACCGCCAAGAAGCTCGGCATCACGTTCCGGGCGTTGCGCTATAAGCTGAAGAAGCTGGGGATCGACTGAGGTACGGCCATCGCGCGCTTGCGCGCGATGCTTCAACCCGTGCCCCGCGACGCACGCCACCGCCGCCACCCGCGGCTTGCGCCCAACCAGGCGCACGCGTAGATCAGGACGGCCAGCACGGCATTGGCGCACAGCCAAGCGAAGAGTGCCCCGCTGCGTACGAACGTCGCGTCCTGCGCGGGAAAATCCGCCAACGGCGTGAGGAAGAGCGGAAACATGGCAACACCGCGCGGGACGTCGAAGAACAACGACTCGAAGCACGGCACGTCGAAGCACGAGGTCTGCACGGCCAGCACCGCCAGCGAAGCCACCATGTGCGCCATGCAGAGCCCGGTGAACAGCGCCGCGCGTTCCTGCCAGGCCCATGCGCGGGTTGCCGCATCCGGTTCGCTTCCCATCGTGTTCGCTCCCTCGCCACTGGCCTGCGGGTTGCAGGTGGGGAAAGGCTAGCGGGGCGTTGCTGTCGGGGTATATGGAAGGATTCTGAAAAATCGGGCGGATGTGGGGCCGGGGGGAGAGCATCGCGCGCGAGCGCGCTCCCACATCAAGGCAGCTTGGCCCCCACGGGAGGGATCAGGCTTTGGCGGGGGTGGTGGCTTCGAGGGCTTCGCGTACTTTTTTCAGCAGCGTGCGGCTCTGGATGGGTTTTTCGATGAGGTAGAGGTGTTGCAGCTCGGGCAGCTCGTCGAGGTTGGGTGGCGCGTCGGGGCGGGCCAGCAGCAACACCGCGCCGCGGTAGCCGTGCTCGAGCAGCGCCGCCAGCGTGCGGACGCCGGTGAACAGGTTCATGTCGGCGTCCATCACCACCAGGTCGGGCACGCCGTGCGCCTCGATCCACTGCAGGGCCGCGGTGCCGCTCTGGCTGGCGCCGGCCTGGTAGCCGTAGGTGTCGAGCGTATCGACCAGCAGGGAGAGCTGCGTGGCTTCCTCCACTACCACCAGCACGCGCTCGGCTTCGCCCTGCAGGTGGTGCTCCAGCACGGGCATGTCGCCGGCCTCGTCGTCCATCGCGCCCAGCGGCAGGTAAAGGTGGAACTGCGTGCCCTCGCCCACGCGGCTGCGCACGCGCATGAGGCCGCCGTGGCTGGCGACGATGCGCTTGCACGAGAGCAGGCCCAGGCCGGTGCCGGTTTCCTTCGTGGTGAAGAACGGCTCGAACAGGCGCTGCAGCACCTCAGGTGGCATGCCCGCGCCGGTATCGATGACCGAGATGCGCAGGTAGCGACCCGGGACGATGCTCTCGTCGTCGCTGAAGAAATCGTCCGCCAGGGTCACCTGCGCCGTATCGATGCGCAGGCTGCCGCCCTCGGGCATGGCCTGGATGGCGTTGAGGCACAGGTTCAGCAGGCACTGCTGCAGTTCGGTGTGGTTGCCCTCGAACGCCACGTCGGGGTCGTATACCTCGATGCCCATCTGCACCGTGCGCGGCACGCTGCCCTGCAGCAGCAGCTTCAGCGCGTCGGTGAGGGCACCCAGCTTCACCTGCTCGGCGCGGCGCGCACCGCGGGCGAACGAGAGCATGGACGACACCATCTCGAGGCCACGCCGGCCGCAGTCGCGCACCAGCGCGCCAAGGCGCGCCAGGCGCGGATCGTCCGCGTAATCCTCGAGCGTATCGCCGGCCAACAGCAGCGGCTGCAGCAGGTTGCGCAGGTCGTGCGACAGGCCGCCGGCCAGCAGCGCGAGGCTTTCGAACCGCTGCGCGCGGATCAGTTCCTGCTCGGCGCGCGCACGTGCCTTCAGCTCGTCGGCTTCGCGCAGCGCGCGGCGCACGGCCGACGCCAGGCGCGCGGTGTTCTGTTTCAGGATGTAATCGGTGGCACCGCTGCGCAGCGCCTCGATGGCGGCCTCTTCGCCCAGCGTGGCCGAGATGAAGATGAAGGGCGTCTCGGTGTTGCGGGCACGCAGGAGTTCAAGCGCGCGTTCGCCGCTGAAGTGCGGCATGCTGAGGTCGGAAAGGATGATGTCGGGCCGGAACTCATCCAGCGCGGCCACGTAGGCCGGTTCGTCGTCGACGAGGCGCACCTCGTAATCGAGGCCGTCGTCGTCGAGTTCGGACAACACCAGCTCGGCATCGAGTTCGTTGTCCTCGACCTGGAGGATGCGCACCTTGTGGATCGGTCCGTTCATGGCCCTGCCTTCCGCCCTTGCCTTACTCGACTTCCGGGCGCTGGTTGAGCACCGCCCAGAAGTGGCCGAGCGTCTGCACGGCCGTGAAGAACTGTTGCACATCCACCGGCTTCAGCACGTAGGCGTTGACGCCGAGGTCCCAGCTGCGCGCCAGGTCGCTTTCCTCGCGTGAGGACGAGAGGATGACCACCGGCGTGCGCTTCCAGCGATCGTCGCCGCGCAGCTCCTTGAGCACTTCCAGGCCATCTTTCCGCGGCATCTTGATGTCGAGGAGGATCACCGCCGGGTCGGGCTCGGGGCGGTTCGCGTAGCGGCCACGCGCGTTGAGCCAGTCCATGCAGTCCACGCCATCCTCGACATGGACGACGGGGTTGGCGAGGTTGGCTTCGCGCAGGGCGTCGATGGCCATCTCGGCATCGGCGGGCGAGTCCTCGACGAGGAGGATGGTGCGGATATCCGGGTTGTTCATGCGTCGGCCATTCGGGCGCCCGTGAAATCGGAGGCCGGAAGTGAAAAGTGGAAAATGGCGCCGTGGTCGGTTTCACCCTCGGCCCAGGTGCGGCCGCCATGGCGCGCGATGATGCGTCGTACGTTGGCAAGGCCGATGCCGTTGCCCGGGAACTCTGAAGCGCGGTGCAGGCGCTGGAACACGCCGAACAGCTTGCTGGCGTACTGCATGTCGAAGCCGGCGCCGTTGTCGCGGACGAAGAACACGTAATCGCCCGACGCGGGGTCGCGCTCCATGCCGACCTCGATGCGGCCCACCTCGCGGTTCGCGGTGTACTTCACCGCGTTGCCCAGCAGGTTCTGCCACACGGTGCGCAGCATGTTTTCATCGGCCACCACGATGGGCAGCGGCGCGATGCTCCATTCAAGATGGCGGCCGCGGGCCTCGGGTTCAACCAGGGCGCGGGCCTCTTCCACCAGCGACTGCATGTCGACGGCCTGCAGGCGCAGCGCGCCGCGGCCCAGGCGCGAGAAGACGAGCAGGTCGTCGATAAGCTGGGCCATGCGCCGCGACGAGCTGCTGATGACCTCGATGTAATGGCGCACGCGGTCGTCGGCCTGGTCGGCCAGGTGGGCCTCGAGCTTGCCGGCGAAACCGGAGATGTGGCGCAGCGGGGCGCGCAGGTCGTGCGATACCGAATAGCTGAAGGCCTCCAGCTCGCGGTTCACATCCGATATCTGCTCCACCTTGCCCTCGAGCTGGCGGTTGAGCTCGGTGACGCGCTGCTCCACCAGGGCGCGCGCCGTAATGTCGCTGACCGTGAGCAGCAACGCCGGCTTGTCGCTATCGGGCTGGGTGATGCGGCGGGCGTTGATCACGACGAAGCGGTCGATGTTGTCGACGGTGCGCTGGGTGAACTCGTAATCCCACAGCTCGCGGTCGCGGAGCACCACGTCGTTGAGCCGCTGCAGCAGGGGTGGGTCATCCCACGCGCCGTTGCCGATGGCGCGCAGCGGCATGTGCGCTTCTTCATCCTCGGTGTCGTAGCCGTAGAGCTCGGCGAAGGCGGCGTTCACCATCAGCGTGCGCAAGTCGCCGTCGAGCAGCGCGATGGGCTCGCGCACGGCCTGCACGACCACAAGCGAGCGCTTGACCGCCTCGGCCACCTTCGATTCCGCGGCGAGGCGGCTGGTGATCTGCCGCTCGGACACGACCACCACGATGGCCAGCAGTATCACCTGCGCGATGGCGGCCACGCCAAGGACGATGCGGTTGTCGGTGGCGCTGCCGCGCGCGTTGGCGCGGCGTTGCTCCTGCAGCCGGGATTCCTCCGCGAGGATATCGACCACTTTCTCGCGGAACGGGAACATGTGCCGGGCGTCTTCCATGGCGGCGAACGCGCCGGCGCGGTCGCCCGCCTTCAGCTGCGCCAGGGCCTGCTCGGTAAGCTTCATGCGCCCGTTGGCCACGGCTTCCAGCCCCCCGAGCCGGGCGGTCTGCTCCGGGTTGTCGCGCACGGCCCCGCGCAGGCTGTCGATGAGGCCGGGGCCCAGTTTTTCGGGCATGAGCGCCCGCTGGGTGAGGTCGTCGTCGATGGCGCCGCCGGCGAGCAGGGTGTACATCGCGGCCTCGCTGCTGCGCAGGATGGCGTCGAGACGGTAGACGTTTGCCTTGATATCGGCCGTGTGCGTGACCCAATCGCGCGAGGTGAGGGCCTGCTCGGAGCTGGAGCGGGTGACGAAATACGGCAAGGCCACGCTGACGAGCACGGCGACCAGCAAGCCAGCAAGGCGCCAGCGCAGTCCGATCCGCTCGATCATGCTTTCGTCATCCCCACGACGACTCCTGCCCAAAGTGAACGGGCATTGTAAACGCTGGTACCCCTTATCCGGTGGATCACGTGCCCCGCCCTGTGGAAACAACAACGGGTGCGCGCTGCCTGGCTGGCCAGGAAAGCGGCGCACCCGTCTGGTTTGCCCGATATTGGCGCCGCGCGGGCGTGAAAATTGCGTGACGAAAACCTGAGGCCGGGCCTTATTTTTCCGAGGTGCTCATCGAATACGGCGCGGCGTCGGCACCGGTGCCCCACTTCGACGGCTCGGCCTGCATGCTGAAATGCAGCTCGCCACCGGCGGTGAGCTCCTCGTGGGTGACCCACGTGCGCGCCAGGTCCTTGCCATTCAGGGTGACCTTGCCCACATACGGGTGCTTCGCATCGAGGTGGTCGGTGGAGACCGTGAACTGCTTGCCATTCTGCAGGTTCAGCGTGGCCTTCTCCACGAACGGGCGGCCGATGACGTACTGGCTGCTGCCCGGCGCCACCGGATAGAAACCGAGCGCGCTGAAGATGTACCACGCCGACATCTGGCCCAGGTCGTCGTTACCCACCAGGCCGGTCGGCGTCGGCGAATACTGCGTCTTCATGATCTGGGTGAGGCGCTCCTGCGTCTTCCAGGGCTGGCCGGCGTAATCGTAGAGGTAGGCCACGTGGTGGCTGGGCTCGTTGCCGTGCGCGTACCAGCCGATGAGGCCGGTGATGTCTTCCACGTGCGCGAACGACTTGGGATCCACCTTGGCGTCGAACACGGTGTCGAGCTTCTTCACGAAGGCATCGGCGCCACCCAGGGTCTGGATGAGCGAGGCGATATCCTGCGGCACGTACCACGAGTACTGCCACGCATTGCCTTCGGTGTAGTCACTGCCATAGGCGGCCGACGACGGATCGAACGGCTCGCGGTAGTTACCGTCGGCCTTGCGGGCGCGCAGGAAGCCGGTCTTGGCATCGAAGCTGTTTTTCCAGTTGCCCGCGCGCTTCATGAAGGTGGCGGCCACGTCGGCCTTGCCCATGGCCTTGGCGGCCTGCGCCAGCGACCAGTCGTCGAAGGCGTATTCCACGGTCTTGGAGGCCGATTCCGGCGAGTGGTCGATAGCGACGTAGCCGAGCTTCATGTAGTCGTCGAGGCCGCCGTAGGGGCCGTAGGTGGCGCTGGCCACCATGGCTTCGAGCGCCTTGTTGGCGTCGTAGCCGCGGATGCCCTTGACGTAGGCATCGGCGATGACCGGCACCGCGTGGTAGCCGATCATGCACCAGGTTTCCATGCCGCCGTACGCCCACACCGGCAGGATGCCGAAGGGGCTGGCCTCGCGGGCCGCGATCAGCGAGCTGACGAAATCGTTGCTCTTGTTCGGCTCGAGCAGGGTCATGAGCGGCTGCTGGGCGCGGTAGACATCCCACAGCGACCAGGTGGAGTAGAAGTCGAAGCCCTTGGCGCTGTGCACCTGGTCGTCGGGGCCGCGGTATTCGCCGTTCACGTCCATGGAAAGCGTGGGCGAGAGCATGGCGTGGTAAAGCGCGGTGTAGAACGTCTTGCGCGTTTCGGCCGGGGCCTTCAGGTCGACCACCGACAGGGTTTTCTCCCACAGCGCGCGGGCATCGGCGCGGCGGGCGTCGAAATCAAAGCCGGCGCCATCCTTGTCGAGGTTGGCGATGGCGTTGTCCTCGCTCACCGTCGAGATGGCCACCTTGGCCAGCAGCGGCTTGTCGAGGTTGCCGAAGTCGAACACGCCCTCGAGCGCGCGGCCACTGATGCCGTCGACGTCTTCGGCGCGGTTGCCCGGGCCACTGAAGCCCTTGTAGACCACCTTCTCTTCGCGGTTCTTGAGGCTGCGCGAGGCCATGGGCTGGTTGAAGCGCATGGCGAAGAAGATCTTGCGGCCCGGCGCCCAGCCGCGCACCTCGCGGCCACCCGTGACCGTGCCGTCGGGGCGTACGCGCAGGGTCGACCACAGCACCTTGCCCTCGTAGTCGTAGATGCTGGGGCGGAAATCGAGCAGCACGTGGGTCGGCTTGCCCTTGGGGAAGGTGTAGCGATGGAAGCCCACCCGGGCGTTGGCGGTCAGCTCGGCGCGGACGTCGTAGTCGCTGAGGGTAACCGCGTAGTAACCTGCCTCGGCCTTTTCGGTCGCATGCGAGAAACGCGACCGGTAACCGCTGCCGGGCTGGTCGGGGGAGCCGGGGTCCAGCTTGACGTCGCCGGCGATGGGCATGACGAGCACGTCGCCCAGGTCGGAATGGCCGCTGCCGGAGAAATGCGTATGCGAGAAGCCCAGGATGCTCGAATCGCCGTACTGGTACCCGGCGGCCCACTTATAGGCGTGCTTGAAGTCCGGCATGGCGGTGTCCGGCGAGAGCTGGACCATGCCGAAGGGCACCGTGGCGCCAGGGAACGTGTGGCCATCGCCACCGGTGCCGATCATCGGGTCGACCGCCGACCAGGCGCTGGAGCCCTTGCCACCGGTGGCGCCCATGGCCACCACGGGCAGGGCAAGGGACAGGGCGGCGGCCAGCAGGCCGCGGCTCAGGCGCGTGGAACTCGGCATCGGAATCTCCCCGGTATGATATTTGGATCGTGACAAACGCGTCGAACGTAGCAAAGATAGCGCATGCACGCATGTTGCAGTGCGTGATGCATCCCTAGCCCTGCCGCGCGATGATCGCGCGGTTTAGATCGTTTGAAGGAGCCACGATGGCGAGGACAACCCCGCAGCGCCGCAAGGTAACGCTGGCCGACATCGCACAGGGGTGCGATGTATCCCGTGCCACCGTTTCACTGGTGCTGCGCGGCAGCCCCCTGGTGAACTCGGTCACCCGGGCCCGCGTTGAGGCGGAACTCAAGCGGCAAGGCTATGTTTATAACCGCGCGGCCGCCAACCTGCGCCGTCGCACGTCCTCCAGCATCGGCCTGGTCATCAACGACCTGGGCAACCCCTTTTTCGCCGAATTCGCCGCCGGCGCCGACGAAACGCTGGCCAGCGCCGGCTACGTCACCCTGCTGGGCAACACGGGCGAATCACCCGAGCGCCAGCAGGCGGTGCTCAATTCGATGATCGAGCACGGCCCGGCGGGCATCATCCTCTCGCCCGCCGAAGGCAGCGATGGCGAGCGCGTGCTCTCCGCCGTGGGCATGCACACGCCCGTGCTGGTGTTCAACCGCGAGCTGCCCGACGACGACGGCGCCCACCGCTGGGACACGCTCGAGATGGATAACGAGCACGGCGCCCGCCTGGCCACGCAACACCTTATTGAGCTGGGCCACCAGCGCATCGCCTTCTTCGGCGGCCACCGCGATTCCAGTTCGGTGGAGCAGCGCCGCCGCGGCTACGCCAGCGCCATGAAGGCGGCGGGCCTGAAGGTGGACCCGGCCTGGCTGATCGAGAGCGCGCCCACCCGCCTGGAGGCCGCCCGCCAGACCGGCGCCCTGTTCGCGCGCGACCCCGCGCCCACGGCGGCGGTTTGCTACAACGATGCCGTCGCCCTGGGCCTTATGCTGGGCCTGACCAAGCGGGGCCGGCGCCCGGGCGAGGATTTCGCCCTCACCGGCTTCGATGACGTGGCCGAGGCCTCGGTATGCGTCCCGCCCCTCACCACCGTCGCGGTCGACCCGCGCGGCCTGGGCCGGCGCTGCGCCGAGCTCATCTTGGAAAGACTTCGCAATCCCGAGACGGAAGCAGCCTATACGATCGCGCCAGTACGGCTGGTCGTCCGCGAAAGCAGCTGCACGCCGTCGTCCCCCTAAACCACCCAATGGAGCGCCCCATGGCCACCGGATCCACGCCATTGCCCAATTCGTCGTCGTCCGCGTCGACCCCGGGCGACACCCGTTACACGTTCTTCCCGCTCGCCCTGGGCGTGATGACCACCATCTTCTTCATGTGGGGCTTCATCACGTGCCTCAATGACATCCTGATCCCGCACCTCAAGGCGGTGTTCGAGCTGAACTACGCGCAGGCGTTGCTCATCCAGTTCACCTTCTTCGGCGCGTACTTCATCATGTCGCTGCCCGCCGGCAAGCTTGTCGCCGCGCTGGGCTACAAGAAGGGCATCGTCGCCGGCCTCATCATCACCGGCATCGGCGCCGCGCTGTTCTGGCCCGCCGCCAGCCTGCGCGTGTATGAGTTCTTCCTCGGCGCGCTGTTCATCCTGGCCACGGGCATCACCGTGCTGCAGGTGGCGGCCAACCCGTACGTGGCGCTGCTGGGCCCCGAGAAGACGGCCTCGAGCCGCCTCACCCTGGCCCAGGCCCTGAACTCGTTCGGCACCTTCCTCGCCCCGTTCTTCGGCGGCGTGCTGATCCTGTCGAACGAAGTGAAGCCCGCCGCCGACATCGCCAAGCTGTCGGCCGCCGAGCAGGTCGCCTACCGCGCGCAGGAAGCCTCCTCGGTGCAGGGCCCGTACCTCGGCCTGGCCGTGGTGCTGGTGCTGCTCGCCATCGGCGTGTACTTGTTCAACCTGCCGAAGCTGGAAGAAACCACCGAGAAGGCCGATGACGGCCAGCACTCGCTGATGGACGCCCTGAAGACCCCGCACGTGTTCTTCGGCGTGCTGGGCATCTTCTTCTACGTCGGCGGCGAAGTGTCGATCGGCAGCTTCATGATCAACTACCTGCAGCTGCCCGAGATCGGCAACATGAGCGGCCCGGTGGCCGCCAACCACGTGGCGTTCTACTGGGGCGGCGCCATGGTCGGCCGCTTCATCGGCTCGGCGCTGCTGGCCAAGTTCTCGCCGCGCAAGCTGCTCGCGGTGTTCGCGGTCATCAACTGCCTGCTCGTCATCACCACCATGGTGACCACGGGCTTCATCGCCACGTACAGCATCGTCGCCATCGGCCTGTTCAACTCGATCATGTTCCCGACGATCTTCTCGCTGGGCATCGAGCGCATGGGCCCGCTCACCGGCAAGGCCTCGGCCCTGCTGATCATGGCGATCGTGGGTGGCGCGCTGATTCCCTGGATCCAGGGTGTCCTGGCCGACAACATCGGCCTGCAGCATGCGTTCTTCATCCCGCTGATCTGCTACGCGTACATCGTGTTCTTCGGCCTCTCGGGCTCGAAGGTGCGCGGCACGCCTGTCGCCGCCCGCTAAAGCCACCATGTCGACGGCCGGCACCCGCCGGCCGTCGCGTTTTCAACCGCACCAAGGACAGGCCGTTAGCATGTCTTCCATCCTCTGCTTCGGCGAGGCGCTGATCGATTTCCACGCACAGCCCCAGGGCGGCGCTGGTCAGCCCCCCGCCTTCGTTCCCTTCGCCGGCGGCGCCCCCGCCAACGTCGCCGTGGCCGCCGCACTGCTGGGTGCGCGCGCCCGCTTCGCCGGCATGCTCGCCCGCGACATGTTCGGCGACTTCCTGCTGAAGAGCCTTACCGACCTCGGCGTCGGCGTGGACGACGTGGCCCGCACCGACGACGCGCGCACCGCGCTCGCCTTCGTGGCGCACGACGACAAAGGCGACCGCAGCTTCAGCTTCTACCGCCCGCCGGCGGCCGACCTGCTGTTCCGCCCCGAGCATTTCCGCAAGGAGACGTTCGACGACGTGGCCATCTTCCACGTCTGCTCCAATTCGCTCACCGAGGGCGCCATCGCCCAGACCACCGTGGAGGGCATGCGCCGCGCCCGCGCCGCCGGTGCCCTGGTCAGCTTCGACATGAACCTGCGCCCGGCCCTGTGGCCGAAGGGCCACGAGCAGGACGCCCAGCTGGGGCGCCTGTGGCAGGCCCTCTCCGAGGCTGACGTGATCAAGCTCAGCGCGGAAGAGTTCGCGGTGGTGCACGAGGGGGCCGGCTCGGACGAAGCCGTGCTGAAGCGCCTGTGGGAGGGCACCGCCCGCCTGCTGCTCATCACCGACGGCCCCGCGCCGATGCGCTGGTTCACCCGCGCCGCCAGCGGCACCATCCCCGGTTACAGCGTCGACGCGGTGGATACCACCGCCGCGGGCGATGCCTTCGTGGGCGGCATGCTCGCCCGCCTGGCCGCCGAAGGCACCACGCACGCCGACCTCGACGCGCTGGTGGCCGACGAGGCCCGCCTCACCGCCCTCATCCGCTTCGCGGCCGCGTGCGGCGCCATCACGGCGACGCGCAAAGGCTCGTTCACCGCCATCCCCAACCAGGCCGAAGTACGGGCCTTCATGGAGAAGAACGCATGACGAACGTCCCCCTCCCCAATTTCCACGACGTGGGCGTGCTGCGCGACCACGTCGCCACCACCATGAAGTTCTACGCGCCCAACGAGGTCGACAAGGACGGTGGTTTCTTCCAGTACTTCAAGGACGACGGCACGGTGTACGACCGCGTCGACCGCCACCTGGTATCGAGCACGCGCTTCGTGTTCAACCATGCCATGGCCTTCCTTGAGTTCGGCAAGCCCGAAGACAAGGCGCTGGCCACGCACGGCCTGAAGTACCTGCGCGAGGTGCACCGCAACCCCGCGACGGGCGGCTACGCGTGGACCATCAAGGACGGCAAGCCCGACGACCAGATGAACCACTGCTACGGCCTGGCCTTCATGCTGCTGGCCTACTCGTGCGGCGTGAAAGTGGGCTTCGACGAAGCCCGCGCCTGGCAGGGCGAGATCTGGGACCTGCTCGAGAAGCGCTACTGGGAGCCGGAGTTCGGCCTGTACCGCGACGAGGCCGACAAGGACTGGAACTTCACCGGTTACCGCGGCCAGAACGCCAACATGCACATGACCGAGGCCATGATCGCCGCGTGGGAAGCCACGAAGGAAGATCGCTACATGGACCGCGCCCTGCTGCTGGCCGAGAACATGACCCAGCGCCAGGCGGGCCTCACCCCGCAGAAGCTGGTGTGGGAGCACTACCACGAGAACTGGACGATCGACTGGGAGTACAACCTCGACAACCCGAAGCACCTGTTCCGTCCGTGGGGTTTCCAGCCGGGCCACCAGACCGAATGGGCCAAGCTGCTCATGATGCTGGAGCGATACACCAAGGGCACCGCGCGCCACAAGGCATGGCTGGTGCCCACCGCCCGCCACCTGTTCGACGTGGCGCTCGACAAGGCGTGGGACAAGGAATTCGGTGGCATCGCCTACGGCTTCGCGCCCGAGGGTGATGTGTGCGACGACGACAAGTACTTCTGGGTGCAGGCCGAATCGCTGGCCGCCGCGCAGCTGCTTTTCGAAACCACCGGCGACGCGAAGTACGACGAGTGGTACGAGCGCATCTGGGCCTATAGCTGGGAGCACTTCGTCGACCACACCTACGGTGCGTGGTACCGCATCCTGCACCGCGACAACAGCAAGTACGACGACGAGAAGAGCCCCGCCGGCAAGACCGATTACCACACCATGGGCGCCTGCTACGAAGTGATGGCCTCGCTGCGGCGCATGCAAAAGGCGTAACGGCCCGGCTGTAGGAGCCCACACCCGTGGGCGACAGCTTTTCGCGAAGAGCTATCGCCCACGGGTGTGGGCTCCTACGGTGGCATTTCAGGCGCGACGTTTGCGCGCCGCAGGCTTTTTGGCGGCGGCCTTCCTGGCCGCCGTTTTCTTTGAGGGGGCCTTTTTCGTCGCCGCCTTTTTCGTGGCGGCGGCCTTCTTCGTGGCCGGGGCCTTCTTCGCCGGCGTGCGCTTCTTCGCGCCAATGCTCTTCTTCAGCAACGCCATGAAGTCCACCACGTTGGTCGTGGCGTGCTCCGGCACATGCTCGTCATCGTCGTCCACCGCGGTGGTGACGCCCTTGCTCTTCAGGCGCTTCTCGATCACCTTGCGCAGCTTGTCGCGGAAATCGTCGCGGTAGTCGGCGGGCTTCCACGTGCCGGCCATCGACTTGACGAGGTCGGCCGCCATCTGGATTTCCTTGGGCGTGATGCGGTACGCCGAGGCCTCCTTGCCCGGCAGGCCGTATTCCCCGGGGTCCACCAGCTCCGCCTCGTAGCGCAGGATGTTGAGCAGCAACGCGTCGCCCTCGGGCATCACGGCGGCCAGGTACTCGCGCGTGCGGATCACCACGCGGGCGATACCCACCTTGCCGGTTTTCTTCAGCGTCTCGCGCAGCAGCACGTAACCCTTTTCCGCCTTCTTGGCCGGGGCGAGGATGTAGGGTTTCTCGAAGTAGGCCGGGGGAATCGCGGCGGCGTCGACGAAGCTGTCGATCTCCACGGTCTCGTGGGCGTCGCTGGCCGCGCTCTTGATATCGTCCTCTTCCAGGACGACATAGTTGCCCTTCTGGTACTCGAACGCCTTGACGATGTCCTTCCAGGGCACTTCCTCGCCGGTCTCGGCGTTCACCCGCTCGTACCGCACCGGCGTGTTGTCACGCTGGTCGAGCATGCGGAAGTGGATATCGCTGCGGCGCTCGCCCGTCATCAGGCGGATGGGCACGTTGAGCAGCCCGAACGACAGCGTACCGGTCCAGATGGGGCGGGCCATGGGCGGATCCTCGGGGGCGGGCCCCTGAGCATCGCGCCGGGGGTGTCGAGGAAATGTAGGAGCCCACCCCTGTGGACGACAGCTCTTCGCGAGGAGCTGTCGCCCACGGGTGTGGGCTCCTACAACACCGCCAACCGGGTTATTTGCCCTCAACCACCGGCAGCTCGATGGCGCTGGCCTGGCCGGGGGTGTGCCAGACCTGCTGCGTGGCCTTCACGTAGTCGCTGGGCTTCGCGAAGAAGATGTTGGGCACGAAGGTCTGCGGGTTGCGGTCGTAGAGCGGGAACCACGACGACTGCACCTGCACCATCACCCGGTGGCCGGGCAGGAACGTGTGGTTCACGGTCGGCAGCCCAAAGCGGTACTGCAGCGGGGTGTTGGGCGTGAGGGCCTTCGGCTCGCTGAAGCTCTCGCGGTAGCGCCCGCGGAAGATATCCATGGATACCGACAGCTCGTAGCCGCCCATCTCGGGGTTGCTAGCGTCGGTATCGGGGTAGACGTCGATGAGCTTCACCACCCAGTCGCTGTCGGTGCCGCTGGTGGAGGCATGCAGGTCGACCTGCGGGGCGCCCGCCACGCGTAGCGGCGCCGTCAGTGGCTCGGTGACGTAGGTGAGCACGTCGGGGCGGCCGTCGACGAAGCGCTGGTCGTGCACCAGCCACGTGGTCCACGACTGGCGGTCGGCGAAGTGCACCGGGCGCGGCACGTAGGGCACCGGCTTGGCCGGGTCGGAAACGTACTCGTCGTATTTCGCCGCGCCAGCCGCCGGTGCCGTGAACGACAGGCCCCCGTTGGCCTCGAGGTACAGCGGCTTGGTGCCCTTGGCCTGCGGCCAGCTCTTGAAGCGGTCCCAGTGGTTTTCGCCGGTGTTGTAGATGAAAACCGGCGGCGTGTTCGCCTTGGGCGCGCCATCGACGAGGTACTGGTTGAAGAACGGCAGCAGCACGTCGCGACGGAACTGCAGCGCGGTGTCGCCATCCCAGTCGAGCGCGCCCAGCGAGGCGGCGCCGTAGTTCACCTGGCTGTGCCGCCACGGGCCCATCACCAGGTAGTTCTTGTCGTTGCCCTTGTCGCGCGGCTCCATGGCCTCGTAGCTGTGGATGGCGCCCCACATGTCTTCCTGGTCCCACAGCCCCTGCAGCCACATGGTCGGCACCTTCAGCGGCGTCTTCGCCATCACCTTGTCGAGCGCCTGGTTCGACCAGAAGCTGTCGTAGGCCGGGTGCTCGCTGACCTTGCGCCAGTACGGCAGCTGGTCGAGCCCGTTGGCACGGGCGTAATCGCCGGCGGACCCCGCGCGCAGGAAGTTGGCGTAATCGTCGTAGCCGGCGCGGGTGATCTCGCTGCCCTTGCCTGCCTTGGTCGTCTGGCCGGTGAAGTAATCGAAATTGGTCTGGCGGTAGGCGCCGTAATGGAACCAGTCGTCACCCATCCAGCCGTCGACCATGGGGCTTTCCGGCGCGGCCACCTTCAACGCCGGGTGCGGGTTCACCAGGGCCATGACCACGGTGAAACCCTCGTACGACGAGCCGAGCATGCCCACCTTGCCGTTCGACTCCGGCAGGTTCTTCACCAGCCAGTCGATGGTGTC
>NZ_JZRB01000042.1 GCF_000964085.1 Luteibacter yeojuensis
GGGAGCGCGGTTGTGGTTACGGTGTGAGTTCCAGCGTCATGACCTGGAACGGCTGCAATGTGACGGTGCTCGGCTTGTCGGCATCGAGCGTCTGCGCAGGCTGCGCCGCATCGGCCTTCCACGGGCTCTTTGCCTGGAAGACGCGCTTCGCGCCCGGTGGCAATTCGAGCTGCCGGCCGAGGTCGATGACGAAGGCCTGCGGCGCGTCCGACGGGTTGCGCAGGGTCAGGATCGCCTTGGCCGGCGTCCACGACGCCCAGCCGTACACGTCCAGCCGCCCCGGGTCGCCACCCACCCAATGCGTATCGCGCAGCACGCCCGCGTTCGCGCGCGACCAGCGCGCCGCCTCGGCAAGCGTGTCCCAGTCGCCGTCCGAGAGCAGCTCCGGCGTGATGTACAGCTCCTGCAACGCGGTGCCGCTACCGAAGTACGAGTGCACCTCGTTGGCAAAGTCATGCCCCGGGTCGGTGTTGAGCTTGCGGTTCTCGCGGGCGTAGATGATCCCGTGCAGCATCAGCGAGTTCAGGGGGAACAACGGGCCCTTCTCCACGATGTTGTGGTACGTCTCGCGGTCGCGGTAGGTGATCCAGCGCTCGCGCTTGCTGCCCACGCCCACCAGTTCGTCGTCCTCGCCATCGCGCCAGATCGAGTCGGCGTACATCAGCCAGAACGGCGAGGCCAGCGTGCCCGTGGTGAGGTTGATGAAGAGATCCGGCTTCGCCTCGCGCAGGTCGTCGATGAGGTGGATGGCCGCGTCGAAATCACTGTCGAACACGCTGCCCGGGAACACCTTGTTGGCGTTGCCGGTGCCGTCGAACTTGAACTGGTTGACGCCGTTGTCCTTCACCAGCGCCATCGTCACGTCGTGGAAGCGCTGGTAGTACTTCGGGCCCGATAGGGCCATGCCCTTGTCGACGATCTCGTAGCCGGCCTCGCCCGCGCGCCGCGCACGCTCCTTCGACGGCGGCCCGTAGCCACCCCACGGCGACAGCCACATGCCCGGCGCCGCGCCGTATGCTTTCGCAGCCTCGGCCAGGGGCTTGAAGCCGCGGGGGAAATCCTTGCTGAAGGCCCACGTGCCGCTGTAGTCGTCCCAGCCGTCGTCGAACAGGAACGAATCGAGCTTCACGCCACGCTTCGTGGCCAGCTCCTCGCCCACGTGGTGGATGCGCTCCAGCGCCTGCTGCTCGGTGTACGGCGTGAAGTAGCCGATGTCGTACCAGGAGTTGTAGTGCAGGAAGGTGCGGTAGGGGTGCGCGCGCTCGCGTTCGATGTAGGTGAGGAAATCGCGGCGCAGCTGGTTGTCATGGGTGGCGCCGATGGCCGCCGAATACGTCACCGAGGTGCCCTTGCGCAGGGGCAGCTCGCGCTCCACCCACAGCTGCACCTTGCTGCCGCCCGCGACCTGGCTCTTCGACAGCGGGTTCTCGAAGCCCAGCCAGTCGCGGCCTGAGACCACCGGCGACCCATCGACGCTACCCACCACTTCGGAATCCGGCAGCTTCGCCTGCAGCAGGTCGACACGGCGCACCGGCTCGTCGGCCTTCAGCGCCGTGATGGTGACGATCTCGCGCAGGTACGCCGAGCCCTCGCGCTGCACCCACTGCACGTCGACGCGGAAACGCTGCGCCTTGTCGGTGAAGCGCGCCTGCAGCGCCTTGCCCGGCACGCGCTCGGCGCCGCGGGATGCCTTCGGGTCGGCCTTCAGGGTGGTGCTGCGCACCTTGCCGTCGAGCGTGAAGTCGTTCGGGCCGAGCACGCTGTCGTCGGCCATGGTCAGCTGGAACGGCACGGCGATCGGCAGTTCGCGCTGGTTGACGTGGTCGGTGACCACCACATCCGTGAGCTTGCCATCGGCCACTTTCCAGGCGAGCGTCATGGCGCCCGTGCCGAAGTCATCTGCCACGGCCAGCGGTGCCAGCGTCATCGCGCAGGCGGCCACCAGTGCGCGCATCCGAACCCTTGCCTTCCCCATCCAACGTTCTCCCAAGTGGTATTTGCTACACATGCCATGGCTCGACGCGGACAAGCGGCCGCAGGCCGTCCACCGTGTCGATACGTACGAAGCCGGTTTCATCCCCCAGCGCATTGGCCGCGCCGCAGGCCACGGCCAGGCGCAGTGCCTCGTCGAGGCGTTCGCCTCGTGCCAGCGAGGCCACGAGGCCGCCCAGGAAGCAATCGCCGGAGCCGACGGCGTTGCGCACGCCCTCGACCTGGAGCGAGGCCTTCCACGCGCCGTTCTCGTCGATGCCCACCGCACCCTGCCCGCCCATGGTGAGCACGGCGTGGCGCACGCCGCGGGCGTGCAGCGCGCGGGCCACGGTGGCCGCGTCGGCCAGCGTCGCCACGGGCGCCCCCAGCAGGTCGGCCGCCTCGGCGGCGTTCGGCTTCAGAAGCCACGGGGAGCCATCGGCGGCGGCGCGCAGCGCGTCGCCACTGGCGTCGATGGCGCACGGCAGGGCCAGCTCGCTGGCGATGCGCGCGTAGTAATCGGGAGCGAAGCCCGGCGGCAGGCTGCCCGTGCAAACGACGGCCTGGCTTTCGCCGGCCCAGTGGCGCAGCACCTGGTCGAGCACGAAGCGCGTGTCCTCGCCCGGGTCGTCGCTGCGTTCGAGGATCTCGGTGGTGCGGCCATCCGCCTCGCGGATGGCGAGGCACTGGCGCAACGGCACGGGCGAGCGCACGGCGCGGAAATCGACGCCGCGCAGGCGCAGGCGTTCGCTGAATTCGGCGGCGTGCGCGTCATCACACAGGCCCACCAGGGTCACCGGCATGCCCAGCGCGGCGATGGTCTGCGCCACGTGCACGCCTTTGCCGCCGGGCCGCTCATCGGCGGGCGTGGCACGGACAACGTCGCCGGGCCGCAGCGCCGAGACGTCGACGAGGCGGTCGATGGCGCTGTTGTAGCCGGCGACGGTGATCATGCGCCGCGCCCCACCAGGGCGGCGGCATCCGCCGCCGAGGCCTGGGCCGTGGTGCCGCCCAGCGCACGCGTCGACAAGGCGCCGCACGCGGCGGCCCAGCGCAGGCAGGCGTCGAGCGGCTGCCGCTCGAGCCACGCGTGCAGGAAGCCCGCGTTGAAATTGTCGCCAGCGCCGGTGGTATCGACCGCGGCCACGGCGTACGCCGGCACGCGCAGCACATCGCCGCCGTGCAGCGCGAGACAGCCCTCGCGGCCATGCTTCACCACGACCGTGGGGCCCAGCGCCGACAGGATGCGAAGCGCCGCGTCCACGTCGTCGGTGCCCGCGAGGCCACGTGCTTCCACGGCATTCGGCAGGAAGACGTCGACCAGCGGCAACAGCTCGCGCAGGCCCGCGCCCCACCCGCGACCCGGGTCGAAGCCCGGGTCGAGCGATACGCTGAGCCCCGCCGCGCGGGCACGCCGGACCAGGGTCGGTAGATCGGCCTGCAGCTTCGATTGCAGGTAGTACGACGACACGTGCAGGTGCGCCGCGCCGCGCAACGCGGCATCACCCACATCGCTGCCACGCAGCTCCGCGATGGCACCGGGATACGTCACCAGCGCCCTGTCGCTGGCACCCGAAAGCGCCACGGTGAGGCCCGTGGCGTGCGCGGCATCGGTAACGATGCCGGCGGTATCGAGCCCCGCCTCGCGCATCACGTCGATGCAGAAGCGGCCACGCTCATCGTCGCCCACGCGGCCGATGAAGCGCACGGTGTTGCCAAGCCGCGCCAGCCCCAGCGCGCAGATGAGCGACGAACTGCCCGGCACCTGCAACGCGCCGCGGGCCAGCATCTCCGTCCCGGGCACGGGCATCGTATCGATGCCCGTCAGGATCAGGTCGACATTGACCTCGCCGGCGACGACGACGGTGCTCACGCGGCATCGCCCTCGTGCAGCGTGAATTCCCCCACCACGCGCGTCAGCACGCCTTCGGAGGGCGTATCCGGCCGGTGGCCCAGCGCCAGGCAGCGGAAGAACGCGAACAGCTGGCCCACCGCGGTGTGCACCAGCAGCTGCTGCGCGGGTGGCAATGCGTACAGGCCCGGCAGGTCGACGGCGAGGCCACGGGCGCCAACCAGGGCGGGGTCGATATCCTGGCCCACGACGAGGCGCGTATCGCCCAGCGCCTTCGCGTCGAGCTCGCGCAGCAGGTCCACCTCGTAGGCGCGCACCGCCGCGTCACCCGACAGGAAGGCCACCAGCACGCCCCCGCGGTTGAGCCATGCCATGGGGCCGTGGCGGAAGCCCAGGAACGTTTCCGCCAGCGTCACGGTATCGCCGCCGCTCATCTCCAGCATCTTGAGCGCCGACTCGCGCGCGGCGCCAAACGCCCCGGCGGTGCCAAGGTAGACCGCCGTATCGCGTTCGGCGGCCGCCACCGCGGCGATCGCATCGGCGTACACGTCGAACACGCGCTCCACCAGCGCCGCCGCGCCGTCGGCGGGCCGCGTCGCGCCCAGCGCGCTGCCGGCCAGCAGCATGTTGGTGAAGCTGCTGGTCATCACCAGGCTGCGATCGTTGGTGCGCGGGTCGAGCACCACCACGTCGACGCGCGGCTCGTCCACGTACCGGGTGGCCAGGCGGCCCGCCGCGTTGCAGGTGATGACCAGGTGGCGCCAGCCCGGCGCGTGCGCCAGCACGGCATCCACGGCACCCACGCTCTCCGGGCTGTCGCCGGAGCGCGCGATCGAGATGAGCAGGCCATTCGGCCCGGGCAGCGCGCCCGCGCGGTGGGTCAGCAGGTCGCCGGCGGGGACGGCCCGCGCCGGGATCCACAGCTCCGCTTGCAGCACGGGGGCCAGGGCCTCGCCCACGTAAACGGAACTGCCCGAGCCCGTGATGGCCAGCTGCGCGGGGCGCGCGGCCATGGCGCGGTCGAGCACCGCGCGGAAGCCGGCCCCCTGCGAACCGGCCGTGGTGCGCCAGGTCGCGGGCTGTTGCAGGATCTCGCGCAGGGTGTCGGCGAAGCCCAGCTCACGCTGGCGGGCACCCGGCATGCCACGCAGGCCAGCGAGGGAAAGTACGGCGTCGTTGGAAGGAACGGTCATCGTGGGGCTTGACTTAGGCTAGGTTGAAAACGAAAGATAACGAAACTTTCGATTGCAGCGTACCCCCGGAGAATCACCCTATGCAAGCCCCGACCGCCACCACCCCCACGCTCGCCACCCTCGACCTGCCGCCGGGCAAGCGCACGCGCCTGCAGCGGATGCTCTACGGGCACGGCCCCGGCAACGGCACCCTGCTGGTGCTGCCGCTCGACCAGGGCCTCGAGCACGGCCCCACGGATTTCTTCCCCCACCCGCCCGCGCTGGACCCGGCTTACCAGTTCCGCCTGGCCGAGGCCGGTGGTTTCTCCGCCATCGCATTGGGCATCGGCCTGGCCCAGAAATACATCGGCGAGTATGCCGGCCGCGTGCCGCTGATCCTGAAGCTCAACGGCAAGACCAACATCCCCGATGACGGCGACGCCACCTCGCCCCAGTTCGCCTCGGTGGAAGACGCCGTGCGCCTGGGCGCCGACGCCGTCGGCTACACGCTGTACGTGGGCTCGCCGCGCCAGCACGACGAACTGCGCCAGCTGCGCCAGGTGCGCGAAGACTGCGACCGCTACGGCATGCCGCTGGTGCTGTGGTCGTACCCGCGCGGCGCGGCCATCGACGCACGTGGCGGCAAGGGCTCGCTCTACGCGCAGGATTACGCCGCGCGCGTGGCGCTGGAAGTGGGCGCGGATATCGTGAAGCTGCACGAGCCGGACGACCGCCGCGACGGCGTGCCGGGGCCTTACGCCTCGCTCGACGAAGACGCCGCCGGCCGCACCTCGCGCGTCGTCCGCTCCGCCGGCCGCACCATCGTGCTGTTCTCCGGCGGCGAGAAGAACGACGACGACGATGCCGTGCTGCGCAAGGTCGAGTTCTACATGCAGCAGGGCGCGACGGGCGTGATGTTCGGCCGCAACATGTGGCTGCGCCCGTTCGAGCAGGCCGTGGCGCTCACCCGCCAGGTGCATGAGATCATGAAGCGCTACCCGCGCTGAAGGCTCCGCTGATGACCGACGACCGCCACGACGCCGCCTGGGCTGGCTGCCTGTGTTGTTCACCGCCCGCCACCCGCGCCTCGGGGGGCGGCGAGGCCGGCAAGAATCCACTGGAAACGGCACCCGTGGATGCCAGCCTGCGTCTGGTCGATTTCGCGCCACGCAGCATGCTGGCGGCGCCGGGCACGCGCGTTGCCACCCCGCGTTTCCCCGTCATCGACATGCACACCCACCTCACCTGGATGAAGCGCACGCGCGGCGGCGTGTCGCTGGGCGAGGAGATGGTGCAGTTCGCCACGCCCGAGGCGCTGCTGCCGCTCATGGACCGGAAGAACATCCGCTGCATGGTGAACCTCACCGGCGGCGTCGGCCGCGGGCTGGCGGATACCATCGCCCGCTTCGACCACGCAGCGCCAGGGCGCTTCCTCACGCTCACCGAGCCCTCGTTCCACCTGTTCGGCGAAGCGGATTACCCGGCACGCCAGGCCGACGCCCTCGCCGATGCCGCGCGCCTCGGCGCGCGTGGCCTGAAGCTGCTGAAGACCCTGGGCCTGTACCTGCGCGAAGGCATCGACAGCGGCGCGCTGGTGGGCCTGGACGATGCGCGGTTCAACCCGATGTGGGAGACCTGCGCGGCACACCAGCTACCCGTGTTCCTGCACACGGCCGACCCGCTCGCGTTCTTCGAACCCACCGACCGCCACAACGAACGCTACGAGGAGCTGGCCCAGCACCCCGACTGGTCGTTCTACGGCCGCGACTACCCCACGCACGCCGCACTGATGGCCTCGCGCGACCGCGTCATCGAGCGCCACCCCGGCACCACGTTCGTGCTGCTCCACGTGGGCAACCAGGGCGAGCGCCTGGATGACCTCGCCGACACACTTGCGCGCTACCCCAACACCATGGTCGACATCAGCGCGCGCATCGGCGAGCTCGGCCGCCAGCCACGGCGCAGCCGCGCGTTCATCGAACGGTTCCAGGACCGCGTGATGTTCGGCACCGACGCCGTGCCGCCGCCCTATGGCAACGCCGTGCCGCAGCAGCTGCTGTGCGACGAGCTATACGAGATCTACTATCGCTTCCTCGAGACGGAAGACGAGTATTTCGACTACGCGCCGGCGGCCACGCCACCCCAGGGCCGCTGGAGCATCTACGGCCTGGGCCTGTCTTCCGCTATCCTTCGCAAGGTCTACCATGACAACGCGGCACGCCTGCTGCGCCTGGATTGAAGCGAACGATGACGCCACGACGTGGAAAAGCGCCGCCTGGGAAACTGCTGATCGAGGAGCGCCGCCGCGCCATCGTCGACCTGCTCCGCGACGAAGGTCGCGTCACCGTCGACGACCTGGTCATCCGCTACGGCGTCTCGGCCGTCACCATCCGCGGCGATCTCGAGGCCCTCGAACTGGCCGGTTCCGCCAAGCGCTCGCACGGCGGCGCCGTCCCGGCTGAGCCGTCGCCCCAGGACGTGCCGCTGCCCATCAAGGAAACCCGCCGCCTGGCCGAGAAGCGCCGCATCGGCGAAGCCGCCGCGCGCATGGTGGCCGATGGCGAAACCATCATCCTCGACTCCGGCTCCACCACGGTGGAGATCGCCCGCTGCATCCGCCAGCGCAAGTGGACATCGCTCACCGTCATCACCAACGCGCTGAACATCGCGCTGGAGCTCAGCGGGCTGCCCACCGTCCGCGTCATGATGCTCGGCGGCATGCTGCGGCAGACCTCGTATTCGCTGGTGGGCATGGACGCCGAGCGCGCCCTCGCCCGCCTCTCGGCCGATCGCCTGTTCCTGGGCGTCGACGGCCTCGACACGAAGGTGGGCGTCACGACGCCCGATCCCCAGGAAGCCAGCCTCAACGCCATGATGGTGAAGTGCTCGCGCGAAGTGGTGGCCGTGCTCGACGCCAGCAAGATCGGCCAGCGCAGCCTCGCCGTCATCACGCCCACCAGCGGGCTCAACGTGGTGATCACCGATACCAGCGCGCCCAAGGGCGCGGTGGACGCCCTGCGCGAGCAGGGCGTCGAGGTGCAATTGGTCTAAGGCGCCTTGCTCGCCTGCAGGGCGTCGCCACCCTTGCG
The DNA here is from genome assembly GCF_000964085.1 of Luteibacter yeojuensis. Taxonomy (GTDB): domain Bacteria; phylum Pseudomonadota; class Gammaproteobacteria; order Xanthomonadales; family Rhodanobacteraceae; genus Luteibacter; species Luteibacter yeojuensis_A. Next base: position 8,085 of record NZ_JZRB01000042.1, read on the forward strand.
CAGCAGGGTGACGTAGCCCGCACTGCGCTCCATCAACTGGGTGATATAGGCCACGTACTGTCGGCGCAGCTCGGGAATCAGCGAGCCGTCACCGTTTAGCCGCTCCGGCTCGAAAGGCGCGATATCGACCGCTGCGGCGGACAAGGCGCGCCCGGCAAGCATCGCATCTTGGGCGTCCTTGCCAGCAAGCGCGGACAATGGGCCGATATTCAGGTATTGCATGCCGGGGAGCGCCTGGGTCTGTGCCATGTTCGCGCTAACGGCTGCCTCGAAACCCGCCGCGGCACGGAAGTCGACATCGGCAGCGGTCGGCGGCAGGAAGGCCTGCCCGCACATCGCAGGTACGGGTGTTGAAGGCGATTTCGCTGCGAGCATTTCCATGGACAACTTCATGGAACGCTGGGCTACCAAGAGCGTCGCGCCGTGATCGATCATCGTATTGGTATGTGCATGCATGCGCCGGAAGGTCGCGGCGGCCGTACATGCCTTCGAAAGGCCGCCCACCTCGTCGCCGCCAACGAAGCGCAAGGCGGCGTCAGCGGGCCACAATTGCAATGGCGTGATCCGTGGGATCAGCGGCGCATCAAACAGGGGCTCGTTCGTATTCCACCAGATATCGTAGTTGGCGATGCTTTCCACCTTGGCCAGCACCACGGGATGTTTGTCCAATACGACGCGGATCGCGGCCTCGTGCTTTCTCGCATGGTCAAGGCATGAGTTGGCGTCTGCCGGACAAAATACCTTGCGTTCGTCGGCGCCGATTGATTCGTCACCGAAGGTATTTAGCAAGGGATAAACATTCCGGCCCGGCGGCGGTGCCAGGAGCGGCAGTGCCGCGGCAAGCGCCCTCTGCTCGGGCGTGGGTGTGTACGAGGAAGGAGCCACATCCGTGGCTACCGCCGCGGCCGTCGGAGCCACGAGGGCCAGCATCAACATGAGTCGCTTCATTCCTGGTCCCTGCTCCATGGCGTGCTGCGGACGATACCGCAACCTCGTGTCGTTTACCCGCCTCCCCGCAGCCGCCCCTCGGGGAACATGTGCTCGCTGAAGAAGTCGATGAACACCCGCAGCTTGGGCAGCACGTGCCGGCCCGAGGGCCACAGCAGGTGGAAGCTGCTCGATGCATCGAGGTAGTCGTCGAGGATCGTCACCACCGCACCCGTCGCCAGGGCGTGGCGCGCGGAGTGGTCGGGGACGAACGCGATGCCGTGGCCGCGGGTGGCGAAGTGCACCCGGCTCTGGATGTCGTTGCAGACGAGGGATTCGGGCAGGCGCAGGTCGGCCGCGTCGCGTAGCGGCCAGGTTTCGAGGCGGCCCGTGCTTGGATAGCGGTAGTGCATGCAGTGGTGCTGCATGAGGTCGCCCGGCCTACGCGGCGTGCCGTGTTTGCGCAGGTAGTCGGACGACGCGATGAGGTAGCGGTTGAAGCTGCCGAGGTAGCGGCCGGCCAGGCGCGAATCCACCGGCGTACCGACTCGCAGCACGGCATCGAAACCCTCCTCCACCACGTCGACCATGCGGTCGGTGAAATCGAGGTCCAGGGCGATATCAGGGTACGCGGCGACGAAATCGGCGAGCACGGGCAGCACGAGGTCGTTGACGGTGGGCAGGCTGACGCGCAGTCGCCCGCGTGGGCTGCCGACGCGTTCCGACAGTTCCGCCCGCGCCGCCTCGGCTTCGTCGAGGATGCGGCGGCAGCGCGCGAGGAAGAGATGCCCTTCGGCGGTCAGCGTGACGCTGCGGGTGCTGCGGTGGAACAGGCGCACGCCCATGGACGTTTCGAGCCGGGCGATGCTTTTGCCGATCGCGGCGGCCGACACACCCAGGGCGCGCCCGGCGTCGACGAAGCTGCGCAGTTCGGCCACGCGGACGAAGGTTTGCAGGCTGCCGATGCTATCCACGGGGGCGACTCCATTGCGGACATTTCTGTCCCGTCAGCGACGAAGCCTACCCGTCTTTATCCGCTATCGCATCTACCCTACCCTTTACCCCATTGTTTTCCTTGGAGATTCCCGATGACCCGGATGCAGCGGGAGGCGACCTCGATGCCGCTTCCGTTCCCCTGGGTGGGGCTGGCGTGCCTGGCGGCCGCCGGCTTCATCACCATCATCACGGAGGCCCTGCCCGCCGGCTTGCTGCCCACGATGAGCGCCAGCCTGCGTGTCAGCGAGGCGCTGATCGGCCAGCTCGTCACGGTGTACGCGCTGGGCTCGGTGCTCGCCGCCATTCCCGTGGTCGCGCACACGCGGCGCTTCAACCGGCGGCCGCTGTTGCTCGCAGCCATCGCGGGCTTCGCCATCGCCAACACCATCACGGCCCTGTCGGGGTCTTATGCGCTGATCCTTGTCGCCCGCTTCGTCGGCGGCATCAGTGGCGGCCTGCTCTGGGCGCTGGTCGCTGGCCACGCGCTGCGCATGGTGCCTGGCGAAAAGCAGGGCCGCGCCATGGCCGTGGCGCTGGTGGGCGCGCCGCTGGCGTTGTCGCTCGGCATCCCCGCCGGCACGTGGCTGGGTAACGCCATCGGCTGGCGCGCGACGTTCGGCATCATGTCTGTCTTCAGCGTCGGCCTGTTCGCCTGGGCGCGTTTCGCGCTACCGGACTTCCCCGGCCTGCCAAACCCCGGCCCGCTGCGCCTGAAAAAAGTCATCGCGCTGCCCGGCGTCGCCCAGGTGCTGGGCACCTTGCTCGTCTTCATCCTCGCGCACAACGTGGTCTATACCTACATCGCGCCGCTGGTAGCGATGGCCGGCGCGGGGGCCGCGGTCGACCGCTACCTGCTTATCTTCGGCGTCGCGTCGGTGGCAGGGATCTGGCTGGCGGGCGCGTTCGGCGACGGCCACATGCGCACGCTGGTGGTCGGCGGCATCGTCGCGTTCCTCGCCTCGGCGCTCGCCATCGCCCTTTTCCCACGTGACCTGCCCGTGCTCGCCGTGGCGTTGGGGACGTGGGGCGTTGGCTTCGGAGCCACGCCCACGCTGCTGCAGACGGCCCTGTCGCGCAACGCGGGCGCATCGGCCGACGTGGCGCAATCGCTGCTGGTCACCGGCTGGAACCTGGCCCTGGCGCTGGGCGGCATGCTGGGCGGCGCCGTACTCGACCGCGCCGGCGCGGGCGCGCTGGCGTGGAGCATCCTGCCGATGCTCGTGGTGGCCCTGGCCACGGCGTGGCGGCCGGCGGCATGGCGCCGCACGGCCGGTTGAACCGGTGGCTCAGGTGCCGTCGGCGACCGCAGGCACTTCGTTGACGTCGCGCACGCTGTACACGTCGATGGCGTACGGCGCGGCGGCATCGCCGGTGCTCTTGAATCGGCCGAAGACGGTGGCGTCGGCGCGGGCGCTCTTGCCGGCAAGCGCGCGGCGGAAGCTCGCGACGTCACGCTTATGGCTGCTCGTCTCGTCGATGGCCAGCGCCACGCCGCCCTTGCACTGGGCGTCGGCGAGCGTCGTGACCTTGCCTTCGCTGCTGGCGATGCCGCGTACGGTCACGGTCGTGCCAACGTAGCGGTCCGCCGTGCCGAGCACGGTGCACAGGCTGTCGGGCGGCGTGTCGTCGCGGGCCATGGCGGGCATGGTGGCGATGGCGAGAGCCAGCGCGGCGCCTGCCGCCCTAGCGATGGTCTTGGTGTTCATGGTGGTTCCCCCGTTGCCGTTTGGACGGCTGAACGGAAGATCGTCCTGTTGCGGCATCGCGTCAATAAGAAAATTGGGCATGAAACTGGGCTTAGAATGGCTTCCATGGCCGCTATCCCCGCCCATCCCGACCTGAGCCTGCGCAGTTACGACGGCGACACGGGCACCGATCGCCACGACTGGGCGCAGCTGGTGCTGCCCGTGCGGGGCTCGCTGACGCTCGACATCGCGGGGCGCGAAGGCCGGCTCGACGTGGCCCGCGCGGCGTATGTGCACCCCGGGGCCTGGCACACCACCATCGGCGACCGCCCGAACCACTCCCTCGTGCTGGACGTGGCGGGTGCCGACATCCCCGATGGCATCGCCGACCGGCTGGCCAGCCAGGGCTTTGTCCCCATGGCGCCCGCCGCCACCGCGCTGGTCGATTACATGCGGCTGATGGTGGAGGACCGCGCGCAGGGTGAAGCGCAGCTGGTGCGCTGGGTGCCGCTGCTGCTCGATGCGCTGGGGCGCGAGCGGCCGCGGCCGCTCAGCCGCCTGCAGGCCACGCTGGCGTCGGTCGAGGACTCCCTCGCCCATCCCTGGACGGCCGCGCTCATGGCCCGCCGCGCCAACCTCAGCACCAGCCGCCTCCACGAACTGTTCCGTGCCGAGCTCGGCACGTCGCCCCGTGCCTGGCTGGCCGAACGGCGCCTGGCCCGGGTGCGCGAATGGCTGGCCCGCAGCGACCGGCCCATCGCGGCCATCGCCACTGATGCCGGCTATGCCGACCAGAGCGCCCTCACCCGCGCCATGCGCGATGCCATGGACATTACCCCAGCGGCCTATCGCCGACAGCAACGCGAGACCACGCCAACGATCCCGTAGCCCCTGCCAAGCGCCCGGCGTGCACGCGCTGCGATCATGGCGCCGTGTATCCGAGGAGTCCGCATGGACGGCAAGGCCAACATTCCCCTGGGCATCCTGTTCGGCATCATCGCGGGCGCCCTGTGGGGCACCGTGTTCGTCGCGCCGCAGCTCGCGCGCGACTTCACCGGCCTGCAGCTCGCCGCCGGTCGTTACCTCGTGTACGGCGCCATCTCGGCCGTACTGCTCGTACCCCGCTGGCCTCGGCTACGCGCGTGGCTGGAGCCGCGCCACTGGCGTGCGCTTGTCGGCCTCAGCCTGCTTGCGAACATCGTCTACTACGTGGCGCTCGCGACAGCCGTGCAATGGGGCGGCGTCGCCATGGCGTCACTCGTGATCGGCTTCCTGCCCGTCGTGGTGACCGTGGTGGGCAGCCGCGCGGTGGGGGCCGTTCCCCTGCGCCGGCTGGCACCTTCGCTCGTGTTCAGCGCCATCGCCATCGCGTGCATCGGTGGCCAGGCCCTGGTGGGTGGCGGTGGCTTTGAATGGCGGCGCGCCGCCGGTTTCCTCTGCGCCGTGGCCGCGCTGGTCTCCTGGACGATCTACGCGCTGCGCAACGCGCGCTGGCTGCACCAGCTGCCGCATGTTTCCGCCCACGACTGGAACCTGCTGACGGGCCTGGTCACGGGGGCGCTTTCGCTACTGCTTGTGCCCGCGGCGCTTTACTTCGATGCCTCGACGCATACGGCCGCCGCGTGGTCACGTTTCGCGGCCATCAGCGCGGGGATGGCGGTGTTCGCCTCCATCCTCGGCAACAGCTTCTGGAACCGCATGAGCCGGATGCTGCCGCTCACGTTGGTCGGGCAGATGATCCTTTTCGAGACGTTGTTCGCGTTGCTGTATGGGTTCGTGTGGGAGTGGCGGGTGCCGGTCGCCAGCGAGTGGGTGGCCATGGTGTGCGTGGGGTTGAGTGTCGTCAGCTGCCTGCACGCTCACAAAAAGTAAATGTGGGAGCGCGCTTGCGCGCGATGTGCTTGCGGCACCCCCATCGCGCGCAATGAGGTGACCCC
>NZ_JZRB01000043.1 GCF_000964085.1 Luteibacter yeojuensis
GAACAGCACGGTGCCCGCGGGCACCGTGCTGTTCCAGCGCGGCCAGCGCCGGGTCGATTACTTCTTTGTCCTCGAGGGCCGCATCGATGTCTACGATATCGGCGACGATGGCCAGCCACGCATCGTGGTCACCCACGAGCGCCACCAGTTCACCGGCGAGGTAGACCTCTTCAGCGGCCGGGAAACCATGGTGAACGGGCGCACGGGTGCCGATTCGCGGCTCGTCCGCGTCGACCCGGCCAGCTTCCGCCGCCTCGTGGCGGGCGAGCCGGATATCGGCGAGATCATCATGCGCGCCTTCATCCTGCGCCGCGTGGGGCTGATCCAGAGCGGGCAGGGCGGCGTGCTGCTGGCGGGCTCGGCGCACGCGGCCGATACGGTGCGCCTGCGCAGCTTCCTCATCCGCAACGGGTATCCGCACCGCCTGCTGGATACCGACCTCGACCAGGACGCCGCCCACCTCATCGAAGGCTTCGGCCTGCGGCCCGACGAATGCCCGGTGGTGATCCTGCCCGACCGCCGCGTGCTGCGTTGCCCGAGCACGCCCGAGCTGGCCGACATCCTCGGCATCACCATCGAGATCGACGCAAGCCACGTCTACGACGTGGCGGTCATCGGCGCCGGCCCCGCCGGCCTCGCCGCCGCCGTGTACGCCGCCTCCGAAGGCCTCGAGACCGTGGTGCTCGAAGCCCTGGCCCCGGGTGGGCAGGCGGGCACCAGTTCGAAGATCGAAAACTACCTGGGCTTCCCCACGGGCATCTCGGGCCAGGCCCTGGCCGGCCGCGCCCAGGTGCAGGCCATGAAGTTCGGCGCGCACATGGCCATCGCGCGCGAGGTGCGCAGCATGGATTGCTCGGCCCACCCCTACCGCCTGCACCTGTGCAACGACACGGTGGTGACCGCGAAATCGGTGGTCATCGCCACGGGCGCCCGCTACCGCAAGCTGGCGCAGGTGGATTACGAACGGTTCGAAGGGCAGGGCATCCAGTACGCCGCCACGGCCATGGAGGCCACGCTGTGCGAAGGCGAAGAAGTGGTGGTGGTCGGCGGCGGCAACAGCGCCGGCCAGGCCGCGGTGTTCCTGGCACGCACGGCGAAGCACGTGCACGTGCTGGTGCGCGGCGAAGGCCTTGCCGCCACCATGTCGGATTACCTGGTGCAGCGCATTTCGCAATCGCCGCGCATCACGTTGCACCCGTATTGCGAGATCGACCACCTCGACGGCGACACCTATTTGCGCGAGGTAGGCTGGTATTGCGTGAAGACCGATGCGCAGCAGCGCATCAAGGTGGCCGCGTTGTTCGTGATGATCGGCGCGGAACCTAACACGGCGTGGCTGCAGGGTTGCCTGGACCTGGACAAGAAGGGTTTCGTGCAGACGGGGCGGGACGCGGATGGCTATGCCACGCCGTCGCCGTATGCCACGACGTTGCGTGGGGTGTTCGCGGTGGGTGATGTGCGGTCGGGTTCGGTGAAGCGCGTGGCCGCGGGTGTGGGCGAGGGCTCGGTGGTGGTGCACGCGATCCACCGCTTCCTGCATCCCTCCCCGGTGTAGGAGCGCGCTTGCGCGCGATGCTCTTTGTTAAAGCATGCATTCGCGACAGCGAATGAACCGATAAAAAAAGCCCGGCATGTAGCCGGGCCGTTTAAGAGCATCGCGCACTAGTGCGCTCCTACATGGGGCGGTGGTTAGACGTCGACCGAGGCGGCGTGTTCGCGCGTGGCGGAGAAACGCACCTGTGGCCAGCGTTCGACCGCCAGCTGCAGGTTCACGCGCGTCGGCGCGAGGTACACCAGCTCGCCTGCCGCGTCGATCGCCAGGTTCGCTGCGTTCTTCTCCTTGAACTCCTCCAGCTTCTTCTCGTCGCTGCAATGCACCCAGCGCGCCGTGGCCACGCCCACCTGCTCGAAGCTCGCGTCGACGTTGTACTCGTCCTTCAGGCGGTAGGCGACGACATCGAACTGCAGCACACCCACCGCGCCCAGGATCAGGTCGTTCGACATGAGCGGGCGGAAGAACTGCGTGGCGCCTTCTTCGGAAAGCTGGGCGAGGCCTTTGTGCAGGGCCTTCATCTTCATCGGGTCGCGCAGGCGTGCGCGGCGGAAGAGTTCCGGGGCGAAGTTCGGGATGCCCGTGAACGACAGGCCCTCGCCTTCGGTGAAAGTATCGCCGATGGTGATCGTGCCATGGTTGTGCAGGCCGATGACGTCGCCGGGGTAGGCGCGCTCGACGATCTCGCGGTCGCTGGCCATGAACGTGAGTGCGTTCGCGATGCGCACTTCCTTGCCCGTGCGCGTCTGCTGCATCTTCATGCCGGCGGTGTAGGTGCCCGAGCAGATGCGCATGAACGCCACGCGGTCGCGGTGGGCCGGGTCCATGTTCGCCTGGATCTTGAACACGAAGCCGCTGAGCTTCTCTTCTTCCGGCAGCACTTCGCGCGTCAGCGTATCGCGCGAGCGCGGCGACGGCGCGTGTTCGACGAAGAACTCGAGCAGCAGTTCCACGCCGAAGTTGTTCACGGCGGAACCAAAGAAAACGGGGGTTTGCTTACCGGCCAGGTAGGCATCGGCGTCGAACGGGTTGGATGCGCCAAGCACCAGTTCGAGTTCGTCGCGCGCCTCTTGCAGGGCGGCTTCGCCGATGCGGGCGATGAGCTCGGGGTTGTCGAGGCCGCCCTTGAAGATCGTCGAATCTTGGCGGGTGAAGTTCTTGCCGGGTTCGAAGATGTGCACTTCGTCGAGCAGCAGGTGGTACACGCCCTTGAGGCGCGAGCCCATGCCGATGGGCCACGTCACCGGCGCGCAGGCGATGCCCAGCACCGATTCCACCTCGTCGAGCAGCTCGATCGGCGAGCGGCCCTCGCGGTCGAGCTTGTTGATGAAGGTCATGATGGGCGTGTCGCGCAGGCGGCACACTTCCATGAGCTTGATGGTGCGTTCTTCGACGCCCTTGGCGCAGTCGATGACCATGAGCGCCGAATCCACCGCGGTGAGCACGCGGTAGGTGTCCTCGGAGAAGTCCGCGTGGCCCGGGGTATCGAGCAGGTTCACGATGGCCCCGTTGTAGGGGAACTGCATGACCGAGGACGTGACCGAGATGCCGCGCTCCTTCTCAAGCGCCATCCAGTCGGACGTGGCGTGGCGGGCGGCCTTGCGGCTCTTCACCGAGCCGGCCATCTGGATGGCACCGCCAAACAGCAGCAGCTTTTCGGTGAGCGTGGTCTTGCCGGCGTCGGGGTGGCTGACGATGGCGAAGCTGCGCCGCCGCTTGGTTTCGGAGAGGTGGCTGGACATGGGGTGGCCGGGCTTGAGGGCTAACCGCGCATTCTAGCAGGGGGTGGGGGATGGGAAGTGGGAGCGTGGTCCGGCGAGCGGTCGAGGGGGCTGGCGGCGCGACGATGGCGATATGGCCAGCGCAGCACCTCCCGTCGCCTCGCGCGCCCGCCGGCCGTGCCGCCCCCACTTCCCACCCCCCAACCCCGCTCTCAGGCGCCCCCGAACGCCTCATCCAGCCACCCCGGCACCGGAATCCCCTTCTCCCGCAGGACCGCCGGGTTAAAAAGTTTCGCCTGATACCGCATCCCGCTGTCGCACAGCGCCGTCACCACCGTATGCCCCGGCCCGAGGTGCCGGGCCAGGCGGATGGCGCCGGCGATGTTCACGCCGCTGGAGAGCCCCACGCAGTAGCCCTCGTCGCGGAGCAGGGCGTGGACATGGGGGATCGACTCGGCGTCGGGGATGGACCAGGCCAGGTCGATGGGGGCATCGAGGAAGTTGGCCGTGAGGCGGCCATTGCCGATGCCCTCGGTGATGGAGCTGCCCTCTGCCTTCAGCTCGCCCGTGAGGACATGGCTGGCCAGCGCGGAGCCGGCCGGGTCGGCCAGGGCCACCACGATGCCGGGCCGGCGGGCCTTCAGGGCGCGGCCCACGCCGGCCAGGGTGCCGCCGGTGCCCGAGGCGCAGGCGAAGCCGTCCACGGTGCCGGCGGTTTGCTCCCAGATCTCCACGCCGGTGTGGGCCTCGTGCCACTCCCGGTTGGCCAGGTTATCGAACTGGTTGGCGAACCAGGCGCTGCCGGGGGCGGCCGCGTTCAGCTCGTCCGCGATGCGACGGGCCGTGGCGGCGTAGTGGTTGGGGTCGCTCCAGGGCGCGGCCGGCACCAGCCGGACGCTGGCGCCCGCGGCGCGCAGGGCGTCGATTTTCTCGCGGCTCTGGGTGTCGGGCATGACGATGATGGCGCGGTAGCCCCGGCTGTTGCCCAGCAGGGCCAGCCCGATGCCGGTGTTGCCCGCGGTGCCCTCGACCAGGGTGGCCCCCGGCCGCAGCAGGCCGCGGCGCTCGGCGTCGTCGAGCAGGCCCAGGGCCGTGCGGTCCTTCACGGAACCGCCGGGATTCAGGAACTCGGCCTTGGCCAGGATCTCGCAGCCCGTGGCGGCCGAGGCGCCCCGCAGGCGCAGGAGGGGCGTGCCGCCGATGCCGGCGCTGAGGGTGGGGTAGGTAGCCATGCGGGCCATGTTAACTGCGCCGAACGCTTCGTGGCCCCGTGCCCGCTGTGTCCCCGTGCTGCTTTTGCCCCTTGTGCCCCTTGTGGGAGCGCGCTTGCGCGCGATGGGGCTTGCACCAGGGCCATCGCGCGCAAGCGCGCTCCCACAGCGGTTTTCCGGCCTTTTCGTGGCCTGCGTCACGCTATCCGCAAGTTCTTTGGATGTTTAGACGTCTATACGGCTGTTGACATGGCCCGGATCGGCGCGTATCGTCGATTCCACTCATCGAGACCGGCTGAGGGACAGGCCCTTTGAAGCCGGGGCAACCTGCGGATTTCCGCGACGGTGCCAACTCCTGCGGTGCGTGGTTCGCCACGCAAGCCGATAGATGGGAATGCCCAAGCCGGCGTGCATCCGCGCACCGTGCCTGGCAGTCCGGCTACAGGTCGCCGCAGGGCTCGATCCCGACAGGAACCGCCGGACATGCCAGCAGAGCCCCTCACCGTGATCCCCCTCCACGAAGCAGCCGCCGCTGCCGCGCCCCGCGGCGCCGCCGACCTCACCGAGCAGCGCGGCACCCGCCGCGTCACGTTCGTGCCGAAATACGGCAGCGAAGCCGTCAGCGTCGATGTCCGCTACCTGTGGTGCGGCGCGCCGAACGCCCCCACGGTCATCGTGCAGGGCGGCATCTCGGCCACGCGCGATGTCTGCGCCGGCCGCGAGCGCCAGGGCTGGTGGCAGGAACTGGTCGCGGAGGGCGGTGCCATCGACCTCGCCCAATGCCGCGTGCTCTCCATCGACTGGCTCGTGCCCGACGATGTCGGTGGCGTCGATTCCATCTCCAGCGAAGACCAGGCCGCCGCGCTTGCCGCGCTGGTCGACGAGCTGGGCATCGCCCGCGTGCATGCCTTCATCGGTTCGTCGTATGGCGCCATGGCGGGCCTGGCCTTCGCCGCCAACCACGCCGACAAGGTCAAGGCGCTGGTGCTGCTTGCCGGTGCACACCGCCCGCACCCGCTCTCCACCGCGCAGCGCTCGGTGCAGCGTGGCATCGTGCGCCTGGGTCTCGCGTCGGGCCGCACCGACGAGGCGCTCGCCCTGGCCCGCCAGCTGGCGATGACGACGTACCGTGGCAGCGAGGAGTTCTCGCGCCGCTTCGCCGCCGGCCCCGAGCTGCGCGATGGCCGCTTCTACTTCCCGGTCGAGGATTACCTCGAACACGCCGGCCGCCGCTTCGTCGAGCGGTTCGACCCGCGGCGTTTCCTCGCCTTGTCGGAGTCGATCGACCTGCACGACATCGCCCCCGAGCGCGTGCACGCACCGACCACGCTGGTGGGGTTCCCGTCCGATCGCCTGGTGCCGCTCGCCGACCTGTGCGAACTGCAGCGCCGCATCGGTGCCACCGCCACGCTCGAGGTCGTCGATTCGCCCTACGGCCACGATGCCTTCCTGAAAGAAACCGTGCAGCTCGCCCCCGTGCTGCGTCACGCACTCAACGACTGTTTCGGAGCCTGTTGACCCATGACCCGTGAATCCCGCCTTTGCACCCGCGCCGTGCGCGCCGGCATCGAATCCGATACGCAGCATGGCGCCGTCGTGCCGCCGCTGCACCTCTCCACCAACTACGCGTTCGAAGGCTTCGGCCGCAAGCGCGCCTACGATTACTCGCGCAGCGGCAACCCCACGCGCGATCTGCTCGCCGAGGCGCTCGCCGAGCTGGAGGAGGGTGCCGGCGCCGTCGTGACCAACACCGGCATGTCGGCCGTGGCGCTGGCCCTGGAGCTGGTGCCTGCCGGGGGCCTCGTCCTCGCCGCGCACGATTGCTACGGCGGCACGTGGCGCCTGCTCGATGCATGGGCGAAGAAGGGCCGCTTCAGCGTCCGATTCGTCGACTTCACCGACCCGACCGCGCTCGCCGAGGGCCTTGCCGCCAAGCCGGGCCTGGTGTGGATCGAAACCCCGTCGAACCCGCTGCTGCGCATCACCGACGTACGCCACGTGGCACAGGCCGCGCATGCCGTCGGGGCGCTGGTCGTCGTCGACAACACGTTCCTCTCGCCTGCGCTGCAGCAGCCGCTGAAGCTCGGTGCGGACGTGGTGCTGCATTCCACCACCAAGTACATCAACGGGCACAGCGACGTGGTCGGTGGCGCGGTCATCGCGGCCGACCCGGCGGTGGCCGAGCAGCTGAAGTGGTGGGGCAACTGCAACGGCCAGACCGGTTCGCCGTTCGACAGCTTCCTAACCCTGCGCGGCATCCGCACGCTGGCGGTGCGCCTGCGTGCGCACGAAGAGAACGCGCGCCGCGTGGCCGCGCGCCTCGATGCGCACGATGCCGTGCAGCGCATCTACTACCCCGGCCTCGCGTCGCACCCGGGCCACGCGCTGGCCCAGCGCCAGCAGAAGGGCTTCGGCGCCATGCTCAGCTTCGAGCTGCGCGGTGGCGATGCCGCCATCGAAGCCTTCGTCGATGGGCTGCAGTACTTCTCGCTCGCCGAATCGCTCGGCGGCGTCGAGAGCCTTGTCGCACACCCCGCCACCATGACCCATGCGGCGATGGCGCCGGAAGCGCGTCGTACGGCGGGCATCGCCGACAGCCTGCTGCGCCTCTCCATCGGCATCGAGGATGGCGACGACCTCATCGACGACCTCGAAGCCGGCCTCGCCCGTGCCGCCGCGGTGGCCAACGCCGCCACGTCGAAACGCAAGGTTGGCGCATGAACGCGGTGGCGGCTTCCCTGGCGCCCGAGGCGCCGCGCACCGCCGTGGTGCTCCTGGGCACGGGTGTGGTCGGCCGCGCGCTGCTCACGCTGCTGGGCACGCCGGCGGCGGGGTCGCTCCGCCTCGTCGGCGCGGCCAACTCGCGTCGCCAACACGTCTTTGCCGACGGCCTGCGCCCGGCCGATGTGCCCGACGCGCTGGCGAAGGCCCGCGATGGCCGCGACAACGCGCCCTTGCTCGCGGCGCTCGACGCCACCGGTGCCGGGCGCAAGGTGGTGATCGATGCCACCGCGTGCACGAAAGAGGCCACCCGGCATGCCGAGTGGCTGGAACGTGGCTACCACGTGGTCACGGCGAACAAGGCGCTCGCCGGTGGCCACCTGCAAGGCTGGCGCGCGCTGCAGGCCGCTTCGGCCGGTGGCGCCGTTTACGGCGACGCCGCCACGGTTGGCGCGGGCCTGCCCGTGCTCTCCACGCTGCGCCGCCTGCGCCGCTGCGGCGACAGCCTGCTCACGCTCGAGGGTGTGTTCTCCGGCTCGCTGTCGTGGCTGTTCAACCAGTACGACGGCTCGCGCCCGTTCTCCGCGCTGCTCGGCGATGCCCGCCGCCTCGGTTTCACCGAGCCCGACCCGCGGTCCGATCTCTCGGGCGAGGACGTGGCCCGCAAGCTGCTGATCATCGCCCGCCACGCCGGCTTCGCGCTGGGCAGCGACGAAGTGGAGGTGGAAAGCCTCGTGCCCGAGCCGCTGCGCGACCTTGATACCAAGGCCTTCCTGGAGCGGCTGGGCGAACTCGACGAGCCGCTGGCACGGCGCCACGCGGAGGCGAAGGCCAAGGGCAAGGTGCTGCGCTACCTCGCCCGCCTGAACCAGCGCGGCCGCGCCCGCGTGGGCCTGGTCGAAGTCGGCCCCGACCACCCCGCCTCGCGCCTTTCCGGCACGGACAACCAGTTCGCGCTGACGACGACGCGCTATCACTCGACGCCGCTGGTGATCCAGGGGCCGGGGGCTGGCCCGGAAATCACGGCGCAAGCCCTGCTGGGCGACGTGCTGGCGCTGTGACCGGGGCCATGTAGGAGCCCACTCCCGTGGGCGAATCGCGCGCAAGCGCGCTCCCACAGATACAGCACAAACGAAAAGGCGCCCGGTGGGCGCCTTTTCTTTTAGCGGTGGCCGGTGGCTTTCCCGGCCTCGTCCGCGCTGGGCGGTAGCACCGGTTCGCCGTCGGGCGATTCCTCGTGGTGGAACTTAGCCGCTTCCACCATCGGGGTGCGCCAGCCCGAGGCGACGCCCCAGAAGTAGAACACCACGCCGATGACCGCGACGACGCCGAGATCGACGCCATAGGGGATGTAGTCGTGGCCGCCGAAGGTCTTGCTGCCCGCCCACGACACGGCCGCGAGGACCGGCAGGTACACGATGAGCCACCACGCACCGCTGAGGTGGCGGCGGAAGTCGTCCCAGCCGCTCTTGGCGGTGTAGTAGAAGTACAGCGGAAGGGCGATGACCATCAGCAGGATGATTTCGCCCGTGAGCGGCCACTTGGCCCAGTACAGCAGCTCGGTAGCGAAGATGAAGGCCAGGGCGGCCAGCACGGGCAGGCCACGGATGCGCAGCGGGCGCTTCAGCTCGGGGGCGGTGCGGCGCAGTGTCATGACGCTGACCGGGCCAGTGAGGTAGGAGATGATGGTGGAGACCGAGATCACCGCCGCCAGCGTGCCCCAGCCGCGGAAGAAGAACAGGAAGATGAAGCTCACCACCAGGTTCAGCCACATGGCCGGGCGCGGGATGCCGAAGCGCGGGTGGATGTGGCCGAAGATCCTGGGCAACTGGCCGTTGCGCTCCATGGCGTAGATCATGCGGGCCGTGGTCGCGGTGTACGTGGCGCCCGTGCCGCTGGGGCTGATGAAGGCATCGGCGTAAAGCAGGATGGCCAGCCAGTTGATGAGCAGGGCGGTGGCCAGCTGCGCGAACGGCGAGGCGTACTGCAACGCTGCCCAGCCCTGGCCGAGCTGGTCGGGCGGCACGGCGCCGATGAAGGCGACCTGCAAGAGGACGTAGACCACCGTGGCCAGCAGGATCGAGCCGATGACGGCGAACGGCACGCTGCGCCCGGGATTGTGCGCTTCGCCCGCCAGGTTCACCGGGCTCTGGAAGCCATTGAAGCTGAAGACGATGCCCGAGATGGCGACCGCGGTGAGGATCGACGAGATGTCGATGGCGTGGGCGCCGCCATGTGCACCGACGTGGAAGTTCTCGGGATGGAAGCTGGTGTACATCAGGGCGATGCCGGTGGCGGCAGGCACCACCAGCTTGAACACGGTGATGGCCGTGTTGCTCTTTGCGAAGAGCTTCACGCTCCAGAAATTGAGGAAGAAGTAGACCATGACCAGCACCGCGGCGATCGCCAGGCCCGGGTGGGTGAGTTCACCGTGGTCGGAGCCGGGGGCGACGTAGTAGAGCTCCTTGGTCCACTGCGCCCATTCCCACGGCCACGAGGCCATGTACTGTACGGAGGCCTCGGCTTCCACCGGGATGACCGAGACGATGGCGATCCAGTTGGCCCAGCCCGCGATGAAGCCCACGAGCGAACCATGCGAATAATGGCCGTAACGCACCATGCCGCCGGATTCGGGGAACATGGCGCCGAGTTCGGCGTACGTGAGGGCGATGAACAGGATGATCACCGCGCCGATGATCCAGGCGTAGATGGCGCCGGGGCCCGCGAGCTGGGCGGCGTGCCAGGCGCCGAACAACCAGCCGGAGCCGATGATCGAGCCCAGGCCGGTCAGCATCAGGGCGAAAGCGCCGACGTCGCGGCGGATATGGTGTTGGGACATGGGAACTCCGGTCGGACGGGGCGGGGGCTAACCCGGCCCAGGGCGGCACAAGAGCCGGATGATGACAGCCCCGGGCCCCCCTGTCAGCCAGAGAACCCCTACGCAAATCATGGCCACATCGATATACACTGGCCGATGCGGTAGGGAAGAAGGGGTTCGGATGCGATCGAAGGTAGTCGTCAACGGCATATGGCTCATCGCCATATCGGCATGCGGCATTGCCGCAGCCGAAGAGCCGTGGAGCGACAAGGGCCGGCAGATCGATTCGGAGTCATACGACCGTACCGCCAAGGGTTTTTACTTCACCCTCTACCCTGGCGAGGACCCGGTCGAATCCGTGCGGCGCTGCGCCATCACCATGCGTGAACTGGGGCACCTGGCCTCGGTTTCGTGCTTCGCCTACACCAGCCGGCAGCGCTTCGACACCCGCAAGGGCAAGCTCCGGGTCTGCTACACGGCGGTGGCCAACTGGTGGGGCGAGGACGAACCGGTGCGGGTGGAGACCGTCGAACGCCTGCCCAGGGTCTGCCCAACGAAGTAGCGGCAGACGCATCGCGCGCAAGCGCGCTCCCACGGGGGGAGCGGCGCCCCGTTCAGCATTCGATGACGTTGACCGCCAGCCCGCCGCGCGAGGTTTCCTTGTACTTGTCCTTCATGTCGCGCCCGGTATCGCGCATGGTGGCGATGACCTTGTCGAGCGAGACGTGGTGCTTGCCGTCGCTCTTCAGCGCCATGCGGCTGGCGTTGATGGCCTTGACCGCGCCCATGGCGTTGCGCTCGATGCAGGGGATCTGCACCAGGCCGCCGATGGGGTCGCAGGTGAGGCCCAGGTTGTGCTCCATGCCGATCTCGGCCGCGTTTTCCACCTGGGTGACGCTGCCGCCCAGTGCCGCGGCCAGGCCGCCGGCGGCCATGGAGCAGGCCACGCCCACCTCGCCCTGGCAGCCCACCTCGGCGCCGGAGATGGAGGCGTTCTCCTTGTAGAGGATGCCAATGGCCGCCGCGGTGAGCAGGAAGGTGATGACGCCATCCTCCGATGCCCCGGGGCAGAAGTGGCGGTAGTAGTGCAGCACGGCCGGCACGATGCCCGCGGCGCCGTTGGTCGGCGCAGTGACGACGCGGCCACCGGCGGCATTCTCTTCGTTGACGGCCAGGGCGTAGAGGTTCACCCAGTCGAGGATGGTGAGCGGATCGCGCAGGGCGGCCTCGGGCTGGCCGCGCAACTCGGCGGCCATGGCCGGGGCGCGGCGGTTCACCTTCAGGCCACCCGGCAGGGTGCCGGGCGAGCGCAGCCCGCGGGCGACGCAATCCTGCATGGCCTTCCAGATGGTGAGCAGGCCGGCGCGGGTCTCGGCCTCGCTGCGCCAGATGGCTTCGTTGCGCATCATCAGCTGCGCGATGGTGAGGTTGTTTTCGTTGCACAGGGCCAGGAGCTGGTCGCCCGTGGAAAACGCGAACGGCTGTTCGCTGGTATCGGCCACGATGCGGTCCTCGGCCGCCTCGTCGGGGTTCACCACGAACCCGCCGCCGACGGAGTAGTAATCGCGGGTGGCGAGTTCGTTGCCCTCGGCGTCGTACGCCGAGAAACGCATGCCGTTGGTGTGGAACGGCAGCTTCTGGCGCTTGTTGAACACCAGGTCGGCCTTCTCGTCGAAGGCGATCTCGTGGCGGCCCAGGATGCGGATGCGCTTGCCCTTGCGGATGCGCTCGAGCGTTTCCGCGATGGTGTCGGGGTCGACCCGGTCGGGCCATTCGCCCTCGAAGCCCAGCAGCACGGCCTTGTCGGTGCCATGGCCGCGGCCGGTCATGGCCAGCGAGCCGAACAGCTCGCAGCGCACGCGCGCCACGCGCGCCAGCACGCCCTTTTCTTCAAGCCAGTGCTCGGCGAACCGCGCGCCGGCGCGCATGGGGCCGACGGTGTGCGAGGAAGACGGGCCGATGCCGATCTTGAAGAGGTCGAAGACGCTGACTGCCATGGCTGGGGGTGGGGTTGGCTATGGGGAATAGCCGGCTATTCTACGCCCGACGGCCACGCCACCCCATACACCCCCGCATGCACACGTTCACACTCTTCCAGCGCGACGACTGCCACCTCTGCGACCAGGCGCTTGCGCTGCTGGCGCAGGCGCGTTTCCCCGACTTCACGTCGGCGTGGATCGACGATGACGAGGCGCTGGAGGCGCGCTACGGCACGCGCGTACCCGTGCTGCGGCGCAGCGACGGCGTGGAGCTCGACTGGCCCTTCACCGAGCAGGCCGCGCGCGACCTGGCCCGCTGACGCGCCTGCTCCCCCCTGTGGGAGCGCGCTTGCGCGCGATGCCCTTTCGACAAGGCTCGCCCGAAACATCGCCTGCAAGCAGGCTCCCACAAATAGCCTCATCACCAGGCTCAGCGCTTCAGCCGCTTAAGGATCTCCTCGCGCGCCTCGCGCAGGATCGAGTCGCGGTCGAGGCTGGCCACGATGTCGGCCACCGCGCGCTTGGCGCCGTGCTCGCCCCACGACTTGCCGGCGACGAGGTAATGCTCCGCGGCCCGGCCGATCAGCACGGTGGCGTACCAGCCGAGCGCGCCCTGGGCCGCGGCGGTCACCACCACCGATAGCCCGCCGCTGAGGCCCTTCAACGCCGATGCCACCAGTTGCACGCCCCACACCGCGCCCATCAGCGCCGCGAGCTGCGTGCTGATGACGGCGACGAGGCGGCCGGATTCCGCGCGCGTCAGCGGCAGGCCGTACACGCGGCTGAGCTGCACCACCATCGCCGCGTCCAGGCCGCCGGCCAGGAGCAGGTCGGCCACCGGGATGGGGTTGAGCGCCACGGCCACCGCCTTCGCGATGCAGTATTGGCGGATGACGCCGGAGGCGACGTCACGGCGCGCGACGGCGATGCGCGCCGTGACCTGGTCGGTGAGCCTGCCAGCGAAAAGGCCGGCATGGATGGCGGCAAGCGCCTTGCCTTCGCGCTCGGCGACGGCGAGCAGGCGCTGCTTCAGCACGGCAACCTCGGGGCCACGTGTTTCGCTCGCGGTGTGTTCGCGGCCGTGCGCGTCCACTTCGACGACGAGGCGCGGCGCGGGCCGTGCGGCGACGGCGAGCACGTCCTCGCGGCGCACCAGGCCGGCGGCATGCTCGCGCAGCCGCGCCAGCAGGCCCTCGCACTCGTCGTCGTTGTAACGGTCGGCCTTGTTCAGCACCAGCAGCAAGGGCCGCGCCGTGGCGGCGAGGATGCGCAGCGCATCGCGTTCCTCGCGCGTAAGGTCGCCATCGGCCACGAACACGATGAGGTCGCTGACCTCGGCCACCTCGTACGCCAGCTTCTCGCGGGCCTCGCCGCCGAGCTCGTTGATGCCCGGGGTATCGATGAGCACGAGGCCGGCGTGCGCCGCTTCGTCCAGACGCACCGCATCGGCTTCCGTCGTCGTGCCGTGCAGCACGCCCATCGCAAATGCATCGCGCCCGAGCAAGGCGTTGCCCAGCGCCGATTTACCGGCGGAGACGCGGCCGAACACGGCCACGTGCAGTTCTTCGCGCTCGATGCGCTCGAGCATGTCCTCGACGCGGCGGAAGTCGGCCGCCATGGCCGCGCGTACGTCGGCAGGGATGGTCGGGTCGTCGAGCAGGCCGCGCAGGCTGGCCCCGACGGCACCGCCACGGGCGTCCGCTGCGGGCACGCCAGGCGTGCCGCGGCGGCGGAAGCGGCCCGTGAGGCCGCGCAGGCGATCGCGCCAGCCCTCGGCCATGCTTACTTCGGCAGGAGGTTCAGCGTGCCATTGACCAGCACGTCATCGGCGATGGTGCTGGTGTCCTTGTAGTCGCCGCTGCCCACGCCGTAATCGAGGCGCTTCATGCTGCCGGTGACCGACAGGCGCGCGCCACCCGCGGCGGGGTTGAAGACGACCTTGAGCGCGAGCGGCTTGCTGACGCCGTGCAACGTGAGCGTGCCGTTGGCCACGACGTTGCCCTTGGCATCCTTGGTGAAGCCGGTGGTCACGTAGTGGGCCTTGGGGAATTTCGACGCATCGAAGAAATCGGCCGTGGGCAGGGCCTTGTCACGATCGCTGTCGCCGGTCTTCGCAGTGGCGACGTCGACGGTGACGTCGAACTTCGCCGTGGCGAGGTTGGCCGGGTCGTAGCTGATGGCCGCGTCGAACTTGCCGAACGAGCCATCGAACTGCTGGCCCTGGAACTTGCCGCTGAAACCGAGCGTGCTGCCGGGGCCGACCGTGTAATCCGCCGCGGTGGCGGCGAAGGGCAGGGCCAGCGCAAGGGCCAGCGCGGCGAGGCGGCGGGTGGGCGACGTCATGGCGTATCTCCGGGAGGGGTGGGGGTGTTCCGCTTCGCACGCCCGAACGGCAGCATGCGGCGGAGGGTGTCGTCACGGTCGATGAAGTGGTGTTTCAGCGCGCCGCCCACGTGGGCGACGAGCACCAGCAGCAGCAACCAGAACAGGTAGACATGCACCGTGCCGAGCGTGTTGGAGAGCTCTTCGTTCTTTTCCACCAGCGCCGGCAGGTTGAACTGCTTGAAGTATTGCAGCGGGAAACCGTGGGCCGAATTGAACGCCCAGCCGCTGAGCGGGATCGCCACGATCAACAGGTAGAGGAAGCCGTGCACCACGTGCGCGGCCAGCTGCTGCCAGCGCGGCGCGGGTTCATCCGGCGGGCGGCGGTCGAGCATCTTCCACGCCAGGCGCAGCACGAACAGCGCCAGCACGGTGAGGCCGATCGACTTGTGCAGCGCGAACATGTTGATCTTGTTGAGCGACGGCTTCAGGCCATCCATGTAGAACGCGAACGCGCCATTGCCGAGGATCAGCAGCGCCATCAGCCAATGGAACGTCTTGGCGACGGTGCTCCACCGCGTGGGTTCACTGCGCAGGGGCATCGGGGGTGTCCTTGTCGTGGCTGGCGGGGCCCTTGCCGCCGCCGATGGCTTCGATTTCCAGCCATACCGACACCGGGGTGCCGATGGAGCCGGTGTTGGAGGTCATGCCGAACATCGTGCGGTCGAGCACGATGTTGGCGGAGAAACCGGCGACGGTGTGCATGCCGTAGATGGTCCTGCCCACGCGGTTCACCCGGAAAGGGATGTCGAGCGGCACCGTGGTGCCGCGCAGGGTGAGCTTGCCGTGCAGCACGCCTTCGTCGTTGGTCTTTTTTTCGACCGAGTCGCTCACGAAGCGCGCGTTGCGTTCGCGGTCGGTGTCGAGCAGGCTGCTGCCGCGCACCGCCTTGTCCCACGCCGGGTCGCCCATGTCCACCGAGGCCAGGTCGATCGTCGCCGTGACCGATGAATCGGGCCAGTTGTCGGGATCGAAACGGATATCGCCGTCGGTGATGCGCAGGCGGCCAAACGACCGGGAGTAACCGTTGTGGTCGACGTTGAACACCACCGCGCTGTGCACCGGGTCGATGCGGTATGCCTGCGGCGCGGCGTGCGCGCTCGCGGCCATGGCAAGGGCGAGGATGCCGAGGGAAAGGGGATGTCGCATCAGGGGGCCTGCTCCATCGCGGGGCCGCCCCGGGGGCGGCCGATGGGAAAGAGTGTGGCCGACGGCGCCGGCCTTGTCAGCCCGCGCGCCGCGAACGGATCGTTCACTCAGCGATCCCGCAGGGCATCGGAGGTGAGTTCCGCCAGCTGGCGCAGCCGGTTGCCACGGGTATCGCCCAGCAGGTCGCGCAGCCGTTCGCCCGCCGCGGCCTGGTCGAGCTGGTGGCGTTCCGCCAGGGTGGCGGCGAGCGCCTTGCCCAGGCTGTCGAACACCAGCGCATAGGCGAACGCGTGCAGCACGCCCCCGCCGAGCGTGCCAAGGCCAGGGAACGCCTTGAGCGCGTTGCCGGCCACCGCGAGCACGACGGAGGTGCCCGTTCGAAAGGTCATGCGGACCTGGCCCAGCAGGGCTTCGACTTCCACGTCGGTGACGCGCACGCCGTACAGATCGGCCAGCGCGCGGACGAGCCCCGCCGCCAGGGCGCCCTGGATCACCAGGTCGGTGCCCGGCGCCACCGCGGCCATGGCGCCCACGATGGCGCGGCGTGCATAGCGCGTGACGATGCGTTCGGCGTCCGCGGCGCGCTGCGCCTGTTCCACCGCGGCGGTACGGTCGTGCAGGCCCGCGAGCACCGCGTTTTCGCGGGCGGGTTCGAGCGACGCCGCGCCCGGCGCCACCAGCCGCGCCAGGGCATCGAGCAAACCGCCGACCTCGGGCTTGCGCTGGCGCCGCACGTCCTCGGTGCTGCCATCGGCGAGGCGCCGGGTGAAGCGTTCCTCGCCGCCTGCGCTCAGCATTACCACCGCATCCGGCACGCCACCGCTGCTGGCGCGCAGGTGGCGCGTGATGCGCTCGCGTTCGGCGTCGTCCCACTGGTCGGCCTTGTTGACCGCGAGCACCAGCGGCTTGCCGAAATCGCCGAGCCAGCGCAGTTCCTCGCCCTGCGTGCGCGTCAGGTCGCCGGCGCAGACATACACCACGGCATGCGCGCGCAGCGCTTCCTCGCGTGCCATGCGCTCGCGCGCGTCGCCGTCGGCCTCGGCCGTGCCAGGCACGTCGGCGATGGCCCATGCGGTGCCGTCGGGGGCCGTGCCCTCGTAGTGCGCCACGTCGCGCGTGGTGCCGCCGCGTGCATCGCTGCGCACCGCGGCGCCCGGGACAAGCGCGCCAATGAGCGTCGACTTGCCAGTCGATATCTCCCCGAACACCGCGATGTACAGGCGGCCACCAAGGCGACGTCGATCAAGTTCGCCCAATTCACTACGAAGTTCCTCAGTGTCGGCACCGGCGTCGCGTAACGCGGCAAGGCGCCCCTCCAGCGAGGGGCGGTCGGGTGCGGCGACCGGTGCGCGTGGCTTGCGTGGCCGCAACCACCACGCACCGACCGCGACGCCGCCGGCCAGCAGCAGCGCGAGCACCGCGCCGAGCAGCCAGCGCAGCGCCTCGGGCAGCGCCATGTAGCGCTGCGCCAGGGCAAGGCCGCGCTCCAGCGTGGCCAGCAGGAGCCAGGCGAGGGCGGCGATACCGATGGCCGCGATGAGCAAGCGAAGTCGGCGTGACATGCCGCGCATTCTACGGGCAAGCGAATCAGGGATGCCCTACATCATTGCCGTGGCGATGCATGCCATCATCGGGCGCTGACAAGGAACCCAAAGCGTATGCATCACACGCGCATGGCGAGATGGACTCTCGCGGCGGTGGCCCTCGCCATCGTCTTCATCGCCCGGGCCGCGCCCGCGGGCATGCCGCCCGTCCCCACGCCGCAGTTCCGCAGCTATGGCCTGCACGAGGGCCTGCCCAGCAGCAAGGTCAACGCGGTGGCCCAGGATGCGCAGGGCTTCCTCTGGGTGGGCACCGCCTCGGGCCTTGCCCGGTTCGATGGCGTGTCGTTCACCACGCCTGCGCTGGGCACCGGTGGGCACGCCCTGCCGCCCATGCCGGTCACCACCCTGCTCGTCGACGGTGGCGGCCGTGTGTGGATGGGCGGCGCGGAGCTGGGCCTGGCTCGCTACGACCCGGCCACCGGGGCGTTCGTGCACTGGCGCGACGGCGTGGGCGACGGCGACGTGCGCGCCCTGGCGCAGGGCCGCGACGGTAGCCTGTGGGTTGGCACGGCCCGGGGGCTCGACCGCATCGACGGGGAGGGCGGCAGCCTAGGCCACCACGACGTGGGCACCGTCCATGCCCTGCAGGCCGACGGCGATGGCCGCCTGTGGGTGGGCGGCGAGCGTGGCGTGGCGATCATCGAGCCCGATGGCCAGGCATCGCCCGCGCCGTTCGGCGACGGCCCGGTGCCCCGCGTGCTTGGCATCGACCTGCGCCGTGGCGACGCCATGCTGGCCACCGCCGGCGGCCTCTACCGCCGCGCGGCCGACGGCACGTTCCGCCGCGACCGGCGCGTGCCCGCCACGCCCGTCTACAGCGCGCTGGCCGATAGCCACGGCACCACCTGGATCGCCAGCCTCGAGGGCCTGCTCATGCTCGACAGGCACGGCCGCGTGCACGCCGTGGCGGGGGCGTGGCTGGCGCAGGGCGGGTTACCGGGGCGCTCGGTTCGGGGCATGGCCGAGGACCGGGAGCACGGGCTGTGGTTCGCGCTCAACGATGGCGGGCTCGGTTACCTCGGCCCGAGCTGGGAGGACTTCACCCGCTTCGCGCATGTCGCCACCGACCCGCTAAGCCTCCCCGGGCGCACGGTCACCGCGGTGGCGGCGCACGGCGAGAGCCAGCTCTGGGTGGGTGGCCTGCGCGGCTGGGTGCGCGCGTTCGACCCCGCGTCGGGGCGCACGGGCCAGGCCTATGACATCGGCAGCGCGCGCGTCCAGGCGTTGCTCGAAACGCAAGCGGGCGACCTGCTCGCCGGCACGGTCGATGGCCTCACCCTCATGCGCGGGGCGCGTGCCATGCCCTGGCTGCGTGGTGCCATCGACAGGCCCGTCACCAGCATGACCCAGGCGCCCGATGGCACGGTGTACGTGGCGGCGGTGGGCACCGGCGTCTTCGCCGTGGATGCCGGCCTGCGCCACGCCGTGGCGCTGCCGTTCGACGAGCCGCGGCGCGGCGCGCTCGATACCCGCCAGGTGGAAATCGTCGGCGGCGAGCTGTGGCAGGCGAGCCTGGCGGGCCTGGCCCGGCGCGACCGGCGCGACGGTGCCATGCATTTCATCGAGGGCGTGGCGCCGGGGCGGGTCAACGCCTTCGAGCCCGACGACGACGGCTTCTGGGTCGTGCGCCCTGGCCTGCTCGAGCACTACACGTGGGAAGGGGGGCACGCATTGCTCGATCGATCGCTGGGCGGCGCGCAGGGGTTCCCCGCGGCGGACATCCTCAACATCCGCCGCGATGCCACGGGCCGGCTCTGGCTGTACGGCCAGACAGGCGTGTGGCGGTTCGATCCACGCAGCAGCCTGTTCCGCCCGTTCGGCCTCGCCGATGGCCTGGCCAACGGCGAGTTCACCCATGCCACCACCGTGCGCCTCGGCGATGGCACGACCTATGGCGCCACCCTTGGCGGCCTGGTGGGCTTCCGGCCCGACCGCCAGCGCGACCACTCGCGCAAGCCGGGCGTGGCGCTGCTGGGCGCTAGCGTGTTGCGCGGCGGCGTGCGCACCACGGTGCCTGCCGACGATGGGGTGCTGCGCCTTGCGTGGGATGACCGCGAGCTCACGGTGCGCGCGCGGGCGCTCTCCTACGTCAACCCCGACCGCAACCACCTCGCGTTCCGCCTTGGCGACGGCCGCTCCGGCGCCCTCGTGCAAACCGGCAAGGAGGGCGAGGCGCATTTCGCCCCCCTGGTGCCCGGCCGCTACCGCCTGGCCATCACCGGCAGCGGGCGCGATGGCATCGATGGCGCGCTGGCCGCGCCGCTTTGGGTCATCGTACCCCCGCCGCCGTGGCTAAGCGGGTGGGCCTGGTTCACCTATGGCTCGGTGGCCTTCGTCGTGGCCATCGTGGCGGTGCGTGCCGCCCGCGTGCGCATGCGCCAGGCCATGCGCGTGCAACTGGCCGAGCAGCAGCGTCGGCTGGCCGAGGAGGCCAACGCGGCCAAGACGGAATTCATGGCCACGCTGGGGCACGAGATCCGCACGCCGATGACCGGCGTGCTGGGCATGGCCGAGCTGCTCGCGCGCACGCCGCTGGATGCCTCGCAGCAGGCCTATGTCGAAGCGGTGCGGCATTCGGGGGCATTGCTGTTGCGCCTGGTCAACGACGCACTCGACCTCACGCGCATCGAAGCGCGCCGCCTGGTGCTCGAGCCGGAATGCGTATCCCCGCGCGCCGTCGCCTCGGCCGCCATCGACCTCGCCGCGGCCACCGCGCGTGACAAGGGGCTGTCGTTATCGCTGGCCGTCGATGCGGCCGTGCCGCGCACGGTGTGTGCCGACCCGGTGCGCCTGCGCCAGGTGGTGCAGAACCTCGTGAACAACGCGGTGAAGTTCACCGAACGCGGCGGCGTGTCGGTCCAGCTTGGGCACGGCCCGGCGGGGCTGGTCGTCACGGTGCGCGACACCGGCCCGGGCATGGACCGCGAGCTGATGGGGCGGCTGTTCGAACGCTTCGAGCAGGGCGGCACGAAGCAGCGCGGGGAGGGCTCGGGCCTTGGGCTCGCCATCTGCCATGAGCTGTGCACGCTGATGGGTGGCCGCATCACGGTCGATAGCGTGCCCGGCGTCGGCAGCGCCTTTGAAGTCGTGCTGCCGTTGCCGCCCTGCGGCTGCGCCGGCGGTGCGTGCGCCGCCCGCGAGGAAGGCGCCATCGCTTCCGTCGGCCGCCGCGTGCTGCTCGTCGAGGACGATGCCGTCGTGGCCGAAGTCATCGCCGGGCTGCTCCGCCAGCGCGGGCACGAGGTGCTCGTGGTGGGCGATGGCCTGCTCGCGCTGGCCGAACTCACGCGGGCGCCGTTCGACGTCATGCTGCTCGACCTCGACCTGCCGGTGATGGACGGGTTCCAGGTGGCGCGGATGGTGCGCCGCATGGAGGGCATGGCGGCCATGCCCATCGTCGCCGTGACCGCCCGCTCGGCGGGGGACGAGGGCGAGGCCACCCGCGCCGCGGGCATGGATGCGCTGCTGCGCAAGCCGCTCACCGGCGATGCGCTGGCGGCCGCGCTGGAAGTGCTACCCGAAGCGGCGGAAGTAGGCGAGGGCGCCCACCACCAGCAGGCTGGTGGGTAACAAGTTCGCCATGAGTGGCGGCACGCCGTACACCGTGCCGAAGTTCACCATGGCGCCGGAGAGGAAATACCAGCCGATGGCGAGGATGATGCCGATGAAAAGCCGCTTGCCGAAGCCGCCCGAGCGCAGCGAGCCGAACGCGAATGGCATGGCGCACAGCACCAGCACCAGCACGTTCAGCGGGAACACCACGCGGCCCCAGAACGCCACGGCGTAGGCGCCGGGGTTCTGGCCGTTCGATTCCAGGTAACGCATGTTGCGGCGCAGGTCGGACATCGACAGGTATTCGGGGTGGATGATCGATTGCTCGAGCACGTGCGGGTTGAGCCGCGATTTCCACGCCTGGCTGGGCGCCGTGCTGCTGTGGATGCCGGTGTCGTCGCGGGTGCTGGTGCGCACGTTGGTCATCACCCACTGGCTGCCGTCGTGGATGGCGCTGTCGCCGTGCGAGAACTCCGCCACCTGGCCATCGGGCGTGAAGGTGAAGACGCGCACGTCGACCAGCTTCACCGTGGTGCGGTCGCCATCCTGCGTGGCGATGGCCGACTTGGCGTTGATGATCTTGCCGCCGTCGCGCGCCCACAGCCCGCTGCTGGTGGAGCCCAGGTTGCTGGAGCGCATGCGCACCTGGATGGCCTGGGCGTGCTGGTCGCCGTAGGGCGCCGCGGTTTCGCCCATGACCACCACCAGCGCCGTGACCACGGCGATGACGCCCGCGGCGGAGACGGCGATGCGCAGCTTGGACATGCCCGCCGCGCGCAAGGCGGTGAGTTCGCCCGTGGCCGCGAGGCCGCCCAGGCCCAGCAGGCCGCCGATGAGCGCCGCGTTGCTGAACATCTGGTAGAGGCGCCGGGGCACCGTCAGCATGATGTAGGCGATGGCGTCGTAGAGCGTGAAGCCGTTCTTGCCGATGTTGCCCAGCTGGCGCACGAACTGGGTGAGCGCGTCGAAGCCCGTCAGCACCAGCCATACCAGCAGCAGGGTGCCGAGGACGCTGGCGCCGATGAGGCGGTCGGCCCGCTTGATCGTCAGCGTGGCCATCACGCGGCTCCCTTCATGCGGCGGGGCGCGTTCTGCTTCCAGAAGAACCAGGCGGCGATGGTGAACACGATGGCGTGCAGCAGCCAGATGGGCACCGAGGTATGCAGGTGGCCCTTGATGATCTGCGCGCGGGCGATGAGCTGCCACACCACGTAGAGGAAATAGGCCAGCACCGCGACGAGGAGGCGGCCGTAGCGGGCGTCGCGCGGCGCCTGCCGCGACATGGGCAGCACCATCATCATCAGCACGAGGGTGGAGACGGGTGCCGCGAACCGCGAGACCAGCTCGCCCAGGGCCTCGGGCGTGCCGGCCTTGAACAGCTGGCCCGTGGTGGATTCGTGGGCCGGGTCGGTGTCGTCGTCATCGTCGGTGATGTTGGAGAGCGAGACGTCGTTGCGTTCGTACTTCATGCGGCGCCAGTTATCGCCCGCCAGCGGGATCTCGAACTGCCAGCCATCGAACAGGGCGAGGAAGCGATCCTGCCCGTCGCTTTCCTGGTACATCTGGCCGTGGCGGGCGTTGACCACGCGCACCTGGGGGTTGCCGTCGGAATCGACCCGGTCGGTGGCCAGGAAGGTCTTGCCCAGCACCGTACCGTCGCGGCTCAGCGTATCGACGAAGATGATGCCGCCCTTGCCGGGCAGCTCGGTGAACCGGCCGGCGTCGAGGCCGGCGGCGATGACCGACTTGTTGGCGGCGGCGATGACCTGGTCGGCCGTGCGCGAGGCCCAGGGGCCCGCCCACAGCGACAGGATGCCCACCAGGATGGTGGACAGCACGGCCAGCAGGGTGACGGGGCGTAGCATGCCCCGGGGGCCCATGCCCGAGGAGGCCAGGACGTGCATCTCGCTTTCGCGGTACATGCGGCCCAGGGCGATCAGGGTGCCCAGGAAGGCGGCCATGGGGAGCAGGGTGGAGAGCAGGTCGAGCATCTGCAGGCCCAGCACCTCGAACATGATGCTGGGCTGGATGCTGCCGTTGGCCACCTTCTGCAGCACGCCCGCGAAGGCGCCGCCGGCGAAGATCACCAGCAGCACCACGGCCGTGGCCAGGATGCCGTAGGCAAGTTCGCGCAGGAAGTAGCGGTCGAGGATGCTGAGCATTTGGTAGAATTCGCGGTTCGTGCCGCGTCAGTCCTGGCCGGCAAACCTTAAGTCTAGCTTGTCCGCGTCCCGGACGGCTTTCGCAGGACAGTAAGTCATGACGGTTCAGTTCAGCCTTGGTACCACCGCTCCCGAAGCCCTCGCCACCCCCGTGGCGGCGGTCGGCGTCTACGAGAATGGCGTGCTGACCAGCGCGGCGGCACGCATCGACACCGCCGCCGGCGGCGCCATCAAGCGCCTCGTCGAGGCCGGCGACATCACCGGCAAGGTCGGCAACCTCGTCACCCTCCTGCACCCGCCGGGCGTCGCCGCGGCCCGCGTGCTGGTGGTGGGCCTGGGCGCCCAGAAGACCTTCGACGCGACCCGCTACCAGCGCGTCACCCTCGAGGCCGCCCGCGCCATCGGCCGCCTGCCGGTCACCGAGGCGGCCAGCTGGCTCACCGAAGTGGACGTGCCCGGCCGCGATGCCGCATGGAAGCTGCGCACCGCCGCCCTGGCCACCGACCACGCCGCCTACCGCTACACGGCCACGCTGAAGCCCCGCGACAAGGCCCAGCCCGAGCTCGCCGCCGTCACCTTCGCCGGCCCGGCCGATGCCGCCGCGGGCCTTGACCAGGCCGGCGCCATCGCCGAGGGCGTCCGCTTCGCCCGCGAGCTGGGCAACCTCCCCCCCAACATCTGCAACCCCGACTACATCGCCGACCAGGCCCGGGCCTTCGCCGATGCGCACGAGGGCGTCACGTTCGAGGCCCTGGGCCGCGACGACATGGAGCGCGAGGGGTTCGGCTCGCTGCTGGCCGTGGCCCGCGGCTCGGCCAACGAGCCGCGCCTGGTCATCCTGCAGTGGCATGGTGGCAAGGAGGGCGAGCGCCCCTACGCCTTCATCGGCAAGGGCATCACCTTCGATACGGGCGGCATCAGCCTCAAGCCCGGCCCGGGCATGGAGGAGATGAAGTTCGACATGGGCGGCGCCGCCGGCGTGCTCGGCGCGTTCGTCGCGGCCGTGGCGATGAAGCTCCCGGTCAACCTCGTCTGCGTGGTCCCGGCCGTGGAAAACATGCCGGATGGCAACAGCTACCGCCCGGGCGACGTGCTCACCAGCCTCGCCGGCATCACCATCGAGGTGCTGAACACCGACGCCGAGGGCCGCCTCATCCTGTGCGACGCGCTCACCTACACCGGCAAGCGCTTCGACCCGCACACCATGATCGACGCCGCCACGCTCACCGGCGCCTGCGTCGTGGCCCTGGGCAAGCACGCCACCGGCCTCATGACCAAGGACGAAGCCCTCTCGGCCGAGCTGCTTTCGGCGGGCGAACTCACGCTCGACCGCGCGTGGCGCCTGCCGCTGTGGGACGACTACCAGTCGCAGCTGGAATCCGGCTTCGCCGACGTGGCCAACATCGGCGGCAAGTACGCCGGCGCCATCACGGCCGGCTGCTTCCTCGCCCGCTTCACCGAGGGCCGCCGCTGGGCGCACCTCGATATCGCGGGCACGGCGTGGGAAGAAGGCCGCAAGGGCATGGCCACCGGCCGCCCGGTGCCGCTGCTGGCCCAGTGGCTGCTCGACCGCGTCGCGGGCTGATACCACCCCATGCCGCGCGCCGACTTCTACCTGATCGACAAGCCGCGCTTCCGCGAGGATCCGCTCCTGCTGGTCTGCGAACTCGCCAGGCGCGCGTTCGCGGCCCAGCAGCCCACGCTCATCCTCACGCGTGATTTCGAGCAGGCGGAAGCCATCGACGAGTACCTGTGGGCGTTCGACGAGGACGCGTTCATCCCCCACCAGCTGGCGGGGGATGACGACGATGCGAACACCGCGGTGCTCATCGTGCCGCCCGGCGTCGAAACGGACGACCGCCCCATGGTCATCAACCTGCGCGATACCTGCGCCACCGGCCGCTTCGACCGCGTGCTGGAGGTAGTGGCCGCTGATCCGGCCGAGCGCGAAGGCTCACGGGCGCGGTGGGCGGAGTACAAGAAGGGCGGGTTCGAGGTGAACAAGCACGATATGTAGTGCTTGTGTAGGAGCCCACACCCGTGGGCGACAGCTCCTCGCGACGAGCTGTCGCCCACGGGTGTGGGCTCCTACGATGGCGGTTAACCGCCCAGTTTCGCGGCCGTATCGCGCATGGCCTCAGCCTGCCGCGTCCAGTCAGCAATACGCTGGCGCTCCTGCGCCACCACTTCCGCCGGGGCATTGGCCACGAAGTTGGCGTTGCCGAGCTTGGCTTCGCACTTCCTGATCTCGCCTTCCACGCGGGCAATTTCCTTGGCGAGGCGGGCCTTCTCCGCACCAACGTCGATGAGGCCGGCCAGCGGGATCAGCGCGCGCATGCCGCCGACGACGGCCACCGCGGCGGCGGGCTCGTCACCCTCGACCCACGTGGGCGAGTCGACGCGGCCCAGGAACGCCAGCTGCGCGGCGAACTTGGCCGAGCGGGCCCGATCGGCCGCGTCGCCATCGGCGAACAGCAGCGGGATGACCTTGCCCGGCGCGATGTTCATCTCGGCGCGGATGCGGCGCACGCCGGTGAGCACACCCTTCACCCATTCGATCTCCGCGGTGGCGGTGGCATCGCCCGCGATGTCGTCCGCCTCCGGGTAGGGGCGCAGCATGATCGTCGCGCCCTCGATGCCCAGCACCGGGCGCACGTTCTGCCAGATTTCTTCGGTGACGAAGGGGATGAGCGGGTGCAGCGCGCGCAGCAGCGTCTCCAGCACATGCACCAGCGTGTAGCGCGTGGAGGCGATGGCCGTTTCATCCGTGCCGTTGAGCGCGGGCTTCGACAGCTCGAGGAACCAGTCGCAGAACTCGTTCCACGTGAACTCGTAAAGCGCCTGGGCCGCCAGGTCGAAGCGGTACACCGCCAGTTGTTCCTTCACCGTGGCCAGCGTGTCGCGCAGGCGGGTGAGGATCCAGCGCTCGGCTTCGGTCGACGGCGCCACCGGGTGCACCGGGCCCTCGCCCAGGTTCATGAGGACGAAGCGCGAGGCGTTCCACAGCTTGTTGACGAATGCCTTGTAGCCGGCGGCGCGCTCGAGGTCGAACTTGATGTCGCGGCCGTGCGTGGCCAGCGAGGCGAAGGTGAAGCGCAGGGCGTCGGCACCGAAGGACGGGATGCCCTCGGGGAATTCCTTGCGCGTGGCCTTGTCGATCTTCTCGGCCATCTTCGGCTGCATGAGCCCCTGCGTGCGCTTGGCCAGCAGCTCGTCGAGCGTGATGCCGTCGATGATGTCGAGCGGGTCGAGCACGTTGCCCTTCGACTTCGACATCTTCTGCCCATCCTTGTCGCGGATGAGGCCGGTGAAATACACATCCTTGAACGGCACCTCGCCCGTGAAGTGGTCGGTCATCATGATCATCCGGGCCACCCAGAAGAAGATGATGTCGAAGCCGGTGACGAGGACGTTGGTCGGCAGGTAGCGGTCGAAGCCGCGCTCGGCCTGCGCCCGTGGATCGGGCCAGCCCAGCGTGCTGTGGCTCCACAGCGCCGACGAGAACCAGGTTTCGAGCACGTCGGCGTCGCGGCGCAGGGCGCCTGTGTAGCCTTGCTCGGCGGCCAGCTTCGCGGCTTCCGCTTCGTCGTGCGCGACGATGATGTTGCCGTCGTCGGTGTACCACGCCGGGATCTGGTGGCCCCACGTGAGCTGGCGGCTGATGCACCAGTCCTGGATGTTGGTCATCCAGTGGCGGTAGGTGTTGATCCAGTTTTCCGGCACCAGGCGCACCTTGCCTTCCTCGACGATCGCGAGGCCGCGCGCGGCGAGCGTGTCCATCTTCACGAACCACTGCCACGTGAGGTACGGCTCGATGACCTGGCCGGTACGGTCGCCGCGCGGCACCTGCAGCTTGTGCTTCTTCGTCTCGACGAGCAGTTCCTGCGCCTCGAGGTCGGCGAGCACGGCCTTGCGCGCGACGTAGCGGTCCATGCCGCGGTATTTCGCCGGCGCCGCGTCGTTGATGGCCGCGTCGTCGGTGAGGATGTTGATCATCGGCAGGTTGTGGCGCTGGCCGATGGCGTAGTCGTTGAAGTCATGCGCCGGGGTGATCTTCACGCAGCCGGTGCCGAAATCCTTCTCGACGTACTCGTCCGCGATGATGGGGATCTGGCGGTCGGACAGGGGCAGGGCGAGCATGCGGCCGATGAGGTGCGCATAGCGTTCGTCCTCCGGGTGCACGGCGACGGCGACGTCGCCCAGCATGGTCTCGGGGCGCGTGGTGGCCACGACCAGCTCGCCCGAGCCGTCGGCCAGCGGGTAGCGGATGGACCACAGCGAGCCGTCCTCCTCCTCGCTCACCACCTCGAGGTCGGAGACAGCCGTCTTCAGCACCGGATCCCAGTTCACCAGCTTCTGGCCGCGGTAGATGAGGCCCTCCTGGTGCAGGCGGACGAAGGTTTCGACCACGGCCTGCGAGGGGCCCGGGTCCATGGTGAAGACCTCGCGGCTCCAGTCGCCCGACACGCCCATGCGGCGCATCTGCCGGCCGATGGTGCCACCGGACTGCTTCTTCCATTCCCACACGCGCTCGATGAAGGCGTCGCGGGTGAAATCGGCGCGCTGCTTGCCCTCGGCGTTGAGCTGGCGGGTGACGACCATCTCGGTGGCGATGCCCGCGTGGTCGGTGCCCAGCTGCCACAGCGTGTCGAAGCCGCGCATGCGGTGGTAGCGCACCAGCGTATCCATGATGGTGTGCTGGAACGCATGGCCCATGTGCAGCGTGCCCGTGACGTTGGGCGGCGGCAGCATGATCGTATAGGGCGTGCCCTTGCCGGACGGCTTGAAGTAGCCGTTGGCTTCCCACTCGGCGTACCACTTCGATTCGATCAGGCTGGGCTCGAAACTCTTGTCCATGCGTTGGTTCCCGGCGCGCGCCCTGCAGGTGCGCGTATTGGCAGGCGAAAAGAGGTCTATTGTAGGCGATACTGGCCGGATGACTGAACACGAAGTGGCCGCGATCCTCGGCGCGGAGGGCCCGTTCGCCCGCGAAGTACCGGGTTTCGCGCCCCGCGAGGCCCAGCAGCGCATGGCCTCGGCCGTGGCCCGTGCCATCGACGACCGCGACGTGCTCATCGCCGAGGCCGGCACGGGCACCGGCAAGACCTTCGCCTACCTCGTCCCGGCACTGGAGTCCGGGCGCAAGGTCATCGTGTCCACGGGCACCAAGGCCCTGCAGGACCAGCTCTTCTTCCGCGACCTGCCGCGCGTGCACCACGTGCTGGGCAGCCGGGCCAGGGTCAGCCTGCTGAAGGGCCGCGCCAACTACCTGTGCCTCTACCGGCTCGACCAGGCCGTGCGCGAGGGCAACCCCGACCGCCACCTGGCCACGCAACTCTCGGCCATCCGCGCATGGTCGGCCCGCACCCGCCGTGGCGATCGCATGGAAATGGCTGATATCCCTGAGGATTCACCTGTTTGGCCGCGGGTTACCTCCACGCCGGAGAACTGCCTCGGCAGCGAGTGCCGGTTCTTCGAGGACTGCCACGTGGTGAAGGCCCGCCGCGAGGCCATGGAATCCGACGTGGTGGTGGTGAACCACCACCTGCTGCTGGCCGACCTGGCCCTGAAGCAGGAGGGCTTCGGCGAGATCCTGCCGGGGGCCGACGCGTTCATCCTCGACGAGGCCCACCAGATCCCCGAGCTGGCCGGCCAGTTCTTCTCGCAGAGTGTCGGCTCGCGCCAGCTCACCGACCTGGGCCAGGATGCCCTGGTCGAGGCCCAGGGCGTCACGGGCGCCACCAGCCAGCTGCTCGAGCCCGTGGAGGCCGTGCAGGACCTGGTGAAGCGCCTGCGCCTTGCCATGGAGCCCCTGCCGCCGCGCGGCGCGTTCAGCGCGCTGGAGCGCGACCCCACGGCGCACGAGCTGCTCGCCGAGCTGCGCGACGTGGTGGCGGCCATGGCCGATCTGCTCGCCGGCCTGGGCGAGCGTTCGCGGGGCCTGGCCAACGTGCACGAGCGCGCGCAGATGCTCAGCCTGCGCCTCGACCGCATCGCCGAGGAGCACTCGGCCGCCGACGTGCGCTGGTACGAGGCGTGGCCGCGCGGCTTCGCGCTACACGCGACGCCGCTCGACCTTGCGTCGCCGCTGCGGGCCATGCGCATGGCCACCGACGCCGCGTGGATCCACACCTCGGCCACGCTTTCCATCGCCGGCGATTTCCAGCATTTCGCCCGCCAGCTGGGCCTCGAGCATCCGCAGACGCTGCACGTCGAAAGCCCCTTCGATTACAGCCGCCAGGCGCTCGCGTACCTGCCGAAGGACCTGCCCGACCCGTCCGCGCGCGACCACACCGACAAGGTCATCGAGGCGATCCGCCCGGTGCTCGATGCATCGGACGGCCGCGCGTTCCTGTTGTTCACCTCGCACCGTGCGCTGCGCCGTGCCGCCGAGCTGCTCGAGGGCCGCGTGCCCTGGCCGCTGTTCGTGCAGGGCACGGCGCCGCGCCACCGCCTGCTCGAGGAGTTCCGCCTGAGCGGCCGCGGCGTGCTGCTTGGCGCCGCCAGCTTCTGGGAGGGCGTGGACGTGGCCGGCGACGCGTTGAGCGTGGTCGTCATCGACAAGCTGCCGTTCGCCATGCCTGACGACCCCGTGCTGCAGGCGCGGCTCGAGGCGCTCGAGGAAGCCGGCATCAACCCGTTCATGGGCTGGCAGGTGCCCACCGCCGTCATCGCGCTGAAGCAGGGGGCTGGCCGGCTCATCCGCGACGTGCACGACCGCGGCGTGCTGGTGCTGTGCGACCCCCGCCTCACGACGAAGGGCTACGGCCGCCTGTT
The DNA here is from genome assembly GCF_000964085.1 of Luteibacter yeojuensis. GTDB lineage: Bacteria > Pseudomonadota > Gammaproteobacteria > Xanthomonadales > Rhodanobacteraceae > Luteibacter > Luteibacter yeojuensis_A. The sequence continues at coordinate 29,629 of NZ_JZRB01000043.1, forward strand.
CCTCGCCAGCCTGCCACCCATGCCCCGCACCCGCGAACTCAGCGACGTCGCCGCATTCTTCCTGTAGGAGCGCACCCCGTGCGCGACGCTGTTCGTGTTAGCGCCACAGGCCCTGGTGCTCTTCGCCAAAAGCTGTCGCCCACGGAGTGGGCTCCTACGAGGCACACCTTTGCCCTGAAATGCCCTGGACCGCGCCCGCCCAGCGCCCCGCGCGGCGCCACGATCCCACCTCAACCATGAGGAAGGGGATATCGAATGTTCCGCTGGATGCAATCCATCACCGCCAAGGTGCTCGGCATCGGCGTGCTTGCGCTGCTGATGATGATTCCGCTCAACCAGGCCAACGGCATCGTGCGCGAGCGCGAGGCGATGCGCCAGGCGGCCGTCGAACGCGTCGCCGCCGGCTGGGGCGGCCCGCAGACGCTGGGCGGCTTCGTCCTCGCCGCACCCGTGCGCACCGAGGTGCGCGACGTGCAAGGCCATGTCGCCAGCGTGCGGGACAGCACGCACATCGTGCTTGCCGACGAGCTCACCACCACGGCCGGGCTTGCCGTGCAGGAGCGCACCAGCGGCATGTACGCGGTGCCGGTCTACACGGGTGAAGTCACTGTCCGCGGGCGCTTCCTTCCCGAGGATATCGCCCATGCGGCCGCGGGCAGCGATGGCGTGTTCGACCTGGCCAGGGCCGAGCTGCGCCTGCTCGTCGCCGATGTGCATGGCCTGCAAAGCATCACGGCCGCCACCGTCGACGGCCGGCCCGTGCGCCTCGCCGCGTCCGCCGACAAGATGGGCCCTTACAGCGTGCTCGCCGCGCCGCTGCCCATCGACCCGGCGCGCACCACGCCGATCGACGTCACGCTGACGCTGCGCATCGCCGGCACCGAGGCGTTCTCGACCCTGCCGCTCGCCCGCGCCACCACGGTGCACCTGCGCTCGGCATGGCCCGATCCCAGCTTCATCGGCGCGTTGCTGCCCGGCCAGCCGGGCGTCACCGCCAAAGGCTTCGATACGACCTGGCAGGTCATGGACCTCAATCGCTCATACGGCCAGCACTGGGACACCGCCACCACCGACGTGAACAGCCGGCTCGAGGCATCGTCGTTCGGCGTGCGGATGGTGAAGCCCGGCAGCGTGTACCAGCAGAACGATCGCGCCGGCAAATACGGCCTGCTGTTCATCGCGCTCACCTTCGTCGCGTTCTTCCTTTTCGAGGTGCTGAAGGGCCTGCGCCTGCACCCCGTGCAATACCTGCTGGTGGGCGCCGCCATGGCGAGCTTCTACCTCCTGTTGCTGGCACTGTCCGAGCAGATCGGCTTCGGCGGGGCCTACCTCGCGGCGGCCGCCACGGTGGTGTCCATCGTGGGTGGTTATGCTTCGGCGGTGCTCCGTGCCCGCACCGCCGGCCTGGTGCTGGGCGGCGTCCTGGCGCTGGTTTACGCCATACTGTATGGCCTGATCGGCGCCGAACAGTACGCGCTGCTCATCGGCTCGGTGGTCCTGGTGGTGGTCATCGCGCTGCTCATGTTCCTCACCCGCCGCATCGACTGGTATGCCTACGGCACGCCGGCCACCCGCCAGACGGATACGCCATGAACTTCCTTGCCATCGAAACCTCCACCGAAGCCTGCTCCGTCGCCCTCGTGCATGGCGACGAGGTGATCGAACGCAGCGAGGTCGCCCCGCGCCGCCATGCGGAGCTGGTGCTGCCGATGGCTGACTCGCTGCTGGCCGAAGCGGGCCTCTCCCGCGAGGCGCTCCACGGCATCGCCGTGGGGCGCGGCCCCGGCGCCTTCACCGGCGTCCGCCTGGGCGTATCGCTGGCCCAGGGCATGGCGATGGCGCTCGACGTGCCCGTGGTCACCGTCTCGTCGCTGGAGGCGCTGGCGCTGGAAGCGCCGGAAGACGACGCGGCCATCCTGTCGGTGATCGACGCGCGCATGGGCGAGATCTACGTCGCGGCGTGGCGCCGCGAGGACGACGGCAGCGTGAGCCTGCTCGATCGCGAACGCGTGGATACGGCGGCGGCGTTGCTGTTGCCGGAGGCGCCGGCGTGGCATGTGGTGGGCACGGGCTGGGCCACGTACGAGGCGGTGTTGCGTGAGCGTATCCCGGCACCGATCCGTTCGGCGGAGGGTGCGCGTTTCCCGCAGGCGCGGCATGTGGCGGAGGTGGCGGCAAGGCAGTTCCGCGCGGGCCGCGCGGTGGCACCGGAGCTGGCGCTGCCGGTCTACCTGCGCGACAAGGTGGCCCTCACGCTGGTGGAACAAGGCAAGGCCTGACCCCGCCATCCCCCTGGCTTGTGATTGTGGGGGCCACCTGAATAGTGTGAGCCACCTGACTTGTGTGAGCCACCTGACTTGTGTGAGCCAGCTGACTTGTGGGAGCCAGCTTGCTGGCGATGCTTTTCTCACCGGTTCATTCGCTGTAGCGAATGCGTGTCTTCAGCGGCGTTCGCCGCCTATGGCGTGTGGGCTCGAGGCGAAGAGCCCTTGGTGTCCACCCTCGCGTCCAAGGCTGCGGCTGCGCAGCCGTGTCTTCCATTCGCGCACGGGTGTGCGCTCCTACGGGCCTACGGCCGCTCTCTTGTGCGGAACTCGCCTCGAGGGTGGACACCAAGGACTCTCCCAGGCCCTGAAGTTCCGGCCGGTTAGCAAGGCGCCGTGCCGTTAGTCGACGATAGTGATGATCCGAATGTTCGGAGCCCACTGGAATTTCTGCATCGCGCCCGGGGGCTATGGTTCGAAAGGACACTTGCCTCCTTGACTCAGAAAGTTCGTGCTATGACCAGCCGCCCAAATTGGCCTTTTTGCGGGCTGTGTTCTACTCCATTGCATCCATCGTCTGTCGAACACATCGCCTAAGTACATTGTTTCATCAAGTATTTTTTTGGTGAACTGGAGCAGTGAGTGTTTCGATTGTGGCGTTGTCCCCATTGTCTGATCTGCGCTTCCGATGGGCAGACCGACTTGAGGTCCGCTTGGTGCGGGAAGCGTTGGAAAGGGATGTCTCAACGCTATGTGGCGCAGCAATGTCGCCGCCGCTATGCTCAGTCACATCACCGCTCCGCTGTCCACCGGGACGGGCCAAAGCGGCAGGCGAGAGTCGGAGCGACACAGCATGGCGGCAATCACGACCCACCCCAACGACGTCAAGGAAAGGCTTTCCGCCGCGTATGTTACGGCTGTGGCTGGTGCGGCGGGGTGTCAGGTCTCCAAATTGGAGATCGACAAGCAAAGCATCGACGCAACGCTTAGACCGATCAGTGGTCAACCCGTCTCGGTCGACCTGCAGGTAAAGGCAACCTCTGCTGACTGTATTTCGAATGGCGTCCTGACTTTCGCTCTACCTATCAAGAACTACGATGACCTGAGGCAGACGGTTCGAACGGCACCGATTTACCTTGTGGTCCTTGTTCTTGGAAATCAGAATCCGCCATGGGTCTACACCAATCAAAGCTCGCTTCTTGTGCGACGCTGTGCGTATTGGTTTGACCTCAGCGGTCAGCCTGAGTCGAGCAACTCGACTTCTGTCACGGTCCATATACCGACTACGCAAATCTTCAGTGCGAGCGCAGTGGTGAAGATGATGGATGACGCATACGCGAAGTGCAAAAATGACTAGGATGGATCAGAACATCTTGGACGTCGTCACGTCTCTGACGTTTGCCGACATTAAGGGATGGCTTCAGACGCAAGGTTTCCTGATGGAGGGCGCCTTTGGTCAGTATGCTGCGTTATTTCGGTCCTTCGAGAACGAAGATCGCGCGAGCGACGTTGCCCTGGTTGTCCCGGTTAATCGCGATGTAGCCGACTATGGAAGGCGCATGAGCGAGCTCATGAGTGAGCTCGCCAAGCTGCAAGATAGGGAGATTCAGTCTGTGCTTGCAGATCTATCACTATCTCCTTATGACGTTGTGCGGGTTCGGACGCCGCACGCCGATAGTGCAGGTGCAGTTTCACTCGATGCTGGAATTGGTATCTGCGAGAACGCCAAGGCAGTCCTGTCGTCGGCCGCCAATTTTGCTGCGTCGCCGGAGAAGCGTAAGAGCTGGACTGGCCGAAAATATGGCGACGCTACTGAGTATTTGAGCCGAGTGAAGTTTGGTCAGACTCAGAAGGGCAGTTTTGTATTGAATCTGCTTTCCCCGTGGGCATTCACACCGAATGCAAATAGCCTCTTGCCTGACGATGCTCCTTACGGTAGGGCGGTTATGACGTCTCTGGCGGATGCAATGCTTGCCACAAAGGATGCGCTATCCGGTGTGTCGGCAGTCGAGCGTTTGGTCCAGTCTTACGCTAAGGGGGTAAGCGCAAATTTCTGCCAGGCTCTTTCTGCAATCGCGGAACAAGGTGATGGGGTGGACCTGAGCATTCAATGGGCCGCACGTCGCCCGCTGCAGACCCGCCCATTTCTCAAGGTCTCGATGGCAGATGCTGCAACGTTGACCGATGCAGCGAGAGAACTGCGCGCGGCTGAGCCGGAGTCTGATGTCTGCCTGGAGGGAATCTTTACCGGCATTGAGACGGATGTTGATAGCTTCGACGGGAAAGCCACTTTGCTGACCCGCTATGGGACGTCGACCAGAAAGATTCTGATGGAGTTTAGTAACGAGCAGCGGAACAAGATATATGACGCTGCCAAGAAGAAGCTTTGGGTCCGCGTAACCGGAGAGCTGAAGGCGGAAAGTCGACGCTATATTCTTCTGAATCCGCGAGATTTTGAGATTGTCCAAACTGACGAGCTTCTCTGATCAGGGACGAACGAACGGACTCGAACAGTCACGAACCTGGGCGGCATTTGATCACGCCGTGACATAAGAATTTGGCGGTCGCTCTCCCACCGGATTCCTCAGTGCGAGAGAGAGTTCTCGATTGCCACATTTGAGGCACGTTCCGAAAAAGAGGGCGGCCGAAGGCCAACTAACACATCTGCGCCGAAGGCGCCCTTCGCTACGAACGCTGAGGACCTGTCTGAGCAGCGAGGGTGGGCGTCAAGGGCTCTTCGCCTCAACCCCGCACGCCTTAGGCGGCGAACGCCGCTAAAGACACGCATTCGCGCTAGCGAATGAACCGATCTAATAGCATCGCTTGCAAGCAAGCTCCCACAGATGTGGTGGATGGTTTCAGGCTCAGCGCGAAACGATCGTCGCTTCGATCACCGCGCACACATGCTCGAAACACGCATCGTCCAGCCACGGGCTATTCGTCACCGTCAGCGTCCGCGCCGCGAAATCACGCGCCGCAGGCACATCCTCGCTACCCGCCATCGTCCCAAGGTACGGATAATCCGGCAACGCATGCACGAACATCCGCGCCACGCCATGTCGTGATGCCCACAGCCGCTGCAACACCGCATCGCGCGTCGCCTCATCCGGCAACAACAGCATCAGGTAAGGCCACGTGCCGCCATCGTCCGTGAACACATGCACGCCGGGGATCGATGCCAGGGCGGGCACGCGCGCGCGCGCCTGCGCCGCCGTCGTCTCGATGAAACGCGGCAGGCGGTGGAACGCGCGGGCACCCACGGCGCGGCGCCAGCGGCCCACGCGGTGCAGGGGGAAATTGGCGTCGAAGTGTTCGCCTGCCGCGCCCAGCAGGTCGCCGCGGCCCAGCGCGCGGCGTAGCGGGCCGCCGTAGGCGACGCCCAGGCCGCGTGGGCGATAGAACGCGGCGTAGCCGGCCAGCTCCAGCGTGCGGCGTAGTTCCCAGCCGGGGTGCCAGCCGGCGATGCGGCGCGAGGCGCGGCGGATGCTGTCGCGCACCGTCGCGTCGCGGGCGACGAGCAGGCCGCCTTCGAAGATGGAAAGCCCCTTGCCGGCGGCAAGGCTGAAGAAACCCACGTCACCATGCGTGCCCGCGGCGGCGCCGTCGATGCGCGCGCCCAGGGCCTGTGCGGCGTCTTCGACCACGAACGCGCCGACGGCGCGTGCCACCGCGTTGGCATGCGCCACGTCGGCGACGCGGCCGCCGAGGTGGGTGGGGATGATGGCCAGGGTCTGGTCGCCACAGGCGTCGTCGAGCCGGTCGGGGTCCATGTCGAAGTGCCCGGCGCGCAGGTCCACGAGGCGCACCTGGAGGCCCGCGCGGCGGATGGCCAGCGGCACGAGGGGGCAGGTAAACGCGGGGATCACCACCTCACGGCGTGCGCGGGCGTGGTCGGCAAGGGCGGTGAGTGCCACGGTGAGCGCGGCGGTGCCGGAGCATTCCAGCTGCGCCTCGTCCACGCCGAGCCATTGCGCGGCCAGCGCCGTGAGGGGTGCGGGCACCGCGCCACCCATGTCGGCGAGGCCCAGGGGCAGCCCTGCGGTAGGCGGGGATTCGGGCTCAGGCCGGAACCACATCGTGTTCACCTTCATCGCCCTCGGCAACGGCCAGGCATGCGATGCCCGCGACGATCGCGATGGCGCCCACGATCTGCGTGGGCGTCACTGGTTCGTTGAAGACCCAGTAGGACAGCACCATCACGCTGACCACTTCCATGTGCGAGGCGGCGAACGCGGGGCCGATGGGCGCGTGTTTCAGCAAGCTCATCCACGTGACGAACGCGCCGATGTAGCCGACGACCGCGCCATAGATCCACGGATAGGAGAAGACGCGCAGTGCCCACGCCAGGTTCATTTCCACCGGCAGCGCATGCGTGCCCGCGAGCTTGAAGCAGACAAGGTTCAGCGTATCGAACGCGAGCAGCAGCGCGAAGCCGATGGCATAGAAGCGCTTCATGCGCCGGCCCCCACGATGGCGACCCCGGCGGCGACCAGCAGGATGCCGGTGACGCGCAGCGGGCTCAGCCGCTCACGGAACAGGAAGCGCCCGGCGATCATGATGGCCACGATATTGATGGAGCCCAGCAGCACGCCCTCGGAGAGCGGCACCAGCGACAGGAAGGCGATCCACACCACGAACTCGAGCACATAGCAGGCGATGCCCACCCATATCCACGGCCGCGCCAGCATGTATCGCCAGCGCGCCAGGCCATCGCCCGCACGCTCGTCGCCCGCCGCTGCCTTAAAGGCGAGCTGGCCGCCGGTATCCAGCAGCACGTTGGCGAGCCACAGCGCGAAGGCCAGCCCCTGCATGCTCACGCCGCCATGCGCGCGGGCCGCGCGTCGCGCGCGATGCGGGTGAAGAAATCCGCGCTGCGCTCGATCAGCGTGCGGCGTTCGCGGTCGATCGTGATCATGTGGTAGCTATCGGCAAGCAGCAGCATCTCGACCGGGCCGCGCACGCGGCGGGCCACCAGGTCGGCGTTGGACGTGCTGGCCACGTCGTCGTCGGCGGCGTGCGCGATGAAACACGGCGCCACCACGTCGGGCAGGCGGCGGCGCACGTCGCGCGCCAGCCACCACATCTCGGCCAGCGCATGCCACGGGTTGCCAGGCAGGCCGGCGGCCTCGCTGTCGCCGGCGAACATGGCGGCGCTGACCTGCGCGCGGAGGCGCTCGTCGCGGATGCCGTAGGGGGGCTGCTCGATGAAGCTGCGGTGGCGGCCGATGCCCAGGCGCTTGAAGACCGGCAGCAGGAACGAAAGATGGCGGCCCGTCCAGGGGATGGACCAGCCGTCGTAGTGGAACGTGGCGCCGAACACGCCCACGCCATCGACCCAGCCCGGCCGCACGGCGGCAAGGCGCAGCGCCAGCACGGCGCCCATCGACAGCCCGGCGACGAACAGGCGGTCGACCTTGCCACGCAGGGCTTCGGCAGCGGCCTCGACGCTGGCGTACCAGTCCTGCCACGTGGTGGCGAGCAGGTCGTCCTCGCTGCCGCAATGGCCAGCCAGGCGTACGCCCACGACGGTGAAACCGGCGCGGTTCAGGCCCTTGCCGACCATGCGCATCTCGGTGGGCGTGCCGGTGAGCCCGTGGATGAGGAGGACGCCCTCGCGCCCGCCTTCGAACTGGAATTCGGTCGCGTCGCTCACGCCTGGGCCTCGTGCCTTCGATGGTTCATGGCACGCATGCTCGCAAGCGGTGGTTTCAGCGGGCTTTCCGGCGGCTAGGCGGGGGCGCTGGCAGCCGCGAAACGCAGTTCGACGCGCAGGCCACCGAGCGCCGAGCGGCCGAAGGCCACCCGCGCCGCGTGGCGCTCGGCGATGCTTTCGACGATGGCGAGGCCAAGCCCGGTGCCATCCTCGTCCACGCCGGGGACACGGAAGAAGCGCTCGCCCAGCTGGTCGAGGAAGGCCTCCTCGACGCCCGGGCCGTCGTCATCGACCGCCAGCACCACCTCGACACCATCGCGTGCCACCGAGGCGGTCACCGTGTGGCCGCGGCCCGCGTAGTGGAAGGCGTTGTCGACCAGGTTGTCGATCACCTCCTGGACCTGCAACGCATCGCCGCGCACCAGGCAGGCGGCGTCGGCGCCCTCGTAGCCGAGGTCGACGCCCAGCGCCAGCGCCTGGTGCACGCGCATGCCGACCGCCTCGGGCACCACGTGCGCGAGATCGATGACGGGCATGCCATCGTGGTCGGGCAGGTCGGGCGATTCGGTACGGGTCAGGGCAAGCAACTGCGCCGACGTGCGGGCGGCGCGCGCGGCCAGGCGGTGGACATGGGCAAGGGCGTCACGCTGTTGCGCGGCATCCGCAGGCGGCCCCGCGCGCTCCACGTGCAGCTGGATGCCGGCCAGCGGCGTGCGCAGCTGGTGCGCCGCATCGGCGATGAACCGCTCCTGCAGGCCCAGCATGTTGCGCATGCGGGCGAACAGGTCGTCGATGGTGCGGGTGAGCGGCAGGATCTCCACCGGCACGTCTTCCTCGCCGATGGGCCCCAGGTCGTGGCCGCGCCGGCCGAGCCGCGTGGTGAGTGGCTCGAGCACGCCCAGGCCATGGCTGACGCCAAACCACACCAGCGACAGCACGGCGATGATGAGCAGCGCCTGCATGGGCATGGTGAGCAGCAGGATTTCCCGCGCGCGCTGGTGGCGGTCGCGCAGGTTCTCGGCCACCTTGATGGTCAGCGTATCGCCGGCATCGTGGCGGTTGGCCACGCGCATGACAGCCGCGCGCAGGGCCTTGTGGCCCAGGTCGGTGTCGTACAGCAGCGGCGCCGCATCGACGTCCACGGCGCGGCGCGTGGGCACGGCCAGCTCGGCATTGCCAATGATGCGGCCGTGGCGGTCGCTCACCACCTCGTAGTAGTTGCGCCCGTCGGGGTCGTATTCGAGCAGGAAGCGCGCCTGCGCCGTCAGCTCACCGCGCAGCGCATCGCTGCCGATCATCTCGGCCAGAGTGAGCGCGGAATCGCTGAGGTCGGAATCGTGCACGCGGTTGGAATACGCGAGCGCGATGAAATAGCCCACCACCGTGTCGACGACAAGCACGCCGAGCACGGGAACGAGCAGGAAGGTGAGGAGGCGCCGGCGCAGGCTGGGCCGCGCCGCGCGGCGGGCCGCGGGGCGGCGTTCAGGCATCGGCCGTTTCTTCGAGGAGGTAACCCAGGCCGCGGATGGTGCGCACGTTGGTGCCCGAGCCGTGCAGCTTCTTGCGCAGGCGGTGCAGGGCGATGTCCAGGCCGTTATCGGTCAGGTCCTCGTCCCAGTTGCACAGGGCCTCGACGAGCTGCGCGCGGCTGGTGACCTTGTCGGCGCGCGTGGCCAGGGCCTCGATGAGGCCGAACTCGCGGGCGGTGAGGTCCAGTGGCGTGTCGCCGATCCAGGCGCGGTGGCCGGGGATATCGAGGCGCAGGCGGCCGATGCGGAACTCCGGCGCGCCCTGGCTGGTGCGGCGGCGGAGCAGGGCACGGACGCGGGCCTCGAACTCGGCCAGCGCGAACGGCTTCACGAGGTAGTCGTCGGCGCCCAGGTCGAGCACGCGCACGCGCTCCTTCAGGCCCTCGCGCGCGGTGACGACGAGCACGGGTAGGTTGGCCCCGCGTTTGCGGGCCCGGGCCAGCACGTCGCTGCCATCGATCTGGGGCAGGCCCAGGTCGAGCACGAGGAGGTCGTAATCGTGGTCGCGCAGCGCGTTATCGGCGCTGGCGCCATCGGCGACATGGTCGACGGCGTGGCCACCCTGCTGCAGGGCGGAGCGCACGGCGGCGGCGATGGAGGCGTCGTCTTCGGCGAGGAGAATGCGCATGGTGGGCAAGCATACGCTCCGTGGTGGGGTGGGCGCATGCTGTCGCGGCAGGCTTTCCATTCCCTTTCCTGCAATTGCGAACCATTCGCATCCAAGCTACCATCGTGTGGCTCATCGAACCGCACCAGGGGCCTGGACAACACATGCGCGACACCGTCGACCGGACGCGCCGTGCGTTCTGGCTCAAGCACCTGCACCGCTGGCACTGGATCAGTTCCGCCGTCTCGCTGGTGGTGCTGCTGCTGTTCTCGGTCACCGGCTTCACGCTGAACCACGCGGCACAGATCGAAGCCGCGCCGCGGGTGCAGCGCCATGCCGCGACGCTGCCCGCGCCCCTGCTGCGGCAGCTCGTGGCCCCGGGCCACAAGTCCGCGCCCGTGCCGGCCGCCGTCGCGGCGTTCGTCCGCGAACGAACCGGCGCCGACATCGCCGGCCGCGACGCCGAGTGGAGCGCCGACGAGGTGTACATCTCGTTGCCGCGCCCCGGTGGCGACGCCTGGGCAAGCATCGACCGCGAAACCGGCAGCGTGCAGTACGAACTCACCGACCGGGGCTGGCTCGCCTGGTTCAACGACCTGCACAAGGGCCGCAACACCGGGGCCGCCTGGCGCTGGTTCATCGACATCTTCGCCCTGGCGTGCGTGGTCTTCGCCGCGACGGGCCTGCTCCTGCTCAAGATGCATGCCCGCCAGCGCGGCATGACCTGGCCGCTCGTGGCGCTGGGTTTCGTGCTGCCGCTGGTGCTTGCCCTGCTTTTCATCCACTGACCCGAAGGACCGCCATGCGCCGGATGCTTCCCCTCGCGCTCTGCTGCCTCGCCGCCCCGGTGGCAGCGGCGGACATGAACCTCACCGTCGAGATCCCCACGCTCAAGGTCGCCGAATACCACCGCCCCTACGTGGCCGTGTGGATCGAGCGCGAGGACCACAGCGTCGCCGCCAACCTCGCCGTCTGGTACGACGTGAAGAAAGCCAGCGGCGAAGGCACCAAGTGGCTGAAGGACATGCGCCAGTGGTGGCGCCGCAGCGGCCGCGACCAGGCCATGCCCATCGACGGCGTCTCGGGTGCCACGCGCCCCGCCGGCCAGCACCAGCTGCGCTTCACCGATGGCAAGGCGCCGCTGGGCACGCTTGCCCCCGGGCACTACGAACTGATCGTCGAGGCGGCCCGCGAAGTGGGCGGCCACGAGACGCAGCGGATCGCGTTCGACTGGCCAGCGAAGGCGCCCACGCACCTCGCCGCCCAGGGCACGGACGAACTCGGCCAGATCACCCTCGACCTCAACCCCTGACTGGAGCTTCCCCCATGACGCACCGCTTCGTTCGCGCCGCGCTCGCCGCCGCGCTGTTGCTGCCGTTCGCCGCCCAGGCGCACAAGATGTGGATCGTGCCCTCGGCCACCGTCGTCTCCAGCGACGACGCGTGGGTGACGGTCGATGCCGCCATCTCCAACGACCTCTACTACCCCGACCACTTCCCCGCCCAGCTCGACCAGCTCACCATCACCGCGCCCGACGGCACGGCCGTGAAGCCGGAGAACCCGTGGACGGGCAAGTACCGCAGCGCGTTCGACCTGCCGGTGCCGCAGGCGGGCACCTACCGCATCGCGCTGGTTAACCAGGGCCTGTTTGCCAACTACGAGGTCGACGGCCAGAAGAAGCGCTGGCGCGGCAAGGCCGACGAGCTGAAGGCCGGCATCCCCGCCAATGCGAAGAACGTGCAGGTCAGCGAGATGGCCTCGCGCGTCGAGACTTTCGTGACCCAGGGCAAGCCGGGCGGCGACGCGCTGAAGCCCACCGGCAAGGGCCTCGAGCTCGTGCCGGTCACCCAGCCCAACGACCTGGTGACGGGCGAGAAAGCCACGTTCCAGCTGCTGCTCGACGGCAAGCCCGCGTCGAACCTGAAGGTCACCGCCATCGCCGGCGCCACGCGCTACCGCAACGCGCAGGGTGAGCAGGAAACGCAGACCGACAAGGACGGCCGCTTCAGCTTCACCTTCGCGAACCCGGGCATGTACTGGGTCAATGCCAGCAGCGAAGACGGCAAGACCTCGGTGAAGGAAGCGAAGCAGCGCCGCGTCGCCTACACCGCCACGCTGGAAGTGCTGCCGCAGTGACCTGGCGCGCCGTGCTCGCACTGGCGTGCTGCGCCGTGGCCTCCGCGGCCACGGCCACCGACGTGCGCCGCTTCGAAGGCGAGACCATGGGCACCACCTGGTCGGTCAACGCGGTGCTGCCACCGAGGGCCGACGCGCGCGCGATCGAGCACGGCATCCAGGGCGAGCTCGATCGCGTGGTGGCGCAGATGAGCACGTACGAGGCGGACTCCGACCTCAGTCGCTTCAACCGCGCACCCGCTGGCACGTGGCAGGTGTTGCCGGCGGAGTTCTACGGCGTGCTGCGTTACGCGCTGTCGCTGGCCAGGGCGTCGGGCGGCGCGTACGACCCCACGGTGGGCCCGTTGGTCAACCTTTGGGGCTTCGGCCCCGACAGGCACCCGCATGATGCGCCGGATGCCAGCGCCATCGCGGCGGCCAGGGCCCGCGTGGGCTGGGCGAAGATCCAGCTCGACGATGCAGGCCACCGTGCGCTGCAACCAGGTGGTGTCTACGTGGATCTTTCGTCCGTCGCCAAGGGCTTCGGCGTCGACCAGGTGGCACGCTACCTGTCGGCGCACGGGGTGCAGGGTTACCTCGTCGAGGTGGGCGGCGAACTGCGCGCCCATGGCCGCAAGCCCGATGGCACGCCGTGGCACGTCGGCATCGAGCGGCCGGGCGCGGCGGCCGGCGCGGTGGATAACGTCGACGAGGTGGGGCGCATCGTGTCGCTCGGCGACAAAGCCATCGCCACCTCGGGCGACTACCGCCACTTCTTCGAATCGGGTGGCCGCTTCTATTCGCACCACATCGACCCGCGCACGGGCTACCCCGTGGCGCACAAGGTGGCGTCGGTGAGCATCCTCGCCGACGACTGCATGCATGCGGATTCGCTGGGCACCACCATGACAGTGCTTGGGCCCGACGAGGGCATGGCCTATGCGCGCGAGCATGGCATCGCCGTGCTCTTCGTACTCTACGGCGAACACGGCGCATTCGAGGAGCGCATGTCGTCCGCGTTCGCGAAGGCCATGCGGTGAGGAGCGCCCTGGGGCAGCTTGGCATCGGCGCGGCGTTGCTCGTCGTCGTCGCGCTGTTCGCGTCGCTGCAGGATTTCTCCGCGACGCGGCTGGGCACGCCCCTGCAGGCATCCGGTGCCGCCGTGGCCATGCTGGGTTGGGCCGCGTGGGCAGCACGGGCCGCATGGCCCCGCCGGGGTGATGCCCAGCCGCACGACGCGGGCGGCGTCCTCGTGGTGCACGCATCGCAGACGGGCTTCGCCACCGAGCTCGCCGAGCGCACCGCTGCGGCCCTGCACGCGGGTGGCGTTCGCGTCGACCTGCGCGACATCGCCACGCTCACGGCGGCCGACCTCGCGGCCGCCACGCGTGCGCTGTTCATCGCCAGCACCACCGGCGAGGGCGATGCGCCCGATGGCGCCACGGCATTCCAGCGCGAGGTGATGCGCGGTGCCGTCGATGTCCGCCATCTGTCGTACGCCGTGCTGGCGCTGGGCGATCGCGATTACGACGATTTCTGCGCGTTTGGCCGCGAGCTCGACCGCTGGCTGCGCGAGAAAGGCGCCGCGCCCTGGTTCGATCGCGTCGATGTCGATAACGGCGACGACGGTGCGCTGCGCCACTGGCAACGCCAGGTGGTGCAGGTCGCGGGCGCGGCCGGGCAAGCCGACTGGTCGCGGCCCGCGTACCAGGCCTGGCGGCTCCAGGCCCGCCACCTGCTGAATCCCGGCAGCGCCGGCGGTGCGTGTTTCCACCTGGCGCTGGTGCCTGACGACGCGGCGCACCTGCAGTGGCACGCGGGCGACGTGGTGGAAGTTGGCCCGCGCCGCGCGCGCGGCG
>NZ_JZRB01000044.1 GCF_000964085.1 Luteibacter yeojuensis
GTCCTGAGTGAGCCGCCCATTCTAGATCAAATTTCGTTTCTGTCAACACCCTGCGAAGAAGAAATTTTCGAGGTTGCTGCCGGATCCGAAGACCTTGGACACCGTTCGCGAAGCGCGTTCCGTGTCAGCGGGGAGGCGAATAATACGGATTTCAGAAGGGGCCGCAACCCCTTTTGTGAACTTTTTTTGAAAGCGCCGTTAAATCAGGCGGATACGGGCGAAGTTCCTTTTGCCCACCTGGAGCACGCCCTCGAAACCGGCCGTGAAGACCCGCGCGGCGTCCTCCACCACCTCGCCATCGATGCGCACGGCACGCTCCTTGAGCTTGCGGTTCGCCTCGGAATTGCTCGGCGTGACGCCTGCCGCCGTCAGCAGCGCGGCCAGGCGGAAGCCCTCGGCGGGGGCCTGGATATCGGAAAGGGGCAACAGGCTGGTATCGCCCTGCCCCGTGACCACCGCGTGCCAGCCCGCGATGGCCTGCTCGGCCGTGGCGGCATCGTGGAAGCGCGCGGCCAGCTCCCGGGCCAGGCGCAGCTTGGCGTCGCGGGGGTTGGCGCCGGCGGCCACCTCGGCCTTCATGCGCGCCAGCTCGTCGAGCGAGACCTCAAAGCTAAGGAGCTCGAACCAGCGCCACATGAGGTCGTCGCCGATCTTCATGGTCTTCGTGACGATATCGATGGCCGGCTCGTTGATGCCGATGTAGTTGCCCAGCGACTTGGACATCTTGTTGACGCCATCCAGGCCCTCGAGCAGCGGCATGGTGAGGACCACCTGCGGCGCCTGGCCATGGTGCTCCTGCAGGCCGCGGCCCATGAGGAGGTTGAACTTCTGGTCGGTGCCGCCCAGCTCGACGTCGGCCTCGAGGGCCACGGAGTCGTAGCCCTGCACCAGGGGGTAGAGGAACTCGTGGATGGCGATGGGCTGCTCGCCCTTGTAGCGCTTGGCGAAATCGTCGCGCTCGAGCATGCGGGCCACCGTGTGCTGGGCCGCGAGGCGGATCATGTCAGCCGCGCCCATCTTGCCAAACCACTCGGAATTGAAGCGCAGCTCGGTCTTCTCCTTGTCGAGCACCTTGTAGACCTGCTCGGCATAGGTTTCCGCATTGGCGAGCACATCCTCGCGGGTGAGCGGCTTGCGGGTGGCGTTCTTGCCCGTCGGGTCGCCGATCATCCCGGTGAAATCGCCGATGAGGAAGATGACCTGGTGCCCCAGGTCCTGGAACTGGCGCATCTTGTTGAGCAGCACGGTGTGGCCGATGTGCAGGTCGGGCGCGGTGGGATCGAAGCCTGCCTTGATGCGCAGCGGGCGCCCCAGCTTGAGGCGCGCCTCGAGGTCTTCCTTCTTGATGATCTCGTCGGCGCCGCGCGCGATCAGCGCCAGCGACTGCTGCAGGTCGTTCATGCTCACTCTCTTGTTTACGTACGTATGTATGGGTTTGCCCTGCTTCACAAATGTTAGTGAAGAAGGCGTGGCGGTTAATTGTGCGTTAACCGCATGTTGCGATGCAAAGCCTTGATGTGAAAGGCGTTGACGTCTTTTGCACGAGGCCGTTATGGTACGCGACAACACGGGGCGAGCGGATACAAGAAAGACAATGGGTGATCAGATTCGAGGCGCGCAGCATAGTGCGCGCAAGCAGGCGATTCGCCGCAAGGCGCAGCGTCGCCATTCGCACTTCTATGACAATCGCGCCGCGCACTGGTCGTTCAGCCGCAACGCATCGTCCGAGCCGCTGAGCTGGTCGCGCGAGCGCTGGATCCTTGCCGGCACCGCGTTCCTGCTCGTCATCCTTTCCGCGCTGGTGATCCCCGCGTGGGCCGGCGCCATGAAGTCGTCGCGCATCACCGCCACGCCGGCGGGCACCGCGCGCAAGCTCACCGGCGCGCCCATCGCCGTCGCCGCCATCGCAAGCGATATCCCGCACAACACCGTTTCCATCGCCGTGCCGAAGATGGACCCGGCCACCATCAAGCCGCTCGTGCCGACCGAGGAATGGCAGACGGTGCAGGTCGAGGCAGGCCAGACCCTCGCCGACATCTTCCTGGCGCAGGGCCTCAACATGACCGACCTGCAGCACGTCATCGACGGCGCGGGCGGCACCAAGGTGTTTCACCAGATCAAGCCGGGCCAGGAATTCCAGTTCCTCATCGGCGGCGACCACGCACTGAAGGGCGTGCGCTTCGACAAGGATGAAGCCACCATCGCCACGCTGCGCCTCGATGGCGATGCGGCGAAGCTCACCACGCAGGTGCGCGACGTGCAGCGCCGCGAGCACATCGCGCACGGCAGCATCGATGGTTCGCTGTTCGCCGCCGCGTCGAAGGCCGGCATGAGCAACGCCATGGTGTTGAAGCTGGCGGAAGCCTTCAAGTACGACATCGACTTCGTGCAGGACCTGCGCGTGGGCGATAGCTTCACCGTCATCTACGACGACGTGTACAGCGATGGCGCGTACCTGCGCGAAGGCGACATCGTCGCCGCCGAGTTCGTGAACCAGGGCAAGCGCTACACCGCCTATCGCTTCAAGAACGCCGACGGCAAGGTCGGTTACTTCAGCGAAGAGGGCCGCCCGCTCGCCGGTTCGTTCCTGCGCATCCCCGTCGACTTCACCCGCATCTCGTCGCAGTTCAGCGCGGGCCGCATGCACCCCATCCTCGGCAAGATGCGCGCGCACAAGGGCGTCGACTACGCCGCGCCCTCCGGCACGCCCATCCATGCCGCCGGCGATGGCGTCGTCAAGTTCCGCGGCTGGATGAATGGCTACGGCAACTTCGTGGTCATCCAGCACAACGGCACCATCAGCACCGCATACGGCCACATGTCGCGCTTCGCCAACCTGCGCGTCGGCCAGCACGTGAGCCAGGGCGCCACCATCGGCTACGTCGGCATGACCGGCCTCGCCACCGGCCCGCACCTGCATTACGAATTCCGCGTCAACAACGTGCAGCGCGATCCGCAGTCGGTAACCCTGCCGAAGCCCGAGCCGCTGCCGGCCGCGCAGCTGGCGAAGTTCAAGAAGGAAGTGGTGGGCCCGCAGCTCGCGCGCCTCAACCAGCTCGACAGCAACTACAAGCTGGCCGCCGCCAAGTCGCCGAACGCCACCACCAGCGACGATTAAAACCATGCCCCACGCCTCGGACGGCCTGTACCTCGGCCTCATCTCGGGCACCAGCGCGGACGGCATCGACGCCGCGCTGGTCCGCTTCACCGACACCCGCCCCGCGCTCGTCGCGGGGCTCGTGCATCCATGGGAAGAAAACCTGCGCCGGCGCATCCTCGCCGTGGCGCAGGACGAGGAACGCCTCGACCTCGACGGCTATGGCCGCCTCGATGTCGCCGTGGGCCAGGCCTTCGCCGGTGCCGCGCAGGCCGTGCTCGCGAAGGCCGGCGTGAACGCGGGCGACGTGCGCGCCATCGGTTCGCATGGCCAGACGATCCGCCACCGCCCCGACGGCGAACACCCCTTCACCCTGCAGATCGGCGACCCCTCGGTCATCGCCGAGCAAGCGCGCATCGACACCATCGCCGATTTCCGCCGCCCCGATGTCGCCGCCGGCGGCCAGGGCGCGCCGCTGGTGCCGGCGTTCCATGCCACGGTGCTGCGGCCCGACGCCGGCGCCCGCGTGGTGCTGAACCTGGGCGGCATCGCCAACGTCACGCGGCTGACGCCCGAGGGCGGCGTCACCGGCTTCGACACCGGCCCCGCCAACGGGCTGATGGATGCCTGGTGCCTGCGCCACAAGGGCGAAGCCTTCGACCGCGACGGCCGCTTCGCCGCCAGCGGCAGCGTGGACCCCGATCTGCTCGCCGAGCTGCTCGACGATGCGTACTTCCTGCTGCCGCCGCCCAAGAGCACCGGCCGCGAACACTTCCACCTGGCCTGGCTCGATGCGCATCCGCGCGTGGCCGAGCTCGCGCCCGAGGACGTGCAGGCGACGCTGATGGCGCTGAGCGCGGTGTCGATCACCGACGCCATCCGCCTCCACGCGGCGGATGCCACCGACGTCGTCGCGTGTGGCGGCGGGGTGCATAACGCGGCGCTGATGCACGCGATCGCGGCACGGCTCGAAGGCCGTGCGCTGCGCGCGAGCGGCGATTTCGGCATCGACCCGGATTACATGGAAGCCATGGGCTTCGCGTGGCTGGCGTTCCGCCGGCTGCGTGGCGAGCCAGGGAACCTGCCCGCGGTGACGGGGGCGCGGGGGCCCCGGCTGCTGGGCGCGCTGTACGCCGCGCCCTAGGCCTTCTCTTCCTCGAAAGGGGTACTGCCGTGCAACTTCGCGGCCTCGGACAGCGAGGCCGGCGATGCCTGCGCCAGTGCCGCGAGGGCTTCCTGGAACGCGGCGGTCTCGTCGGCATCCCATGCACCGGTAAGGTGGGCGATGTCGCCGGGCTGCAGCAACAGTTCACCGAACACGTCGCCGGGGCTCAAGCCAAGCCCGTGCCGCAACGCGTGCAGGATCACCTCGTTGATCGACCAGCGGCGTTCCCGGGCAAGATGCTTGATCCGCTCGGCCATCTGCTCGTCGATGTGTCGCACCACGATATCTGGCACGTGCGTAGTCTCCGTAGCGCCCATGCCCCCTGTGAGCCTGATCTTACACAGAAGTTCCGCAGGGGTGCATGTAGCCGGCCGGGCTAGGCCTTCACGTCGGCGGGCACCCGGCCGGCGTGGCGGGGCCACAGGCAGGCGAACAGCAGCATGGCGGGGAGCAGGGAGACCACGGTAATGATGAAGAACATCTGGTAGCCCAGCGCGGTGGCGATGCCACCGGCGAAGAAGCCCAGCACCTTGCCCGGCAGGTTCACCATGGAACTGAGCAGGGCGTACTGCGTGGCGGTGTGTTGCTTGTTCACCAGCGATGACAGGAAGGCCACGGTGGGCGGCCCCAGCATGCCCAGGGTGAAGTTCTCGGCCGAGATGACCGCCGTGAGCACCGCGACGTTGCCCTGGTGCTGGATAAGGAACAAGTAAAGCAGGTTGCTGGCACCGGCCACGACGATGGCCGCACCCAGCGGCCGCCACGCGCCCCAGCGTGCCACCAGGGCCCCGCCGACAAACGTACCGGCGATGCCGACCCAGATGCCCCAGATCTTGGTGACCGTGGCGATCTGCGTCTTGTCGAAGCCCATGTCGCGGTAGAACGGGCTCATGACGCCGCCAATGGTCGCCTGCTCGGGGATCTTGAACAGCAGGATGAAGGCCAGCGTGGTGAGGGCGAGCACCCAGCCGTAACGATGGAAGAAATCGGTGAAGGGGTGGACGAGGCTCTCGCGCATGGCCTCGGCCCAGCCGCGCGGGCGCTCGCGCTGCACCCGGGGTTCGCGCGCCAGCAGCGTCGTGGCGATGGGGATGAGCATGGTCGCGGCCATGGCGACGTACACCACGGGCCACGCCACGTGGTCGGCCATGATCAGCGCCAGCGCGCCCGTGACGATGAGCGCGATGCGGTAGCCGAGCGAGTAGGTGGCCACCAGGGCACCCTGTGCCTCGACGGGGGCGATCTCGATGCGGTACGCGTCCACGGCGATATCCTGCGTGGCGCCAAAGAACGCCACCACCAGCGTCGCGGCAACGAACAGCGGCAGCTGCGCGGGCGTGAGCGCCGCCATGGCCAATAGGCCAGCCGTGACGCACAACTGCGCGAACAGCAGCCAGCCCCGGCGCAGGCCCAGGCGGCGGAACAGCGGCAGCTGCCAGTGATCGAGCAGCGGCGCCCAGACGAACTTGAACGCGTAGGTCATGCCCGCGCTCGCGATCATCGTGATGTCTTTCAGCTGGATGCCGTTCTCTTTCAGCCAGTAGGCCAGCGTACCCGCCACCAGCAGGAAGGGCAGGCCCGAGGAGAAGCCGAGCAACGCCATGGTCCACGCGGAGGGCTGGGTGAACGCCCGCCACAGCGAGGGCTTAGTCGGCATAGTCGACCGTGAACGGCGCATGGTCGGAGAAGCGCTCGTCGCGGTAGATGGAGCAGCCACGCAGGCGCTCGCGCAGCCCCGCGCTGACGATCTGGTAATCGATGCGCCACCCCACGTTGTTGGCGCGAGCCTGGCCACGGTTGCTCCACCACGTGTACTCGACGGCATCGGGCTTCAGCGCGCGGAAGCTGTCGACCCAGCCGATGTCCTTGAACAGCAGGTCGAGCCAGGCGCGTTCTTCGGGCAGGCAGCCGCTGTTCTTCTGGTTCGAACTCCAGTTCTTGATGTCGTCCTTCGTGTGGACGATGTTCCAGTCGCCGCACAGCACGTAATCGCGCCCGCTGGCGGCCCACTCGCGGAAGATGGGGGTAAGCCATTCCATAATGCGGAACTTGTACTGCTGGCGCTCGTCGCCCGACGAGCCCGACGGGATGTAGAACGACACCACGCTGAGGTTGCCGTAGCGGGCTTCGATATAGCGGCCCTCGCAGTCGAAATCCTCGCGGCCCAGCGAGGTGCGGATTTCATCCGGCTCGCGCTTTGAATAAATGGCCACGCCGCTGTAGCCCTTTTTGCTGCGGGCATCGTGGTAGAAGCAGTGGTGCCCATCGGGCCGGAACATCGGGTCGGTGAGCTGCGCCTCCTGCGCCTTGGTTTCCTGCAGGCACACCACGTCGGCGTCCTGCTGGCGGAGCCATTCGAACACGCCCTTGGTGGCGGCGGAACGGATGCCGTTGGCGTTCAGGGAAATAATGCGCATGGGGTCTCGTGCCAGTCAGCGAGGGACCATGATAGCGCGGTACCATGGTGCCCTTTGCTTCCACCGAGACCACGCCGTGCACGATTACCAGCGCGAATTCATCGAACTGACCCTGGCCCGCGACGTGCTCCGCTTCGGCGAGTTCACGCTGAAATCGGGGCGCGTGAGCCCGTATTTCTTCAACATGGGCCGCATCGATTCCGGCGCCGCGCTGGCCCGGCTTGGCCGCGCGTACGCGGCGGCGGCCGTGCGCTCGGGCGTGGCGTTCGACATGTTGTTCGGGCCCGCCTACAAGGGCATCGCGCTGGCCGCGGCCACCGCCATCGCCCTGGCCGACGGGCAGGGCCGCGACGTGCCCTGGGCCTACAACCGCAAGGAAGCCAAGGCCCATGGCGAGGGCGGCACCCTGGTGGGCGCACCGCTGAAAGGGCGCGTGCTCATCGTCGACGACGTGATGACCGCCGGCACCGCCGTGCGTGAATCGCTCGACCTCATCCGTGCCCAGGGCGCCGAGCCGGCGGGCGTGCTCATCGCGCTCGACCGCCAGGAGCGTGGCCAGGGCGAGCTCTCGGCCGCCCAGGAAGTGGCCGCGCAGTTCGGCATCCCGGTCATCGCCATCGCCAGCCTGGCCGATGTGCTCACCTACGCGGGCGAGCGCCCCGAGCTGGCGGCCGAACATGAACGCCTGCTCGCCTACCGTGCCGAATACGGCGTCAAGGGCTGACCGAAACCCACGACCCGGTCACGCGCCCGGCCGCCGGGCGCCGTTAAGGTATCGCCGCTGGCTATACTCCGCCCACAGGAGGGGAAACCATGCGAGCAGTGCGTTACATCATGGCGGGTGCGGCCTTGTTGCTGGCCACGTCGGCCATTGCCTACCAGGCGTCGTCGAACCAGGGCTACAGGTACCGCTGGAAGGATGCGTCCGGCCAGTCGTACTTCAGCGACAGCCTCAACACCGATGCCCTCAAGGCCGGCTACGACATCGTCAATGCGCAGGGCATGGTCGTGCGGCACGTCGACCGCCAGCTGACAGCGGACGAGCGCGCCGCGGCGAAGAAGCTGGCCGACCAGCAGGCGGCCGCCAAGGCCATCGCCGACCAGCGGGCCCGCGACGATGCCCAGATGCTCAACGCCTACCCCACCGAGCAGGCGTTCGCCGCGGCCCGGCAGTCGCAGCTCGATAATTATCACCAGGCCGTCGGCACCACGCAGATCAACCTGCGCGGCCAGGAAAAGACCCTGGCCGACCTGCTCAACCGCGCAGGCGACCTCGAGCGCGCCAAGCAGCCGGTGCCGCCGTACCTCACCGACCGTATCAACGAGCAGCGCGCCACGGTGAGCGGCTTGCGCACCACGCTGCAGCGCCAGCAGGCGTCCGAGGCATCGGCCAAGGCCACCATGGAAGCGGATATCGTGCGCTACCGCCAGCTCAAGGCACGCGCGGACGCGAACGGCGGCTAGGCCGCCCGCGCCTCAGAACGGCAGCTGCAGCTTCGCGTCCACGGCGCGGAGTTGCGCGCGGAACGCCTCTTTCACCCGCTCGAGCGCCTTCGCGGTATCCGCGTCGAAGCGGAACATGAGCGCCGGCGCCGTGTTCGACGCACGCACCAGGCCCCAGCCATCGGGCCAGTCGGCGCGCAGGCCGTCGAGGGTGCTCACGCGTGCGTCGTCAAACGCCGCCCCGGCCCGGAAGGCCTCCATGAAGCGGGCCGCCGCGCCTTCCGCCATGGGCAGGCGGATCTCGGGTGTGGCGACGCTCTTCGGCAGGGCGTCGAAGATGGCCGCGGGGCTGCGGTCCTCCAGGTCGGCCGCCAGGATTTCCATCAGCCGCGCCGCGGCATATACGCCATCGTCGAAGCCATACCAGCGGTTGTTGTCGGCGAAGAAGAAATGCCCGCTCATCTCGCCGGCCAGCGCGGCGCCCGTCTCGCGCATCTTCGCCTTGATCAGCGAATGGCCCGTGCGCCACATGAGCGGCACGCCGGCGGCCTCCTGGATCACGGGGCGCAGGTGGCCCGTGCATTTCACGTCGTAGATGACGGTCGCGCCCGGGTTGCGCGCAAGTACGTCCTGCGCGAACAGCATCAACAGCTTGTCGGGGTAGATGATCTCGCCCGCGGGCGTCACCACGCCGATGCGGTCGCCATCGCCATCGAAGGCGATGCCGAGGTCGGCGCCGATGGTGTGCACGGCCGCGATGAGGTCGCCCAGGTTGCGCGGGTCGGCCGGGTCGGGGTGGTGGTTCGGGAAGCGGCCGTCCACATCGCAGTAAAGCGGCACCACGTCGCAGCCGATTTCCTCCAGCACCCGCGGGGCCACCACGCCCGCCGCGCCGTTGCCGGCATCGAGCACGACCTTCAACCGGCGCTGGGTGGAGACATCGTCGGCCACGCGGTTGGCATAGGCATCGATGACCGATTGCTCGCGCCAGGCGCCATGCCCGCCGGTCGGCAGGCCACCCGCCTGGATGCGCCGGTAGAGATCCGCGATGGCGTCTTCGGCGAGTGTCTCGCCGCCGATGACGATCTTGAAACCGTTATGGTCGGGTGGGTTGTGGCTGCCGGTGACGGCGATGCCGCACCCCGTGCCGTACTGGAACCCCGCGAAGTACACGAGCGGCGTGGGCACCAGGCCCAGGTCGATGACATCGACGCCGGCATCGCGCAGGCCATCCATCAGCGCGCCAGCCAGTTCCGGACCCGAGAGCCGGCCATCGCGCCCCACCACGGTTTCGTGCAGGTCGCGTTCCTTCATGGCCGCGCCAATGGCCTGGCCTACCTGCCGTGCCACCGCCGCGGTCAGCGTGGTGCCCACCACGCCACGGATGTCGTAGGCACGGAAAATGGCCGGGTCGACCGTGTCGCTGGCGGGCGCGGCGACCGCCACGGGCGGCGCGGCCGGCGCCTCCGCCAGGCCAGCATCGCCCGTGGGGATGGCGGGCAGCCGCGGTTTGCGCGGCACATCCGCCACCAGGATCTCTTCGGCGACGGGCGCCGCCGCCACGACGGGGGCGGGCCGGCTGCGCGACCAGAGCAGGAAGGCGCCGCCACCGAGCCCGATCAGCGCGAGCAGCGCGGCGAGCACCTCCGAATGCGGAATGATGATGAAGGCGTGCGGCATGGCCGCGTACACGTAGAGCGCCGTGCCCGCGACATGCTGGCCGGCGGACTCGAGTTCACCGCTGGCGCTGCCTGAGGCGAGAAGGCCGAGGCTGTCGGGGCCATCGCCCTGGCGCAGCTCAAGGCGGCCGCCATGGGGCGAGGCGGCGTTGAAACGCTGCGCGAGCGTATCGAACGGGTATTCGATCCATGCCCACGCGCGCATGGCGCCCGCGGCCTGCACGGGCTCCACCACGCTGAGGCGCCGCGCGGCGCCCTGCGATTGCGTGCTGGCGACCGGCGGCTCGGTGGCGCCCAGCGCCGCCATGAGCTGGGCGGCCTTGGCATAACCAAACTCGCGATAGTTGGCCTTCACCACTTCGTCGAGGCCCGGCGAATACACCTCGATGGCCACGGCAGCGGGCAGCAGCGCCTTCAGGCGCGCCGCGGCGGCGGCATGGTCGTCGATGCCCGCGACCACGGCCGGATCGGCCAGGGCGCCCTGGAACTGGCGGTGCAGGCCAGCGTAATCGGCTGTCAGCGCGCGCGTGAGCTCGGCCTGCGCCGAACGCACGTCGGCCGCCGCGCTTTCTTCATCGGCGATAAGCCACGCCTGCCAGGCGCAGAACGCGCCCAGGACAAGGAGCACGGTAGCCACCACCAGCGTGATGAGCTTCCTGGCATCCATGCGAGGCCCCCGCCCCGCGCCGCCTGCTTTCCGAGCCATGTTTCCCCTTACCCTCTCGGATTGAACCTAGTTGACGCCGGTGGAACCGAAACCGCCTTCGCCACGATGCGACGGCGCGAACGCCTCCACCACCCGCAACCGTGCCCGCCCCACGGGCACGAGCAATAATTGCGCAATACGGTCCCCGGGCGCGATGGTCAATTCGGCAGTTCCGCGGTTCCAGGCCGAAATCATCAGCGGGCCCTGGTAATCCGCGTCGATGACGCCCACCAGGTTGCCCATCACCAGCCCTTGCTTATGGCCCAGCCCCGAGCGCGGCACGATCAGCGCGCACCAGGCCGGGTCGCCGATGTGGATGGCCATGCCCGTGGGCACCAGCAGGCTCTGCCCCGGCGCCAGCACCACCGGCGCCTCCACGGCGGCGCGCAGGTCCATGCCGGCGCTGCCATCGGTGGCCGGCTCGGGCAGCGGGATGCTGTCGCCGAGGCGCGGGTCGAGGATTTTCAGTTCGATATCGATCAAGGACGGGGCCCGTGGGTGGCAAGGTAACGATCGGCCACGTGGGCCATGAGCTGGTGCGCCAGCGCGGTCTTCGGCGCGCTGGGCAACGCTACGTCGCCGTCGGCCCAGAAGAGGTGAAGGGCGTTATCGGCCACTTCGAAGCCGCGCCCGCCGCCCACGTCGTTGGCCGCGATCATGTCCAGGCCCTTGCGCGCGAGCTTCTCGCGGGCATAGGCCTCGACATCGCGCGTCTCGGCCGCGAAACCGACGAGGAACGGATGCGTGGGGCTGGCGGCGAGGGCGGCGATGATGTCGGGGTTCTCGGTGAGCTCGAGGCGCAACGGCTCGCCATCGGTTTTCTTCAGCTTGTGCGCGGCCGCGCCCGCGGGGCGGTAATCACCCACGGCGGCGGCGCCCACGTAGATATCGGCCCCGTTCGCGGCGGCGAGCACCGCATCGTGCATCTCGCGCGCACTGCGCACATCGACG
The DNA here is from genome assembly GCF_000964085.1 of Luteibacter yeojuensis. GTDB lineage: Bacteria > Pseudomonadota > Gammaproteobacteria > Xanthomonadales > Rhodanobacteraceae > Luteibacter > Luteibacter yeojuensis_A. Next base: position 11,459 of record NZ_JZRB01000044.1, read on the forward strand.
CGGCGCACGCCCTGCGGGGTGGGCAGCGCGACGGGCCCCGCCACGAGCGTCACGTCGGCGCCGGCGTCGCGCGCCGCCGCGGCCACGGCGAAGCCCATCCGGCCCGAGCTGCGGTTGCCGATGAAACGCACCGGGTCGATGTCTTCGTACGTGGGGCCCGCGCTGACCACCACGCGGCGGCCGCGCAGGCGCTGCCCGCCGAACGACGCCACCAGGATGTCGCGCAGCTCGTGCGGTTCGAGCATGCGGCCCGAGCCGATGTCGCCGCAGGCCTGGTCGCCATCGGCCGGCCCCAGCACCTGCACGCCGCGCGTGCGCAGCGTGCCCACGTTGGCCTGCACGGCCAGGTTCGCCCACATCTGTTGGTTCATGGCAGGCGCGACATAGACCGGCGCCGCCGTGGCCAGCACGACGGTCGACAGCAGGTCGTTCGCGAACCCGTGCGCCAGGCGGGCGATGGTATCGGCGCTGGCGGGCGCCACGAGGATGCGCTCGGCCCACTTCGCCAGCTCGATGTGGCCCATGGCCGCTTCGCCCGCCTCGTCCCACAGGCTCACGCGCACCGGCTGCCCGGAAAGCGCCTGGAACGTGGTGGGGGTGACGAAATGCGTGGCGCCCTCGGTCATCACGACGCGGACCTCGGCATCGAGGTCGCGAAGGCGACGCACGAGCTCGCAGATCTTGTAGGCGGCGATGCCGCCGGTAACGCCAATGAGGATGCGACGCTGGCGGAGGGTCATGGCGGAACGGGCGTAGCGGCGGGACGGGCTAGCTTAACGGATTTCCCCGACGCAACCGCGTGGGCGAACGGAAGCCATTTTTCAGAATTCTTCTATCGTCAGCGGGTGGACCGCGACCGTAACGTGGGTGCTCCCCCGCGCGCCGCGCCCCAGTCGAAGGAATCGCACCATGCCCCCTGCCCACACCGACCCCGCCGCCGCGGCCCGCAAGCCCGCCAGGCGCCGCAAGCCCGCCACGGTGGCCGATGCCGGCGAACCCGCCACGGCCACGCTCCGCCCCATCAGCGCGTGGCCCGTCCGCGAGCGCCCGCGGGAGCGCCTGCAGCAGAAGGGCGCCGGCGCCCTCACCGATGCCGAGCTGCTCGCCATCCTCATCGGCCATGGCACGCGCGGGGTCGATGCGGTCAGTGTCAGCCGCACGCTGCTCAGCACCGCCGGCAGCCTGGGCAACCTGCTCTCGGGCGAGGTGGAGCTGCCCCACGTCAACGGCGTGGGCCCGGTGAAGCGGGCCCGGCTGGTCGCGGCGCTGGAGCTGGCCCGCCGCACCATCGGCGAGGGCCTGGAGGCCCGGCCGGCCATCTACTGCGTGGAGGATTGCTTCGATTTCCTCAAGGCGCGGCTGCGCCACCTCAAAACGGAGGCCATCGGCTGCATCTTCCTCGACGCCCGCAGCCGGGTCATCGCGTTCGATATCCTGGCCCAGGGCACCATCGACGCCGCCACGCTGTTCCCGCGCCAGCTGGTCATGGCGTGCATCCGCCACCACGCCAGCGCCGTCATCCTCGCTCACAACCACCCCTCCGGCGATGCCACGCCCAGCGAGGAGGACGCTCTCATGACCGGGACGATGCGCGAATCGCTGGCGATGCTGGATGTCGAGCTCATCGACCACGTGGTGGTCGGCGCCAAGGAGCCTGTCTCGATGGCCGAGCGCGGCCTCATCTAGGCGCAGGGCGCCAGAAAGAAAGACGGCGCGAGTGCCGCTCGCGCCGTCATGGGCCATCTATCGAGGGAGGGGCGTCGATAACCCGGGCGTGCCATGGGCCGGGGAGACACCGGGCACGTCGGGGAGTATGCCGGCGGCCGATGACAGCGCCGTGACTTGCCGCTTTCGGCCGGCATCGGCACTTGCAAGTTCTGACTTATGCACATTGCCCTTTTTTGCCATTTGCCCGTCACAGCTGCTGTCCCGGCACAGGTCAGCGCCCCAACTTATTGATTGACGGGGGTTTCACCTGTTACACGACGATGTCACCGCACGCCCGCACACGGCCGTCGCCGCTGCGGCCCGTCTTGCCCACAGAGTTATCCACAGGCCTGTGCAGAACCCGGGCGGCCCCGGCGCGGCAGGCCCGCAGCCCCTTTCTGCTAGGATTGCCGGTTCCATCTCCGCGTCGCGAAGCCCGTGAAACAAGAGCTCAAACACCTCGTCCTCCAGGCCATCGGCGCGCTGCGCGAGGCCGGCACCCTGCCGTCCGATTTCGTGGCCCCCGAGTTCGTCATCGAGCGCACGCGCAGCCGCGAGCACGGCGATTTCGCCACCAACGCCGCCATGATGATGGCCAAGGCCGCTGGCCGTAAGCCGCGCGACATCGCCAGCGAGCTCGTCGGCGCCCTGCCCGCCTCGCCCCTGGTGGGCAAGGTGGAGATCGCCGGCCCGGGCTTCATCAACTTCTTCCTGGCCCCGGCGGCGTTCCACGCCGAGATCCAGCGCGCCCTGGCCGAGACCGACCGCTACGGCCACAACCGCGATGGCGGCGGCCGCACGGCGGGCGTCGAGTACGTCTCGGCGAACCCCACCGGCCCGCTGCACGTGGGCCACGGCCGCGCGGCCGCCATCGGCGACAGCATCGGCCGCCTGCTGGCCGCCAGCGGCTACAAGGTGTTCCGCGAGTTCTACTACAACGACGCGGGCGTCCAGATCGCCAACCTCGCCCTCTCCACGCAGTGCCGCGCCCGGGGCATCGGCCCCGACGACGCCGGCTGGCCGGAATCCGGCTACCGCGGCGATTACATCGCCGACGTGGCCCGCGCGTTCCTGGCGAAGGAATCGGTCGAGGCCGATGGCGAGGTGGTCACCGCCACGGGCGATGCCGACAACCTCGACGACGTGCGCCGTTTCGCCGTGGCCTACCTGCGCCACGAGCAGGATCTCGACCTGAAGGCGTTCGGGGTCGGCTTCGATGTCTACTACCTCGAATCCTCGCTATATGCCGAAGGCAAGGTGGAAGAAACCGTGCGCGAGCTCGAGGCCCACGGCCACACCTACGAGGAAGGCGGCGCGCTGTGGCTACGCTCCACCGATTTCGGTGACGACAAGGATCGCGTCATGCGCAAATCCGACGGCACCTACACCTACTTCCTGCCCGACGTGGCCTACCACCGCACCAAGTGGCAGCGCGGCTACGAGCGCGCCATCACCGAGCTGGGCAGCGACCACCACGGCTCGCTGGCCCGCGTGAAGGCCGGCCTGCAGGCGCTTGACGCCGGCATCCCGAAGAACTGGCCGGAATACGTGCTGCACCAGATGGTCACGGTGATGAAGGGCGGCGAGGAGGTGAAGATCTCCAAGCGTGCCGGCTCGTACGTCACCCTGCGCGATTTGATCGACGAAGCCGGCCGCGACGCCACGCGCTACTTCCTCATCGCCCGCAAGGCCGATTCGCAGCTGGTGTTCGATATCGACCTGGCGCGCTCGCAGAGCAACGACAACCCGGTGTACTACATCCAGTACGCGCATGCGCGCGCCTGCCGCGTGTTCCGCGAGCTGGCCGATCGTGGCCTGGCCACGTCGCGGGCCAACGGCATCGCCAGGCTCGCCACGCTCGATACCGTGCACGAGCAGGCGCTCATGGTCGAGCTCTCGCGCTACCCCGAGGTGGTGGAAGCCGCCGCCGCCAATCTGGAACCGCACCTGATCGCCCAATACCTGCGCGAACTCGCGGGCGCGCTCCACAGTTACTATCACGAGCACAAGTGGATCGTTGACGACGCAGACCTGCGCGACGCCCGCCTCACGCTGGTGGCCGCGACGCAGCAGGTCCTTCGCAACGGCCTCGACCTGCTGGGCATCAGCGCCCCGGAGAGCATGTAATGGCGACACGCAAGAAGGGCAAAGGCCGCCAGGCCGTCCGCAACAGCTCCGGCGGCATGCCGGGCTGGGGCTGGGCGCTCATCGGCATCCTTGCCGGCGCCCTGCTCATGGCTTTCGCCATGAAGGGCAGCTTCATGCCCATGAAGAAGGAAGGGCCCGAGCCCAACCCGCAGGCCACCGCGCAGAAGGGCAGCGAGCCGGGCGTGGCCGACCAGGCCGAGCCCGAGAAAAGCGATAAGCCTCGCAAGCCCTCCTACGATTTCTATTCGGTGCTTTCCGAGAAGGAAGTGCGCATCCCCGACGCCGAGATCCACGCCCAGGCCAAGGCCGAGGCGCAGGGCCAGCAGCCGTCGGCGGCGCAGCAGCAGGCCCAGGCGGCGCAGCAGGCGCAGGCCGCGGCCGCCCAGCAGCAACAGGCGCAGCAGCAGGCCGCCGCCAATGCCAACAACCTGCCCAAGGCCAGCACGCAGACGGTCACGGCGGCACCGGCACAGGCACCCGCGGCGGCTGGTGGCGGTGGCTACCTGCTCCAGGTGGGCGCGTTCCCCAGCGCCGCCGATGCCGAGGCACTCAAGGCCAAGCTGGCGCTGCAGGGCTTCATCGCCAACGTGCAGTCGGTGAAGGTGGGTGCGCAGACGTATAACCGCGTGCGCCTGGGGCCGTTCAAGTCGGCCACCGAGCTCGAGGGCACCAAGCAACGCCTGCAGTCGGCGGGCATCAACGCCATCGCGCTGAAGGAAGGCTCCTGACATGTAGGAGCGCGCTTGCGCGCGATGCTCTTTCGCAAGGGCCATCGCGCGCAAGCGCGCTCCCACAGGGAGCAAGAAAAAAAACCCGCCGGTTGGCGGGTTTTTTTTAGCTCTTGCGCTTAAGGCGTATCAGGCCGGAGATGTCGTCGTCGCCGTAGCCCTCGGACATCAGCTGCGCGAAATCCGCCAGCGATTGCTCGATGATGGTGCGGTCGGTGCCGGCGTCGGCCGCGATGCCGCGGACGATGCCCAGATCCTTGTGCAGCAGCGCCAGCTTGAAGCCCACCGAGAACTCATTGCGCAGCATGGTGGCGCCACGTTTCTCGAGGAACCAGTTGCCCGCCGCGCCCGCGCCCAGCGTGGGGATGAGGCGGTCGGCATCCAGGCCCAGGGCCTCGCCCAGCGCCAGGCCCTCGGTCACCGCCTGCGCGATGCCGGCCACCAGCACCTGGTTCACCGCCTTGGTGGCCTGGCCGCTGCCGACCGGGCCCATGTGGGTGACGCGCGCCGCGTAGGCTTCGAGCACGGGGCGCGCGGTTTCCAGCACGCTGGCTTCGCCGCCCACCATGACCGAAAGCTTGCCGTTCTTCGCGCCTTCGACGCCGCCGGAGACCGGTGCGTCGAGGAACGCGCCGCCGGCATCGCCGATGATGCGTGCCGCCTTCTTCGCCGTATCAGGCGAAACGGTGGAGTGGTCGACCACCACCGCGCCCTTCTTCAGGGTGGGTGCCAGTGCCTCGACGACGCCGATGACATCGGCATCGGCACTGACGCACAGCGCGATGATGTCGCACGCCGAGGCGATGCCGGCGAGATGGGGCGCCTGCACGCCCAGTTCATCCGCCAGTGCATCGGCGCGGGCCTGCGTGCGGTTGCCCACGGCGGCCAGCAGGCCCTTCGCGTGGAGGTGGCCGGCCATGGGCGCGCCCATGGCGCCAAGGCCGATGAAGGCTGCCTTCAAGGTCATCGCGTGGTCTCCGCCAGGTAGGTGTAGCCGGTGAGGCCCTTGTCGAGCGTGGCGGCGAGTTCGTCGGCCACCGCGCCCTGGATGCCCGCCGCCGCGATGCGGTCGGCGTACGTCTGGCGCAGGGCCTTCACGTCGTAGCCCACGTAATCGAGCATGAGGTCGGTGGTGTCGCCGCGGCGGATGTGCGCGAACTCGTAGCCGCCCGGCGTGGCGCGGACGTTCACGGCATCGGTATCGCCGAACAGGTTGTGGATATCGCCCAGGGTCTCCTGGTACGCGCCCACCATGAAGATGCCGAGGCGGTACGACTCGCCTTCTTTCAGCGAGTGCAGCGGCAGGCTGACATCGACGCCTTCGGCATCCACGTAGTGGTCGATGCGGCCGTCGGAATCGCAGGTGAGGTCGGCGATGACGCCACGGCGCGTGGGTTCTTCATCGAGCCGCGAGACGGGCACGATGGGGAAGATCTGGTCGATGGCCCAGATATCCGGCACCGATTCGAACACCGAGAAGTTGACGAAGTACTTGTCGACCAGCTTCTCGTCGAGGTCGTCGAGCGCCTGGCGGTGCGCGCGCTCCGCCGGCAGCAGGCGCGGGCGCACGGCGTTGGCGATGGCGTAGAACAGGTCGTCGAGCGTGGCGCGGTCGCGCAGGCCGAGCTGGCCCAGCGCGTACAGTGCCTGGCCCTCGGCGAAGTGGTGCTGCGCCTCGTGGAAGAGTTCAAGCGGCGGGCGCTCGTCCAGTTCCGCGTGCGTCTCGCGCAGGTGGCGCAGCACGGCCGGCTCGTCGGCGCGCGGGGCGTTGATGGCGCCCGTGGGCACCTCTTCCACTTCGCTGACGTTCACCACCATCACGGCGTGGTGCGCGGTCATGGCACGGCCCGATTCGGTGAAGATGGTGGGCGCGGGCATGCCGTACTCGGCCACGGCCTCGGCCAGCGGCTGCACGATGCTGGCCGCGTACTGGCCCATGCTGTAGTTGATGGAATTGAAGCTGCGCGAGCGGGTGCCTTCGTAATCCACGCCCAGGCCGCCGCCGACATCGACGACATCGATGGGCACGCCCAGCTGGTGCAGCTCGACGAAGTAGCGCACCGCCTCGCGCATGCCCGCGGCGATGTCGCGCACGTTGGAGATCTGCGAGCCCATGTGGAAGTGCTGCAGGCGCAGGGTGTGCTTCAGGCCCGCGGCGTCGAGGCGCTCGATGAGCTCGAGCACCTGGCCCGGGCTGAGCCCGAACTTGCCCTTGTCGCCGCCGGTGTTCTGCCACTTGCCGGCGCCGATGGAGGCCAGGCGCACGCGGACGCCCAGCAGCGGCTCGACGTCGAGCGCCCTGGCCTCGGCCAGCACGTGGTCGAGTTCGGAGAGTTTCTCGACCACGATGTGCACGCGCAGGCCCAGCTTCAGGCCGATGAGGGCCAGGCGGACGTATTCGCGATCCTTGTAGCCGTTGCACACCACCATGCTGCCGGGGCGGGCGTAGGCGAGCACCGCCATGAGCTCGGGCTTGGAGCCGGCCTCGAGGCCGAAGCCCTCGTCACCCGCCGCCACCAGCTCGCTGACGACGCCGCGCTGCTGGTTCACCTTGATGGGGTAGATGGCCGTGTAGCTGCCGCCGTACGCGGCATCGCCGATGGCCTTGGCGAAGGCCTCGCGCAGGCGGCGCAGGCGGTCGGCCAGGATATCGGGGAAGCGGACGAGCAGCGGCAGGCGTAGGCCCTCCGCCGTGGCCTTGTTCACGATATCGGCCAGGTCGAGGGCCGGGCCCTCGTCGCCGCGCGGGCGCATCAGCAGGTGGCCATTGCCGGCCACGTCGACGTAGCCGTTGCTCCAGTGGGGGATCGCATAGGTGAGCTTGGCGCGATCGATGGTCCAGTTCGCCATGGGTGGGCTTTCTCCAGGTGATGGAACAGTCGCAGCGGCGAACTTTGACGTGGAACGGGCCTGGGCGGCCGGGAGCCTCGCACGCCGCGGGGCCGACCAGGCGGGCCAGCCATCCAAGACGGACGGCGGCTGACCTTCTATTGTAGCGGGCGGCCATGACATCCGTGTATCGCCCCGTTTGGCCGATTTTTGCCCGGAGCCGGTACAATCCCCCTTTTTCGCCCCTACCCGTTTCCAGGATCAAGCGCATGTCGCAGCAGCAGCTCAGCTGGTTTACCGAGGCCCACCAGGCTTCGGGCTCCTCCATCGGTTACCGCGTCGAGCGCCTCCTGCACGCGGAGAAGACCCCGTTCCAGACCATCGAGGTCTACCAGACCACCGATTGGGGCAACCTCATGGTGATCGACGGCTGCGTCATGCTCACCAGCCGCGACAACTTCCTCTACCACGAGATGATGACCCACCCGGCGCTGTTCACCCACGCCCGCGCCAAGCGCGTCGTCATCATCGGCGGCGGCGATTGCGGCACGCTGCGCGAGGTGCTCAAGCACGAGGAAGTGGAGAAGGCCACCCAGGTGGAGATCGACGAGCGCGTCACCCGCCTCGCCGAGGAATACTTCCCGGAACTGTGCGATTCGAACAACGACCCGCGCGCCGAGCTGCTGTTCATCGACGGCATCAAGTACATGGCCGAAGCCGAGCCGGAATCGATCGACCTCATCATCGTCGACTCGACCGACCCGGTGGGCCCGGCCGAAGGCCTGTTCAACGCCGCGTTCTACGCCAGCTGCTTCAAGGCCCTGCGCCACGGCGGCATCCTGGTGCAGCAGTCGGAATCGCCCATCGCCCACATCGAGCTGATCAAGTCGATGCGCTCGGCCATGCGCACCGCCGGCTTCAAGGCCGTCCGCACCCTGCCGTTCCCGCAGCCGTGCTACCCCACCGGCTGGTGGAGCTGCACCATGGCGCGCAAGGACGGCGACCTGTCGGGCTTCCGCGAGCGCGGCGCCATCAGCAAGGGCTTCCCCACGAAGTACTACAACGCCGATATCCACAAGGGCGCGCTGGCCCAGCCGGAGTTCATGCGCGAGGCGCTGGGCGAATAAGAGAGGCTGTTGTAGGAGCCCACACCCGTGGGCGACAGCTCTTCGCGAGGAGCTGTCGCCCACAGGGTGGGCTCCTACAACGAGCAAGAAAAAAAGGGCGCCCTGGGGCGCCCTTTTTTATTTGCTGCTTTCGACGTGGGCGGGTTCCCACCCGGCCGGCGCCTCAGCCGGCATGCCGTAGGCGCGCAGCGCCGCCAGCACCACGCTCATCTCCGTGCCGCCGCTGCGGGCCAGCGCCAGCAGCTTCTGCGCCGTGGCCTTGTCGCCCTGCGCCTGCACGTTGAGCTGCGCGAAGCGCTGCATCTGCCAGATGAGGTTGAGGCGGGCCGTCTTGGCCGATTGCTGGTCGGCCGTCTCCGGCGAGAGGGTTTCGCGCAGGTGCAGGCCCAGCGAGCGGCCCAGTGGGCTGCTGCCCCACTCGAGCACCTTGGCCAGCTTCAGGCAATCGCCCACGATGGCCTTGTTTTCCTTGTTGGCGTCGCAGAAGCGGGCCGTGGCCTGGAAGCCCGGCATGGGCTGCGCGCTGGCCAGGCCGAACACGATCACCATCTGCACGCCGGCGGCGCCGGCACCCTGCAGGGCGTTGAAGGTGTTGGGCGGCGGCGGCAACTGGCTCACTGAGTTGGCCAGCGCCTTCATGCTGGCGCCGAGGTAGTCGTCGTAGGTCTTGGCGTTGGCCGCCTTGGCCAGGTCGGCGCGGGCGGCGTTGGCATCGTTGGCGTGGTCGTCGATGCCGAGCTTGAGCAGCCACACCGCGGCGTTATCCGGGGCCTGCTGCTGGAGCTGGGCCACGGCATCGGCATTGGGGCAGCTGCCCGCCTTGGCATCGCAATCGGCCAGGCGCACCCAGGTGACGCGGGGGCCGGCGTCGGCATTGCGCGAGGCGCGCTCGAGCAACGCGTGGTAGCTGAGCACCTCGGGCGGGTTATCCAGCGGGCGCGCCAGCAGGGCGGCGCCGAGCAGCGGTTCGGCCTCGGTGCGCAGCGCCAGCACACTGGCCAGGTCTTTCTGGAACTGCAGCAAGGCCTTGGTCTGGTCCTTCTGCGCCTTCTGCTCGGCCTTGGTGGGGGCGGCGGCCGGGGCGCCGGGCCATGTATTGGCGGCAAGCGCGGGCAGGGAAAGCAGGCTGGCGAGCGCCAGGGTCACGACGCGGCATCCCCGCATGCGACATCTCCGTGAAATAAAACGACAAGGATACGGCCAAAGCATGAACGGAAGCTGCGGGCCGCCGGTTTCACACGCGGGCTACATTGTTACCATCACCGGCAGCGCGGGGGGAACATGCCCACCAAGGGCCGCATGACCGACGCACCAATCCTGCGAAAGAACAGGAGCTTACAATGGATCAATTCGCCATTTTCGCCAGCGAGCGTGCTGGCTTCTTCGTCGGCTGGGGCACCCTCACGCTGATCAACGCCGGCCTGGCCCAGGGCAAGAACCGCAGTGGCCTGGTGTGGTTCCTCCTCTCGCTCATCCTCGGCCCCATCGCCACCCTCATCCTGGTGCTGTTACCGAAGGTTCGTACGAAGCTGTTTTGATCCTCACGCGGCCTGTGTAGGCTAGGTGCCTCCCAACGGCAGGTGCGCGCGGATGCTGACGACGCTGGTGGCAAGCAGCAAGGGTGGGTGCGGCAAGACGACGCTGGTGACCCAGCTCGCCACGCACTGGGCGCAGGCCGGCAAGCACACGGCCATCATCGATGCCGACCGGCAGCACTCCAGCCTGCGCTGGGCCGGCCGCCGCCCCGAGAACGTGCCCGCCGTGACCGCCATCGAGGGCAGCCGCAAGGCCTTCGACCGGCTCCCGGGCGATACCCAGCGCGCCATCGTCGACACGCCCGCCGGCGTGGACGAGAAGGACATGGAGCCCTACCTCGACAAGGCCGATGTCATCCTCGTCCCGGTGCTGCCCTCCACGTTCGACCTGGACGCGACGCTGGATTTCCTCAAGGTTCTACAAGGCATCAGCCGGGTGAAGCGTGGCAAGCTGCCCGTGGGCCTGGTGGGCAACCGCCTCAAGCCGTGGACGAACGCCAGCCAGCAGGCCATGGCCGAGCTGGCCGAACGGGCGCCCTTCCCCGTGGTGGCGGAACTTCGCGATTCACAAGCGTACGTCTTGCTCACGGCGCTCGGTAAAGGCATCTTCGACTATCACTCGGAAAACGTGCGCGGCCACCAGGACGACTGGGCGAAACTGCTCCGCTGGATAAAGCGAAGCACCTGAGGCGTAAGGGCAACCGCGACAGCAGTATCCGCCACCTACCGGTGGCCTTAGCGGAGGACGGTACCCATGCGTGAACTCATTCTGCTGCGCCATGCCGAGGCGGATGCCAGCGGCAAGGAAGGCAAGGACGACCGCGAGCGAAAACTCACCGAGCACGGCCGCAGCGAAGCCCGCGCCGCCGGCCAGTGGCTGGCCGAGCACAAGGTCGGCTACGACCGCGTGCTCTGTTCCCCATCCGAGCGCACCCGCGAAACCGCCGCGCTGGCCCTGGGCCAGGTCGAACCGGTGTACGAGGACGCCATCTACGACGCCACGGTAGGCGACCTGTACGACCTGCTCGACAAGCAAGGCGATGCCGAGCGCGTCGTCCTCGTCGGCCACAACCCCGGCATCGAGCAGTTGGTGGCCTTCCTCGTCGAGGGCCGCTCCGAGGATTACCGCGGCATGCCGCCCGCCGGCATGGCACGCCTGTCGTTCGCCGGCAGCCTGCAGCCCGGCTCGGCCAAGCTGGAAACCTTCTGGTCGCCGCCCAACTAGCCGTCCTCGTCGAGCCCACTTGATGCGCCTCCTGTTACTGGCCATCGCATTGCTCCTGTCGGCGGCGCCCCTGCGCGCTGCCGACCTGCGCATCGATGCCGTCCGCTCCAAGGCCGAGTTCAGCGTCCGCCTGCTGTGGGTCACCACGGTGACGGGCAGCTTCAAGGCCATCCGCGGCGACCTGGCCACCGACACGGCCGCCGGCACCGCCGTGGTCACGGCCGATATCGACACCGAGAGCATCGAGATGGAATCCGCGCGCCTGCGCCGCTGGGTGCTGGCGCCGGAGTTCTTCGATGCGGAAAACCACCCGCGCATCCACTTCGTCTCCAAACCCACCCCGCTACCGGTGCTCACCCGGGGCGGCGACGTGGCCGGCGACCTCACCATCCGGGGCATCACCCAGCCCGTGACTTTCAAGCTGCAGGGCAACCGCTGCCGTGCCGAGGCCATGGCCGGCTGCGTCCTGCAGCTGCAGGGCATGATCGACCGCACCGACTTCGGCATGCTCGGCCGCCGCGGCGCGCTGTCCGATCGCGTGAACCTGGGCCTGGCCATCGTCATCGAGGCGATCTGACTCACGTGGCGTTGCACCGCGTCACCTAGAATGCGCGGCATGCGCCGCCTCCTCTTGCTCCTTACCCTTGCCGCCTCGCTGGCTACCGGCGGCTGTTCGCTTTCGGCGGCCCGCATCCAGAAAGCCGACGCGGTGGTGGCCCTCACCGTCGACCGGCAAAGCACCTGCGACCAGGCCGACCACTGCGCCACGCCCTCGGCGCTGATCGACGCGGCCATGGAAGCCAACGCCGCCTCCACCGACAGCACGCCGGTGCACGTGGCCACGCTGCTCGAGGATGGCGAATCGGCCCTGGCCGCCCGCATCAACCTTATCCGCGCCGCGCGCCAGAGCATCGACGTGCAGACCTACATCTGGGAACAGGACGACGCTGGCAAGCTGGTGCTGGACGAGCTGGTGGCCGCCGCCCGCCGCGGCGTGCGCGTGCGCATCCTGGCCGACCAGCTGTTCTCGTTCCGCGACCCGGGCCTGCTCGCCGGCCTGGCCCGCGCCAGCGACCACATGGAGATCCGCCTCTACAACCCCACGTTCGCCAGCGCGAAAACACCGCCGCTGGAGTTCGCCGCGGGCATCGTGTGCTGTTTCTTCCGCTTCAACCAGCGCATGCACAACAAGCTGATCGTGGTGGATAACCTCGTCGGCATCACCGGCGGCCGCAACTACGAGGACCGCTATTTCGACTGGGACCCGGCGTTCGACTACGTCGACCGCGACGTGATGATCGGCGGGCCGGCCGCCAGGGCCATGGGCGCCAGCTTCGCGCAGTTCTGGGCGCACAAGCGCGCGGTGCCGCTCACCCACCTGCGTGACGTGAACCGCGAGCTGGTGGCCGATACCGACGACCTGAAGCAGTGGAAGCCGCCCACCTACGACAACCCGGCGCGCGTGGCCGAGCTGCTCACCCATGCGGCCGACCCGGCCTGGATCGACGAGCGCTTGCTGCAGGCGTCGCTGCGCCTCAACCGCGTGGAATACCTCAGCGACCTGCCCGGCAAGACCGACGAACCCAAGCGCCGCGAATCCCGCGCGCTTACCCGCCACATCATGGGCCTGGTGCGCAACGCGAAAAGCGAGGTGGTGCTGCAAACGCCCTACCTCGTCATGAGCCGCCCCGCGAAGAAGATCTTCAGCACACTGCACAAGCAGCCCGACCCGCCGCGCGTCGTCGTCTCCACCAACTCGCTGGCCTCCACCGACGCGTTCGCGGTGTACGCCATGTCGTACAAGCACCGCAAGCGCTACCTCACCGATTACGGCTTCGAGATCTACGAGCTGAAGCCGCGCCCCTCGAACGCCGACCGCGACGCGCTCGAGGGCCAGCCGCACGACGTGGCCACGCCACCCGTCAACCGCGTGGTGGGCTCGGGCGGTGGCAGCCGGCGTGGCACGCGCAGCAGCGCTGTATCCGGGGTGGATACCGGGCCATCAGAAACCTCGGGCTTCCTCTCGGCCGGGCGCCGTTACGGGCCCAGCGCGCGGCACCGCCCCGCGCCCCTGCTCACCGCGGGCGTGCGTTTCGGCCTGCATGCCAAGTCGATCGTGGTCGACGATACGTTCGCCATGGTGGGCACGCACAACTTCGACCCGCGCTCGGACCACTACAACACCGAATCGGGCGTCATCATCTACGACAAGCGCTTCGCCGACCGGCTGCGTGGGTCGATCATGCAGGACACCGAGCCCGGCAACGCGTGGGTGATCGGGCCGCGGCAGAAGACGATCCCCGTGCTGTCGGAAGTGAACGAGTTCATCGGCGATGTCTCCGAGCGCCTGCCGTTCTTCGACCTGTGGCCGTTCCGCTACGCCACCAGCTACGAGCTCAAGCCGGGCTGCGTCCCCATGCGCTGGACCGACCCGAAATTCTTCGAGTGCTACAAGCCCGTGGGCGATTTCCCGGAAGTGGATGTGTCGCTGAAGCTGATCTACACCCGGATGATCACGGCCTTCGGCTCGGCGTCATCGGGCATCCTCTAGGGCTTACAGCGGATCGGTGAGTTCGAACCGCACGGGCAGGTCGGCGGTGTATTGCGCCGGCCGCTCGGCCGCGGCGAAGCGCCAGCTGCGCACGGCCTCTTCGGCCGCCTGGTCGAGCAGCGCGTCGCCACTGGTGTGGCCCACGGCCACGTTCGTGACATCGCCCTCGGGCGTGACGGTGACGCTAAGGATGACCTGGCCCTCGCGATGCGCGCGCAGGGCTTCCATCGGGTAACGCGGCGAAGGCATGTACACCGGCACCAACGGCTGCGTGTTCGGCGCGGGCGCCGCCTGCTGCTGCGCCACGGCCGGGCGGCGCACGACGGGCCGCGCGGCGAGGTCGACTACGGCGCGCGTGCGCAGCCGCTCGACGGGCGTGGCCTCCGGCGCCGGCCGCGGCACGGGCGCGGCGTGGCCACCCAGCGGGTGGTCGGCGATGGTCTTGGCCAACAGCGCGGGTGCGGTGCCGGGCAACGACACTTCCGCCAGGCGGCGCGTGGCTGGCGCGCGCTCGTAGGTGAGCGCGGTGAGCCACGTGGTGCCGGCGATGCCGATCAGCAGCCCGAAGGCGCTAAGCGAGGTGCTGGTGCGTAGTGCAAGCATGCTGCGAAAAGCTCAGGGGCGTTCGAGGATCGCCGTGACACCCATGCCGCCCGCGGTGCAGATGGAAATAAGGCCGCGGCCCGAGCCCTTCTGCTCCAGCATCTTCGCCAGCGCGGCGACGATGCGTGCCCCGGTCGCGGCGAAGGGGTGCCCCGCCGCCAGACTGGAACCGTTGACGTTGAGTTTCGCCGGGTCGATGGCGCCCAGCGGGGCGTCGAGGCCCAGCCGGTCGCGGCAATAGTCCGCGCTTTCCCATGCACGCAACGTGCACAGCACCTGCGCGGCGAACGCCTCGTGGATCTCGTAGAAGTCGAAATCCTGCAGCGTGAGGCCGTGGCGCTTGAGCATGCGCGGCACGGCGACGGTGGGCGCCATGAGCAGGCCCTCGCCGTGGACGAAATCGACGGCCGAGACCTCGGCATCGAGGAAATACGCCTGGATGGGCAGGCCGCGCTCGGCCGCCCAGGCCTCGCTGGCCAGCAGCACGGCGGCCGCGCCGTCGGAGAGGCCCGTGGAATTACCCGCGGTGAGCGTGCCCTGGCCCGAGGTCTTGTCGAACGCCGGCTTCAGCGAGCCGAGTTTCTCGAGGGTGGAATCGGGGCGCAGGAAGCCATCGCGCTTGAGGCCGCGGAACGGCACCACCAGGTCGTCCATGAAGCCGGCATCGTACGCGGCGCCCAGCTTGCGGTGGCTGGCCAGGGCCAGTTCATCCTGCTCGGCGCGGCCGATGTGCCATTCCTTCGCCATGAGCTCGCAGTGATCGCCCATGGACTTGCCGGTGCGTGGCTCGGCCACGCCGGGGAACGAGGGCTTCAGCTCCTTGAACGAGAAACCGCGCGTGGCGACCTGCAGCTTCTCCTTCAGGGTCTTGGCGCGGTTCACCGCCAGCAGGCGCTTGCGGAACTTCTGCCCATAGACGATGGGCACGTCGCTGGTGGTGTCGGAACCCCCGGCGATGCCGGCGTCGATCTGCCCCGCCGCGATCTTGTTGGCGATGATGATGGCGTTATCGAGCGAGGTGCCGCAGGCGCGGGCGGTGGTGATGCCCGGCGTGGTGGCGGCCAGGCCGGAGGAAAGCACGGCCTCGCGGGCCACGTTCCAGTCCGAGGAGTGGCGGATGACCGCCCCCATGGCCACTTCGCCCAGCTCGACCCCGTGCAGGCCGTACTTCTCGACCAGGGCGCCCAGCACCTTCACGGACATGCCGAAGTTGCCGACGTCAGCGTAGGCCGTGTTATTGCGGCAGAAGGGAATGCGGACGCCACCGACCACACCCACGCGCTTTTGCGACTTTTCCATGCTGTTTGGGGACTGTCCGAAAATCGAAGCCAAAGGGATCGCGGACGCCGACGTTCGCCGACGAACCGGGTATCGGCAAGGCTAACCCGCATCCCGGCCCAACGAAAGGGGAAAGGCGCCCAATGATAGAATCGTGTTCCTTTGCCGTTGTGGAAACCCCCGTGTCCGAGCCGCTGATCGCCTGCCCCGCCGTCCTGGCGCTGGAACTGGCCCCGGGCGAAGCGCCCGCGCGCCTCGAGCTCACCCGCGACGAGGCCCAGGCGCTGGCCGGCCTGATGGCCGACGACCTGCGCGACCTGCTGCCCGGCGTCGAGGCCTCGCGCTTCGCCGTGGCCGGCGCGCTGTTCGATGGCGTGGAGCTGCTGCGCCCCGGTTTCCCCGTGTTCGCCACGCTGGACGAGCTGGCCCGGCGCATCCCGCGCGTCACCACGCAGGGTGGCGTGGTGGCCTTCGGCACCCACGAGGGCCACATGCCGGCCCAGCCGCTGGTGCCCGATCCACGCTACGCGGGCGGCCCCATGCGCCTGGTGCCGTGGATGCTGCTGGCCCCGGCCGAGGGCGCCGACGACCTGGCCCAGGCCATGGAGCGCGAGCTGGCCGCCAAGGGCGAGGCCGGCCCGCGCACCGCCGATTTCCTCATGCGCACGCTGGGCATCCGCCTGGAGCACGCCCGCTATCTTACCCGCGACGACCTGCTGGCCCTCACCTGCGTGCAGTACGAGCACGTGAACCTGGCGCCGCTGTGGACCATGCTCGAGGCCGCGCTGCTCACCCCTTATAAGGAAGAGACGGCCCTGGGCTCGCGCGGCCTGCCGCTGCACTACGCCGGGGGGCGCGTCAGCGTGCCGGGCGTGGCCGGGTGGTTCGCCCGCGAAGGCACCCAGCGCGGCAACGCCGCCCACGAGCTGGCCGGCACCCTGTTCGAGCTGCGCCAGTACGCCGCCCTGCTCGCCGCCCACCACGTGCCGCTGCACCTCGAGGGCGATGCGGCCTCGTCGGCCGGCTACCTGGTCGAAGCGGTGGCCGAGGCCGACCCGGCGCTGCCCGCGCCGCAACTTTATGCGCACGAGGCCGCGGGCCTGGGCATGGCCGCGGTGACCGTGGCGCAGCCCGCGCCCGGCAAGGCCCGCGTGCTGGCCCATGGGTTCCCGCTCGAGCCCAACGCGCTGGCGCCGATGCTCGAGGCGCTGGCCAGCCGCTACCGCACCGAACCGGCGGTGCACACGCTGGGCCGCATGCTGCTCGACGAGCACGGCGGGCTGACCGCGCCGGCGCCGTCGGTGCACTAAACGCCGGTTCACCAACCCACATATACGGCGGTTGGCCAACGCATTAGAGTGGCTTATCGCCCTTCCGGTCGCACCATGCCTTTCCCGGCTTCACCCGACGAGCTCAGCCCCGCCGACTGGCCCGCGTTCCTCATGGCACGCGCGCCGGCGATGGTGGCGTACATCGGCACCGACATGTGCTTTCGCTACGCCAGCCCGGCGTACCGCACGTGGATGGGCATGGGCCAGGTGCCGGTGGAAGGCCAGCCCGTCGATGCGCTGCTACCCGCCGAGGTGTTCCAGCGCATCGAGCCCGCGCTACGCGCGGCGTTCGCCGGCACGCCCAGCATCGCCGACCGCGAACTGCGCCGCGAGGACATCCACCGCTTCGCGCAGGCCAGCGTCACGCCCGATACCGACGACCACGGCAACGTGCGTGGCGCGTTCGTCGTGCTCGCCGATATCTCCGACCGCCGCGCGCTCGAGGCACGGCTGAAGGAAAGCGAGCGCCGCTTCTCGCAGGCGTTCCGCCACGCCGCCATCGGCATGGCGCTGGTGCTGCCCGATGGCCGCTGGCTGCAGGTGAACGACGCGGTCTGCACCATGCTCGGCTACAGCGAGGATGAGCTGCTCGCGCGCAGCTTCCAGGAGATCACCCACCCCGACGACCTCGCCACCGACCTGGGCCTCACCCAGCAAGTGCTATCGGGCGAGCGCGCATCGTTCCACATGGAAAAGCGCTACCTGCACCGTGACGGGCGCGTGGTGCATGCGCTGCTCACCGTCTCGCTGGTGCGCGACGAAAACGCCGAGCCGCTGTACTTCGTCTCGCAGATCCAGGACATCACCGAGCGCAAGGCGTTCGAGGATGCCCTGTTCCGCGAGCGCGAGCTGGCCGAGGTCACGCTTAAATCCATCGGCGACGCGGTGATCACCACCGACCCCGAGATGCGCATCACCTCGCTGAACCCCATCGCCGAGGCCATGACCGGCTGGGCCAGCCACGAAGCCGTGGGCCGGCCCATGGACGATGTGTTCCAGCTGCGCGATCCACTCACGCGCCGGCCCATCGCCAACCCGCTGCTCACCGCGGTGCAGAAGAACGTCATCATCGGCCTCACCACCGATGCGATCCTCGTGCACCGCAACGGCTTCGACAGCCCCATCGAGGATTCGGCCGCGCCCATCCACGACCACGCCGGCAACGTGGTCGGCGGCGTGGTGGTGTTCCACGACGTGAGCGAAACGCGCGCGCTGGCGCTGAAGATGGCGCACCTGGCGCACCACGACACGCTCACCGGCCTGCCCAACCGCGCGCTGCTGCAATCGCGCATGGAATTCGCCACCACGGTGGCCACGCGGCGCAAGCAGCGCTGCGCGCTGCTGTTCGTCGACATCGACCACTTCAAGCAGATCAACGACACCATGGGCCACGCCGCCGGTGATGCGCTGCTGCAGGAAGTGGGCCGCCGCATCCGCAGCGCGGTGCGCCAGGACGATACCGTCAGCCGCCTCGGCGGCGATGAGTTCGTGGTGCTGCTGCCGCACGTGGAAGACGGCGAGCAGGCGGCCGAAGTGGCCGAGAAGGTGCTGCAGGCGTGCAAGGAGGCCATTGGCCTGGAAGCCGCCGCGCTGGCCATCAGCTTCAGCATCGGCATCAGCCTGTACCCCGACGACGCGTACGATGCCGAAGGCATGCTGCGCAACGCCGATACCGCCATGTACGAGGCGAAGATGCAGGGCCGCAACGGCTACCGCTTCTTCAACGCGAGCATGAACGAGCGCAACACCGCGCGCGTGCGCATCGAAGTGGAGCTGCGCAAAGCGCTGGCCCGCAACGAACTCAGCCTGCACTACCAGCCCAAGGTGGATGTGGACCTCGGCACCATCGTCGGTGCCGAAGCGCTGCTGCGCTGGCAGGTGGATGGCGAGGATGTGTACACACCCGAGCAGTTCATCCCGGTGGCGGAGGATTGCGGGCTGATCGTGCCCATCGGCGAATGGGCGCTGCGCGAGGCGTGCCGCCAGGCCCATGCCTGGGCGCAGGCCTACCGGCCCATCTCGGTGTCGGTGAACGTCTCCGCGCTGCAGTTCCAGCACACGCGCTTCTTCGAATCGCTACGCGGCATCCTGACCGAAACCGGCCTGCACCCCACCCTGCTCGAGCTCGAGGTCACCGAGCGCACGGTCATGGAAGGCGGCGACCACATCGCCGACCTGCTGCACCGGATCAAGGCCGAAGGCGTCTCGCTCAGCCTCGACGATTTCGGCACGGGCTATTGCAGCCTCTCGTACCTGAAGCACTTCCCCGTCGATACGCTGAAGATCGACCGCGCGTTCGTCCGCGACGTGGCCTGGGACAACGACAGCGCCGCCATCGTCAGCGCCATCATCACGATGGGCAAGGGGATGAACAAGCTGGTGCTGGCCGAAGGCGTGGAGAGCGTCGAGCAGGCGACGTTCCTTGGCCATGCCGGGTGTACGCAGATGCAGGGGTTCCTGTTCGGGCGTGCCGTGCCGGCGAAGGATTTCGAGGCGCGGATCGCGCAGGTGGACCAGGGCGTGCCTACCGTTTGATGGTGGGGAGAGCATCGCCCACGGGTGTGGGCTCCTACAGGGCGCTCGTGGTAGGAGCCCACACCCGTGGGCGATGCTCTTAACCCTTCAACGGTGCCTCAAACATAAAATAATGGCACTTCTCCATCCCCAGCCCCCCATACGTCGCCTGCGCCCGCTCATTCTCCGTCTCGACATATAACCGAAGCCCCACCGCCCCGGCCCCCTCGGCCATGCGCTTCACATGCGCATACATCCCCCGGAACACCCCGTGCCGGCGCGCCTCCGCGGCGACGTAAACACTCTGCACCCACCAGAAATCCCCGCAGCGCCAGTCGCTCCACTCATACGTGACGAGCAGGCAACCCACCGGCACGCCATCGAGCTCGGCCACGAGGTAGAAACCACGCCGCGGTTCGTCGAACACCGCGCGCACGCCCCGCCCAATGGTGGCCGGGTCCAGCCGCTTCGCTTCCGTCTCCCACGCCATGGCGATGTTCCACCGGGCGATATGGTCCGCGTCCTCGACGGCGGCGCGGCGTACTTCAAGACTCATGACGGGTATCCACGTTGGGGCGGCGTTTGCGCGAGGCCCCAAGTTTACGCGTAAGGGTGTTGCGGCCCACGCCCAGCGCAATGGCCGCCTGCTGGCGGTGGCCATCGTTGGCGACCAGCGCGGCGTTCAACAAGGTCTTGTCCAGCGACTCGCGCGCGCGGGCGTGGATATCCGCCTCACCCTGCGCCAGCGCATCCTGCGCCCACATGCGCAAGGCTTCGGTCCATTCGCCGCTACGCGTGGCGCGTGCGGGCAGCGCGCCGAGGTCGGCGGCCTGGATCTCCACGCCCGGCGCGATGACAGCGAGGCGACGGCACAGGTTCTCCAGCTCACGCACGTTGCCCGGGTAATCGCGCTGCTCGATCAGCTTCATGGCACCACGCGAGAAACGCTTCGGCGGCAGGCCCAGCTCGGCGGCGGCCTGCGCCAGGAAGTGGCGCGCCAGCAGCGGGATATCGCCACGCCGCTCGCGCAGCGACGGCAGCGGGATGCGCACCACATCCAGCCGGTGCTTCAGGTCCGCGCGGAACATGCCCTGCACCACGCGCGCCTCCAGGTCCTGGTGCGTGGCCGCGATGATGCGCACGTTGCCGTGCATCAGCTCGCGCCCGCCCACGCGGTAGAACTCACCACCCGCCAGCACGCGCAGCAGGCGCGTCTGCAAGGCCAGCGGCATGTCGCCGATCTCGTCGAGGAACAGCGTGCCGCCATCGGCCTGCTCGAAACGGCCCGCCACGCGCCGCGTCGCGCCGGTGAACGCGCCCGCCTCGTGGCCGAATAATTCGCTTTCCAACAGCTCGGCGGGTATCGCCGCCGTGTTCAGCGCCACATAGGGCTTGCCGGCGCGCGACGATTCCTCGTGCAACGCACGCGCCACCAGTTCCTTGCCCGTGCCCGTCTCGCCCGTGATCAGCACGTTGAGGTCGCTGGCCGCCACGCGGCCGATGAGGCGGAACACCTCGCGCATGGCGGTGCTCTCGCCGATCAGCGCATGCGCATCGGCGCGCGTCGGTGGCACGATGACTTCCTCGCGCGCGGCGGCCAGCGCGCGCTCCACCGTCTCCACCGCCTGATCGAGGTCGAATGGCTTGGCGAGGTAATCCGCCGCGCCCGCGCGATACGCCGCGGCCGTCGTCGCCACGTCGGTGAACGCGCTCATGACGATCACCGGGCCGATGTTGCGGCGGGTGAGGTCCTCCAGCAGGCGCAGGCCGTTCTCACCCGGCATGCGCACATCCGTGACCAGCAACGCCGGGCGGCTTTCTTCCAGCGCCGCGCGCACCGCGTCACCGGCGCTGAACTCGCGCACCGCGTGACCCGCGTCGCGCAGGGCCTCGGCCAGCACGAAGCGCACGCCACGGTCGTCATCGGCGATCCAGATCTCACTCATGCGGGCGGTCCATGGGGAGGTAAAGGGAAAACACGGTGTCACCCGGGCGGCTCACGTAACGCAGGTCGCCACCGTGGTCGTGGGCGATCTCGCGCGACAGCGCCAGGCCCAGGCCCGTGCCATCGGGGCGGCCGCTCACCAGCGGGTGGAACAGCACATCGCGGAGCTCGTCCGCCACGCCAGGGCCATCGTCCAGCACGTCGACACGCAGCGCCGCGCGCACCGTGCGATCGCCCAGCCGCGCGCCGTGCTCGATGCGCGTGCGCAGCGTGATCGTCTGGGCACCCGCCTCGATCGCGTTACGCGCGAGGTTGAGCAGCACCTGCAGCAGGCGGTCGTTATCGCCCGTGACATCCGGCAGGCTCGGGTCGTAGTCGTGGCGCACGCGCGGCGCGTTCGCCTCCGCCGACACCAGCGCCTCCAGGCGTTCGAGCAGCTCATGGATGCTCACCGGCCCGATCCGCGCCGCGCCGCCATGGCGCAGCAGGCCATCGGCCAGCGAGGCAAGGCGATCCGCCTCCGAGATCACCATGGCGGCCAGCTGGCGCAGGTCGCTATCGGCCAGGCGGCGTTCAAGCAGCTGCGCGGCGCCGCGGAGGCCCGCCAGCGGGTTCTTTACCTCGTGGGCAAAGCCACGGAGCGTGGCCGACAGCGGGGTATCGCCGGCGTTGAGGTCGCTGGCGAGGGGGTGCACCTCGACCAGGACGCGGCCGGCATCGATGGGCTGCATCGACAGATCGGCCGTGACCTCACGGCCCCGCGCCACGCCGAAGGTGATGCCGCGGAGGTTGAAGCCGCGGCCTTCCGCCAGGGTGCGGACAAGCTGGTCGGCCAGGGGGGCGTAGCGCATGAGGCTGGCCAGGGGCTGGCCCACCGCCGTGCGGGGGCCTACGTCGAGGACCTCGCCCAGGGCGGGGTTGAGCCAGGCGACCCGGCCGTCGGCACCGACTACCGCGAGGCCGGTGGCGAGGAGGGTCAGGAGTTCTGACTGATCGGGTGCATGCATTGCACCAATTTAGGGAGGGTTTTGTTGTGGTGCAACAGGACGGATTCCTAGACACCTGGAGGGATTCCGGATGCCTGCGCGAGCCGGCTCCGGCAACTCAACGTCAAAGGTAGAGACGTCGTCTCAATCAGCGAAGCTATATCTCGCAAAATGCCGATGCCAACCTATGACGTTTGTGCCATGTCATCCCGTCAAACTATCGATCACTGCATATCGTTTTAGTGCATAGCACTGTCTTCGGACTCAACCAGCGCGTCTTCCGCTGCGTGCTGGATGACGTTGCAGAGTCCGCCGTCCTTCTTCCCGTCATGACAATTGGACGCGTTGCGCACGATCGCACTTAAGTCTGAGTACGATGCGGTGGCATCAATATGCCTTATTGCCCGAAACAATTAGATGACATTTCATCGCGACATTTCACTGGTGCTCCCCTGCCGTGGAGCCGCCTGGGCGTCATTCATTACACGAACTCCATTCACTGGGTCCGTCCTATCAAGGTGGCATCCAAAAGCGCCTTCGCACCAGCTCCGATCGGTATTCCGAGGTTTCCCGCGACCCGGTCGACGGTTGCCCCGGTCAATCACCGAGTCTCGCTCGACCGAGGCGCAGGCGTTGCGTGCCTTACATCCGTGACCCAACGCTCGATGTCTTCGCCGTTAAGGGTCCTGCCTGGCGGATGCAGGGTCCACCCACCCTTGAGATCGAGTAGCTTGCCGTGGCGATCGACGATTCCCAGGGTGGGAAACATCTGGATATTCGCCTTCTGATAGAACGTGACCGCGTCAGGCACGATTTCCCAGGTTAGCCCGAACTTATTCTTGAACGCCGGTAACTCGGCGGCCGCGTCGTAAGTGATGCTCATGGCGCCGATGTCGGGATGCGCGGCATGGAAGGCGTTGAGGGCGGGGATCTCTTTGATGCAGCCACCGCAGTCGACGAAGAAAAAATCGATGACAGTGAAATCGTGGTCGAACCTGGTGGAAGTGACCTGCCTGCCTGTGCTCGACGTAAGACTGAACGCGGGGATGGGTTCGCCGATGATCAGGTCGCCAAGCGGAGTGCGTGGCGTCCGGGGTGGGCTGTCGAGCGTGAGCACTGCGAAGCCGTCTGCATTGGCAGGCTTGAAGGCAAACCCCGTTCCGGTGTTCACACGATCCAGGAAGGTCTTCGCGCCGATCGACGCCCCGTTGGTATCGCGGTAAAGCAGCTTCGTGTCCGGCGGCATGGAGAGCCCCCTGCGCAGGGCAGCTTCATCGGGATAAGCAACCTGAGAAGCCGCAGACGCGGCTTCGAGGAAGGTCATCGCGACTACAACAAACGCGCAAAGCCACTTCATGACGTGCTTCCTGCAGTGCCGGTGTGCCCACAGGATACGCTTATAGCGGCGCGGCGCGGTAAAGCCCGCTGGTTCGAGCACTTGCCTTCGGCAAGCCCGCTTGGGAGGTCAAACGCCGCCTCGACGACGTTGGCCGGCCCCACGTGGCGAACCCCGTTTCCTGGAACGGGAACGCAGGGCCAAGACCAACGCCGTGGCAATGCAGATCAGAAACCCGATGACGCCTGCGATGGTCGCTACCTGTTGGGTCATGACACTCTCCCGTGGCAAACGCACTTTACCGCACCACACCGCGACCAACACACCCGCATCACGGCGGTTGCCGTTACCTTGACGGTGGACCGAGGAGGGAACGCGCATGCCCGAGAAGAAAACCGCAGCCAAAGCCGCCACCGCCAGGCGCCAAGGCAAGTCAGCCTCCACGCAAGCCGGCGAATACGTGCATGAGGAGATCAAGCACATCCGCGCGGGTAAGCATGGTGCCCGGTCGGCCAAGCAGGCCATCGCCATCGGCCTGTCGAAAGCACGGCGTGACGGGGTGAAGGCCACGCCATCGAAGACTGCCAGCAAGGCCACAAAGAAGAAGGCGGCCCAGGATACGAAGGCGGCGAAGAACCGTTCTGCTGGGACGGCCACCAAGAAATCGGCGACGCGGAAACGCGCCAGCACGAAGGCACTTAAGCGCGAGGGTACAGCTGCGGCTTCGAAGCGCGCACTTTCGACCCAAGCCAGGAAGAGTGCTGCCAAGCGAACGTCAGCAAGCAAGTCGGCGGCGGCGAAGAAGGCGGCCAGGACGAAGGGCGCCACGGTTCGCAAGACGGCTGCCAAGAAGGCCGCGCGCACCCGCGCGAAAAAAGCTTCCTAGGTCGCAAGCACCAGGCGTACTCAATGGTGCACCATCGCCATGCCGCCGACGCGCGGCGCGCCGGTGCTGGCTGCCTGCGCATCACTCAGCACCAACGAGAAAAACATCACCTGCGCCCCGTTATACAACTTGAACAACACCCGATGCCGCCCCGCGGCAAGCCGAAGCCGCACCTTGCCTTCGCTCAAATTGTAATCAGCAATCTCGCGCCGCATCGAACGGGCATCCACCATGAACCACGGCTTCACCGGCGCGCCGCCCTTCCACACCAGCTCATCATCCACCCACAGCTTCGCGTCGTCGTCCGCGCCGATCCAGGCCCACAGTTCCATGTCGCGGTCGAGCCTTAGTTCGGTATACCCGTAGTAGATAGCACTTTCTGCCGGGTCGGGCAGGAACAGCGGGTATTCGCTTGCCTGGACGTAGCGCCATGTCAGCGTGCCGAACTTGCCTGCGTAGGTTCCATCCAGATCGACGGCTACTTCGGGCAGTTCCGGATGATCTAGGGGATGGTCGCCGACGGCCTCGAACGGCCCCACCACGTACCACGTGTCGACATACAGGCGGTTGGTATACGCACCACCGGCGCCTGCGCTGCGGCCTGCTGCAGCGTGGACTGGTGCGTCGAGGGGCGGGATCTTGGAGAAGCGACCGTGTGGAACGATGTCTGCGCCATGGTTGCCGGCGGTGGCCACCTCAAAGGGAGTCAGGCTCGTGTCCCCCGCCATGCCGAGTAACCGGGGGCCTCCGGGGCCGCTCTTGCCTGCCGCCCCGGCCGTCGACGCGCCAGCGGGTGAAGCCGCCTGTACATCACGTGCCAGCGTCGCGGCGACCTGGGTTTTGAGTTGGGCCAGTTGCGCGAGGGCCTCGGTCTCCGTGTGCGGCATCTTCGGTAGCGCGGGCAGGTCGGCGTGTTTCTTTTTCAGCGCGTCGTAGCGCGCCCGTGCCTGCGCCAGTGCCGCTTGTGCCGATGAAGCGGGCTGAGGCGGTGGTGGCGCAACCTCATGCGAGTGCTGCGCGAGCGCGGCTTCGGCCGAAGCCAGGTCGTTCAGGCGTTGGGTCGCCGCGGACTGAAAGGCGGCGTTGCGGGTCGCCTCCACCCGCTTGCGTGCGGCTTCCGGCGAGGGCGGCAGTTGCGCGAGGTAAAACAACACACCCAGCACGAGCACATGCGCCAGGATGGACCAAAGCGCATCACGCCCCGGGTTGTCATTCCGGGCGGGGCGGTACGGATCCCACTACGATCGCGTGGCCATGTCAGTTCCGGACGTGGACCGCGAGGTTGGTGAGCCCTTCGAACGCGCACATGTCCATGACGCTCACCACGTCCTGAAACTGGGCGCGGCGGTCGCCGTCGATGCGGATGACCGTGTGCGTGTCGTGGGCAGCCAGGTCGTGGAGGCGGTCTTTGAGCTGTCCCTTCGTTATCGCGGCACCGTCGACGTAGATGGTGCCATCGCGCGCCACGGTGATGAGTACGCCTGTCGAAGAGGCCTCTTCGGGGCGAAAGGTCGCCGCCGCCTTGGGAAGGTCGACCGGGATGGATCGATTGTGCTGCTTGTCTTCGCTCTGCTTGAAGGTGGTCGCCACCATGAAGAACATCAGCAGGAAGAAAATGCAGTCGATCAACGCTACCAGCCCGATCTCCGGCTCCTGGTCTTCGCCCAGGTCGATCTTCACGGCGTTACGCCAGCCGGTGCGGGGACGAAGTGGGCGCGCAAGAGGGCGCCCGCTTGCCGTTCCAGCTCAAGGCCGAACGCGGTGATGCGGTATTTGAAGCCGTGGTAGAAGGCCAACGCCGGAAGGGCCACGGAGAGGCCGGCGGCCGTGTTGACCAGCGCCTTGGAGATGCCACTCGCGAGCAACGCCGGATCGATCGGGCCATTCAACGCAAGCGCATGGAAGGCTTCGATCATGCCTGCCACGGTGCCCAGCAGGCCAACGATCGGCGCAACGGTCGCGATGATCGCCAGGGGATAGATGCGGCGCAGGTGTTCGCGAAGCTCGATGGAGGCGATGTCTTCGACGCCCTTGGTCACGGTCACCAGGTCGAGCGCGCGGTAGGCCAGCATGTAATGCAGCATGCGTGAGAGCGTGCTCGGCTGGCTATCGACCAGCGCCTGGGCCTGGTCCGTCCTGCCTTCCTGCCACAAGACATCGGCCCTGCGCGCCAGCCCCTCGGGGACCACGAACGCCTTGCGGACGTTGCGTAGCCGCTCGATCGCCACCCAAAGCGCGATCACCGACATCGCAAGCAGCACCACGAGGGCTACGCCGCCTTCCCTCAACTGGCCTACGCCATCGAAGCCCTGCGCATGGACGGGTGAAATCGGGGACAACGCCATCGCAACAGTAACAATCAAATCAACAAGCCTGGCCCGGGGACTACGTTTCATGGGGATGCCTTCGTCCGGATGCATGAGCGCTCCTACTATATTCATAGTACTAAGAAGGGCGCAATAACATGATGCGGTAGTGAGGCACGTCGCGGGGCGGCCTTCGACGCAGCGCACCATGAGCCTCAAGGATCAACTCGGTGGGCCGATAACGGATGGTTCTTTGCGAGCTCCGGCCGGTGAAACGCATGCCACCCTTCATCCGCGCACTCTTGCACCACAATGCGATTGGAAAAAGGATGGTCCCATGCGCCTGATAGAGGTGGCGGAAGCTCGTCGTTCTGGACGGCCTTATGAAAGATGATCTTTATCGCCATGCCAGGACGGCACGTACCGTCGAGCGATGGACACGCATCGCCATGCTCGCCGTTGTCGTCGTTGCCGCGCTCGCAGCCACGCTGTGCCACGAAGCGGAACTTGGACGCTCCTTCGCGAGAAGCATTCTCCAGGCGGCTTCTTTCATTCCGGCGCGAAGGTGGGCCTTGTATGCGAGCTACGGGGACGAGGCCGCCATCTATTACTTCTTCGTCTTCCCTATCTTGCCCCTTGCTGCGACATGGATGCTCGCGCGCCATGGCTTTCCGCTTCCCGCGAAATTGCAGCAGGTGCGTGGCATCTTTTTAGCCATTCAAACCGTCATTGCGGTGCCGTTACTGGCGTTCGTTGGCCTCATCATCCTCATTGGCGAGCATGGCTCTGATATGCGCGGGTTGAAGGTCGGGACGCAATTTGGCCACCTCATATTCTTTGGATGGGTGAGTTTCGCGGCGGCCGGCGCGGCTTTTGGGCTTTGCGGCTTATATCTCCTCGCCGCCCTTGGAGCGATGAAGCGAGCCTCCCGAGAATAAGCGCTCCTCAGGAAGACGCCGTGCGGGTAGATCGCACGGAAACCCGGTCAACCGCGGGTCCCGGCTCAAGCCCGCGTTCGCCCGGCCGATAACCCATGACTCTTCCCGAGGTCCGGCCAATGAAACGCATGGCACCCTTCGTCGGCGCATTGGCCTGCCTCGCCGCCGCCTGTTCGCACGATACCGGCCTGCACCTGGTCTCGGAGGCCACCGCCTCCCCTGCCGACATCCGCATCACCGACGGGCGTGGAGTGGCCACGTGGTCGTGGGGGTCGAAGTCGTTCACCGAGCACGTCGAGCTACTCGACGCAGGTGCAGCAAAGAAGCAGAAAGGTAACCCCCGATCGCTGCGCCTGCGCCTGGCGAATGGTGCGGTCATCCAGCTGGTGGCGCAGCACACCTTCTACATCTGCGAGCAGGGCTGCGAGAAGGTACATATGCCGGTCAACTGGACGACGGCTGCTTACGACTAACCGCCCGTGCAGGTGGATAGACGTTCGACCGCATCGAACGTCTACCTCGCCGGATACGTACGTCAGCCGCCCCGCCGCGGCGCATGCTCCACTCACCGGCGCCACCCTGGCGCCCCCTGACTGGAGATGCCCCGTGTCACGCTCCCTTCCTGCCCGTTCCAAGGCCTGGCTGCTCGCGGCGGCCGTCCTGTTTGGCGGCGCCAGCGCCCCGGCCTTCGCCGACGTGACCCCGCTGCCCGCCAGCTTCCATAGCGAAGACATCGCCACCGATGGCGCGACCATCCATGTCCGCGTAGGCGGCCACGGCCCGGGCGTGGTGCTGCTTCATGGCTTTGGCGATACCGGCGACATGTGGGCGCCGCTGGCCATCGACCTCGCCCGCGACCACACGGTTGTTATCCCCGACCTCCGTGGCATGGGCTTGTCCTCCCACCCGGAAGGCGGCTACGACAAGAAAACCCAGGCCGCCGATGTCCGCGCCGTGCTGACGAAGCTGGGTGTCGACACGAGTGTGGTTGTCGGCCACGACATCGGCACGATGGTCGCCTACGCCTACGCGGCGCGTTACCCCGACAAGACGACCCAGCTGGTGGTGATGGATGCGCCGGTGCCGGGCATCCCGCCATGGAACGATATCGTCCGCTCGCCGTTGCTGTGGCATTTCGACTTCGGCGGCCCGGACATGGAACGCCTCGTGGCCGGCCGTGAGCGCATTTATCTCGATCGCTTCTGGAACGAGTTCGCGGGCACGCCGGCGAAGGTGGACGAAGGCACGCGCCAGCATTACGCCGCGTTGTATGCGCGCCCAGGCGCCATGCATTCGGCCTTCGCGCAGTTCCGTGCCATCCGCACCGACGCGGTCGACAACAAGGACGCCACTACGCACAAGCTCACCATGCCGGTACTGGCAATCGGTGGCGAGAAATCGTTCGGTGACAACGAAGCCATCGTGATGCGCAATGCCGCGGAACATGTCACGGGGCTTGTCGTGCCGGGCTCGGGCCATTGGCTGATGGAAGAAGCGCCGGCCGTCACCATCAAGGCGGTGCGGGAGTTCGTGGACGGGAAGCCGGTGACTGGCGCGTTGCCGGACTGATCGCCTGCCTCCCCTGTCATCGCGTGCCGAAGCGTTCCTTCGCGGCGTCGGTCACCGGCGTGAAGAGAGACACCAACGTTCCTTCCGGATCACGGAACTGGTTGGACCGATTGCCCCACGGCAGGAGCTTCGGTTCACTCACCATGTCGACGTGGTCTTTTAGCCTCGCGAACTCCGCATCCACGTCGTCGACGAGCAACTCGATGATCGCCGTGCGGTTGGCGCCCGCCTCGGCACTGCCTTCCTTGAACAGCGGCACGGACTCGGTGCTGCCGATGGCCAGCACCGCGCCAGGCAGCACGATCTCGGCGAACACCGGCGCGAGCCATTGGGCGGCGGTACCGGTGACCTGCTCATAGAACGCGACCATGCGCTTGATGTCGGCGGCGATCAGGCGGGTCGAGGCGAATTTCATGGGGTTATCTCCGGTCGGGTGGATGCGCCGGGGATTGTCGTCCCCTGCTGTGGCCACCATCATGGCCACAGGAGACCACGACCCATGCGACGCGCCGACCGGCTCTTCCAGATCATCCAGGTGCTGCGGCGTTCGTCGCGGCCGATGACGGCGGCTGCGCTGGCGGAAGAGATTGAAACCTCGCGGCGGACGATCTACCGCGATATCACCGACCTGATCGGCCAGCGCGTGCCGATCACGGGCGAGGCGGGCGTGGGCTACGTGCTGGATCGCAGCTACGACATGCCGCCGCTGATGCTGACGCCCGACGAGATCGAGGCGATCGTGCTCGGCTCGCAGTGGGTGGCGGGGCTGGGCGACAAGACGCTGGCGAGCGCGGCGAAGGATGTGCTTGGCAAGATCGCGGCGGTCATCCCCGAAAACCTGCGGCCACACATCGCCCGGCCCAGCGTCGGCCTGCGACCTTTCACGCCGCCGCCGCGCGATGACATCGACACGAACGCCCTTCGCCAAGCCATTCGCGATGATCGCAAGGTGCGCATGCACTACTGCGCGGAATCCGGTGAGGAATCCACGCGCATCATCTGGCCCGTGGTGCTGGGCTACGACGCCACGCTGCGCATGCTCATCGCCTGGTGCGAACTGCGCGAGGGGTTCCGGCATTTCCGTACCGACCGCATCGTTTCCATCGAGGTGCTGGCCGAGGGCAATGGCCTGCGCAAGGGCGAGCTGCTCCGCCGCTGGACGCGCTGGCGGGAAGCGCAGCCCCCGTACGCCATGCCTAAGTAATTGATTTGGCTGATACGGCGAATCGTTTTTGACCGTCGGTTCAGGGAAACCTCAACGGATTCATCTAGCCGCAAGGAACCCAGAGGCATGCTCCGGCTGGCAGTCCACCCGGCCTCGTGCCTTGTACGGAGAGACACCCATGCGCCATTCCGCCCTGCTCCTGGCCGCCTCGCTCGGCCTCGCCCTGACCACCCAGGCCTTCGCTTCCGATCGCCCCGATCCCGGCAAGCTGACAACCAAGTGCCTGGATGCCGCCGCGAAGAAGTTCGACGTCAAGAACGACTACATCCAGCTGCAGCCGATCGCCGCGGCCGATTCCGGTTACTCGATCGCGGGCGTCGCCGATGCCGGCATGGACGGCAAGAAGGAATTCACCTGCGAGTTCGACAAGAAGGGCAAGCTCGCCAACCTGGTTCCCGCGGGTAAGTAAGTCGATTCATCGGGGGCCGCGCGCAGGGCGCGGCCCTTGGCCACCTGAGGGCACGCCCGGGACTTCCGGGCCATGGGCTTCACGGTCCCAGCGCGTACGCTGTCGGCTTCCACTTCGCGGATGACCCCGTGACCGACGCCCGATCTTCGAAGCGACCGCTGTCCTGGTTCCTGTTCTGGCTCGTCGCGCTGAGCGCGCCGGTGTCCGCGCTGTCGGTCGCCATCGGCAGCGAGCCGCCCATGATCTCGCGCATGCTGATGTGGTGCCCCGGTACGGCGGCGCTGCTTACATGCTTTATCTGTCGGCTGGATTTTCGATCACTCGGATGGGCCTGGCCGCGCGGCCGTTACGTTGGCTGGAGTTACGCCCTGCCGTGGCTCTACGCCATCCCGGTCTACGTGGCGGCTTGGCTGCTGATTCCCGGCGCGTTCCAGTGGGAGCATTTCAGCGCGCCGCTGGCGGCAACGTTCAAGATCACGTCGCACCCCGATGCCTTCGCCGCATGGTTCGGCGTGCCAACCACCATGGTGTTCATCGTCATCGGCACCCTCGCGTGGACGTTGGGCGAGGAGCTCGGCTGGCGTGGCTTCCTGGTACCGCGGCTCTACGCGCGCTGGGGCTTCAGGGGCACGAGCCTGGCCGTTGGCCTGCTCTGGGCGGTATGGCATTACCCCGTGTTGCTGGGCGCCGACTACAACGCCGGCACGCCGGCCCCGTACGCCATCGCCTGCTTCACCGCCATGGTGGTGGGCCTGAGCTTCGTGATGACGTGGCTGCGCATGGCATCGGGCAGCGTGTGGCCATGCGTGATACTGCACGCCGTGCATAACACGCTGGTGCAAGGTGTACTCGATGCATCGACCGCCACGAATGGCAGGGCGCCGTACATCACCACGGAGTTCGGCTTAGGCATGGCGGTGACACTGGGCGTCTGCGCCATTGTTCTGGCCTCGACGTGGCGACGTCCGCCCGCCGGCACCTCGCTGGATTCCCAGGCCTGAAATGACTGAGCCCAGGGCCGAAGCACCTGGGCTCCACGCGGGAAGTTGCGGAAGGGATGTCATCTCCTTCTTCCTGGCCTGGTTGCCGCCATCAAGGCCTGACCTAGGTCTTCGAGGTCCGTGTGTACTGGACGAAACGGAGTTTTCCTGCGATCGCGAAGTGGTGCAAGCACCCTGACCTATCGAAGATGTGAATCAACAACTTATATAGCGCCTGCGATACGTCCTATGAAGTGACTTTGCCAAGATGATTCGCAAACGGCGACTGGGGCAAGGCAATCTTCGATAGCGCATCCCAGAGATTGCGTTCGATTCCGAATACTGATGCGACCGCCCGCTTCAAGCGCAGCATCGTTACCTGATCAACATAGGTGTCGTGGTAAGAAGCCCGGCCCGCCCGTCGCGGCCCCTCGTAGCGGCTCAACCTGCTCCACCCTACCGTAACAACCATGTCGCATTTCGCCCATCGTGTTCCAACCGCTCTCTGCAGCGGCGCGGGAAAGCAAGCGAGTGCAATTTCGACATGCCACGGTTCGATGATACGGGGCGGCGTCATGCTGATCGGCACGACGTGCAGAAGGCGCCCGCGTCGATTCCGCTGGGGCGAAAGCACGATCACAGGCCTGGTCTTGACCATGTTCCCGTCGCTTGCAAGCTCAAGCTCGTGCTTGTCGAACTCGCACATCAGGATCGCACCGTTTCGCGGACTGCCCAGGATGGCCATCCTTGGCCTCCTCTGTCTCGAACGCCGAAGCGAACCTTATCTGGCCCCTTGCGATATCGAAGTCCGTGCGATCCGCTAGATTGCGTAGGCGCAGGATGAAGTTTGAGTCAGACGTTATCGGCCTACCCGAACGACGACCTTCCCCCGCGCATGCCCCGTCGCCAGCTTCTCCAGCGCGGCGCGCACATCCGCGAGGTCAAAGATCGCATCGGTGATGATTTGCAGCTTGCCCTGCTGGAACTGCGCGATGGCATCGGCGAGATACGGCGTGGCGGTGGCGAAGAACACCGCCTTGCCTTCGTTGCTGCCGCGCGCCTTGATGGAGAAATCCGCGAGTGTCGCGATACGCCCCTTCGGGCTGAGCACGCGCCACGACTTCTCCAGCGTCTCGCCGCCGAACGTGTCGAGCACCACGTCGATGTCGCTCAAGCGCGTGACGTCGTCGTGGCGGTAGTCGAGCACGTCGTGCGCGCCGAGTTCCTTCACCAGGGCATGGTTGCGCCCGGAAGCGGTGGCGATGACGTGCGCGCCTGCCAACGCCGCCAGTTGCACGGCCATGGTGCCGACACCGCCCGCGCCGCCGTGGATCAGCACGCGCTCGCCTGGCTGCAGCTTCGCGACATCGGCGAGCGCCTGCTTCGCCGTGCCGTAGGTAGTCGGCAATGACGCTGCCTGTTCGAAGCTCATCTCGGCGGGGATGCGGCGGACATCAGCCGCCGGGATGCGCAGCTGCTCGGCCAGCGCGCCGCCGGCGGTTGGCGCGGTGCGGCCGAACACGCGGTCACCGACGTCGAGCCCGGTGACGCCTTCGCCAACGGCGTCGATGACGCCACTGAAGTCGCTGCCTGGGGTGTATGGCAGGTCGGTGGGGAACACCTGCTGCATGTAGCCGGCGATGATCTTCAGGTCGAGCGGGTTGAGGCCCGCCGCGCGCACGCCGACGACGACGTCATCCGGGCCCGCAGCCGGTGCGGCGACGTCGGCGACCACCACGGTTTCCGGGCCACCGAACGAAACGATCTGTGCGGCTTTCATCTCAGGCCACCTCCGGGAACTGGCCAAGCTGCATGAAGAAGCCGAACCAGTCCTCCATGTGCCAGGTGGTGGTGAGTTTCATGTCCTTCAGTTCGTGGAACTCATGCAGGCGGAACGCGACCGCCTTGCCCGTGGCGGGGATGCCGAACATTTCCCCGAGGTGCGTGCCGGTGATCTCGGCACGGACGCCGACCTTGCCGGGTTCCTGCACCATGTCGTGCACGGTGATGGCCACGTCGGGGAAGGCCTGGATGAAGCCGCGGATGATGTCCTTGATGCCCGCCGGGCCTGGTGCCTGGCCGGGGGCAAGCGGGATGTCGTCCCATGTCGGGGCCAGCACGCCGTCGACCAGGTCGGGGTTCTTTTCGCTGAAGGCGCGATAGAGGGTTTCCACGGCATGGCGTTCGGCCTGGAGGCGCTGCTGCATGTCGGGCGAAAGGTGGTTCATGGCGGTTTCCATCGTGGGGTGGGCGATGGAACGCATTTTGGTTAGGGATAATGCATCAGTCCAACAGATACAGGATATAACGTAATATCCATGTCATGGATTTTCATGGCATCGACCTCAACCTGCTCGCCGCGTTCGACGCCCTGATGCGCGAGCGCAACGTCACCCGTGCGGCGGCGGAAGTAGGCGTGAGCCAGCCCGCCATGAGCGCCGCCCTGTCGCGGCTGCGCAAGCTCGCGGGCGATCCCCTGTTCCACCGGAGTGCCGCCGGCCTCCTGCCCACGGCACGGGCCCGCGACCTCGCCGGGCCCATCGCCGAGGCCTTGCAGCAGATCCGCGCCGTATTGGTGGAGGACACCGCCTTCGTCCCCGCGCAGGCCACGCAGACCTTCAAGATCGGCCTGCCCGACTACCCGGCCTTCGTGTTGCTGCCAGGGATCACAGTGGCGCTGCGCGAACAGGCGCCCGGCGCCACGCTAGCCCTGCACGCCTTCACCGGGCGCGACGAGGCCGTGGACCTGCTCGACGCGGGCGCCATCGACATGGCCATCGGCGTGCCACCCCTGCATGGCGATGGCCGCATCCTGTCGCGGCCGGTGTTGCGCGACAGCTTCGTCACCATCGTCGCGAACGGCCACCCGGTGGCCCGGCGCGGCATGGACATCAAGGCCTTCCTGTCGCTGTCGCACGTGCTGGCCTCGCCGGAAGGCGAAGGGTATGGCCTCGTGGACCATGCGCTCGCGCAGCAGGGGAAGAAGCGCCGCCTGGCGATGACGCTGCCGCAGATGTTCGTGGTGCCCTCGGTCATCGCGCAAACGGACCTGACGGCGACGCTGATGCAGCGCGTGGTGCGCGCCTCGCCGGCCGCACGCACCATCGCAACCTTCCCGCCCCCGGTGCCGCTGCCCGACATCACCTTCCACGCGCTGTGGCACCGCCGCACCGATGCGAACCCGGCACAGGCGTGGTTCCGTGACCTGGTGGCGGCGTGCGCGGCGGCGCTTTGACTGCGCGCTACACTGCCCGCCATGCCGCTCACCCTCCTCATCGCCGACGACCACCCCATGTTCCGCGGGGCGCTGCTGCACGCGCTGGCCACGCTGCTGGTGGATGGCAAGGCGCTGGAGGCCGGCAGCCATAGCGCGATGGAAGCCGTGCTGGCGAAGGGCGAACACATCGACATGGTGCTGCTCGACCTGACGATGCCCGGGGCCATGGGCTTCTCGTCGCTGCTGTGGCTGCGTGGCGAACACCCGGATATCCCGGTGCTGGTGGTGTCGTCGAACGACCACCCGCGCAACGTGCGCCGCGCGCAGCAGTTCGGCGCGGCGGGCTTCGTGTCGAAATCGGCGCCGGCCGAGGTGCTGCGCGATGCGGTGCAGACGGTGATGGGCGGCGGCACGGCGTTCATTGGCGCACGCTCCGAACGCAGCGAGGACGATGCGAAGCTGGCCGCGCGGCTGGCCAGCCTCACGCCGCAGCAGTTCCGCGTGCTGATGCTGCTGGCCGAGGGTCTGCTCAACAAGCAGATCGCCGCGGAGCTTGGCCTGGCGGAGAACACGGTAAAGATCCACGTCACCGCCGTGCTGTCGAAGCTGGAATGCCGCTCGCGCACGCAGGCTGCGGTGCTGGTGAAGTCGCTGGACCTCGACGAGGGCGTCGAGGGTTCGCACCCGGGCTAGCCGGCCACCATCAGCAGGCGCGTCATCACCGCGCGCAGCCGCGCCGGCGCGAGGGGCTTCACGAGGTAGCGCAGGCCGTGCGCCGATGCGCGCTCGATATCGGCCTGGCGGGGCGCCGCGGCCATCAACACCGTGGGCGGCAAGGCGCCCCAGCGCGATGCCATGGCGGCGCGCAAGGCATCGCCTTCGTGGCCATCGAGCGGGTCGTCCATGAGGATCAGCGCCGGCGCATCGTCGGTCTCGGCGTAACGCAGCGCGCCGCGCTCGCTGCCGATGCCCTGCACGTCGCAGCCCCAGCCCGCGAGCAAGTCCATGGCCTGGCGCCGCGTGACGGGGTCGTTGTCGATGACGAGGACGCGCTTGCCGACGAACGGGGACTCGTCGTCGGCGGGCTCGGCGTGTGCCGGCGCCACGGTGCCCACCTCGGCCAGCGGCAGCGTGATCGAGAAGACGCTGCCCTTGCCCTCCCACGAGCGTACGGCCACCGTCGCACCCAACAGCCGTGCGATGCGGTCGACGATGGACAAGCCCAGCCCGGCGCTTCGCCTGTCGCGATCCACGCCGTTATCCAGGCGCAGGAACTCATCGAAGATAGCCCGCGTGTTCGCCTCGGGGATGCCCACGCCGGTATCCCACACCTCGATGCGCGCGTGGCCTTCGGCGCGGCGCACGCCGAGCAGCACGCTGCCACGCGGCGTGTAGTGGATGGCGTTGCTGAGGAAGTTTTGCAGCACGCGACGCAACAGCAGCGCGTCACTGCGCACGGTGAGCGTGGTGCCCACGTAACCGAGGACAAGCCCGCGCGTGGACGCTAGCACGGCGGATTGCCGCGCCAGCTCGCGCAGCATCGGGTCCAGCGCCACGCTGGCGAAGCGCGGCGCCACGGCACCGCCCTCCAGGCGCGAGATATCGAGCAGGCTGGCCAGCAGTTCATCCTGCGTATCGAGCGCGCTGCGCACGCGCTCGACCAGTTCGTGGCCTTCGGCGTCCAGCCGCCGGCCCGCGAGGCTGCCGATGAACATGCGCGCCGCGTTCAGGGGCTGCAGCAGGTCGTGCACGGCCGCCGCGACGAAGCGCGTCTTCGAGCGGTTGGCCTTGTCCGCTTCCGCCTTGGCTTCGATCAGGTCGCGCGTGCGTTCTTCCACGCGGTGTTCCAGCGACGACGCCAGGCTGCGCAGCTCGCGGGCGGCGGCCTTGTAGGCGGTGATGTCGGCATAGCTGGTGACGAAGCCGCCGCCGGGCAGCGGGTTGCCGCGGATCTCCAGCGTCGTGCCGTCGGGCCGCTCGCGCTCGTACATGTGCGGGCTGCCCGCGCGCAGGTATTGCAGGCGGCGCTCGATGGCTTCGTCGGTATCGCCCGGCCCCAGCAGGCCGCGCCGGGCGTTGAAGCGGAACATGTCCTCGATGGGGCGCCCCACCTGCATGTACTCGTCGGGGAACCCGAAGATCTTCTGGTAGCGCGAGTTCCACGCCACCAGGCGCAGCCCCGCATCGACGACGCTCACGCCCTGGGGAAGGTGCTCGAGGCTGCCGTGCCCACCCTGCGCGGCTTCGTTGGCCGCGGCGACGATGCTGTCCTGCGCGGAGCGCAGCGCCGAGGCGTGGTGCGCCACCATGCGCTCCAGTTCCTCGCGGCTGCGCTGGCGCAGGCGGGCCAGGCGCACGCGCTGCTGCAGGAACATGCCCAGCAGCAGCACGGGCAGCCACGCCGCCAGCACGGCGAACACGGCGTTGCGCGCGGCGGCGACCGCAGGGCGCGTATCGGCCAGCAGGTGCAGCGTCCATGCCTGCTTCGGCATGGCCAGCGAGCGCCACATGGTGTCGTGCGCCAGCGCGGGCGAGGCCATGCGCACGCGCAGCGTATCGGCCCCCTGCGGCGCAAGCACCTTCCAGGCCATGGGCTGCAGCGGCCGCGTGCCGTACTGGCGCGTGCTGGCGATGGCGCCGGCATCCGCGGGCGAAAGCGGGTACAGCACGCGGTATACCCAGTCGGCGTGGTTCGCGAGGAACACGACGTTGTGCGCATCGGAGAGGAACACCACGTCGCCACCCGGGGCCCAGTCTTCCTGCAGCGCATCGAGCGAGATCTTCAGCACCACCACGCCGATGTGCCGGCCCGCGTCGTCATCCACGGCCTGGGCGATGAAGTAGCCCGGCACGTTGGTGGAGACGCCCAGCGCATAGAAGGTGGCGTGGCCATCGCGCATGGCGTCGCGGAAGTAGGGCCGGAACGCGTAGTCGAGGCCGACGTTGCTCTCGGGGGTGTTCCAGTTGTTGGCGGCCAGGGCGCGGCCGTGGCGGTCGAGCAGGGTGAGCGTCGAGGCACGCACGGCGTCGTTGGCACGGTCGAGCTTGGCGTTGAGGGCGGCGGTGCCCACCGCGGCGGGTGCGCCTTCGAGCGCGGCTTTCAGCTCGGGATCGAGCGCCAGCACCCGCGGCAGCACGCGGTAGCGGTCGATGAGGCGCTGCACGGCCAGGGCGTGCAAGTGCAGGCGGTCGCCGGCCTGCTCGCCGATCGAACCCAGCGCCCGCCGCCATGCGTACCACCCGCCCAGCGCCGCGCTGCCCGCCACCAGTAGCAGGAGCACGAGGAGCCACAGGGCGCGGTAGGGGCGGGTTTGGGCCATGGTGTGAGCGGGCATCGTCGCATAGCCGGCGGGCACCTAGCCGGAATGTGCTATGGGGCTGGCGGCCGGGGCGGGCTACAAAGCATACCCCCGCCCCCCCC